>JAEUJW010000049.1 GCA_016793465.1 Myxococcales bacterium
GTTGCCGTCGTCGCACTCCTCCATGGCGCTCGGCTGGACGAACGTGTCGCCGCAGGCCGGCAGCTTGCAGGCCAGCGTGCACATGCCGGTGTTGCTGTTGTTCATCCCGAGGTCGCAGGCCTCGCCCGGCTGCTTGAACCCGTCGCCGCAGGTCGCCGTCTTGCAGACGTTGGTGCAGGCGTCGTCGTTGCTCTGGTTGCCGTCGTCGCAGGCCTCGCCCGGCCCGACGAACCCGTCGCCGCACACGTTGAGCGTGCAATCGGCCTTGCACGCCTTGGTGTTGCCGTTGTTGGCCCCGTCGTCGCACTGCTCGACGCCGGCCTGGATCAGCCCGTCGCCGCAGGCGGCGTCCTTGCAGGCGAGCGTGCAGGCCCCGGTGTTGCTGTTCTGACCGGCGAGGTCGCACTGCTCGCCGAGGCTCGGCTGCTCGAAGCCGTCGCCGCAGACCGGCGCCTTGCAGGCGTCGGTGCAGCCGTCGTCGTTGTCGCCGTCCTTGCCGTCGTCGCAGTCCTCGCCCGGGTCGACGATGGTGTTGCCGCAGCCCTCGAGGTTGCAGATCGGCGAGCACCCGTCGCCGGCGTCGTTGTCGCCGTCGTCGCACTGCTCGCTCGGGCTCTGGTCGCCGTCGCCGCACACGTTGAGCTGGCACATCGCGTTGCACGCCTTGCCCGGGCCGTTGTCGGCCCCGGCGTCGCACTGCTCGACCCCGCCGTCGGTGTTGAACAGCTTGCCGTCGCCGCACACCGCGTCCTTGCAGCCGGTCGTGCACGACCCGTTGTCCGAGTTGTCGACCCCGTCGTCGCACTCCTCGAGCGCGACCGGCTGGACGAACCCGTCGCTGCACGCCGCGTTGGTGCACGCGACCGTGCACGCGTCCTCGTTGACCGCGTTGCCGTCGTCACACTCCTCGGTCGGCGCGACCACCCCGTCGCCGCAGGTCGCCAGCGCGCACGCGTTGGTGCACTCGTCGTTGTCGTTCTGGTTGCCGTCGTCGCAGCCCTCGCCCGGCCCGACCACGCCGTCGCCGCACAGCGCGTTGGTGCAGTCCGACTTGCACGAGTTCATGTCGCCGTTGTTGGCCCCGTCGTCGCACTCCTCGCCCGGGCCGACGTCGCCGTCGCCGCACGCGTTGGCCGCGCACATGGCGTTGCACGGCATGCCCGGGCCGTTGCCCGCCCCGTCGTCGCAGGCCTCGCCCGGGCCGAGGTCGCCGTCGCCGCACACGTTGAGCAGGCAGCCCGCGTTGCAGGCCATGCCCGGGCCGTTGCCCGCCCCGTCGTCGCACTCCTCCGGCGGCTCGAGCTCGCCGTCGCCGCACACCGGCGCCGCCCCGGTCGTCATGTCGGGGCCGGTCGAGCTCGTCGCGTCCGTCGTCGTCGACGTCGTCGTCATCGCCTCGGTCGTCATCGCCTCGGTCGTCATCGGCGCGGTGGTCGGCGCGTCGGTCGTCATCGGCTCCGTCGTCGGCAGCGGCGCGGTCGTGTCCGGATCCGGCGTCGTCGTCGTCCCCACCAGCCCGGTCGTGCCCGTGGTGCCGGCGACCGAGGTCTCGGTCCCCCCGCTGTCACCGCACCCCACCAGCAACACCAGCGCACCCACCAGCCGCGTCGTCCGCCGTCCCATAACCCAGCCCTCCGACCCACCACGCTAGAGAAATCGTCCGCCGCGGGCCACCCCCGGCCCCGCAGTTTCTTCGAACCCGCCGTGTGCCCGTGCCCGCGGCACGATCGGCGCCGGTCCCCGCGCCAGGCGGCCTTCCATCGCGGAGGCGACAGCCGCGCCAGTCCGTGCGATCCTGCCCGCCCGCGTCATGCGCCCGCTGTTCGCCGCCCTGCTCGTCGCCGCCTGCACCGCGCCGAACCCCGCGTATGACGAGCCCCTCACCGCGCCCCCCTCCGGCGCAGGCGACACCACCTCCGCCGCCCCGACCGGTCCGCCCGCGCCCGACACCGGCGCGACCACCGTGGACGACGGCAGCGCCGGCAGCAGCGCCGGAGATCCCGCCGCGACCACGCAGGACACCGGCGTCGGCCCGACCGCCGGCGACACGACCACCGCCGACCCGTCCACCGCGACCTCCGACACCACCGCCGGCGACCCCTGCGTCGGCGTCGACTGCGGCGAGTGCAGCGCCTGCCAGGCCGGCCAGTGCGTGCCCGGGCCGCCCGGCGGCCCCTGCGACGACGCCGCGCCGCCCGCCTGCCACGACCTCGTGTTCGGCCTGCAGAGCGGCCGCTGCTACAGGTACGCCGTCACCCAGCCGACCTGCGACGCCGGCGGCCAGTGCGTGCACGACTGCCAGCTGCAGGGCGAGGAGATCGTCGGCTGCCAGGAGCCGTGCATCAACCCCGGCCACAACTGCCAGCAGGGCCAGCCCGCCGCCGCCGTCACGCTCACGACGCTGTGTTACCTCAACAGCCAGCCGCCGACCTGCGAGAGCTCGTGCGGCTTCGAGAACGCCACGCCGGTGTACAACGCCTACGCCTGCGACGAGTCCGGCAACTGCGACGGCGCCGCCATGAACTGCTACCCCGGGCACTGCGACGCGGTGGCCGGGTGCCTGTTCAACTGCCAGACCCAGATGGACTGCGCCCCGGGCGCGCAGTGCGTCGACTTCATCTGCAAGGCCATGTGAGGCCGAGCGCCGCGCCGGCCTACTCGTCCTCCTCCGACACCTGGATGTGCCCGGCCTGCTCCTTCTCCTTGGCCGCCTTCATGCGGGCCTGCAGCGCCTCGAGCGACTTGCTGGCGCCCTCGGGGTCGCCGAGCAGCAGCACCGCGTCGCAGTTGCCGACCGTCGGCATGCGCATCTTCTTCAGCAGGTCGGTCACGCACTTGTTGGTCTTGTAGGCCTTGCCGCGGGCCCGCGCCTCCTTGACCTTGCCGCGCTCGAACTCCCACGACACCCGCACCGCCGCGCCGTTCTCGGCGCACTCGTCGAGCTTGCCCTTGAAGCGCGCCAGGCGTCCGACCATGTCGCCGAGCGCGGTCGGCCCCTGCTCGTTCATGCGGCACGTCATCATGCGCGTCTCGAGCCCCGCGATCCCGACCTGCTCCGCCTTCGACGTCAGCTCGAGCACCACCGGCCTGCCCTTCGAGCCCTCGAGCTGCTTGGCCGCGTGGCAGCCGTCCTCCTCGTTCCACTCGCAGGCCTTGGTGAAGTGCATGCGGGCCTTCTCGAGGTCGACCGGCGCGCCGACGCCGTTGTGCAGGGCGACGCCCACCTTGAGGCAGCCGTAGCCGCTGTGGCCGACGCACGCGCTGACGAACGCCGCCAGCGCCCGCGTCTTCGCGTCGGCCTTGCCGCGCGGGTCGGCGAGCAGCAGGTCGCCGGCGCCGTTGCAGCCGTCGATGTCGCCGAGGTCGCAGCCGGACTGGTAGATCGAGACCGCCTTCTCGATGTCCTTGTCGACCCCGCGACCGGCGCTCAGCTGCTGGCCCGCGCGCACGCAGCCGATCTGCCGCCGGCCCTCGCAGGCCTTGATCCAATAGTCGAGCTCGACCGCCGGCTCGCTGCCCTCGGCCGCCAGCAAGGCCCGCCGCTCGCACGCCTCCGGGAACTCCTTGGCGCAGCCCTCCTCGTAGTACTTGGCCGCGGTCACCAGGTTGACCGGTCCGCCCTGGCCGTGGTGCCACAGCTGGGCCAGGCGATCGCACTGGAACCCGTCGCCCAGCTCGCACGCCGTGACCAGCGGCTCGCGGGCGGCCATGAAGTCCCCGTAGTACATCGCGGCCTCGGCCTGCTCGACGCAGCGTGCGCCGGTGCAGCCCTCCTCCTGCGGCGCAGCCGACGACTGCTCGCGGTGACAGCCCGCCACCGCGAGCACGAGAAAGAAACCCCGAACGAACGCGCCTATCCGGCAATCCACGCAACCATGGAAAACAAGCCGTGCCGCCACGTCAACCCTCCGCATCGCGTGAAACCGCCCGAAACATCGTGCGAACGTAATTGCACGGCTCACGGCCATCAAACTCTCACCCGTCCGCCGTGCCGTCCCGGCGTCCGACCGCACCCGCCGCCCGACTTCCAAGGCGCCTCGCGCGTCGCACCGCCGCGACCCGCCCGCGGAACCGCTCGACCGCGCTGCCACCTCCACCGCCGGCGCCCCACACGGCTCCGCCGGCACCGAGATCCCGCCGACAGCGTGTGACGCTGCCCCGCTCGCGACCGACGACCCGCCACGCGCGTCGCCCCGAGGCGTCGCGACTCGGTCGTCACCGACGCCGATCGATCGGCGCCTCGTGTCTACCGACCGATCGCCGCACGCACCGATCGACGGCTCATGCTCGCGGCCCTCGTCGCGCCGTCCGCCTCCTCCGCGCCGCGGGGGCCAACGCACGCCGCCGGCGGACGCTGCGGTGGGCCCGCGTGCTAGGCTCCCGCCGCCCATGTCGACGGCCCTGCTCGCCCTGCTCCTCGTGCTCTCGCGCCCCTACGACGGCCCGCTGTTCGTCGCGGTCGACGGCGCGGCGGTCGAGGCCGACCCCGCCGAGCGGCCCGCCGAGCCGGCGCCCGCCGTCGACCCGCGGGCCGCCATCCTGCGCATGGAGGCCGCCTGGGCAAGGGTCCGCGACTACACCGTGACCATGACCCGGCGCGAGCGCGTGAAGGGCAAGCTGCTCGCGCAGGAGACCATGCAGGTCAAGTTCCGCAAGCCGTTTAGCATCTACACCCGCTGGACCGGCGCGGTGAAGCGCGGGCAGGAGGCCATCTACGTGCGCGGCAAGCACGACGACAAGCTGATCGCCCACCCCGGCTCGTTCCCCGACGTGACCGTCAGCCTCAACCCGAAGGGCAACCTGGCCATGAAGGGCAACCGCCACCCGATCACCGAGGGCAGCCTCGGCGACCTCATCGCCCTGCTGGTCCGCGACCTGAAGCGGGCCGAGTCGCGCCCGCAGGACGGCGCGAACATCCGCGACCTCGGCGAGTCCGACCGCCACGGCGCCAGAGTCCGCTGCTTCGACGCCACCTTCGCCGCCGCCGACGGCTACTACGCGCCCCACGTCGAGGTCTGCATGTTCACCGCCAGCGACCTCCCGAGCCGCGTCCGGGTGTGGGACGCCCGCGACCAATTGCTCGAGGACTACGAGTACCGCGACCTCAGGATCAACGTCGGCCTCCGCGACGCCGACTTCGACCCCGACAACCAGCGCTACAATTTTTGATCGCGGCCCGCAGACGTCGACTGGACCCGTCGCGCGCGCTTGATATGCTCGCGGCCTCCGTGACCGGGCCGCGCGACGTGACCGACCATCAGCGCGCCGTCGACGCGCTGCGCTCCGACGAGGAGCGCCAGGCCTTCCTGCTCGACCTCAGCGACGCCCTGCGCCCGCTGACCGCGTCCGCGGACATCAAGCAGACCGCGTGCGTGCTGCTCGGCCGCCGCCTCGGCGTCAGCCGCGTCAACTACTACGAGATCGGCGGCGGCGAGTTCGTCGCCGAGGCCGGCCACGCCGACGGCGTCGACCCGCTGACCCGCGGCGCCCTCGACGACCGCGGCGAGGCCTGGCAGCGCGCGATCTTCGAGCACGAGCAGATGGTGGTGGAGGACGTGCGCGCCGACCCTCGCTTCACCGCGGACGAACGCCGCGGCATGCTCGGCGCCGACATCGCCGCGTTCGTCGCGGTGTTCCTGCTGCGCGACGGCCGGCGCAGCGCCGACTTCGCGGTCCACCACCGCCAGCCGCGGCGCTGGACGGACGCCGAGGTCCAGCTGATCCGCGAGGTCGCCGTCCGCGTGCGCGACGCGGCCGAGCGCGGGCGCGCCGAGACCGCCCTGCGCGCCAGCGAGGAGAAGTACCGCACCCTGTTCGAGACGATGACCCAGGGCTACGCCCTGTGCGAGCTGGTGCGCGACGCCTCCGGCCGGGTCGTCGACTACCGCGTGCTCGAGCTCAACCCCGCGTTCGAGCGCCACGTCGGCCTGCCGGTCGCCGCGGTGATCGGACGGCGGGGCTCCGAGCTGCGGCCGAACCTCGACCCCGGGCTGCTGCAGCACTACGCGCGGGTGGTCGAGACGGGCCGGCCGACGCGCTTCGAGCACCACACCGAGGTGCTCCGGCGGTGGTTCGACTACCACGCCTACCCCCGCGGCGGCGACCGCTTCGCCCTGCTGTACGAGGACATCAGCGAGCGCAAGCGCCGCGAGAGCGACCAGGCGCTGCTGGCCGCGATCACCACCGACCTCGTCGGGCTCGACACCGTGCAGGCCACCATGCAGGTCGTCGGCGAACGCATCGGCCGCCACTTCGAGGTCAAGCAGTGCACCTTCGCCGAGTTCACCGACGACTTCGAGTCGGCCAACCCCGTGGCCAGCTGGGTGGCCTCGGGCGCGCCGGGGCCAGCGAGGCCCCGGCGGACCCGCGACTTCCTCGGCGGCGCGGCGCTGACGTCGCTGCAGGCGGGCGAGCCGCTGATCGTCGACGACGCGCGCGCCGACCCGCGCGTGCACGCCGGGGCGTTCACCGCGGTCGGCCTGCGCTCGTGCATCGCGGCGCCGCTGCACCGCGACGGTCGCTGGCGGTTCGTCCTGGTCGTCCTCGACGACGCGCCCCACGCCTGGCGCGACAGCGACGTCGAGCTGCTGCGGGAGATCGCCGGCAACGTGTTCTCGCGGCTCGAGCGGGCCCGCGCCGAGGACGCCCTGCGGGCCAGCGAGAGCTGGCTCGCCGGCCAGAAAGAGGCGCTCCAGGCCGCCGTCCAGGGCGCGCCGCTGGCCGACTCGCTCGGGGTGCTGGTCCGCACCATGGCCGCCCAGGCCGGCGACGGCACCCGCTGCGCCTTCTACCTCGTCGACCCCGCCGGCGCCGCGCTGCGCCACGTGGTCGGCATGACGGAGGAGTACGCCGCCGGCGTCGACGGCTTCAAGGTCGGCCCCGACTCGCCGGCGTGCGGGCTGGCCATGCACACCAGCCTGCCGATCATCACCCCCGACGTACGGGCCGACCCGCTGTGGGAACCGTGGCTCGCGCTGGCCGAGCGCACCGGCTTCCGCGCCTGCTGGTCGTTCCCCATCGAGACGACCAGCCGGAAGATGGTCGGCACGTTCGCCATGTACCACCGCGAGCCGCGCGAGGCGACGCCGCGCGACCTCGGGGTCGCGGCCGTGGTCACGCGGGCCGCCGCGATCATCGTCTCGCACAGCCAGGAGGCCGACGAACGCGCCCGCGCCGAGGCCGCCCTGCGGCGGGCCAACAACGCGCTCGAGGGCCGGGTCGCCGAGCGCACCGCCGCCCTCGCCGCGGAGATCAAGCGCCGCCGCGAGCTGACGCGGCGGCTCGGCGAGGCCCAGGAGGTCGAGCGCCAGCGGGTCGCACGGGACCTCCACGACACGATCGGCCAGCTGACGGCCGGGCTGTCGATGGCGTTCAAGGCCATCGACAACGCCGGCGTGCTGCCGCCTCCGGCCGCCGCCCAGCTGGCCGAGGCCCAGGCCATCGCCGCGGCGCTCGGCAAGGAGGTCCACTCGCTGGCCGTGCGCCTGCGGCCCACCTCGCTCGACGACCTCGGCCTCGACGCCGCCCTCTCGCAGCTCGTGCTCGAGTGGTCGGGCCGCACCGGGGTGACGGCCAGCTTCCACAGCTCCGGCGACTCCGACCGCCGCCTGCCCCCCGACGTCGAGACGACCATCTACAGGGTGGTGCAGGAGGCGCTCACCAACGTGGCCAAGCACGCCGCGGCGACCAGCGTCGGCGTGCTCGTGCGGCGGCCCGCGGGGGTCGTGTCGCTCGTGGTCGAGGACGACGGCGTGGGCTTCGACCCCGGCGCCGCGACCGACCGCCTGGGCCTGCTCGGCATGCGCGAGCGCGTCGACCTGGTCGGCGGCGAGCTCGAGATCGAGGCCGAGCCCGGGCACGGGACCACCGTCCTCGTGACCATCCCGCTGGCGGAGGGCGGCGCGGCGTGACCCGCGTCCACGTGCTCGTCGCCGACGACCACGTGGTCGTGCGCGCCGGCCTGCGCAGCCTGCTCGAGGCCGACCCGGACGTCTGCGTGGTCGGCGAGGCCGAGGACGGCGACGCGGCCGTGGCCGCCGCGGCCGAGCTGCAGCCCGACGTCGTCGTCATGGACGTCTCGATGCCCGGCGCCGGCGGGGCCGAGGCGACCCGCCGCATCCGCGCGCGCTGGCCCGCGATCCGCGTGGTCGTGCTGACGGCCCACGAGGAGCTGGCCTACCTGCGCCAGCTGCTGGCGGCCGGCGCCAGCGGCTACCTGCTGAAGCGCACGGCCGCGGACGAGCTGCTGCGGGCGGTGCGGCGGGTCGCGCTCGGCGAGACCTACCTCGACCCGACGCTCGCCGCCCAGGCGACCGCCGAGCTCGCCGGGTCCGGCGGCGCGAGCGGCGGCCCCGAGCTCAGCGAGCGCGAGGCCGAGGTCCTGCGCCTGATCGCCGAGGGCTTCGGCAACAAGCAGATCGCCGCCCGCCTCGGCCTCAGCGTGAAGACCGTCGAGACCTACAAGGCCCGCGCCATGGAGAAGCTCGGCCTGCGCTCGCGCGCGCAGCTGGTCCAGTACGCGCTGCAGCGCGGCTGGCTGCGCGGCGACTGAGGCCGGCCTCAGCTCGCGCGCGCCGGCGGCGCGGTCCGCTCGCCCAGGCGGACGTCGGTCAGGCGCTCGATGGTCGCGCGCAGGCGGGCCCGGCTGTCCGGGGCCACGACCCCGCCGGCCACCGCGATCAGCTCGTGTAGCGCGCCCGCGGCCTGGCCGCCGACCAGCCACGGGGTCGTGCCGCAGGCGACGGCGTACTCCTCGAGCATCGGCGCCGCGCGCTCGGGCTCGATCGGCACCGTCATCGACAGCCCGACCAGGTCCGGCCGGATCTCGGCCACCACATGGGCGATCGCCGCCGCCGGCGTCCGCGCCCCCAGCACCACCGTGCGCATGTTCCACTCGGTCAGCGTCAGCGCCGCGCCGAGCAGCGGCAGCACGTGCTCGTCGTCGGCGAAGCAGGCCAGCACCACGCTGTGCGACGGGCGGACGGGGCGGCTGAGGCGCAGGACGTCCCGCAGCGCCGAGCCGACGACCTCGCTGACCAGGTGCTCCTGGGCCGCGTTCATCGTGCCCGCCGACCAGCGCTCGCCGACCTCGGCGAGCACCGGCCCGTACACGCGGTCGAACAGCGAGGTCGTCGGGCCGGAGTACATGGCCATGCGCACCGCCGCCTCGATCATGTCGGCGTCGAGGCGCTCGACCGCCGCGAGGATGTTGCGGATCGCCAGCTCCGTGGTGTCGGCCTCGATGCGGACGGCCTCCTCGCGCCCGCCCCGGCCCCCCCGCACCATCTCGGCCGCCTGCGCCGGGGCGACCCCTCCCTCGCACAGCTCGCGGACCCGGCGGATCATCTCGATGTCACGATCGCTGTAGAGGCGGTACGCCGAGGCCGTCCGCTGCGGCGCGGGTATCCCGTAGCGTCGCTCCCAGGCGCGCAGGGTGGCGGCCGAGACCCCCGTCATTTCGGCCACGGTCTGGATGCGATAGCGTCCGATCTCCGTCACGACGAGAGAGCACCCTGTCAGGGTTTTCCCTGACACGCAACCGCCGTCCCCGTGCGACAGCGTTCATCCGACCTCGACCACCGCGACGTGTGACATGCGCCAATGGGACGCCCGCGATTCGCGCGGTCCGCCGGAGGCGACGCACCTGACGAGATCCCCAGGCTCGAGCGCGCGAGCGAAGACCCGGCACGCGGCGACTCCGCTCATCACCGGGCACGGGTCGACACGTCCCTCGCGCGGCCCTTCGACCCGCCTCAGGCCTCGCCGCGCAGCGGCGCGAACGCCCGCCGCAAGGCCGCGTCGCCGTCCGCCATGTCCCGCGCGATCGCCCCGGCCGCGGCCACCGGATCGGCCGCCGCGACGATCGGCCGCCCGATCACCAGGTACGACGCCCCCGCCGCGATCGCCTGGCCCGGCGTCATGACCCGCTTCTGATCGCCGAGCTCGCCGCCCGCGGGCCGGATCCCCGGCACCACCGTGACCAGCCCCGCCGCCGGCTCGCGCACCACCGCCAGCTCCTGCCCGCTGCACACCACCCCGGCGCACCCGGCCGCGCGCGCGCAGCGGGCCCGCACGGCCACCAGCTCGGACGGCCCGCGCGTGTGCCCGGCCTCGACGCACGCCGCGGCGTCCTGACTGGTCAGCACCGTCACCGCGAGCACGCCGAGCTCCGGCCCCGCCGCGTCGACGCAGGCCTGCAGGTGGGCCACGCCCGAGCCGGCGTGCACGGTCACGAAGCGGGCGCCGAGCGAGCGCGCCGCGCGGATCGCCCCGACCATCGTGTTGGGGATGTCGTGCAGCTTGAGGTCGAGGAACACGTCGAGCTCCGGCACCGCCGCCCGCAGGCGCCGCACCACCGCCGGCCCCTCGGCGACGAACAGCTCGAGCCCCACTTTGATTAAACCGACCGAGCCTCGCAGCCGCCGCGCCACCGCCTCCGCCGCGTCGCCGTCGGCCACGTCCAGCGCCACGATGATCCGCCGCCGCATCGCCTCGACCGTGTCCTGAGCCATCGCCCGCCCACCTACCAGCCGGGCCCTCCTCGCGCAAGGCCCAACCCGCCGCCCTCGCTCCGCTGCTCCTCGACGTGTGCTGCTCCTCCGCGGTCTGTCCCCGTCGCGCTCTCGCAGGCGCCACGCTCCCCGCGCTTTCTCGCTACCTCCGGCGCTGCCGCTCGGGCAAGCTGCGCGCGTGATCCCCGACCCGCGGCGCGCCCTGTTCGACCTGCTCGAGGGCGCCGTGCGCGACGCCGCCTTCCCCGGCGCCGTCGCCCTCGTCTGGCGCGACGGCGCCACCCTCTACCACGAGGCCCACGGCCACTTCGCCACCCGCGAGGGCCTGCCCGAGGCCTTCCGCGGGGTCGCCCGCGACTCCGTCTACGACCTCGCCTCGCTGACCAAGGTGCTGGCGACCACCACGCTGGCCGCCGTCGCCGTGTCCGAGGGCCTGCTCGCGCTCGACTCCCCCGTGCCCGCCCCGTGGTCGCAGGCCTGCCCCGGCGCCGCGCTGCGCCACCTGCTGGCCCACTGCGCCGGCCTGCCCGCCCACCGCGAGTACTTCGCCGACCTCGGCCCGCCCGGCGGCCGCCCCGACGCCGCCGACCGCGTGCTCCGCCGCGTGTGCAACACCCCGCCCGAGTACCCGCTCGCCGCCCGCGCGATCTACAGCGACCTCGGCTTTATGATCCTCGGCGCCTGGCTCGAGCGGGTCCTCGACCAGCCGCTCGACCAGGCCTTCGCCAACCGCGTGGCCTGGCCGCTCGGCCTCGACGGCGGCCCCGTGCCGCGCCTCGGCTTCCACCGCCTCGCCGCCGCCCGCGGCCCGTCGTCGTCCCAGCAGGGCCGCGTCGTGCCCACCGAGGTCTACGATCCCGCGCTCCACCCCGCCGGCGCCCCGACGTGGTTCGCCTGCCGCCGCCCCGCGACCGTCGCCCACTACGAGGTCCACGACGACAACGCCTTCGTCATGGGCGGCGTCGCCGGCCACGCCGGCCTGTTCGGCGACGCCGCCGCCGTCTTCGAGGTCGCCCACGCCTGGCTCGTCGGCGGCCTGCCCGGCCTCGCCGAGCCGGTCCGCCGCGCCTTCATCAGCCACCTGTCCGAAGTGCCAGGTTCGACCCGCCGCCTCGGCTGGGACAGCCCGAACCTCGACGGCAGCGGCTCCGCCGGCTCCGCCCTGTCGTCGGCCGCCGCCGGCCACACCGGCTACACCGGCACGAGCGTGTGGATCGACCCGACCCCGCCCGACCGCCGCGGCCCGCTGATCGCCGTCCTCCTGACCAACCGCGTCCACCCCACCCGCGACAACCCGGCCATATTAAAAATTCGCCCCGCCTTCCACCACGCCGCCGCCGCCCTCTGACCGCGCGCGGCGATCCCGAGCCTCCCGGCGACGACCCACGCGCCCTCCGCCACGAACGTGACGACCTCGCCGCCGCGCATCTCTTCCAGTCGCCGACAGAGCGCCACCCGCTCCGCATACATGACGCCCCTCCGATCTCGGCGCGAAGCGGCCGGCCACCGCGCAGGCGGCGGCCGGCCCCCGGGTAGCGGCTCACGCCGCTTCTTCGGTCACCCGCGTGCACGCGCCGGTCACGGTCAGGTCGGCCATCGCCCGCGCGAGCAGCTCGGCCTGCTCCTTGGGGTGCTCCTTGATCCACTGCAGCGTGTTGGCGCGGCCCTGGCCGACGCGCACGTCGCCGTAGGAGAACCAGCTGCCCGCCTTGACGATCACCCCGCGCTCGAGCGCCCAGTCGAGCACCTCCGCGTCGCGGTTGATGCCGGTGCCGAAGGCCACCTCGAACTGGGCCTCGGCGAACGGCGGCGCGCACTTGTTCTTGACGACCTTCACGCGGGCGCGCGAGGCCACCGCCTCCTCGCCGTCGCGCACGGTGGCGATGCGGCGGATGTCGAGCCGCACGCTCGCGAAGTATTTTAATGCGTTGCCGCCGGTGGTCGTCTCCGGCGAGCCGAACGTCACCCCGATCTTCTGGCGCAGCTGGTTGATGAACACGATCATGGTCCCGGTCTGGTGGGCCACGCCGGAGATCTTGCGCATCGCCTGGCTCATCAGCCGCGCCTGCAGGCCGAGGTGCTGGTCGCCCATGTCGCCCTCGAGCTCGGCGCGGGGGATCAGCGCCGCCACCGAGTCGACGACGATCAGGCCCACGCCGCCGGTGCGGGCCAGCGTGTCGACGATCTCGAGCGCCTGCTCGCCGCAGTCCGGCTGCGAGATCAGCACGTCGGCCAGGTTGACCCCGAGCCCCGCCGCGTACTTGACGTCGAGCGCGTGCTCGGCGTCGATGAACGCGCAGACCAGGCCCAGCTTCTGCGCCTCGGCGATGGTGTGCAGCATCAGCGTCGTCTTGCCCGACGACTCCGGCCCGTAGATCTCGACGATGCGCCCGCGCGGCAGCCCGCCGAGCCCGAGCGCCTTGTCGAGGTTGAGCGAGCCGGTCGAGATGACCTCGTACTTCGGGCGCTCGCCGGGGTCGCCGCCGAGCGCCATGATGGCCCCCTTGCCGAACCGCTGCACGATCGCGTCGATCGCCTTGATGATCTGCGAGCGCTCGGGGGCCGGGGTGGATGCTTCGGATGTCTTGTTGTTGCGGAACACTGCCATGCCCGCGCATGTGCGCGTCGCGTGCCTCGCCCGCGATCATTCGTTTCGCGGACTTGCGCCGCCCTGACGCTCACCGGTGTCCCGCCCGTTGGCCACCCGGTCCGCCCGTTGGCCACCCGAGCCTCAGGTCAGCACCTCGACGCCGTCGCTCGTCACGCACAGCGTGTGTTCGAACTGGGCGCTCCACCTGCCGTCGGCCGTCAGCACCGTCCAGCCGTCGTCGAGGATCACCACGTCGGGCGCCCCGAGGTTGAGCATCGGCTCGACGGTGAAGACCATGCCCGGCCGCAGCCGCAGCCCCGTGCCGGCGCGCCCGCTGTGCGACACCTGCGGCGCCTCGTGCATGCTGCGGCCGATCCCGTGGCCCGTGAAGGCCGTCACCACCGACAGCCCCGCGCGCTCGGCGATCTTCACGATCGCCGCCCCGACGTCGCCGAGCCGCGCGCCCGGCCGCACCGCCGCGACGCCGGCGTCGCGGGCCCTGCGGGTCGTCTCGACCAGCGCCCGCGCCTCCGCGCTCACCGAGCCGACGCAGAACGTCGCCGAGGTGTCGCCGTGGAACCCGCCGAGCTCGGTGGTCACGTCGACGTTGACGATGTCGCCGTCCTGCAGCACGTCCTCCTCGCGCGGCACCCCGTGGCAGACCACCGCGTTGCGGCTGGTGCACACGCTCGCCGGGAACCCGCGGTAGCCGAGCTGGCTCGGGCGCCCGCCGCGGCGCGCCGTGTCCTCGCGGACCCAGCGGTCGATCTGCGCCGTCGACACGCCCGGCGCCAGGCGCTCGCCGATCGTCCTCAGGGTCTCCGCCGCCGCCCGACTCGCGCGGCGGATCGCCGCGATCTCCTGTGCTCCGTAGATGGTCACCACCCGCCGACCGTGCCGCATCACCGCCGGCGCGCGCCAATACCGTTTAAGCATCGCCGCCGCCGCCTCCTCCGGACCCGTCAGGCGCACGTGCATCCCTCGCCTACAGGGCCGGCGGTCGCCGAGCGCCGGGGTTGTTTGGGGCGGTTTCGCCGCTTCTTCTCACCTGACCCCGCGATACCTTTTTGGTATCGGCCCTTGCTCGCGCGTCCGGACCGTCTCTACGATGCCCGGGTGAGCCTCACGCAGCTCGACTACTTCGTCGCCGTCGCCGAGGAGCAGCACGTCGGGCGCGCGGCCCGGCGCCTCCATGTCTCGCAGCCGCCGCTCAGCCGGCAGATCCGCAACCTCGAGCATGAGCTCGGCGTCCCGCTGTTCGAGCGGACCCCGCGCGGCGTCCGCCTGCTGCCCGCGGGCCAGCGCTTCCTCGCCCACGCCCGCACGATCCTGGGCGCCGTCGCCGAGGCCCGCCGCTCGGTCGCCTCGCACCTGGTCCTCGCCGCCCGTCCGGACCGACGTCCGGAACGCGAGTAGCCCGCGCACGCCCGCGAAATTCGCGGATAATCGCGTCCGCGTGGCCAAGGCCGGCGACCTCATCAAGGAGCTCCAGCGGCGGATCCGCAACCTCGAGCGCCTCGTCGGCGCCCTCGTGCCCACCGCCGAGGGTCCGGTGCTGCTCGACATCGCCGGCGTGCGTGCGCCGTTCGTCGCCGTCGACCTCGCACGCACCCACCTGCCCGCCCTGCCGGCCCTGCTCGCCACCCTGTCGCTGCGTCGTGAACCGCATCACCTCACCCCCGCCTTCCTCGCCCGCGCCCATCGAGACCTGAAGGCCCTCGAGCTCGTCGACTGGCTCGCCGTCGTGCGCGGCGCTCCGCGGCTGTTCCGCAGCCACGGACCGTTCGACGCCGGCTGGCTCGCAATGCAAGAAGCTCGCCTCGCCGGCCTCACCGCGGCGCTGCAGACGCGGTCCGACGGCGCGGACCTCCACGACTGGCCCGCGACGCTCGTCGCCGCCGTGCACGGTCCGGCCGCGGCCGCCGCGCTGGCCGACTGGATCGACCGCAGCGCCGCGCTCGGCCCGCGCCGCCGCCGCGAGGCCGCCCGCCGCGTCGACGCGCTGGTCCGCCGCCTCCGCGACCTCGCCGCCCCGCGCGAGCCCTCGGCCCTCGCCGTCACCGTCGACGCCGCCGCCCGCGCCGTCGCCCGCCTGGCCCGCCCCGGCCGCGCCGCCGACCGCCGCCTCGACCTCGTGCTCCGCGACCTGCTCGCCTGGCCCGCCGCCGCCGCGCCGAGCCACGGCGATCCGCCTGTCCCTGCGGACAGCCCCGACTCACCTGTCCCTCCGGTCAGCCTCGGCCCGGCCGCGAGCGAGGCCCTGGCCGCCCGCGTGCGCGCGCGCGCGGCCCCGCTGATCCGCGGCCTCGGCGGCGCCCGCAGCCCGCGGCGCCTCGCCGAGCTGCGCCGCACCCTCACCGCCTACGCCCTCGCGTTCGCCCCCGACCCGGCCGAGCCGCCGCCCGTCATCGACCCCGACGCGCTCGAGCTGGCGACCACCCGCCTGCGCGAGGCCGGCGAGCTCCCGCCCGGCCTCAGCCTGCCGCGCGCCCTGTGGCTGCTGCGCCTCCCGCTCGAGCCGTCCACCCGCGCCGCCGTCGCCCCGTGGGTCGCCGCCGGCTTCCCGCCCGCGCTGCTCGAGCAGGTCATCGCCCACGCGCAGCACGACCGCCTCGCCGGCCTCCAGGGCGACGTGACCCTCGCGACCGCCTACGCCGACTGGCTGGTCCGCCTGGTCCCCCACTACAAGCAGCGCCTCGGCGTCGACCTCGAGCTGGAGCCCGACCACTTCGCCCGCCTGCACGCCAGCCACCGCGGCGGCCTGGCCCTGCTCGCACACTGCCTGATCGAGCACCACGCCCCCGACGAGCGCGACCCCGAGGCCCACCTGGCCCGCCTGCGCGCCACCCTCGGCCTGTTCGCCGCCCGCCCCCGGCGCGCCGAGGCCCTGCTCGCCGACCTGTCCCACGCGCCAGCCGGCCGCGGCCGCGAGCGCTTCCCCGAATTCGCCGCCTGGCTCGGCGACCCGGCCCTGCTCGACCGCTACTGCCACCTGTGCGAGCTCGCCGGCGAGCCGGTCGCCCTCTCGAACACGCTGCGCCGCGACCTGGGGCGCCTGCCGAAGCTGCTGCGCCAGCGCGACTGGCTGCTCACGAGGTCCGACCGCACCGCCGAGCAGGACCGCCGCCTCGCCGCCCTCGCGGCCGAGCTCGCCGCCAGCGAGCACGCCGATCCGGCGTGGACCCGCCGCCGCCTGGCCGAGCGCTGCGAGGCCCTGCAGGCCCGCGCGTTCGCCCGCCGCCTCGACGCCGTCCTCCGCGAGCTGCTCGGCGAGGCCCTCGGCGTCGCCCCGCCCGCGCTGACCCCCGCGTGGCGCGACGCGGTCCGCTTCTGGCTCGGCGAGTCGGCGCGCAACCGCGGCCTGCTGACCCGCCTGCTGCGCTTCGCCGTCGCCCACCCCGGCCGGCCGATCGCCGCGGCCACGCCGCAAGGCCAGGCGTGGATCGCCCGCGCCGGCGAGCACATGCGCGTCGACGCCTGGCTGGCCCCGCGCCGCCGGGCGCTCGACCTCGACGATCAGCGCCTCGCGATCTCCCTCGAGGACGACCCGCTCGAGGCCCTGCGCATGGGCATCCCGTTCGGCACCTGCCTCTCGCTCGCCGACGGCTTCAACGCCGACTCCGCCGTGCTCAACGCCGTCGACCCCAACAAGCGCGTGCTCTACGTCCGCGACGCCCGCGGCGCCGTGGTCGCGCGCAAGCTGCTGGCCGTGTCCTCCGCGTTCACCCTGCTCGGCTACCGCCTCTACGCCGACCGCCGCCTGCCCGGCCTCGGCGAGCTCGTCGGCGAGTTCTGCCGCGCCCTCGCCGCCGACTGCGGCCTCGCCCTCGCCGACGCCGGCGCCCCCGCCGAGGTCCACCCCGGCTTCTGGTACGACGACCAGCCCGTCGCCTGGACCGGCCCCGGCCGCCACGACCTCGCCGCCCTCGCCGGCTACTTCACCCGCATGGGCCGCCCCACCCCGCACCGACTCGAGGCGTGGAGCCTGCGCTACCTCCACGCCTGGGACGCCTGGGCCCGCGGCGACGTCGCCCTCGCCGCCGACCTCGTCGACCGCACCACCGGCAGCGCCGCCGAGGGCCCGGGCGACCTGCTCGCCGAGCACCACGGCCGCGCCCTCGCCCGCCTCGCCCGCAACGACCCCCGCCTCGCCCTCGTGCACCTGCGCCGCAGCGCCCGCGCCGGCGCGCCCGCCCTGCTGCAGGCCGTCGCCGCCTTCCCCGACCTCTCCAGCGCCCGCAACGACGTCGCCGACGCGCTCGAGCACGCGCCCTCGTCCGCCGCCGTGGCCCGCGCCTGGCTCGCCGCCGTCGCCCGCGCCCCCCGCGACGTCGCCCGCTTCGACGACCACGGCCTCGAGCACCGCACGACCCAGATCGGCCGCCACCTCGGCCTGCTCCCCGTCGGCGAGCTGCTGGCGGCCTGCGCCGTGCTCGACGAGGTGTGGGCCTGGATCCTCGGCCACTCGCCCTCGTGCCACGACTGCCGCGGCCACGCCGAGTGGGACGTCCGCGCCGCCGCCGTGGCCGCCCACGCCCGCGCCCCCGACCCCGCCGCCGTCGTCGCCGCGCTCCAGGGCCGCCGCGGCCGCCTGGCCCAGACCGTCGCCCTCCACCTCGCGGCCCGCTTCTCCCTGGCCCTTCGGCCATGTCCCCTCGAACCTGGCCTCGGGGCCACCTGGCTGACCCGCCTGGTCCAGCGCCCGCAGCCCGCGCCGCAGGTCCTGCCGATCCTGCGCGGCCTGTGGCGCGCCCGCCCCGATCTGTCCGACTCCGCCGACCTGTTCGCCGCCCTCGTGCGCCAGGCCGGCCCCCACGCCACCCACGTCCACCTGCCCGCCCCCGAGGACTCGCCGCTCGGCGAGCTCGCCGAGCTCCTGCTCCACCTGCCCGCGCCGACCGCCCTGCTCGCGCCCTGGCTGGCCCCGCAGGTCGAGCCCGTCGACTGGACCCCCGGCCGCTGGACCCTCCACGTCCACCGCCGCGGCCCCACCCCGATGCGCCGCCGCCTCGCCCAGCGCATGACCCACGACGGCAGCGAGCACGCCCGCGCGTGGCTGGCCCGCCTCGGCGACGAGGCCGCGCTCGCCCGCCCCGGCGGCGGCCGGCTCCACCGCCTCGCCGCCGCCGACGTCGCCCGTCAGCTCGCCCTCCTCACCCCCGAGCCCCCCGCCCGCCGCCCCGCCCGCGCACCTGTCCCGGGGGACACCTCCACCGTACCTGTCCCGGGGGACACCTCCCGCGCACCTGCCCCGGGGGACACCTCCCGCGCACCTGCCCCGGGGGACACCTCCCGCGTACCTGCCCCCGAGGACATGTCCGCGAGCGCCTCCGCCCCCGCCGACGTCCCGCCCGAGTTCACGCGCTTTCTCGCCGCCGTCGCCGTCGACCGCGAGCTCCGCGCCCGCGAGCCCGCGGCCGTCGACCTCGCCCTGCTGCGCGAGGCCGTGCGGGCGGTGCTCCGCGCCCGCGAGCCGGCCCCGCGCGCCGCCGAGGTCCTGGAGCGCGCCCTCGAGCTGTTCAACCTCGCCGGCCTCGACGGCAGCATGGCCTGGCACGACCTGCTGGCCGTCCTCACCCCCGAGCACGCGGCCGCCGCCCCGCACCTCCACCCGACGCTGACCGCCCTGCTGGCCCGCGACGACCTCCGCGGCCTCGACCGCGAGCTCGTCGCCCGCCTGTCCGCCGCCCGCGCGCTGCACCCCGCGCTGGTCGCCCGCCTCCTCGACGACGACCGCAGCTACCACTGCCAGATCCACCCGACGATCAGCCGCCTGCGGCACGCCGCCTGCCCCGACCCCGCCGCCCGCGACGAGCTGATCGCCGCCCTGATCGCCGCCGCCGGCCCGCGCGCCGCCGACATCGACACGGCCATGCACGCCGACGACCACGCCCGCTTCCTCGCCTGCCTCCCCCTGTGGACCCGCCTGCCCGACGCCGAGTGGCTCGCGGTCTACCGCGAGCTCCGCGAGCTCCACCTGCAGTCGCTCACGCTCGACACCCGCCTCGCCGCCACCCCCGACCCCGCCGCCCGCGCCGCCCTCCGCGCCCTCGCCGAGTCCGAGTGGGACCGACCCGAGCGCGACGACGAAGCCGACACCGCCCGCACCTGGCTGCTCGCGGCCCTCGATCCCCCGACCTGAACCCGCGTGCCTGCGCGCGGCCGTTCGTGCCAGGATGCCCCGCATGTCGCCACGCCTCGCCCGCTGCCTCGCCTCCGCGCTCGTGCTGCTCGCCTGCAAGGACCCCGACGACGGCGGCGCCGACGCGACCACGACGGCCACGGCGCCCGCGACCTCGACCGCCCCCACGAGCGGCGAGCCGGCCACCACCGAGATCACGACCGGCGACGACACCACCCCGCCGACGACCGCCCCCGACGACACCACCGCCGCCCCGACGACCGCCGTGCCCGAGACCGGCGACACCTCGGCCACGACCACCACCGACCCGACCGCGACCACCGACGTCGCGACCGACACCACCGCCACCACCGGCGACCCGCCCGCGTTCGCCCTGCCGCCGCCCGACGGCGGCTTCGACTACCAGCTCGGCAGCGCCTATCCGCCGCCCGACGGCGTCGTCATCGTCACCCGCGACCGCACCGCCGCGCCCGCGCCCGGCCTCTACAACCTCTGCTACGTCAACGGCTTCCAGGCCCAGCCCGACGCCGCCGACTGGTGGCTCGACGAGCACCCCGACCTCGTGCTCCGCGACGGCATGGGCGACCCCGTGATCGACGTCGACTGGGACGAGATGCTGCTCGACACCGGCACCCCCGAGAAGCGCGCGGCGATCGCCGCGATCGTCGGCGAGTGGATCGCCGGCTGCGCCGCCGACGGCTTCGACGCCGTCGAGATCGACAACCTCGACTCCTACTCGCGCTCGATGGACCTGCTCACCCAGGACGACAACGTCGCGACCATGGCCCTGCTGTCCGCCGCCGCCCACGCCGCCGGCCTCGCCATCGCCCAGAAGAACTCGACCGAGCTGCTGGACCGCCGCGCCGAGATGGGCACCGACCTCGCCGTGTCCGAGGAGTGCAGCACCTACGACGAGTGCGGCGACTACGTCGGCGTCTACGGCGACGCCGTGCTCATGATCGAGTACATCGCCCCCGACTTCGCGGCCGGCTGCGCCGCCTGGCCCGGCCACTCGATCGTGCTGCGGGACCTCGACCTGGTCGGCCCGCGAGACGGCGGCTACGTGTTCGACGCCTGCTGAGGCGTCACAGCCGCCGCCGCAGGCGCTCGACCTCCGCCAGCGCCTCGGCCAGCCTCGCCTCGGCCTCGGCCCGCGCCGCCGCCTCCTGCGCCCGCGCCGCCGCCTCCTGCGCCCGCGCCGCCTCCGCCTCCGCCCGCGCCGCCTCCGCCGCCTCCGCCTCCGCCTCCTTGCGGTGCAGCCGCTCCTCGAGCCCCTCGAGCATGCCCTCGAGCGTACCGACGAGCTCGGCGCTGGTCGGCACCGACGCCGTGCCGACGTAGAAGCGCAGGCGGTGGTCCTCGCGGCGCATGTCGAGCCCGAGCACCTCCGAGTGGAAGCGCCCGAACTGCGGCACGATCGGGTGGTAGCGCCGGCCCTCGCCGAGCCGCCAGCCCGCGAGGTGCAGGCGCGTACGGTCGAACACGAAGTACTCGCGGATCCCCAGCCGCGCGTAGCGCTCGACGTTCGCCTCGTAGTCCTTGTGGCGATCGCCGCTGACCCGGATCTCGAGCGCCAGGTCGAGCCCGCGGCGCTCGTCGCTGACGACCCAGCGCATGCGCTCGTGGGTCGACACGTCGACCACCGCCATCAGGTCCGGCGCGAACATCCGCTCGCCCGGGTAGTACACCGGCAGCTCGCACGCGAGGTAGACCGGCCGCCCCATGCGCGCGAAGAAGTCGTCGAGCGTCGCGCGCACCCGCATCTTCGTGTTGAAGTGCGGGTCGCCCTCCGGCAAGAACAGCTGGCGGTCGAACTCCGACGGCAACGCGTCGACCGTCCTGCGCCGCTCCTCCGGCGTCATGCGGTCCCACACCTCCGAGGACGGCGCGCGCGGCACGTCCTCGTGGGGATCGCCAGACTCGTCCGTGTGCGCTCGGTCGACCATCGCGTCATCCTAGCGGAACTCCGCCGCCCGGGCGAGCCCGGCGAACAGCGATCCCGCGGCCGCGTGCGCCTCGGGCCCGCGCCGCTGGTCCCGCCCGGCGATGTTTGCTAACCACCGCCCCGCATGCACGCACCCCACGACGCGATCGTCCTCGGCGCCGGCCACAACGGCCTCGTCACCGCCTGTTACCTGGCGAGGGCCGGCTGGAAGGTCCTCGTGCTCGAGCGCCGCGGCGTGGTCGGCGGCGCGTGCGTCACCGAGGAGACCTTCCCCGGCTTCAAGGTCTCGACCGCCGCCTACGTCAGCAGCCTGTTTAATAATCAGATCGTCCGCGACCTCGAGCTGCACGCCCACGGCTACGAGCTGCTCGCGCGCGTGCCCTCCTCGTACTCGCCGTTCCACGACGGGCGCCACCTCCTGCTCGGCGGCGGCCCCGAGCAGGACCGCCGCGAGATCGGCAAGTTCTCGCGCAAGGACGCCGACGCCTACCCGAAGTACGAGGCCATGCTCGAGCGCATCGCCGGCGCGCTCGAGCCCACCCTGCACCGCCTCGCCCCCGACGTCGTGCGCCCCGGCCTCGGCGACCTCGCCGGCTTATTTAAGTTGGGCCGCGCCCTGCAAAAGCTCGGCGGCGCCGGCATGGCCGAGGCGGTCGACCTCCTCACCGGCCCCGCGCGCACGATCCTCGACCGCTGGTTCGAATCGGAGCAGCTGAAGGCCACCCTCGCGACCGACGCCGTGATCGGCGCGATGGCGGCGCCCTCGACCCCCGGCACCGCCTACGTGCTGTTCCACCACGTCATGGGCGAGACCCACGGACGGCGCGGCGTGTGGGCCTACGTCCGCGGCGGAATGGGCGGCCTGACGCAGGCGCTGGCGACCGTCGCGCGCAGGCACGGCGCCGAGATCCGCACCGACGCCGAGGTCGCCAGGATCCTCACCACGAACGGCCGCGTCACCGGCGTCGCGCTGGCCAGCGGCGAGGAGCTGCGCGCCGGCGTGGTCGCCAGCAACGCCGACGCCCACGTCACCTTCCGCCGCCTGCTCGCCCCCTCCGACGTCCCGCCCGAGTTCGCCGCCGCCGTCGACCGCATCGACTACGGCTCCGCCTCGCTGAAGATCAACGTCGCCCTGTCCGGCCTGCCGCGGTTCACCGCGCGCCCGCCCGAGGGCACCGACCACCTGCGCGGCACCGTCCACCTGTGCCCCAGCCAGGACCACATCGAGCGCGGCTTCGACGACGCCAAGTACGGCCGACCCTCGCGCGACCCGATCCTCGAGTGCACCCTGCCGTCGGTCGTCGACCCCACCGTCGCCCCGCCGGGCAAGCACCTCATGTCGATGTTCGTGCAGTACGCCCCCTACAAGCTGAAGGACGGCCACTGGGACGACCTGAAGGACAGCTTCGCCGACCGCTGCTTCGAGGTCCTCGAGAGCTACGCCCCGGGCTTCCGCGACCTCGTGATCGACCGTCAGGTGCTCTCGCCCCTCGACCTCGAGCGGGTCTTCAACCTCACCGGCGGCAGCATCAGCCAGGGCGCGATGAACCTCGGCCAGCTGCTCATGTTCCGTCCCGCGCCCGGCTGGACGCAGCATCGCACCCCCATTCGCGGCCTCTACCTGTGCGGCGCCGCGACCCACCCTGGCGGCGGTGTCATGGGTACGCCCGGCCTGCACGCCGCGCAGCAGATCCTCCGCCGCGAATGACCGCCCGCGGGCCGCTCGTCGCGGGCGCGAGCGGCGTCACGCGCGACACCGACGCCATGACGCGAAATGCGTGTGTCCACGCCTGACCGCGGCTTTTGACCGCCTGCACGAGCCCGTGCTACCAAGTTTCTCATCATGTCTTGGACCCTTCGCTTACTCACCCCCGCGCTCCTCCTCGGCCTCGCCTGCACCCCCAAGGACGACGAATCCGACGACGACGCCGGCGACACCACCAGCGCCGAGGGCACGATCGGCGGCTCCTCCACCTCGGGCGACGAGGTGACCACCGGCATCGGCGACCCGACCGTGCCCGGCACCGCCACGGCGACCACCGCCGGCACCGCCTCGGGCGGCACCGACAGCACGACCACCACCAGCCCCGGCACCAGCGTCGGCACGCTCGACGAGGGCGGCGAGGTCACCTCGGCCGGCACCGTCCCGGGCACCACCGATGACCCGAGCGACACCGCCACCGACACCAACGGCGAGACCGGCCCCGACGTGCCGCCGCCCGCGTGCGAGGGCGACGCCGCGCCGATCGTCGCCAACACGATCGTCGCCTACACCGAGGCCCAGATCCCCCCGCAGCCCGGCACGACCAGCGGCGGCAGCAGCAGCACCGGCGGCGACCCCAACCCGCCCGACACGATCTACGTGCGCCTGTCCGACCAGGACTTCATGTGCAAGGACCCCTCGGCGATCCTCGAGTGCGGCCCGCACTGGGAGGTCACCATCGTCATCAAGCCGGAGTTCCAGTTCCCCGGCACCTACGACCTGCTCGACACCGACAAGGTGTTCGCGACCAGCTGGGAGACCGCCGCGCCCGAGGGCATGGGCCCCGACGAGTGCAGCCAGGGCGGCGGCAGCTTCGGCGGCACCTTCGAGCTGACCAAGATCACCGACGGCACCGTCGAGGGCCGCCTGTGCAACGTCGACCCCCTGTTCTTCGACAACGACCCCGAGCTCAACGGCTCCTTCGTCGCCGAGCGCTGCCAGTAACCCGCGCCGCGGCGCAGCACGAGCCCGGGCCGTCCGCGCGACGACCCGGGCTCGCCGGCTTCTTCGCGGGCGCGGCCGGGCCGCCGCGCACGTTCCCGCGCCCGCACGCCGCAGCACGGCCGCCGCGGCCTTGCGATACACTGCCCGCATGGCCGTCCGCGCCCTCCGCCCCACCGACCTCGACGCCCCGCGCCCGATCTACGTCGTGTGGGAGACGACCCTGCGCTGCGACCACGCCTGCGCCCACTGCGGCTCGCGTGCCGGCCCCGAGGCGCGTGACGACGAGCTCGACACCGACGAGCTGCTCGCGGTCGCCGACAGCCTCATCGGCCTCGGCACCCGCGAGGTCACGCTGATCGGCGGCGAGGCCTACCTGCGCGGCGACTGCTACCGCCTGATCTCCCACCTGCGCGACGGCGGCGTGCGCGTGACCATGCAGACCGGCGGCCGCGGCCTCACCGAGAGCCGCGTGCGCAGGCTGAAGGAGGCCGGGCTCGCCGCGATCGGCGTGTCGGTCGACGGCCCGCCGCACATCCACGACGAGCTGCGCGCCGCGCCCGGCAGCCACGCGGCCGCCCTGCAGGGCATCGCCCACGCCCGCGCCGCCGGGCTCGTCGTCACCAGCAACTGCCAGGTCAACCGCCTCAACAAGGACCACCTGAAGGAGACCGCGCGGACCCTGCGCGACGCCGGGGTGGCGGTGTGGCGGGCCCAGCTGACCGCGCCGATGGGCCGCGCCGCCGACATGCCGGAGTGGATCCTGCAGCCGTGGATGATCCTCGAGGTCATCGACACGCTGGCCGAGATCCAGCGCGAGGCCTTCGCCGAGGCCGAGCGCCGCGGCCTCCCGCCCGAGCGCGCCTTCCACGTGCGCCTCGGCAACAACGTCGGCTACTTCGGCCCCCACGAGAAGCTCCTCCGCGCCCGCCCCGGCACCCAGGAGTCGCACTGGCAGAGCTGCGGCGCCGGCAAGTTCGTCATGGGCATCGAGTCCGACGGCACGATCAAGGGCTGCCCCTCGCTGCCGACCGCGCCCTACGACGGCGGCAACGTCCGCGAGCTGTCGCTCGCGCAGATCTGGGAGCACAGCGAGGTCATCGCCTTCGCCCGCGACCGCACCCTCGACGAGCTGTGGGGCTTCTGCAAGTCCTGCTACTACGCCGAGGTCTGCCGCGCCGGCTGCAGCTTCACCGCCCACAGCACCCTCGGCCGCCGCGGCAACATGCCGTTCTGCTACTACCGCGCCAGCCAGCTGCGCAAGCAGGGCCTGCGCGAGCGCCTCGTGCACAAGACCCGCGCGCCCGGGGCGCCCTACGACTTCGGCTGCTTCGACCTCGCCGTCGAGCCCTGGCCCGCCGAGGAGGCGCCCGAGCGCCCGCGCACCCGCCTGCCCGTGCTCGCCTGACGGCGCCGCCGGCGCGGCGGGTGTCGCGAGGGACATGTCCAACGGGACATGTCCCTCGGAGCAGGCGCAGCGCCCCCGGCCGGGCCGGCGAGGCGTCAGCCGACCGCGTTCTTGTGGTTGTGGAACATCGGGTCGCCGACGCGGCACACGTTGCGGCCCTCGATCTTGACGTCGAACGAATACATCATGAACGCCGCCTCGGCGCGGTTGGTCCCGCCGACCACCCCGCCGTCGCTGCCCGCCTCGTCGCCGCTCGACCGCTGATACACGGTGTCCTTGACCACCGGCATGCAGCCGTCGAGCTCGACCGTCTTCGGGCCGTCGACGGCGTCGCTCGACCGGGCCACGTTGGGGTACGGCACCGGGATCGACCACGGCGGGGTCTTGCACACGTCGGGGAACGCCACGTGCGTGTGCCCGCTGCCCTGATGAACGGCCCCGCTCGCGTTCGCCTTGACCGTGCTCGCCATACTCCTCCTACTCCCCTCCGGCCGCGCCGACGACCACCGCGGCCCGCTGCGGCCCGTCCGACGCGGCCCACACCAGCGCCGGCCCCGCGCAGACCCTGTTCGCCAGCGCCACCGCCGCGAGCACCACGAGCATCGGCCCGAACGCCGCCCCCGGGTCGCCCAGGCAGTCCCCCGGGTGCTCGACCGCCGCGTCGCCCGCGAACGCCTCGCTGCTGCGCAGCGCCGCCACCTGCCACTCGCGCGCGCCGTAGTGCTCGCCGTTGAGCCCCGCGTACACCGTGCGGATCGAGCCCCTGGCGCACCCGCGGGTCGCGTCGGCGACGGCCGCCGCGAGCCCGTCCCCGCGGTGCGGCGCCCGGGCGTACATGTGCCCGTCCTCGTGCCCCGCCCCCGGCAGGTTCACCAGCAGCGACGCCCGCGAGCCGCCGACGACGCGCCGACGCGACAGCAGCAGGAACGCCGCGCCCTCGCCCGCCGCGAAGCCGTCGCGCGCGCCCGCGGCCAGCGTCCGCCGGTCGCGCTCGAACAGCTTCAATAACTCGGGGTCGAGCAGGCTGTCGACGCCGCCGAGCAGCACGAGCGGCGCCGCCGGGTCCTCGGTCATCGCGTACGCGTCCGCGAGGCCGAGCAGCGCGCCGGCGCGGCCGGGGGCCACGAGCCTGCTGTTGGTCGCCAGCGCCACCCCCGACTGCGCCGCCAGCTCGGCGAACACGCCCGCGAGGTCCAGCGCCGGCGCCCGCGGGTGGCCCTCGGGCGCCGCCAGCAGCAGCGGCACCGCCTCGCCCTCGCTCAACCCCGCGGCCGCCTCGCGCAGCGCCCACGTCGCCAGCCGCACCAGCCGCGCGCGCCGCGGCTCGCCCACCGCCGCGACCAGCGGCGGCAACGCGGCCTCCGGCACCGGCGCGACCACCAGCGCCTCGCCCTCGGCGTCGACCTGCGACCCGCGCATGCGCCGGCTGATGCCCGCGCGCACCGCCGCCGCCGTGGCGCGGGCCGTGTCGCCGAGCGGGCTCACCAGCCCCATGCCGTGGATCCACAGTCCGGTCGTCTGCATCGTCGTCTCAGGGGGTGAGGTTGAGGGTCCGCAGGCCGATCGTCACCTCGTCGATCGCCAGGGCCCGCCGGTCGACCGCGACGGCCGCCCGCCACAGCATGCACAGGCGCCGCTCGTCGGGCTCGAGCGCCACCGTCTCGAGGTGCGGCGCGAACGGCGTGACGCCGGCGCCGATCTTCGCCTTCAACGCCCACGTGCAGGCCGGCAGCGCGAAGCGCAGCGGCTCCGGCGAGGCCCCGATCACCTCGACCGGCTCCCCGCCGCGCAGGTGCCCGACGGTGTGCTGGTCCGGCGGCGCCGCCTGGAAGAAGCGCGCGTCGAAGTCCTCCGGCAGGTACGGCGCCCGCTTGCGCCGCCAGGCCTCGTCGTAGGTGCCCGCGTGCCGGCAGCGCGGCGCCCAGCCCGGGGCGATCGCCGCGAAGCAGGCCGGCTCCGCCGCGACCCCGGGCGCGTACGGGCTGTGGGGATACTCGAGGTTCGGCGCCGCGTCGTGCTCGCCGCACCCGACCCCGACCGGGTTGCGCGGCTCGTCGGCGCCGCCGAACGCCCGCTCGTACACCAGCGGCAGCGTCACGAACGGCGCCGGCGGGCCGAGCATGCCGCCGGCGCGGCTGCGATCGCCGATCGCCCGCACCAGCTTGCGGATCGGCCCGACCGCCAGCGACACGTCGACGCTCGTCGCCGGCCTGCGCCGCGGCGCGTGGGCGCTGCCGACCAGCAGCACGTCGGTGCCCGGCTTCGACAGGTGCCGCTCCGCCGCGTTCATCAGGCTCGACCGCCCCGGCTCGCCGCGGTACTCGTCGCCCGCGACGATCGGCCGCTGCTCCCCCGCCACCGTCGGCGTCGGGCCCAGCGTGAACGTCGCCTTCAGCGTGACGATCAGCGTGTCGACCCCGCGCGCGTCGGGGAACACGTCGAGCTCGGCCACGAACGGGGTGGTGTTGACGATCTGCTGCATCACCCCGGGCTCCTGTCGACGTCGACCGGGCGCTGCGCGAGGCGCCGCTCGACCTCCGCGAGCTGCCGGCGCTGGCGGGCGATCGGCGCCAGCGTGCGCAGCACCAGCGGCGTGCGCGCGCGCAGCTGCAGGTCGAGCAGCCACGCGCAGCGCCGCCGCATCGACCCGCCGGCCAGCCCCGCCAGCAGCGTCGCCTGGGTGCGCGGCGCCCCGCCGAGGTAGCGCCGGCCCGCGGCGTACCGCTCGCGGTGGGCCACCCACCAGCCGAGCACCTTCATCGCGTCGGGCCGCGGCAGGCTGTCCTCGGGGACATGTGCCAGCGCGACCCGCTCGCGCGACCGCGCGCTCAGCCCGGCCGCCGCCAGGTCGACGCCGGTGACCGCCGTCACGACCTCGCCCGCGAGGCGCCCGACCTTGTCGTCCTCGAGCCACTCGGCGCACAGGTCGACGACCTCGGGCTTGCCGACGAACCCCAGCGCCCACAGCCCGGCCGCCCGCCGCTTCTTGTGCAGCAGCATGCGCTGCAGCAGCGGCCGGTCCGCGGGCGCGTCGGCCAGCGCCAGCAGCAGCAGCGCCTCGTCGCCGCCGCGGTCCTCGGCCCGCGCGCGCGCCCGCTGCCACGCCGACGCCAGCCCGAGCCGCGCGCCCGCGACGATCGCCGCGTCGAGCACGACCGGGTCGAGCTCGTCGAGCGCCGCCGCGATCGCCGCCTTGTAGTCCTCCGGCCGCGCCTCGTCGGCGCTCGCGCGCAGCCCCAGCGCCCGCTCGTGCGCGTCGTCGCTGGCCAGCAGGGCGCCGAGCGCGTCGCCCAGCGGCTCGCCCATGGCGATCAGCACCTCGGCGGCCGCCGCCTCGCCGGCGTCGAGCTCGGCCCGCAGGCGCGTCACCACCTCGGGGCGATCGCTGCACGCCAGCGCCCGCGCGAGCGGCCCGCGCTCGTCCGCCGCCCGCCAGGCCGCGAACACCGCCGCCAGCCCGTCGTCGCCGGGCGCCGCCAGCAGCGTCGCCGCCGCCGCGCTGGCCCGCCGCGGCTCGCCCGTCAGCGCCGGCAGCAGCAGCCGCTCGTGCGCCGCCGGCCCGGCCGTCAGCAGCCCGTCGACCTGGGCCGCGAGCCGCGCCTCGGGCCCGCGCGCCACGTCGGCCGGGCCGTAGTTCGGCGCGCGCAGGCCGTGCTCCCACATGCCCCACAGGAACTCGGCCTCGTCGAGGTGCTCCTCGACGATGTCCCAGCGCGGCTCCGGCGGCGAGTACGGCATCGGTGCTCCGCGGGCCTCAGTTGATCTTGACGCTCGCCCCCGCGAGCTTCAGCTCCGCGCTCGCCTCCACGGACACCGACGCGCCCTGGATCTTGATGCGTCCGGACCGGTCGATCACGATCGTCGACCCGCCGCACTGGATGTTCACCTCGGCGGCCGCCAGCTTCACGCCCTCGCGGGTGCTGATGTTGATCCCGCCGCCGGCGCGCAGCACCAGCCTGTCGCCGGCGTCGAGCGTCAGGTCGAGCTCGGCCTTCGCGTCGAGCGACTCGCCGACCTTCAGCGACATCGAGCCGGCGACCTCGTCCTTGCGCGAGCCGCCGATCGTCAGCTCCACCGCGCCGCCGACCTCCTCGACGCGGTCGCCGTCGACCTTGATCGCGCGGCTGCCCGCGATCGCCTCGGTCTCGTCGCCGGTCACGCGCCGGACGCTGTCGCGCTCGATCACCAGCGTGCGGTCGTTGCGGACCGTGACGGTCGCGTCGTGCAGCACCTCGGTCCGCATGTCGCGCTGCGCGTGCACGTAGATCTCCTCGCTGCCCCTGGCGTCCTCGAACTGCAGCTCGTTGAACCCGCCGCCGCCCGGCGTCGTCTCGCTCATGATCCCGCTCTTCGACTTGTGGGCCTCGGGGTCGTACGGCGGCTTGTTGACCCCCGTGTGCAGCCTGCCGGTGACGATCGGCCGGTCCGGGTCGCCCTCGATGAAGTCGACGATCACCTCGTGGCCGATGCGCGGGATGAACAGCGCGCCGTAGGCGTTGCCCGCCCACGCCTGGCTGACCCGCACCCAGCACGAGCTGTCCTCGTCGTGCTTGCCGTCGCGGTCCCAGTGAAACTGCAGCTTCACCCGCCCGTGCTCGTCGGTGAAGATCTCCTCGCTCGCCGGCCCGACCACCGTCGCCGTCTGCACCCCGCGGACCACCGGGCGCGGCGTGACCCGCGGCGCCCGGTACGGGACGTCGACCGGCAGGCACTCGAACTCGTTGGTGTAGAGGAACTCGAACTCGAGCCCCGACACGCCCGGCCACGGCTGCTCGCCGCGGTGCACCACGCGCAGCACCTGGTACTCGCCGTCGAAGTCCGACCAGTGGTGCTCGCGCAGCTCGAACGAGTAGCCGGGGATCAGCGCCCGGCTGTCGCTGGTCCCGACCCCGCGGCGGGCCCCGCCGCGCAGCGCCGCCAGCCGCAGCCCGGCCTGCAGCTCGCCCTGCGCGGCCTCCTGATAGCCGCCCGGGTACTCGTAGACCTCGCGCTCCGCGCCCTCGTCGGCCCGCTTCTCCGCCGCCAGCGCCGCGCCCGGCTTGTGCAGGTTGTGGTCGCGCAGCGTCACCTTGCCGGGGCGCATGGCCTCGACGAGGCCGAAGCGCTCGACGCCCGCGTCCTCGCGCGCGCCGCCGCCGAAGCTCAGCGCGGCCCGGCGCCCCGGCGGCGGCACGCTGGTGGTCCGGTCGGTCACCACCAGCGTGGGCGCCCCGGACGGGCCGTCGGACCCGCCCTTGTCGGCCGCCGGCGCGAAGTAGACGATGCCCTCGGCCTCGCACAGGCGGTTGAAGAAGTCGAGGTCGCTCTCGCCGTACTGCACGCAGTAGTCGCGGGGCTGATAGGTCCGCGAGAGGTCCAGCCGATAGCCGCGCTTGTCGAGCCCGGCCGCCTCGAGCACCCGGTCGAGGATCTCCGGCACCGTCTTCTTCTGGAAGATCCGCGACGACACGCGGTGCTGCAGGCGCCAGATCCACGGCACGATCAGCAGCTCGTGGACCGCATAGCGCTCGCCGCCGACGTCGACCTCGCCGCGGAACTCGACCTGGGCGACGCAGCCGCGGATGTCGCGCGGACCGTCGAGCCCGTCGATGGTCAGGCGCGCCTCGCTGTCGATCAGCGCGGGCGGCGGCAGGCCCTCGCTGGCGACCTCGACCCTGAACTCGAACAGGCTCGAGACCGCCTCGACACCGTGGAGCCGGATCACCCGCAGGCTGGCCTGCCAGCGCTTGATCTCGACGAGGAAGAGCTCCACTTCAGCCGCCACGCAGACCCTCGTCTGTACCACGCCGCCGCGAAACGCAGCAAGCCTCGCGCCGCCCGAAAACCGCCCCGGGCGCGCGCGCGCGGCGGCTGCTCGCCACTGTCACTTCACGCGGGGACCCGCGTCGGGCGTCGTCGCCTCGCCGCGGATGAGCACGCCGCCGAAGTTACGCCAGCGCTCGACCCGGCCCGCCGCGTCCTCGACGAAGAAGCTGTCGACCGGACCGAACATGATTTCGAGCTCACGCGGCGTGCAGGTCGGCAGGTACGACCGCAGCACCCGCGGGTCGTAGTAGCGAAACATCAACGCCCGCCCGCTCGCGTCGGTGACGCGGAGGAACCGGCGAAAGTGCCGGCGCAGCTCGTCCAGCGGCCACGCCGACGCGACGATCACCCCCCACGCACGGCCCCAGCCGGCGAGCATCAGCAGCGGCGTGAACGCCGACCCGGGCGCGAGCGCCACCAGGTACGGGGCCGCGGCCGCGAGCGCCGGGTGCAGCTTGCCGTCGAACAGACAGCGCGACTGCTCGCCCTCGGCGCCGACCGCCGGGGCGATCCGTGGGTCGCGCGCCGCGTCGACCAGCGCGTACAGGCGGGTCGCGTCGCGCTCCGCCAGCGCGCGCAGCTCCTCGATGTCCGGCGCCGCGAGCACGCGCCACCGTACCACGACGCATCGTCGACGACGCGGCGCCGTCGGCCGGGCAAGATCGCCCGGCCCGCGTCGCCGCGATGAACCGTGATATCGTGCCGGCGTGGGCGTGCGGATCGGAGCTCGCGGCGGCCGCTGGATCGAGGTGCACCTCGCCGCCGCCGTCACCCGCGACGCGATCCGCTTCCACGACGCCGCGCACGCGCTGCGACTGCTCCGCGAGCACGCCGACGCCGACGACGTCCGCCGCCTCCGCGAGCTCGTGCCCGGGGCCGCGACCAGCAACCGGCGCCTCGTCGACCTCGAGGTGCTGCGCCGCGTCGCCGAGCGCCTGGCCGCCGGCACGCTCGTCGCGGTCGTGCACGCCCGCGAGTATCCGGCGCTGACGTCGAGCGTCACGCTGCCGCCGCCCGCCGACGTCCCGCTGGTGCCGTTCACCGCCCGGCCCGAGCCGCCGACCCTCGCCCCGGTCCGCGCGCGCATCCCCGAGTTCACGCCGCCGTCCGACTGGGAGCCGCTGGCCCAGGCGCGTGCGCTCGTCGCCGCCGCCGAGGACGGCGCGCCGTTCTGTGAGGTCTGCGCCCGCACGGCCGCGGAGCGGGCGGCCGGCCCCGGCAAGCCCGCCGCCGGGCGCGGCCCGTCCGCCGCCGTGCACGACCTCTCGCCCGCCGTCGCCCGCCAGGCGCCCGCATGACCGACGCCCACGACCTCGCGCCCGGGCGTCTCGTCGCCGGTCGCTACGAACTACGCACATTGCTCGGCGCCGGCGGCCTCGGCCGCGTGTACCTCGCCGACGATCGCCGGACCGCCCGCGACGTCGCCCTCAAGATCTTCGACCCGGCGCGCTGCCCCGCCGACCGCCTGGCGCGCTACGCCGAGGTCCTGCGCGCCGCGCTGCAGGTCAAGCCCGGGCCGCCCGGCGCGGCGCTGCCGCGCGAGGGCGTCGCCCTCGACGTCACGCCGCCGTTCATCGTCGGCGCCGTGGTCCCCGGCGACGACCTCGACGTCCTGCGCGCGCGCGGCCCCCTGCCCTGGGAGCGCGCCTTCACCATCGTCACCGCCTGCGCCGCCGCCCTCACCGCCCTGCACGGCGCCACCGGCCGGGCCCACGGCGCGCTGAAGCCCGGCAACCTGCGGGTCGACGACGCCGACGCGGTCCACGTCCTCGACTTCGGCGTCGCCGAGCTCGGCGCCCAGCCGGCGCCTCCGCGCGGCGACGGCGGCCTCGTCGAGTACCGCGCCCCCGAGCAGCTCGAGGGCGCCGCCGGCGACGCCCGCAGCGACGTGTTCAGCCTCGCGGTGCTGCTGTTCGAGATGATCGCCGGCGTGCACCCGTTCACCGCCGCCTCGGAGTTCAAGCTGCGCAGCCGCATGCTGCTCCAGCCCGCCCCGCGCCTCAGCGAGGCCGCGCCCACGACCCCGCTGCCCCGCCACCTCGACGAGCTGCTGGGCCGCGCCCTCGCCCGCCGCCCCGAGGACCGCTTCAACAGCGTCGACGAGCTCGCCAGGGTCCTGACCCTCACGCGGCGCCAGCCGGTCGCCGCGTCCGGCGCGGCCCCGGCCCCGGCCCCGCCGGTCGAGGAGACCACGTCGGTGCCCCCGCCGACCGACAGCGAGGAGAGCACGCGCATCCACCTGCCGACGCCCGCCGCGGCACCGACGCCCGCCGCGGCCCCGACGTCCGCCGCAGCGCCGGCGTCCGCGTCGCCCTCGCCGACGCTCGCGGCGCCCTCGCCGATGTCCGCCGCGAGGCCCACGCCCGCGACCGCGGCGCCCTCGCCCGCTCCGGCCGGGCCCGCCGAGGAGTTCACCGAGCGCGGCCCGGCCATGCTGCACGCCCCCTATGCGCCGCCCGAGCCGACCGAGCCGCTGGCGTCCGCCGCGGTCGCGGCCAGCATCGCGGCCGCGGGCCGGGCCCCGCCGCCGGCGCTCGCCCCCGAGTTCGCCCCGCCCGAGCCGACGCTCGCCCTGCCGGTCGCGCGCGACGACGACGACGACGCCACCGAACCGCTGCAGGCCCCCGCCCGCGGCCTGGCCCCGCGCGCCGTCCGCGTGCCCGAGCGCGCCCCCGCGGCCGCCGCGGCCCCGCCCCCGCCGCCGCTCGCGCCCCCGCCGCTCGCGCCCCCGCAGCCGGTCTCCGAGCCGCTGGTCTCGCTGCCGCAGCTGCTCGTGATCGCCTCGCTGCTCGTCGTCATCGCCATGGTGCTGCTGCTCGGCTGACGCGGCGCGTCACCGCCACAGCAGCGTCACCAGCGTCACCAGCACGCCGAGCATCAGCACCGCGGTGACCGCCAGCCAGCCCGTCCTCGCCGACCGCGGCGGCGTCGGCGGCGGCGCCAGCTTGGGCATCGTCAGCGCCACCGATTCGCCCTGATCCACCGCCGGGCGGGCCTCGCCGAGGTTGACGGTCGGCCGCCGCGTGCGGATCGCCCGCGCGAAGGTCGGCTGTTCGTCGTTGAGCACGCCGAGCAGCGCCTGCTCGAACGCCTTCATCGACGCGTGGCGGTCGCCCGGCTGCTTGGCCATCGCCTTCAGGATGACCTCGTCGAGCTCGCGCGAGATGCCGGCCTCCGGCGCCACCGCCGACGGCCGCGGCGGCGCCACCGTGCAGTGCTGCACCGAGATCTCGAGCTGCGAGCCGAGGAACGGCATGCGCCCGGTCACCGCCTTGAACAGCAGGACGCCGAGCGAGTAGATGTCCGTGCGGTGGTCGAGCGGCTGGCTCAGGATCTGCTCGGGCGACATGTAGCTCGGCGTGCCCAGCGACACCCCCGTCGCCGTCAGGTCCGAGCCCTCGATCGGCCGGGCGATCCCGAAGTCGAGCAGCTTGATCGTCTCGCCGAGCTCCGACTCCGCGAGGAAGATGTTCGAGGTCTTTAAATCGCGGTGGATGATGCCCGCCTTGTGCACCACCCCGACCGCCCGGGCGATCTCCACGCCCCACACCACCGCGTCCATCGTCGAGTACGGGCGTTCGTCGCGCGCACGGATCCTCGCGTGCAGGTCCTCGCCGGCCAGCAGCTCCATCGCGAAGTACACGCCCGCCGGGTCCTCGCCGAACGCGTAGATGTTGACGATGTTGGGGTGCGCCAGCCGGGCCATCGTCCGCGCCTCGCGCAGGAACCGCTCGACCTGCTCGCGCTGGGCCGCCAGGTCGCGGTGCAGCACCTTGACCGCGCAGCGCCGCTCGAGCCGCGGCTCGTCGGCGAGGTACACGTCGCCCATCCCGCCGCCGCCGAGGCGCTCGCGCAGCCGGTAGCGCCCGTCGAACTCGGTCCCGGCCGGTAAGGTCCTGCGCTCCGCCTGCTCCGCCACCGCGGCGCCACAGTACCGCAGCTCGCGTCGGCACGGGCGCCGCGTCCCCGTCGCGCCGCGCCGGCGATATCGCCCGCGCGTCGATCCGCGCGCGGCGTCTCGCGTCACCTGCGATCGTCGCGCGCGCGTGCACCCGTCCGCGCCGCGTCGTCGCCGCTAGCCGAAGCGCAGGCGGTACACCGCGACGCCGAAGGCCACGCTCACGTTGAGCGAGCCCTTCACGCCGAGCATCGGCAGGCGCAGCACCCGCTCGCAGCGCTCCAGGATCCGCGGGTCGACGCCCGACACCTCGTGCCCGAGCACCAGCACCACCGGCGCTCCGGTCTGCGCCGCGGCGACGATCGAACCGTCGATCTCGACGGAGCGCGGCCCGCCCTCGAGCGCCCACAGGCGCCGCCCGCTCGACGCCAACCACGCCGCCGCCGCGGCGCCGTCGCGGTGCAGCGTCCACGCCACCGCCGCCTCGGCGCCGAGCGCCGTCTTGGCCATCTGCGGGTGGGCCGGCGTCGGCGTGAAGCCGCAGAGGTGCATGTGAGACACGCCGGCGCCGTCGGCGGTGCGGAACATCGAGCCGACGTTGCGCAGGCTGCGGACGTTGTCGAGCAGGACCTCGAGCGGCGGGCCTGCGGGCCTGCGCGCCCCGGGGTCGCGGGCGTCGTGGCTGTCGTAGGCGACGTCGACCGCGGTGGGGGATCCGCAGTGGGGACAGAGGTCGCCGAGGTGCGAGTCGGCGGCGACCGGGAAGCGCAGGCGACAGCCCTCGCGCGAGCACTGTCTGGTCACGAACGCGGGCACGGTGGCGCGAGGGTACATGCTATCGTGCTCGCCGTGGGTTACCGCGACGACCGCGACGCCATGAGTCTGCAGCTCCGCGAGCTCGAGCGGGAGAACCACCGCCTGCGCGAGGCCCTCGAGGGCGCGGAGCAGCGGGCCAGGGACGCCCAGGACGCCCGCCACGAGCAGCGCCGCAGCAGCGCCCACAAGGCCTGCGTGATGTGCGGCGGCACCCTGCTGCCGGTGGCGATCTTCGCCGGCCACGACACCCGGGCCCCGCTGCCGCTCAGCATGAGCACCCTGCGCTTCACCTCGCCGGACGGCGGCTTCACCCACGCCGCGCCCGTGCACAGCTCCGCGTGCGCCAGCTGCGGCTTCATCCACAACTTCATCGACATCCGCCCCGGCGGCTCCGGCGCGCCGTGACGGCCTCCGAACAGGTGAACATCCGATTCCCCTGACGTCGCGGCGCGGGCATTTTTCTTGCGGATGCACCGTCCGCGCGGCTCGTTATCGAGCTAGACTCGCGCGGTCGCCATGTCCTCCGGCAAGACAAAGAAGAAGCGCCTCGTCGCCCTCGGCGGCGGGCTCGGGAACCTGGCCGCGCTGTTCGCCATCACCGAGCTCCCGGGCTGGCAGGACCGCTTCGACATCACGCTCTACCAGATCGGCTGGCGCCTCGGCGGGCGCGCGCGCAGCGGCCGCAACCTCCGCGTGCACATGCGCAGCGAGGCCTTCGGCAGCCACGTGTGGTGGGGCTGCTACGACAACGCCTTCGCCCTGCTGCGCCGCTGCTACAAGGAGCTCGCGCGGCCCGCGGGCGCCCCGCTGTCGACCTTCCGCGAGGCGTGGCGCCCGGCCGAGACCCTGCTCGTCGCCACCGGCGGCCACCGGAGGAGCGGCCGCCAGCGCCTGTGGCCGCTGACGATCGCCCGCAACGACGCCGCGCCCGGCGAGTGTGACAGCCCGCCGCCGGCGGTGTGGGACTACGTGCAGATCCTCCTGCCGTGGGTGCTCGACTGCCTGCCCGGCCTCCACCCCGACTACACCAGCTACGCCGCCCTCGCCGCCGGCTGGCCCGAGCAGTCGCGGGCCATCTTGCCGGCGCTGCTGCGGCGCGCCCAGGCCCACGGCGTGCAGCACGCGCCCGAGGGCTTCGACCCCAGAGCCCCCGACTACGACGTCCTGCTGCGCTCGGTCGGCGAGCGCGTCCCCGCCGGCCCGCTCGGCTCGCGCCAGCGCCGGGCCTGGGCCCAGCCGCTGGTCGTGTGCGCCGAGCACAGCCTCGCCGTGCTCGAGTCGGCCGGCGCCCGCGAGCTCCACCCGCAGTTCATGGCCATGCTCGACCTCGCGATGGCCGTGGTCCGCGGCATCATCCACGACGGCCTCGACCGCGCCGCCAACGGCTTCTCCGCCGCCGACGACCACGACCTGCGGGCCTGGCTGCGCCACCACCGGGCCTCGCAGACCTCGCTCGCCAACCCGGTCGTGGCCGGCTTCTACGACATGCTGCTGGCCTACGAGGGCGGCGACCCCGAGCGCCCCAGCGTCGCCGCCGGGGCCGCCCTGCGCCTGGTGCTGCGCGCCCTGCTGGCCCACCGCGGCGCGCTCTACTACACGCCCGCCGCCGACCTCGGCGAGACCGTGTTCGCCCCGCTCTACCAGGTGCTGCGCCGCCGCGGCGTGCGCTTCCGGTTCTTCCACAAAATTAAACAGCTGAAGACCGACGGCGAGCGCGTCACCGCCGTCCGCATCGGCCGCCAGGTCGAGCTCGACCCCGGCATCGACGACTACGAGCCGCTGATCACCGTCAAGGGCGTGCCGTGCTGGCCGAGCCGCCCGGTGTACAACCAGATCATCCTCGGCGACAGCCCGCTGATCCAGGCCCTCGACTTCGAGTCGCCCGACTCGCCCGAGATCGAGGAGATCACGCTGCGCCTCGGCGCCGACTTCGACGACGTCCTGCTCGGCATCCCCGGCCCCGCCCTCCCGCGCATCTGCGGCGAGCTCGTGCAGCAGCAGCCGCGCTGGAAGGCCGCCCTCGAGCACGCCGCCGCCGCCCCGACCTGCGGCGTGCAGCTGTGGCTGACCCCGACGTGGGCCCAGCTCGCCGGCCACGCCCACGCCGTGTCCGCCGGCTCGCTCCCCGAGGGCAACCTGCGCCGCTTCGCCAACCGCTCGAGCCTCGTCAGCCTCGAGAACTGGCCGCGCGAGCACAAGCCCGGGACCGTCGCCGCCCTCGACGGCCCGTTCGCCGACCCGGCCAGGGACGACACCCCGGCCTCGCGCGACGCGGTCCGCGACCTCGCCTGGACCTGGCTTAAGAGCCAGCCCCGCCGCCTGTGGCCCGAGGCCGCCCTCGCGACCGCCGACGAGATCAACTGGGAGCTGCTCGTCGACCCCGGCGGCCGCGCCGACGAGCACCGCCTGGCCGCCCAGCACTGCTGGAGCCTCGGCACCGCCGCCGACCGCCACACCCTCACCCTGCCCGGCAGCACCCGCCACCGCCTGCGCCCCGACGACACCGGCTTCAAAAATCTGCTGCTCGCCGGCGACTGGCTGGCCGGCGGCCTCGACCTCGGCTGCGCCGAGTCGGCGGTGATCGCCGGGCTGCAGGCCGCGCGCGCGCTGTGCGGCCACCCGCTCGCGATCGTCGGCGAGGCCGACATCGTCGACACCAGCGAGGACCCCGGCGCCTCCCAGTCGCTGCGCCTGCACACGTCCGCGTTCGCCTCGGCCGCGCACCCGTCGGCGCGAACGCCCGCCCTCGACGTGCCCTGAGCCGCCGCCGTCGCGGCGACGGTCGGCCCGCCGCGGCTGCGCCCGCGCCCGGCGGCCGGGTCGACCGCAGCCCGACCGCTCCCGCCGCGCGCGGGAGACCTGTCCCCCGGGCCAGGTCTCCCGAGCCCCGGCGGCCCGCGCCGGCGCCCGTCGGCCGGGCCGACCGTCACCGCGCGGGACACCTGTCCCCCGGGCCAGGTCTCCCGCGCCCCGGCGGCCCGCGCCGGCGCCCGTCGCCCGTCGGCCGGGCCGACCGTCACCGCGCGGGACACCTGTCCCCCGGGCCAGGTCTCCCGCGCGGCGCGCCGTGAGCCCGCGCCGACCGCGGCCCTGGAGACCGCGGCCCGCCTGCGGTATGCAGCCCCCGCCCGTGGCCCGCCTCGCCGAGACCCGCACGCTCGCCGCCCTCGCCGCGCCGATCGTCGTCACCCAGGTCGGCGCCATGATGCTCGGCGTCGTCGACATGCTGATGGTCGGCAGCCTCGGGCGCGAGGCCCTCGCCGCCGCCTCGCTCGGCACCCTGTGGACCATGGGCACGCTGGTGCTCGGCCAGGGCGTCGTGCTCGGCATGGACCCGGTGCTCACCCAGGCCCACGGCGCCGGCGACGGGCGGGCCGTCGGCCTCGCGCTGCAGCGCGGCCTCGTCGTCGCCGCCGCCGCCGGCCTGCCCGTGACCCTGCTGTGGGCCGCCACCGAGCCCGCGCTCATCCTGGTCGGCCAGGACCCGCACCTCGCCGCCCTCGCCGGCGACTACGTGCGGGTCCAGCTGCCGAGCGCCGGCTTCTACCTCGGCTTCACCGCCCTGCGCAGCTACCTGCAGGGCCGCGGCATCGTCGCGCCCGGGCTGTGGGTGACCGTCGTCGCCAACCTGCTCAACGCGCTGTTCAACTGGGCGCTGATCTTCGGCCACCTCGGGTTCCCCGCGCTCGGCCTGGTCGGCGCCGGCATCGCCACCGGGATCACCCGCAGCCTGATGTTCATCCTGCTCGGCCTGCTGGTCTGGCGCGCCCGCCTCTACGACGGCGCCTGGCTGGCGTGGAGCCGCGCCGCCGTCGACCGCCGCGGCCTCGTCGAGATCCTCGGCCACGGCGTGCCCGTCGGGCTGCAGCTCGGCCTCGAGGTGTGGGCCTTCCAGGGCGCCACCGTGCTCGCCGGCTGGCTCGGCGACGCCGAGCTCGCCGCCCACACCGTCGCCCTCAACCTCGCCTCGCTCTCGTTCATGGTCCCGCTCGGCATCGGCATCGCCGCCGTCACCCGCGTCGGCAACCTCATCGGCGCCGGCGATCGCCGCGCCGCCCAGCGCGCCGCCTGGGTCGCGCTCGCCATGGGCGCCGCCGTCATGACGGTGTCCGCGGTCACCTTCGTGAGCCTGCGCCACGCCCTGCCCGGCCTCTACACCGACGACCCCGCGGTGCTCGCGCTCGCCGCCGCCGCCCTGCCGATCGCCGGCACCTTCCAGCTGCTCGACGGCACCCAGGTGGTCGGCGGCGGGATCCTCCGCGGCATGGGCCGCACCCGCCCGGCCGCGCTGTTCAACCTCGTCGGCTACTACGCGATCGGCCTGCCGGTCGGCTACTGGCTGGCCTTCGAGGCCGGCATGGGCCTGCCCGGCATCTGGTGGGGCCTCACCATCGGCCTCGCGGTCGTCGCCGCCTCGCTGGTCGCCTGGATCGCCGCCCGCGGCCCCGCGCACGCGCGTTGACCCGTCAGCCGCGCGTCACATCCACGCCGCGAACCACGCCCACAGACCGAGCCGCTCGCCGTTGACCCGCGCGCCCGCGAGGATCGGCAAGAACCACAGGAAGACGTTGGCGCACAGGACCAGCCACACCACCTCCATACGCGCCCAGCGGGCCCGACGCGCCGCGTCCGGGTGGCGGCGGAGCTCGAAGAACACCGCCGAGACGGCGAAGCCGAGCAGCAGCGCGGCCGGGTAGTAATAATAATAGTAGCCCGGCGCTCGCGGCACGACGCTCCACGAGAGGTAGAGGAACACGAACCCGAGGGTGACGTGCCGGGCGATCGCCGAGCCCCCGCGGATCCAGGCCCACGCCGTGCGCGCGAGGAAGATCAGCCCGCCCCACATCAACAGCGGGTTGCCGACCATGAACACGGCCCGCACGTAGCCCGGCGACGGATCGGCCTCGAACGCGAACCACATCGGGCGCAGCATCAGCGGCCAGGTCCACCACCTCGCGTCGTAATAGTGACCCGCCTCGACGCTCAGCTGCCCCTCGAGCATGCGCGTCTGCATCGCCCACAGCCCGGACAGCGAGAGGCCCGGCCCGTCGGGCGCGAGCAGCAGCGGCGTGAACGCGGCGCCGTAGGCGAGCGCCGGCAGCACGCCGAGCGTGACGACCAGCCGCACCGGCCGCCGCCACTCGCCCGCGAGCACGGCCATGCACCCCACCCACCCCAGCGCGAGCACCCCGACCCACTTCGAGGCCGTCGACAGCCCCAGCAGCGCGCCCGCGGCGGCCATCAGGGCCGTCCGCCGGCGCGAGCTCCGGGCGGCGCGCTCGGCCCAGGCCCACGCCGCCAGCCCGCCGGCCATGAACGCCACCATGAACGCGTCGAGCATCGCGACCCGCGACATCACGTAGACGTGATGGTTCACCGCCGAGAGCGCGACCGTCGTCAGCGCCGCCCGACGCTCGTCGAAGAGGGCCCGCGCCCACAGGTAGATCGCCCCGAGGGTCAGCGCGCCGCCCACCACGCTCATGAAGCGCCACCCGAGCGGGTGGTCGCCGAACAGGCCGAGGCCCGCCGCGATCAGCAGCTTGCCGAGCGGCGGGTGCTCGTAGTTGCCGTCGCTGAGCGTCGCCCGCAGCTCCTGGGCCGCCGGGACGTAATAACACTCGTCGAGCACGTGCCCGGCGGGCGCGCCGATCCGCAGGAGCAGCAGCAGGGCCGCCGCCGCGACGATGCCGACGAACCACAGGCCGTCGCGCACGGCCTCGTCACGGCCAGTCCGCGCGCCGCTCACCGCGGAGCCTCCGCGGCGCGCGCGGCCACGCAGCCCGGCGTCCCGCTCGTCGGCCGCGAACGCGAGCCCGCCGCGGGCCCGGGCACGCCGATGCGCACGCGTCTCCTGACGTCGCGGAGGACCGGCCGGCGAGTCGTGCGCCGCGCCCGGTCGGGCGCGCTGGACGCCGGAGCGGCGCGGAGCGACGCTGGGCGAATGCGCCTCGCCGCCATCCTCCTGTCGCTGCTCACCACTCTGGTCCTGTCGTTCCTCGCCGCGGCCTCGACCCCCCGGATCTCCGCGCCGCCGGAGGGGTCGACCCTCACGCCCGTCCAGAGCCCGCCCGTCAACCCGACCGTCAACCCGACCACGATCCCGAGGCCCCCGCTGAAGTGTCTCACGAAAGGCATCGTGTCCTACTGCATCCCCAACACGACCAAGTATCAGGTCTGCTCCCCGACGGCGAAGCAGGTCGAGTGCCCGATCGACAGCTACTGCAAGGAGACCAAGGACTCCAAGGGCAGCACGGTCGCCTACTGCAAGTTCATCGGCTAGCGCGCCGGCGGAGCGGGGGCCCGCGGCCGAGCGCCCCCGGTGAGGCCGCTGCCCGTCGCCGCGGCTAGGCCTTCGAGGTCGCCCGGGGCGGACGGCGACCCCGCGTCGTCGCCGTCAGCGCCCCGCGCAGCAGCATGTCGACGGTCCGCTGCAGCAGCGCCTCGTCGACCGGCGCCCGCTCGAACAGCAGCCACCAGTTGAGCGTCGCGGCCAGCACCTCGAACAGCAGGCGGGCGTCGACGCCCGGACCGATCTCCCCGCGCGCCTCGGCGGCCGCCAGCACCTCGCCCGGCACCGACGCGAACGCCTGGCGCAGCGAGCCGACGATCGCCGCCAGCTCCGCGTCCTCGCCCGCCGCCACGAACATACGAAACACCCCCTGGTGCTCCGGCCGCCCCGCCAGGGCCACGTTGCGCCGCGCGATCGCCAGCAGGTCCCCGCGCAGCGAGCCCGTGTTCGGCGCCGAGAACGCGCCCACGGTGACCGACAGCAGCGCGTCGCGCACCAGCTCCTGCTTGTCCGGCCAGCGCCGGTACACCGTGGTCTTGTTGACGCCCGCCCGCGCCGCCACCTCCTCGACGCGCAGCCCGTGGTAGCCCGTGCGCGCCAGCTCGACCAGCGCCGCCGCCAGCACCGCGCGGACCACCGGCTCGCCGCGCACCAGCGCCGGCCTGGCCCTCCGTCTGCTGCGCAGCTCGCCCCGCACGCCGCCGCGAGCGTATCGCAAGTTTTTGTTGCGGTCGACCCCGGGGCGGGCCACGCTGGCAGCGCAACTGAATGTTGCGATGCGCCATGGACACCCCCGCCTACCCGACCCTGCCCGCGAACGCGTCGTTCTTCACCCGCATCCGCCTCGGCCTGCGCGCCCTCATGGTCCTGAAGGACGACCCGGCCAACACCTACTACGGCCCGCTGGTCAACGTCTGCCTCGACAGCGGCACCTACGCCCGCCTGGCCCGCGTGTGGCGCGACGACCCCGACAGGCGCCGCCTGCTCGACGAGCGCCCGACCCTGCAGGGCCCCGACCTCGACCTCGGGGCCCTCGCGCGCATGCCCGCGGGCAGCCTCGGCCGCGCGCTCGCGCAGTACTTCCGCGACAACGGCCTCGAGCCGTTCGTCACCGCCTTCCCCGTCCGCAGCGACGTCGACTACCTCGGCAAGCGCTACCGCGAGACCCACGACATCTTCCACGTGCTGACCGGCTACGGCGTCGACGAGGCCGGCGAGATGGAGCTGCAGGCGTTCGTGCTCGGCAACCTCGGCCTGCGCCAGACGCTGCTGATCCTCGGCTTCTCGCTGCCGCGGCGGCTGTGGTTCAAGGGCGTGCGCGGGCTCGGCGGCCACCTCGGCCGCCTGCGCGCCGCCTACCGCCGCGGCAAGCGGGCGCCCGAATTGCTGAGCGTGCGCTTCGAGGACCTGTGGGCCCAGCCGGTCACGCAGCTCGGCGCCCGCCTGTGCGGCCCGGCCTGAGCCGCCGCCTCAGCGCCCGCGCCGCGCCGCGATCTCGCGCCGCAGCCAGCGCTCGAACAGCCCGAGCGGCAAGAACCCGAGCGCCATGTAGATCGGCAGCAGCAGCGTCAGCGCCAGCAGCGGCCCGAGCGCCAGCACCAGCGGCCAGGTCAGCAGCGCGTGGGCCACGAGGATGAGCCCGACCCCCAGCGCCAGCGCCGGCGCCTGGTGGCGCGCCGTGTCGAGGCGGTTCCAGAAGCGAAACGTCGGCACGATGCCCCACACCTGCGGGCGCGCGGTCAGGCTCGGCTTGTCGAGCCCGAACATCCACACCAGCAGTCCGGGTCGATCGTCGTCGTTGCGGCGGGCGAGGCGGGTTTCGCTGAGCTCGTGCATGGCGGTCGCTTTGTTAAGGACGCATCCTCGCACGGCCGCCGCCAGGACGCCACGAGGTCCACGCAAGCGCTGTGCTTGCGCGGAGGCCGGCGCGCCGCGCGGCGCCACGAATCGCCGCCCAACCCGCGGCGCTCGCGGTCGCCGCCCGGCGGCCGTGCGTCATCACGGACCGACGCGCCGCCTGACCGCGGCGCTCGCGGTCGCCGTCCGTGCGTCGCCGTCCATCGGCGCGCCGCCCGACCGCGCCGCTCGCGATCGCCGTCCGTGCGTCGCCGCGGACCGGCGCGCCGCCCGTCGCGCAGCGTTCGCACCGTCGCCAGCGTCGCCGCGTCATGGCTGCGTGCGTGCCCCTCGCCCGGCCGCTGCGCACGCCGCCGCGGGCCACTGCGGCCCGCCCGTCCGGGACGACGCGCGCGCGCGGCCCCGCGAGCCCGCCTCGAGCGAAGTTTGCGCCCCGGATCGCGACGCACACGGACCATGCTGCCTTCGACGGGGAGCGGAACATGGGACGGTGGAGCATCCTGGTGCCCTTCGCTTGTGGGCTGGTGAGCGCGGCGTGCGACGCGGACGAGGCGACCCGGTCGCCCGCCGAGGTCGCCGCGGACGAGCGCCAGTACGAGGACAACGGCTTTCGCCTCAACGGCTTTCGCCTCAACGGCTTCCGCCTCAACGGCTTCCGCCTCAACGGCGCCGTGCTCGGCGGCGACGACGGCAGCGGGGCGTGGATCGTGCTCAACCACCTCTCGCTCGCCGGCGAGGCGCCGGTGACGAAGAGCTGGCTGGCGGGCAGCGACCTGCATGTCGAGCTGTCCGGCGGCGCCGTGCTGGCGGGCGAGCAGCTGACCGGCGCGGTGCTCGAGTTCGTGGTCGCCGACGGCTCCGGCTCCGACAAGCAGGTCACGACGGTGCGGATCGACGGCGTCGAGCCGCTGGAGCCGGGCTCCGACGTGTGGCTGTACGACCTCGTCGTGTCCGACGAGAAGTCGGTGTGGGAGCCGCTGTGCGTCGACGGCGACGGCGAGCCGACCGGGGCGATCCTGCTCGGCGACGTGTGGGACCCCGACTCGGGCGACCGCGTGGTCCCGCGGCCGAGCGGCGCGGTGACCTTCGCCTGCCGCGACGCCGCGCTCGCCAAGTGCGTCGAGTGGGGCTACGCGCCGTGGCGCAGCGTCGACGACGTCGCGCTCGCCGACCACCACCAGGCGTGCACGCGGGCGGTCCGCGCCGACTACTGCGGCGACGGCACCCCGCACACCGTCGACGGCCTGACCGTGCACTTCATCGACGACCTCGGCGTCCAGGTCGCCGACGAGTCGCCGCCCTACCTCGTCGAGGCCGAGTGGGGGCCAGACGGCGCGCTCTGCATCGAGCCCGACAACACCCGGCTGCCCGACCCCGCGATCACCTGCGGGGACCTGCCGCCGTGCGGCGAGACGTTCGCCTCCGGCGGTCTCGTGCAGACCGGCGTGCCCGCCGAGTGACGCCCCCATGTCCGGCGTCCCCAGCGAGCCCGCCGCGATCGGCCCCTTCACCGTGCTGCGGCGGCTCGGCGAGGGCGCGATGGGCGTGGTCTACGTCGGCTACGACGTCGTGCTCGACCGCCGGGTCGCGCTGAAGCTCGTGCACCCCAAGCACCTCGGCAGCGCCGCCGTGCGCGCGCGCATGCTCCGCGAGGCCCAGGCGATGGCCCGCCTGTCGAGCCCCTACGTCGTCCCGGTCTTCCAGGCCGGCGAGCACGAGGACGGGCTCTACCTCGCCATGGAGTACGTCGAGGGCCAGACGCTGACCGCCTGGCTCGGCGCCGCGCCGCGGCCCTGGCAGGTGGTCCTGCGCACCGTCTGCGAGGCCGGCCGCGGCCTCGCCGCCGCCCACGCCGCCGGCTTCATCCATCGCGACTTCAAGCCCGACTCAGGGCTAGCGGTGTAAGTGCTGGAGAACACTTGGGTTTCTCGGCTACGGCGTTGGTACGTTCCTAGTCTGTACCAAGCCGGCCGGCCTGTCAAGAGCTGTACTGCGCCCGGCCGGCTGGCCTTCGGGACATGTCCGCGCCTCATGCCGGCGCATCACGGGCTCACCTTCACGGCCTGCCGCGGGGGGTGTTCGCGAAGCACCCGCTCGACACAGCGTCCGACCGCACCCAGCGGCCGCCCACCGTTCACCTTGGGGTCTTCGCCGGGGCTGTACTCGACGGTGAGCCGGGCTGACGGATGACTCTTGCACTTCCCCAGCTCGGCGCGGAGGTCGAAGGGCTTGCGGCGCTTCAAAGTGGGCGAGTGATCGACCTGCATTTCCTCGGTCGACGGTCCCGAAGCGGGCTCGTCGATCAATGGCTCCGAGGCGACCACGTCGGCGGTTGTGGCGGGGAGTTTCGGAGCGTCAGGTGTGAGCGCGGCGAGCATCACGGGCGGGGAGTCCGGCGGGGTAGCACATGCTTGGGTAGCAGAGGGCGGCGACGCGGTTAGCCGCTCAGGCGCAACGACCTGAAGCCACGCGAACCACGCAGCCACAGCGACGCCGAGAGCTGGCGCGAGCCACCACGCGCGGATCGATCGACGCCGCGGGCCCGGGTCCTGCATCGCCGCCTTGATCGCCTCGGCCATCGACGTCGCACTGTGATGCCGTCGTTCCCTCCGGTCGAGCGCCCCGCTAAGCACTGCGAGTAGCCGGGGAGGAAGTTGCACCTTCCCCAATACTGCGATCGGCTCCAGCTCGAACGGATCCGGGAGGGTCTTGCCCGTCAACATCGTGTACCAGAGCGCGCCCACCGAGAAGAGATCGGCCCGGAAGTCGCCGGGTCCGCCCGTAAGCCGCTCCGGGTCGATGTAGCGGGAGGTCCCCCACACGATCATCCCCTTCGTCGCCTCGATCTCCGGCAGCACGAGATCGGTCTCTTCGATCACCCGCGCGTTGCCGAGGTCCAGGAGCCGCACGCGCGTGCCGCCGTCCAGCGGCTCGAGCAGGCAGTTGTTCGGCGAGATGTCACGGTGGGCCACGCCTCGCGCATGCAGGGCGGCGAGAGCGGCGAGCACGTCCAGCACGTATGGGATCGTCTGTGGCCATGGGAGCGGGCGGCCGCGGGTGGCGGCGCTGAGACGCTCGCCGCGGACCAACTGCATGACGATGTAGTGCCGCCCGCCGAGCCAGCCGAGATCGGAGGCAGGGACGAGGTTCGGATGTCCGATCTGCGCCCCGAGCTGGCCCTCCTGCTTGAAGCGGCGAACGAGGTCGGGGTTCTTGTCGTGCTCCGGGTGAAGCACCTTGACCGCGACGATCCCCTTCGTCGTCTGGTCGGTCGCGGCGTAGATGGTCGCCATCCCGCCGCAGCCGATGCAGTGATCGAGGTGGTAGCGGTCGCCGAGGGTCTCGCCCGAGAAGTCGAGATCGGGGGGAGCGCGTGTTCCGATGTCGCGACGGTCGTTCATGGCTAGAACCTCAGCGAGAAGTGGATGCCTGCGGTCGGCAGCACGGACGGGTGGACCGCGGCGCGTCGCGGCGCGGCATGACGACGGGCGTCGACGATGAGCAGGACGGCACCGGCGACCGTGAGTAGGCCGCCGGCGACGCCCAGTCCGATCGCCGCGTTGTCGGCCCGATGCCCGCGAGCGTCGAGATCGGCGAACCGTTCGGCGTCGGTCTCGGGGATGAGCTGCCCCTCGTGCGTCATGCTGGCGACCTGCTCGTGCAAGGCGGCGCCGCGGACGAGGGCCGCGATCACCCCGACCCCGAGGCCGAGGCCGACCCCGAGGGCTGCGCCTCCGGCAAGGCGAAGCTGCCGCGGCGCCTGCCGGGGAGGAGGCGGGCGGTCCGCAGGTCCGGATCGGGCGATCGGCGGCGGTGCGACCGTGGTCGGGGCGACGGTCGCCCCCTCGGGCTCCGGTGCCACCGGCTCGGGGGCACACGGGGCTGTCGTCTGCGCGACGGACTCCTCGCGCATCCTGGCCATGTCCGTCCGGTCCTCGACCCGAGCCCCTTCGGGCAGCGCGGCAAGCTGCGCGGCGAAGGCGTCGAGCACGCGGATGTCGGAGCAGAGCGCCGCCTGGGCTCCGGCATCGTGGGCTTGGTGGTAGAGCCGGTGCGCCTCCGTGACGAAGTACGAACGTTGATCCATCGCTCGGGGGCCGGCCGGCACCTTTTCGAAGGCCCGCCCGCACTCGTCGGCGGCGGCGAGGTAGGCCGCACCGCGGTCGGAGCTGGCGGCCTTCGCCTGATCCTCGAGTCGTCCGCAGGCGGCTTCATGGTCCTGCCAGGTCTCCGGGGGAGGCCCGGCGAGCGCCAGGCACAGAGTCAGGGCTGCGGAGGGGGGGAACATGACCTCGGATGCTACCGGATGTCTGCCCGCCTGGGCGCCAGTTTTTGTCGAGCGCCGGGTCAGTCGGTAGGCGACAGGGGGCGGGCTTCGGGTTAGGGTCGCTGGCATGACCCTCCGCCTCCACCTCCGCTCCGTCCCCTTGGTTGTGGCCGCCTGTCTGGTCAGCGTCGGCTGCTATGGCGACGTCGAGCTGGAGGCGTGCACGATCAGCGAGACTTACTGCGACGACGCGGAGCACACCGCCGGTCCGGGTTCGAGCTCAGCCGCGACAGACGGCTCGGCCAGCCCGGCGTCGACGACCGCGGCGGGCAGCGACACGACGGACACCAGCGCGACCGGCACCGGCGGCGACATCGGCACCGGCGAGACCAGCGGCGACGAGGCCGGCCTGCCGATCGACCTGCCGCCCGCCGTCTGGGACCTCGTCTGCGACCCCGAGATCGCCGCCGAGGTCGGCCCCTACCAGTGCACCTATCAGGTCAGCCCCGACGCACTGGAGGCTGATCTCCTTGATGACGGCGTGGTCGTGGCGACCGGACCGGCCGGCGCGCCCCTCGTCTTCCCGGTCACGAGCGGCCCGCACAACAACCCCGGTTCCGAGCTCACCGTCGTGGTCCGCGACTCCGCCGGACAGACCGCGCAGACCTCGCTCTACCACCCAGCCGTGCTCCTGGACCCCGGCAGCAAGGTCTGGACGACGCAGGAGCCGAACGACGGGATGACCAGCATCGCCCGCGGGGTCGCGTTGCAAGACGGCTACGTGATCACGGCTGGCTCCCACTGGTCGAACGACAAGCTCGTCGGCACCCTGCGCCGCTACGACAAGGCCGGGCAGTACATCGCCAGCGCGGAGGGCTGGACCAGGACGCACACGGACTGGACGGCGCGCCCCGAGCTGAAGACCGCGGCGCTTACCCTCATGGGTGTGGCCGTCGACGCGGAGCAGAACATCATCACGGTCGGGACCGCCTACATCAACGACGAGCCGCGCATGTACGTCGCCCGCTTCCACGCGGACGGGACGCTGCATTGGGAGGTGCTCGGGGAAGTGCCTACCGAGGCCCGCGCCGTGGGCGTGCAGCCGGACGGCACGATCTGGGTCGCCGGAGACGTTCGCACGAACGTCGTCCCGGAGCGGTGGGACCTCGCGGTGTGGGTCTATGGCCCGGACAAGCAGGCCCACGGCCAGGTCGAGTACAGCGACCTGACCGACGATGACAATCTCCGCAGCGAACGCGGCCACGCCGTCGCGGTCTTGCCGGGCGGCCGCGTCGTCGTCGCGGGCACACGCGAGGTCTTCGTTGATGATCAGAACGTTCCCCGCGGCGTCGCACTCCTCTACGAAGGCAAGGGCAAGCGGATCGGTGAGTGGACCTCGCCCGGGGACAAGATGTTCCGCGACGAGATCCTCGCGGCCGTCGTCACCGACACCGGCGTCGCACTCTGCGGCTACGCGAAAGCGCCGCCGAACGATCCGGACCAGCGGCCCCAGATCCTCGTGCGCTGGCACGACGCGGAGCTGGCGGAGGAGAAGGCGCCGCGGCTCGAGGTCACGCCCGGCGGGGGTACCTGCAACGCGGTCGGCTACAACCGCGAGGGCGCGACGATCGTCGGCGCGACCGTCAGCGAGTTAGGGCAGGGCAACAACCAGTGGATCTTCGCGGTCCGCGACGCCG
>JAEUJW010000069.1 GCA_016793465.1 Myxococcales bacterium
GGCGGGGGTACCTGCAACGCGGTCGGCTACAACCGCGAGGGCGCGACGATCGTCGGCGCGACCGTCAGCGAGTTAGGGCAGGGCAACAACCAGTGGATCTTCGCGGTCCGCGACGCCGCGCTGCCGCGGGTCGACTACATGCAGCGCGACGGCCAGGACTCGGGTGACGACCGCGTGCTCGCGCTCGCGTGCGACTACATGTGCGCGTGGGCCGGCATGGAAGAGGTCGACAACGCCGTGAAGTGGATCGCCGGGCTGCGCCGCGGGTAGCGGTCACTGCGGGACCAGCATGGCGCACTGGTCCAGCGCCAGCGCGGCCCCTTGCTCGAAGAAGGGGCCGTAGTCGCCTTCACAGCGGGACAGGAACCGCCCGTGTGCGGCCGTCTCCGCGAACAAGCGGAGGTTGTTCGCCCCGAGGCCCGCGTCCGGGCACACGCCGCCTCGCACGTCCGAGTCGTCCGAGATCACGAGCACGACGACCGCCTCCTCGTTGCCGCCCTTGACGCTCACGAGCGTGTCGTACCAGTTCGCCGGGGTACCGGGGCTCAGGGTCTCCTGGTTCGCCTGGACGACGACGACGACGAGCAGGGCGTCGGGCCGCACGAACCCGTCGTTGCAGCCGCCCTCGAGCAGATCGGGCTCGAGCGCGGATACCATCACCCGCGCTGCCACCGGCGTCTTCGGGCCCGCGCCGAGCGTGGCGATGCAGGTGAACGACTCCTCGAGCGTTGCCGCGTCGGCCTTGGTGATGTAGCGGTGCTCGGTCGCCAGCTCGCAGCGCTTGTTCGAAGCGTCGAAGTTGGCCATGATCGTCACCCCTGCCCCCTCGATGATGTCGCACTCCACAAACGGACCGCAGGGATAGTCCTCGGGGCAATCTGGCACCTGACAGGCGCCGCACTGCAGCTCGCAGTCGTAGCACTTCGGTCCCAGCAAGGCGCTGGTCCCGGCGTCCACGACCATGATCTGGTAGTCGAAGTCGGCGAGCTCCTGCTCCAGCAGGCCGACGAACACCGGGAACGCGGCCTTGAGCCGGTCCTGATACTTCGTCATCTCGAAGTGCGAGGAGATGACGAACAGGAAGTCGATCTTCCCCTTGCAGCCGACCGGCGCCGGGTCGAAGTCCGGCGGCGTGCCCATGTCCCACGTCCCCGCCGACGCTGCGACCGTGCTCGCCGCATCCGCGCTCGCCGAGTCCTCGCCGGTGCTCGTGCTGCCGGAGCTGCCGGTGCTCGTGCTGCCGGAGCTGCTGGTGCTCGTGCTCGAGTCGCCGATGCTCGTGCTGCCCGAGGCACTCGTCACAGGCTGCGACCCGCCGGAGAAGCCCGTCTCGGTGTTGTCGCGCGCGCAGGCCGCCAGCTCAAGAGCCACGACGACGACGACGCTTGGCAGCGCTGGCGGGCGGCGGCGCAACATCGCGCGATGGTATCCCAGCCGGCGGCGCCGGGCTAGCGCCGGACCAGTCCCGGGCGGCGACGAGGGCGTGGATCTCGTCGAACGAGAGCCCCTCGGCGCGCATCGCGGCGACGAAGCGGACCTGCTCGCACGCGTAGGCGGGGTAGCGGTTGAACACGCCGTTCGGGTAGCCGAGGGAGACCTTGATCGGCTTCGGCACGAGCCCCCGCTCCAGCCAGTTGCGGATCGTCCGCTCCGACACGCTCGCGGCCGCCATCAGGTCCTCCAGGGTGGCGAAGTAGTTCGGGTCGACCTCACGGCGGCGGGACATGGCGGGCGGATGCTACGCCCGGATCGGGAGCATGGGCCAGCAACAGGGCGTCGGGGGCGCACTGCGCGCGCTTAGCGGCGTCCCCGGTTCGCCTTGCTCGCCGCGGCCTTCGGCCGCTTCGCTTCGGCGGCGCTGGGCTTCACGTCGGCGGGAGCCTCCGCCTTGGCCTCGCGGGCCGCTTGCGCCGCCAGGCTCGCCAGCATCGCCCGGATCTCGTCGTAGGTGAACCCGGCGGCCCGCTTCTCGGCGACGAAGCGGGCCTGCTCGACGGCCCTGGCGGGATAGCGATTGAAGACGCCGCCGGCCCGGCTGAGGGACATCTTGATCGGCGGCGGCAACAAGCCGAGCTCCGCCCAGACCTTCACCGTGCTCCGCGTGATGCTGGCGGCCGCCATGATGTCGTCGGTGGTGGCGAAGGCCGGGTCGAGGTTGCGCGGGAGGGGCACAGGCGCCGGAGTATAGGCCATCGGCGCACCTTC
>JAEUJW010000070.1 GCA_016793465.1 Myxococcales bacterium
GGCGGGGGTACCTGCAACGCGGTCGGCTACAACCGCGAGGGCGCGACGATCGTCGGCGCGACCGTCAGCGAGTTAGGGCAGGGCAACAACCAGTGGATCTTCGCGGTCCGCGACGCCGCGCTGCCGCGGGTCGACTACATGAAGCGCGACGGCCAGGACTCGGGTGACGACCGCGTGCTCGCGCTCGCGTGCGACTACATGTGCGCGTGGGTCGGCATGGAAGAGGTCGACGGCGCCGTGAAGTGGATCGCCGGGCTGCGCCGCGGGTAGCGGTCACTGCGGAACCAGCACGGCGCACTGGTCCAGCGCCAACGCGGCCCCTTGCTCGAAGAAAGGGCCGTAGTCGCCTTCACAGCGGGACAGGAACCGGCCGTGATCGGCCGCCTCCGCGAACCAGCGGAGGTTGTTCGCCCCGAGGCCCACGTCCGGGCACACTCCGCCTCGCAGGTCAGAGTCGTCCGAGATCACGAGCACGACGACCGCCTCCTCGTTGCCGCCCTTGACGTTCACGAGCGTGTCGTACCAGCTCGCCGGGGTGCCGGGGCTCAGGTTGTCCTGGGTCGCCTGGACGAGGATGACGACGAGCAGGGCGTCCGGCCGCACGAACCCGTCGTTGCAGCCGCCCTCGAGCAGGTCGGGCTCGAGCGCAGACACCATCACCTCCGCCGCCACCGGGGTCTTCGGGCCCGCGCCGAGCGTGGCGATGCAGGCGAACGACTCCTCGAGCGTCGCCGCGTCGGCCGTGGTGATGTAGCGGTGCTCGGTGGCCAGCTCGCAGCGCTTGTTCGAAGCGCCGAAGTTGCCGGCGATGGTCACACCAGCGCCTTCAGTGATGTCGCACTCCACGAACGTCTCGTCGCACGGGTAGTCCGCCGGCCCGCCGAAGTCCACGCAGCCCGGCTCCTGGCAGGTGTTGCACATGTAGCAGTCGAAGCACTTGTTCAGGAGCGCGCTGGTCCCGGCGTCCACGACCATGATCTGGTAGTCGAAGTCTGCGAGCTCCTGTTCCAGCAGACCGACGAACACCGGGAACGCGGCCTTGAGTCGGTCCTGATACTTCACCATCTCGAAGTGCGAGGAGATGACGAACAGGAAGTCGATCTTCCCCTTGCAGCCGACCGGCGTCGGGTCGAAGTCCGGCGGGGTCCCCATGTCCCACGTCCCCGCCGACGCTGCGGCCGTGCTCGCCGCATCCTCGCTCGCCGAGTCGGTGCTCGTGCTGCCGGAACTGCTGGTGCTCGTGCTGCCGGAGCTGCTGGTGCTCGTGCTCGAGTCGCCGGTGCTCGTGCTGCCCGACGCGCTCGTCACCGGCTGCGACCCGCCGCCGGTGAAGCCCGTCTCGGTGTTGTCGCGCGCGCAGGCCGCCAGCGTCAAGGCGGCGAGGCTCGAAAGGGTCAGCGGGCGCGGGCGCATGACGGAATCGTACCGGAGTCGGTCTCGTTATGTCCACCGATCAGCCAGGCGACGTCTCCTCGGGGTACCAGGCTTGCTGCACGCAGAGGAGCGGCATGTGGAACGACGAGCAGTTCTTCCAGTTGTACTGATACCAGTCGCTCCCATAGCCTGGCAGATAAACGGAGGTCGTTGAGCCAAACCCATCTCCCGACGACGTCCAGCCCTCGCAGTCCCCCATGGGAAATTCGTAGTCCTCTGCTTCACCGCTCCAGAAAACTTCGCGGATGTTGAAGTCGTCCATCGGCAGGTCGTCGATGTTCTGCTTGGTCTCGGTGATCGTCACCTGCGCATGGAGCGGGCCGTTCATCAACTGCTCGAAGTTGTCGGCCACGAGGACTCCATCGATACGCCAGTAGCGGCCGGGCGAGTGGTACAGCCGCGTGTGGGGGGGAACGTCGTCGGTCCCGAGCCACGCCTTGTAAGTGCCCGTGAGGCCGGCCTCCTCGGCGAGCGATTGGCACTTCGCATCGGCCCCGTCCAGGCCGCCGAGGTCGCCGTGGTACAACTGGCTCGTGATGAACAGGCGCATGACCGGCGCCTTGCACGTCGGGTGGCAGTTGTCGAGGTACGAGTCGTCGCCGTCGTCGCACTCCTCACCCGCGACAGGATTGGCGTAGCCATCGCCGCATTCGGCCGCGGTGCAGTCACCATCGCACGTCTCGGTATCTTCCTGCGTGTCACACGTCTCTACGCCGTCGTGGACATGCCCGTCACCGCAGGCCGCGAGCTGACAGAGGGACGTGCAGGCGTCGGTGTCGTCCATGTTGCCGTCGTCGCACGCTTCGTCCGGACCGCGTTCGCCATCCCCGCACACGTTGACCTTGCAGTGACTCGTACATGCCATGCCGGGCCCGTTGTGCATGTCCGCGTCGCACTCCTCCGGCGCCTGCGTGAACCCGTCGCCGCACGTTGCCGGCATGCACGAGGTCGTGCAGGCGTCGGTGTCATCCGTGTTGCCGTCGTCGCAGAGCTCGCCGTCTTCCAGGAAGCCGTTACCGCAGGCCGGCCCGCCAGAGGTAGCGTCAGCGGAGCTGTCCCCGTCGCTGGTCGTGGCGTCAGCGGAGCCGTCCCCGTCGCTGGTCGTCGACGTGCCCCAGGACTCGCTGCCGTCGGACGTCGTGGGGCGCGACGTTGTCGGCTCACCGTAGCTGACGCCGCTCGAATTTTCTCCGAACGTCGGGTCGGGGTCTGCGGGGGCGTTGCACGCCAGGCAGGCGCAGAAGGCTGGCGCCAGGTCAAGAGCGACGACGACGCTTCGCAGGGGGGGCGGATGGCGGCGCGACATCGCGCGAGGGTATCCCAGCCGGTGGCGCCAGGCTAGCGCCCGACCAGTCCCGGGCGGCGACGAGGACGTGGATCTCGTCGAGTGAGAGCCCCTCGGCGCGCATCGCGGCGATGAAGCGGACCTGCTCGCACGCATAGGCGGGGTAGCGGTTGAACACGCCGTTCGGGTACCCGAGCGAGACCTTGACCGGCATCGGCACGAGCCCGCGCTCGAGCCAGTTGCGGATCGTCCGCTCCGACGCACCCGCGGCCGCCATCAGGTCCTCCAGTGTGGCGAAGTAGTTCGGGTCGACCTGGCGGCGGGACATGGCGGGCGGATGCTACGCCCGGATCGGGACCCTGGGCCAGCAACCGGAGGTTGAGGCGCACTGCGCGCACTTAGCGGCGGCCCCGGCTCGCCTTGCTCGCCGCGGCCTTCGGCCGCTTCGCCTCGGCGGCCTCGGGCTTCACGGCGGCGGGAGCCTCCGCCTTGGCCTCGCGGGCCGCTTGCGCGGCCAGGTTCGCCAGCATCGCCCGGATCTCGTCGTAGGTGAACCCGGCGGCTCGCTTCTCGGCGACGAAGCGGGCCTGCTCGACGGCCCTCGCGGGGTAGCGGTTGAAGACGCCGCCGGCCCGGCTGAGGGACATCTTGATCGGCGGCGGCAGCAAGCCGAGCTCCGCCCAGACCTTCACCGTGCTCCGCGTGATGCTGGCGGCCGCCATGATGTCGTCGGTGGTGGCGAAGGCCGGGTCGAGGTTGCGCGGGAGGGGCACAGGCGCCGGAGTATAGGCCATCGGCGCACCTTC
>JAEUJW010000076.1 GCA_016793465.1 Myxococcales bacterium
ACTCAGCCGCCCAGAGGGGGAATGACGCTGAGAAACTCGACCCCGGCCAGGGGGGAATGGTCCTGAGAAACTGGCCGGCCCAGGGGGGAATGGTCCTGAGAAATTCTGCTCAGGAGGGGGGAATGTTGCTGAGAACTGACACTCCCCCGCACGAACGGGCCGATAGCTCAGTTGGCAGAGCGGCGGCTTTTTACCCCGCAAGTCCCGAGTTCGATCCTCGGTCGGCTCTTTGTTTAATAACGCTGACTTTAAAAAAGTAATTAAACCTCATCGAGGTTTATGGGCCGATAGCTCAACGGTAGAGCGGCGGATTTTTAACCCGCGGGTTCCGAGTTCAAGCCTCGGTCGGCTCGTCGACGCTCCGCGGCGTCGAGCCCGCGCCTGCGGCCTCGCCTCGCCGCAGCGCTGCTGCCCGGCGGTGCCTCGCCTGGTCCTCTCGCCGCCAGCGCGCCAGCCACCACGCCAGCCACACCAGCGCGACCCACTCGTCCCACGGCCAGCCTGGCCCTTGCCGCTGCACCACCGCCGCCCAGCGGTCCTCCCCGTGCGGCAATTTTATCGACGGCCACGGCCCGTCGGCGAACCCGTGGCGCGCGCGGACCTCCGGCGGCAGCTGCCCGTGCGGCTCCTGCGGGCAGGCCACCGCCAGCAGCGGCCGCTCCGTCACGCCGGCCACGAACCGCTCCACGCGATCGCCCGTCGCCGCCTCCCACGGCAACGCCAGCGGCGCCCGCAGCTCCGTCAGTCGGACCTGGCGCGGCGTCTCGCCCGCGTGCTCGAGCGCCCACCGCCGGCACAGCCCGCGCGCGTACCACGGGCCGAGCTCGCGGCGCTCCTGCATCACGTTGAGCAGCACCTTGCGGTTGCGATCCGGCCACCACTGCACGCCCCCCAGCACCTCCGGTCGATGCAGCTCGCTGCGCAGGTCGTGGACCTCCCCGGCCGCGTCGACGACCTCCGTCCGCATCGACACATTGATAATTGGCGGCCGCGGCGCGAACATGGCCCAGCGCTGCGCCGTGCCGGTGAGCCGCTGCCAGCGCCCGACCAGCGCGCCGGCCACCGCCCGCACGTGGATCAGCAGCGGCCGCTCGGGGATCTGCGACGCCACCGTCGCCACCCCGTGGACCACACACAGCGCGCCGAGCACCAGCCGCCCGCACGGCCCGTACGCCCACGGCCCCGACGATTCATCCCGGTCGGCCCGCGCGCTCCGCCGCCCGACAACCACCAGCACCGTCCCCGCCGCGATCACCGTCCAGCGCAGCGCCGACGTCGCGCCGAGCTCCGTCGCCACCGCCGCCGCCAGCACCGCCGCCCCGACCCCCGCGATCACCGCGCCCGGCAGCTCCGCTCCGTCGCGGTGGTGCTGCGGCAACGCCGGGTCCTCCACCGCGATCACGGCGCCACCCCGCACCCGCGCCACCGCCCCGGCGACCTCTCGCCCCGAGAAGCACGCCAGGTACAGCCCCACCGTCGCCAGCGGGAACCCGCCGAGGTTCAGCAGGACCTCGAGCACCGCATGAAACAGCAGCCCGAAGCCCAGCCACACCCGCCGCCCGAACACCCAGCGCCGCAGCCACGCGCTCGCCCGCGAGTCGCCGGTCGCCCACACCGCCAGCCCGACCAGCAGCCACGCCGCGATCGGCCGCCCCTGCAGGCCCGCCTCGAACTGCCCGAACACCCCGCGGATCGCCGCCCACGCCGCACCTGTCTCTGCGGACAGCCCGCCCGCCAGCGCCAGCGTCGCCGCCACGCACGCGAGCAGCGCCCACCACAGCGCCCGCGCCCCGCGCGGCCGCGCCGGCCTCGCGCCTCGCCACCACGCGATCGCCAGCCCGACCACGACCGCCGGAAACAGCGTCTCCCAGGCGCGCACGCCCCACGTCGCCAGCGCGACGCCGGTCTCGCCGAGCCGCGCCAGCAGCGGCCGGGTGTCGAAGCGCGTGAACGCGTCGGCCTGCAGCGCGTAGCCCGCGGCCGTGCCGGCCTCCCACGGCGCACCCCACTTCGCCAGCCCGTTCGCGCAGTACAGCACCCCGAGCTGCACGATCATCAGCACCCGCGGCCACGCCGGCACCGCGCGGTAGATCGCCGCCAGCCCCTGCGGGTGGCGCGGCCCCGGCGCGACCCCGGCCCCGTCGCCCGGCCCGCCCGGCTCGCTCAGCAGGCCCCGCCCGCGCAGCCGCCGGCAGCGCGACCAGTTGTCGACGCTGTACGCCGCCCCGCAGCGCGACGCCGCCAGCAAGAACAGCCCGACCAGGTACACCTGCTCCCCGCCCCAGAACGCGTTGTTGCGGCGCAGCAGCGCCAGCAGCAGCGCCAGCGCCCCCCACGCGCACCAGCGCGTGCGCCAGCCGACCAGCAGCCCCACCACGCAGGCCACCAGCCCCGCCGCCGCGCCGTACACCGCCGCCGGCGCGTCCCGGAAGTGCAGCGGCGTGGCTGTCCCTGCGGTCAGGTAGTGCCACGCCCCCGCGAGCCCGCGGAACCCCGCGCCCTCGGCGTACCCGGCCGCCCCCGCGCCCGCGAAGCGCTCGCGCGCCCCCTCCGCGAGGAACATGCCCTCGTCGCTGAAGAACCACCGCGCCTCGACCACCACCTCGAGCACCCCGAGCAGCAGCGCCGCCGCGAACACCACCCGCAGCGCCGCCAGCGGCCGCGGATCCTCGAGCCCCAGCAGCGCCGCCCGCAGCTGCCGGCGGTGCACCACCCCCAGCGCCAGCGCGACGCCAGCGATCGCCGCGGCGCCGACGCTCACCGCCACCGCCGCGACCGCGGGGCTCACCGCCATGCCCTCACGCGCCCTCGCGGCACAGCCTGTCGACAGCCTTCAAGAGCGTCGGCAGGCGGTGCTCCCCGTGCATGCGCTGCACGCAGCGCGCGGCCTCCGCCGGCGACATGCCGGCCGCGCTGACGTACAGCGGCTTCTTGCTGTCGCCGCGCCGCACCTCGATCGCCGACGACTCGTGGAACGGATTCTTGGCCACCCCGATCACCGGCACCGCCTCGGCCAGCGCCGCGAACAGGTGCGCGCCGAGCCCCGGCTGCTCGCCCAGCCACACGTAGCCGTCGACCACGACCGCCGCCAGCGGCCAGTGGTTGCGCGCCAGCACCGCGAGGATGCACGGCAGCTCGCGCTCGTAGAACGCCCCCGGGCGGTACGGCGCCACCCTCTCGACCCGCACCACGTGCTCGGCCAGCGCGTGCGGCGAGCCCCAGTCGAGGAACAGGATCGCCGCCGCCACCGCCGCCTCGCCGCGGTAGTCGACGTCCACGCAGGCCAGCAGCGGCAGCGCCTCCGACATGACCGCGCCAGTCTAACGCGGCCGCGGCCCCGCCGTCAGCGCGCCGGCGCGAACTGCCGCCGCAGCTCCCGCGCCCAGCGCTCGAGGCTGGACACCGACCCGCTCAGGTTCCACACGCGCTCGTCGCCCGACGGCAGCGCCATCTGCAGCAGCTTCTTGGCCTTCCGCAGCCGGCTGCGCGCCGTGTCCTCCGGCACCCCGAGGAACGCCGCCAGCTCCGGCCCGGTCAGCTCCTCCCAGTAGTACAGCTCGAGCAGCACCTGGCAATCCAGCGGGATCTTCCGCAGCGCGTGCAGCACCAGCCGGGCCTGCTCGCGCGCCGCCATGATCGACGACAGCCCCGCGCCGAGGTCGACGATCGACTCGCGTTCGAAGTCCACCTCGACGTCCTTGTGCTTGCTGCGCAGGTGCTCCTTCAACAGGTTGCTGGCGATCGCGAACAGGAACGTGCGAAACGAGGCCTCCTCGCGGAACCTGTCGCGCGCCTCGAGGCACGCCATGAACGTGCGCTGCACGAGGTCCTCGAACGGGTCGTCGACCTTGTTGCGGAAGAACCGGTACACGCTGTCGAAGTGCCGCGCGAACAGCTCGCCCCCCGCGCGGCGATCCCCGGCCCGCCAGGTCCGGAGCAGCTCGCTGTCGCTGACGCTCGGCACGGCCAACGGTACCACGAGCCCCTGCCTGTCCCGGCATCGCCGGCCTGTGGCATCCTCGCGCCATGCGCCCCGCCGCGTGTCCTACCCGGGCACCCACGACGCCCGCCCCGGCGGACCTCGCCGCGCCGTCGATCGCCGCGATCCCGGCTCGGACCGCTGTTCCGTCGCCCGCAACCGTCGCGCACCCGGCCGACCTCGGCGCCCCCCGGCGCAGCGGCGCCGCCCGCACATGCATCCTCACCGGACGCGGCCCCCGCGTGTGAAGGCGATGCCCGCAGCCTTCGACCGCCAGCTGCCCGCGCATGAACGAAGGCGCCACGGCCAGTTCTACACCCCGCGCCCCGTCGCCGACCTGCTCGCCGCGCTGACCCTCCGCGGCGAGGCCCCCAGCGTGCTCGACCCCGGCTGCGGCGACGGCGAGTGCCTGCTCGCCGCGCAGGCCCACAGCCCGCGCGCTCGCCTCCACGGCTTCGAACAGAACCCCGAGGCCGCCGCCCGCGCGGCCGCCCGCCTGCCCGCCGCGCACATCGTCACGACCGACTTCTTCGCCCGCGCTCCGACGACCCCGCGCCACGACTGCCTGCTCGGCAACCCGCCCTACGTCCGCTCGCAGCACCGCGAGGTCCCGGGCGACCCGCGCCTCGCGGGCCTCGCCGCCAAGTCCGACCTGTTCGCCTACTTCATCGTCCACGCGCTCTCGTTCTTGAAGGTCGGCGGCCGCCTCGGCTTCGTCACCCCCGCGAGCTGGTTGACGGCCCGCTACGCCGCCCCCCTGCAGGCCCTGCTGACCGGCGAGCTGCGCCTCGAGCTGCTGGTCGCCGCCAGCCCGCGCGCCAAGTTCTTCGACGACCCGGCGATCCACACCCTCCTGATCGTCGCCCGGCGCGTCGACCCCGACGCCCCCGCCCCGCCCGACGCCGCGCTCCGCTTCGTCACCCTCCGCCAGCCGCTCGCCGACCTGCCTCCGCCGCGGCGGCTCGCCGACGAGCTCCTCGCCCTCGACCACGAGCACGAGGACGACCGCCTGACGCTCAAGCTGCTGCCCCTCGCGCCCGAGCGCGCCGCCCTCGCGGCCGCCCCGAACACCCCGCGCAACTGGTCCTACGCGCTGCGCGCCCCGCTGTCCGGCCGCCTGTTCGACGACTCTCCCGCGTTCGTGCCGCTCGAGCAGCTGGCCCGCGTCGCCCTCGGCTACAAGTCGCTGCAGAACGACTTCTATTACCTCACCCGCGAGACCATCGCCGCCCACGCCGTCGAACCTCGCTACCTCACCCCCGTCAGCATGCTCGCCGACCTCGACGCCGCGCGCTGGCTGCAAGCGCCGCGGCCGCGTCACCACATCTTCCTGTGCCGCGACGCCGCGCCGGGCCCCGGCGCCGCCGCGTACATCGAGCGCTGCGCCGACCGCCCCGCCGCCCAGCGCAAGCAGTCCTCGCAGCCGCGCACGATCCGCGAGGCGCTCGCGGCCCAGGGCGGCGGCCTGTGGTACGCCCCCAAGGCCCGCCCGCACGCCGCCCACATCTGGCTGCGCAAGGCCTTCGACGCCACCCTCGCCCCGTTCATCGCCCCCGAGCCCGTCGTCGTCGATCAGCGCTGCAACTCCGTCACCCCCGCGCCCGGCCTGTCGTGGCAGCTGCTCGCCGCCGTGCTCACCGCCACGCCCTTCGCCCTCGCCCTCGAGCTGCACGGCGCCGCCAGCCTCGGCGCCGGCGCCCTCGAGGCCGCCACCACCTCGCTGCGGCGCTACCCCGTGTTCGACCCGCGCCCCCTCGACGCCTGCGCGCGCGCCGAGCTCGTCCGCCTCGCCGCCGCCGTCTGGCAGCACGAGCGCCCGCTCGACTGGTCCGCGGATCCGCGGCCCGGCCCGGCCCTCCGCGCCCTCGACGGCTTCATCCTCGCCCGCTGCGGCGGCCTCGCGCAGGACCGCCTGTACCGCGACCTCCACGCCACCTGCCTCGCCCGCGTCACCCGCCCCGCCGCGCCGGAACCCGCGGAGACGAAGCGCTTGGCGACGCGCGCAAAAACGCATACCGTCGCCGCGGAGGACCTCCCATGACCTTTGCTGCTGCGACCCACCGCTCCCTGCTCCTCGTGCTCCTCGCGGCGTGCGGCGGCGACGACGGCGGCGGATCCACCAGCGACACCTCGACGACGCCGCCCGCGTCGACGTCCTCCGCCGCCACCACCGACGCCGCCACCGGCAGCACGTCCTCCACCTCCGACCCCACCACCGCCGGCCCGACGTCCAGCGGCCCGCCCCCGTCGTCCTCCTCCACCGCGAGCGACGAGTCCTCGACGTCCGCCGCCGTCACCACCGACGTCTCGACCAGCACCGGCCCCGGCCCCGGCACCACCACCACCGGCACCACCGGCCCCGACAACACCACCGGCGAGCCCGGCGACACCACCACCGGCGAGCCCGGCTCGACCGGCGAGAGCAGCACCGGCGACGACCCCGTGGTCTGCCCGCCCCCCTCGCCCGACTCCCAGGCCTGCGAGGCCTGCATCGAGACCAACTGCTGCAGCGAATACGACGCCTGCAAGGCCGACCAGAAGTGCACCTGCATCTTCAACTGCATCTTCAATAACGGCGGCCCGATGAGCTGCGCCTTCCAGTGCATGAACGTCGGCATGCAGAACCCGACCCTCGGCCAGGTGTTCGTGTGCGGCGACGAGTGCCCCGGCTGCCCGTGGTGAGCGTCAGCCCTCGCGCCCGTCCGCCGCGCGCGGCGCGTGCTCGCGGCGCATCCTCTCGTGGGTCAGCGCCGTCTGGATCCCGTTGATGAACATCACCGCGACGATCAGCTTGAACCCCCAGCCCTGATAGAGGGTCCGCGGATCGACGAGCGCGACCACGCCGACGCGCGCGAGGTACAGCGCCAGCCCGCACAGCACCGCCGGCAGCGGCTGCGTGCGCGCCCACATGGCCAGCCCCGCGAACGCCGCCCCGATCATCGCGCCGCCGACCACGTCGGCGTGCTCGACCGGCGCCCCCGCGAGCCACACGAACGCCAGCCCCGCGACCTGCACCACCGCCAGCAGCACCAGCACCCCGCGCGCGTGCCGACCGAGCTTGTCGAGCCCGTCCTCGTACGACGCGACGATCGAGCCCCCGATCACCCGCGCAGCTTAACACTCACCGCTCGAGCGTCGCCAGCCGCCGCTCGACGTCCGCCAGGCGATCGCGCAGCGCCTCGTTCTCGGCCCGCAGCGCCTGGATCGCCGCCATCGACACCCCCGTCGCGTCGAGCGGGAAGATGCGCGTGTCGCCCTCCCCCAGCCCGAACGCGGCCTTGAAGTCCTGGGCCATCGGCCCGAGGTGACGGATCCCCTGCGGGTCCTGCTTGTAGCGCCAGGTCGTGATCTCGAGCCCCGCCACCCGCCGCAGCACCTCGGCCGGGTCGATCGCCGCGAACTCCGTCTTCGCGTTGCGATCGCTGATCGGGCAGTTGTCGCTGCAGAACTCCATGCCCGGCGGCACCGGCACCCCCACGCAGCACTCCAGGCCCCGGCAGCACGCCTCGCCCTTCGCGCAGCTGTCGCCCTGCGCCATGCACAGGTCCCCGCCCGTGCTCGACGAACCCGCCTCGCCCGACGAACCGCCCGTGCTCGACGACCCCGTCGTCGTGCCCGGCCCGCCCGTGCTCGACGTGCCCGGCTCGCCCGTGCTCGACGTGCCCGGCTCGCCCGTGCTCGACGTGCCCGGCCCGCCCGTGGTCAGCCCGCCCGTCGCCGTGCCGGTGTTGCTCGCGCCGCCGGTCGTGGGCGCGCCCGTCGACCCCGTGGCCGCCGGCCCCGTGCTCGCGTCGGTCGTCGTCAGCGGCGCCGTCGTCGAGGCGTCGGCCGACTCGCTGGTCTTTCCGCCGCCGCCGCACGCGAGGGCCAGAGACAATACGAGGGTGTTCACGGGCAACGATCGACAAGACATGGGCATGGCCCCGGTTTATACCCGGTGCCCCCCGCCGCCGCATTAACGGCGTTCGCGGGTGCCCTTCATCCGCCGACACCTTCAACCGTCGAGCGTCGCGTCGAACAGCGCCCGGTGCAGCGCGTACGCCTCGCGCGAGATGACGGCCTCCGGCCCGACCGCACGGTCGACGGCCAGCACGCCGTCGAGGTGATCGATCTCGTGCTGCAGCAGCTCCGACGTGGCGCGGTCGAGCGGCCCCATGCGCACGCGGTCGCCGGCCTCGTCGGTGTACTCGACCGAGATCGACGCGGCCCGCTGCACCCGCACCAGCAGCGTCGGGAAGCACATACAGTCGTCCCAGAGCTTAAACACTTCGTCGCTGCGCCAGACGATGACCGGATCGATCAGCGTGAACGGCCCCTCGCCGAGGTCCGCCGCGATGAACCTTTTTAATATTGCGATCTGCGGCGCCGCGATGGCCCGGCCGAACCCGTACTCGGCGCGGAACGCCGCCAGCGTGGCGTGCAGGCGCTCGCGCTCGCCCGGGAACGCGGGGTCCTCGAGGTCGACCGGCGCGGCCACGAGGCGCAGCCGCGGGTCGCCGAGCTGGAGGACGCGGTCCGTCGTGCTCACCATCCGACTGTACCGGCCGGCTCAGGCCGACGCCAGCGCCCGCGTCTGCATGTCGGCCACCAGCGCCGGCGGCAGGCGCCCCGTCCTCTGGAAGTGGCGCATGTGGCGGATCGGCAGCTCACCGAGCTCGGCCACCGTCTTGCCCTGCACCCTCTCGCCGTACAGCTTCGGGTGATAGGCCCGCAGCGCGTTCGGCTCGGCGATCTTCGCCAGCACCTCGAACAGCGCGTCGAGCGAGTTCATCTTCATGTACGGGCACGTCGCGCACCCGCCGGCCGTGCTGCAGCCCTCGCCGCCGGCGACCCCGGGCACCAGCGGCAGGCTCGCGTCGCCGGTCGCCATCACCGCGTCCTGCGCCACCGGGAACACGATCTCGACGGTCACCGTCGGCCGCTCGCGCAGCAGCCCGCGGACCGCGTGCACGATCGACGTGATCATGCCGGCCTCGGTCCCGAGCACGAACTGCAGCCGCACCGGCGAACTATTGACATCGTCGACCGGCACCGCCAGCACCTGCCGCGCGATGTGATCCAGAATATTCGAAGTCGACCCGACCACCCCGCGCCCGGCCCGCTGGGCCGCGAGCCCCAGCGCGAACATCTCACCCGGCACCTCGAGGTGGGCCGTGATGTGCGCCTCGGGGTAGTTCTCCCGCACGCTATCGACAACCTCGGCCCCGAACATGTGGTGCACGATGCAGTTGCCGCTATTAAAATAGTGGAAGCGGGGCAGCAGCGCCGCGATGGTCCGACGATTGTGCCTGGGGTGGACCGCCGCGATGGCCGCGTCGTCGAGCGCCGTCATGCTCTCGAACAGCGACCGCAGGTTCTGCCCCATGTACGTGTCGGGCCCGAACCACACGTGCGCGTCAGGCTGCTCGGCGAACGTCTCGAGCACCGTCTGCACCACATTACTCGAGGTGCAGGTGATCGTCGGGATGGTCGCCTGCGCGTGCGCCTTGGTCCTCAAACTCGTGTTGATGTAGACCACGTGCAGTGAGTTCGGCGTCTCGGCCGCGCGCCTCAGGTACGCCGCGTAGGCCGGCGTCTCCGCCGCCGCCGCGAGCGAGCAGCCGATCGGCTCGGCCGCCACGCGGTACACCGGTATCTCGGTGTGGCCCGCCGCGTCGAGCACCGCGCGGACGTTCTCCGACATGAAGTCGACCCCGAGCACGACGATGGCCCGCGCCCCCTGCTCGGCCATCACCACCGCGCGGTCGGCCATCACCAGCGAGTCCGAGATGTGCAGCAGCTTCCACCCCGTGGCCATGAGCGCGCCTTGCAGCTCCGGGTCCATGTAAAAATGGGCCACCACCCCGACCTCGCCCGCCGCCAGCAGCACCCGCAGGCGCTCGACGGTCGCCGGATCGGGGTCCAGGAACGCCGCCTGGGTCTCGGCAAAAGCCCCGGTCGCCGACACTCCGTCGGCCCGCAACAGCAACGCAGGGAACGTCTGAGCCATGATGTCGGCCCAGCGTACCCCCGCCGCCCGCCGCGAGCCACGCCGAGCCAGGTGACGATTGTCCGGTGCGAGGCCCGCGGAGGATCGTCCGGTGCGGGCGCCTACGGCGGCGTCGCCGGCCCGACGCGCTCGATGCGGACCCCGATCCCGCTCGCCTGCTGCGCCGGCCCGGTGCGCCGCAGCGAGTAGCGCCCCGCCGGCAGCTCGGCGAGCTGCCGGTCGCTCGCGCCGATCAGGTCGACCTCCGTATAACCCTCGCACGCGCTGCAGCGCATCAGCTGCACCGCGTTCCACGCGTCGTCGCTGCCCGGCCCCGCGTCGCCGATCATCGCCACCTCGTACACCCCCGTCTCGGGGACCTCGAGCGTGTGGTAGAGCGCCACGTGGCCGAAGAACGGCCCGACCACGTCGTCCTGATCGCAGTCGAGCGTGCGGTACTCCGACCACGACGCTCCGTCCCACGCGATCTCCGGCGCCGCGCACTCGAACAGCTTGCGGCGCCACGCCCGCGGCGAGCACACGCCGCGGGTCATGTCGAACGCCGCCGCCGCCTGCTCGAGCGACTCGCCGAGCTCCTGCTCAAAAATTCGCGTGATCCGCCGGCGCCCGTCGGCCAGGCGCAGGCGCTCATAAACCCGCAGTACGGCCGCTATCCCGTGCCTCTCGATCAAAAACCCGACGAACGCCCCGGCGAGCGGATAGAGCTCGTCGGGCAGCCACAGGTCGCCGGTCCCAGCCGCCACGTCGAGCACGCTCGTCGCCGGGATCAGGCCGTTCGACCGGTCGGGCGGGGGCAGCTCGTAGGCCACCGCCAGCCCCTCGATGAAGAACACCGGCGGCGTGCCGTACGCCCACGCCAGCGAGTGCACGATCTCGTGGTCGAGCGGCGCCGCCGTCGCATAGATGTCGTTATGCCACGCGCAGCCTCCGTTATCGTTGATGCAGATCGTCCGCGATTCGAAGTCGGCCGGGTGCAACCAGTGGAACACGATGCGGTCGTCGCCGGTCGGCGCCGCCACATCGAGCTCCGCCGCCACCAGCGCCGTGAACGCGTCCATGTGCCCGACTCCGTCGCCGCACAGCGACAGCCCCGGGTCCATGGCCACGCGCACGTGCTCGCCCTCCTCCGTCGGCGCCGGCAGCCCGCAGCCGATCGTCGCCACCAGCAGGACCGCGCGCTTCACGGCCGCTGCCTCACGATCGTCAGCCCCATGTCATCGACGAGCCCCACGTCCGGCACACCGTCGCCGTCCCAGTCGCGCACCACGATCTCTCGCCCTGCGGCCTCGCCCGGCCGCACCGGCAGCACCTGCGTCGTGAACACGAAGCGCCCGTTCTCCGTCGCCCGACCGACGTGCAGCCGCTCGGGCGTGTCGTCGGACCCGTTCTCCGTCGCCAGCACCTCGAGCGCACCGTCGCCGTCGAGGTCCGCCGTCGCCACGGATGTCGCCCTGGCCAGGAGCTCGACCGGTGCCCCGACCGGCCCCACCTCGCCCTGCCCGCGCCGGAGCAACAGCCGACCCGACGCCTCCACCTCCAGCAGGTCCACGAGACGATCCGCGTTCACGTCCGCCACCGCGAACGCGGGACCGCCGCTCCACTGACTCCATTCGCGGGCCGGCCCGAAGTGCCCGTGTCCGTCGCCCGGGGCAACCCACAGCCCGAACAGGCCATGCACGACGTCGAGCCGGCGATCACCGTCGACGTCGTAGATGCCGAGGACCCGTCCGAACTGCCCCACGGCCTCCGTCCGCACGTCCTCGAACCCTCCCGGCTTGCCCTTGAGAAACGCCAGTATCGGCAAGTGGTTCGCGGTCAGCAGCAGATCGTCGATCCCGTCGCCGTCGAAGTCCCGCGCGAAGACCTGCTCCGCTGGCGACGCCAGACGAATGATCGGCGCGCCCTGTGGCGCCCCCGCCGCGTCGAACTCCACCCGCGTCAGCGATCGCAGCAGTTGGCTCGAGCCTGCCCCGAGCACGATGATCTCGTCGGCGCCGTCGCCGTCCACGTCGCTCACGGCGTGCGCCACGATCCGCGTCACGTCCTCGTCCACCAGCCCCCTGAGCGGCGCGTGATGCCACGGCCCGAATCCTCCGTCGCCCGCCGCGAACGCCACCGCCACGCCCGGCGCGACCATCACGCGGTCGTCCACGCCATCGCCATCGAAGTCGCCGAAGCTCCCGGTCTGCTCGTACCCCAGCGGCGTCGCCGGCTGCTCGACCAGCACCGGGCCGAGCGTCCCGCGATACATGGTGATCCCGACGAAGTCCGAATTCGCCGCGTCGACCTGCGCATCACCGTCGAAGTCTCCGAACACCAGCTCTCCGTCCCACCCCAGCGGCTGCAGCGGCCCCGGCGCGAAGTGTCCGCCGCCGTCGTTGACCAGCAAGCCGAGCGCCAGGATCCCGCCGACGCTCGTCTCGACCGCGATGTCCACGTCTCCGTCTCCGTCCGCATCGCGCAGCGCGTGGGATCCGCACGGCAACGTATCGATCTCCTCGACGGCGGCCAGCCCGAGGCTCGGCAAGCGCCGCACCAGCAACAGCCCCTCGAGCCCGCACACCACCGCGTCGAGCTCCGCGTCGCCGTCGAGCGAGCCCACCGCGACCCGCATGGTCAGGTGCTTCCACGGCAGCTGCAGCTCGACGCTGCTCGGCGCGTCCCCGCCGGGGTCGCGCTCGATGATCAGCACGCGCTCGCCAGTGATCGTCACCAGGTCGATGTACGCGTCGCCGTCGAGGTCGACCGCGAGCGAGCGACCGCGCGCGGGGCCCATCGGCGACGGCGCGCCCCACCCGCCCGCGCCGTCGCCGAGCAGCACCCGGCGCTCCAGCGCCTCGCCGTCGCCCGCATTCACCAGCAGATCGACGCGACCGTCACCGTCGACATCGCCCAGCACGCCGTTGCCGGCGAACTCCGCCGGGATCTGCGCCCGCGCCGTCGTACCGTAGACCCCCGGCGAGCCCTGCACCAGCGTCACGACCGAGACAACTGCCTCGGCCTGCACGATCGCCACCAGATCCGTGCGTCCGTCGCCGTCGACGTCCCCCGTCAGCACGTCCGGCGTCTCCTGCATGGATCCCAGCTCCAGCGGCCCGGCGATCACCTCGCCCGTGGCCCCGCGCACGAGCTTGACCGTATACTCGATCCCCTCGATCGCTATGACATCGTCCGCGCCGTCATCGTCGACGTCAGCCACCGTCTGCGCCCACCCGTATTCGATCGGCAGCGCCCACACCGACTCGAGCCGCAGCCCGACCGCCTCGCGCCGCAACCCCGCCGTATGTCCATCTCCGCCGTAGACCAGCCGCGGCGCCCCGTCCACGGTCTCGCTCGCCACCGCCGTCGCCCCGTGCAGCGTCGCCGTGCCCGCCCGCTCCCCCGTCCGCGGATTTAATAGTGTCACCTCACCTGTCCCCGGGGACAGCACGCCGAGCTGCGGCGCCACACCCGGCACCACCGTCAAACCCTGCGGCTGCGCCGGCACCTCCCACGTATTCTTCGCTCGCCCCGCCCCCGCGCCGTCGCCGAGCACCACCGTCACCGTGTCACCGAGCGCGTCGGCCGTCGCCACGTCGAGCGCGCCATCCGCGTCAAGATCCCCCGCCACCACCGCCAGCGGCGCCGCCCCGACCTGCAGCGCCTCGCCGGTCCGCCACGCTCCACCCTCGTTGTGCAGCACCTGCACCGCGTCGATGTCACTCAGCGCGATGAATAAATCTCTCGCGCCGTCATTATCAAAGTCTCCGGCCGCCAGCGCGTGCGGACCGGGCCCGACGATCACCGGCGGGTCCGCCACCCCCTTCTTCAACACGCTCACGCTGCCGTCGCCGAGGTTCGCCGTCACGACCTCCGCCGCCGCGTCGCCCACCAGGTCCGCCGCGATCACCGCGCGCGGCGTATCCCCGGCCGCGTACCAGCGCGGCGCGGCGAACACCCGGCCGCCGCGCCCGCGCAGCACCGCCACCGCGTCGTGCTCCGGCAGGGCAGTCACCACGTCGACGCGCCCGTCGCCGTCGACGTCGCCGATCGCCAGCCCGGCGATCTCCTCGCCCAGCGCCCACGACGTCGCCAGGCCCGGGCCCCACGCGATCGTCAGCGTCTGGCGCGACGGGCTGGCCGACACCGTGTCCTCGTGCCCGTCGCCGTCGACGTCGGCCGTCAGCATCGCCGTCGGCGCGAAACCGTACCCCACCCGCACCACCGCCCTGTCGGGCAGGCAGACCACGCCGACCTCGTGGACGCCGTCCTCGCAGCGCGGGCCGGGCGTGTCGCAGCCGACGAGCCAAGCCGCCGCCGAGCACGCGAGGACCCGCCGCATCGTCCGCCAGGGTATCGCAGTTTCCCGGCGCGCGGGCACCTCGACAGCCGCCGGCTTTCTACGGTACCGAGGAGCACCGTGAGCGCAGCCCGTCCCCGCAGGTTCGTCGCCGTCGCCGGCAACATCGGCGTCGGCAAGTCGACGCTGGTCAGCTTCCTCGCGCGCCAGTACGGGCTCGTGCCGCACTTCGAGCCCAACGAGCAGAACCCCTACCTCGTCGACTTCTACGGCGACATGCAGCGCTGGGCCTTCCACTCGCAGGTGTTCTTTTTGGCCAAGAAGTTTCGCATCCACCAGGAGCTCGTGCGCGCCAAGGAGCCGGTCATCGCCGACCGCACGATCTACGAGGACGCCGAGATCTTCGCCGAGAACCTGTACCGCCAGAAGCGGATGAGCAAGCGCGACTACCAGACCTACCGCGAGCTCTATTCTGCGATCGTCCAGCAGCTCCCGCCGCCCGACCTCATGATCTACCTGCGCTGCTCGCTGCGGACCCTGCGCCGGCGGATCGCCCTGCGCGGCCGACCCGAGGAGCAGGCCATCCCCACGCCCTACCTGCGGCGCCTGCAGGCCCTCTACGACGCCTGGTACGCGCGCTACGACCTGTCCGAGACCGTCACCATCGAGACCGACCGGCTCGACTACCTCCACGACCTCGTCGACCGCATCGACCTGTTCGAGCGGGTCGAGCGAGCGCTCGGCCTGTCGGCCGCCGACCGCGGCCAGATCGCCTCACCGCCATGACCCACCCGGCCCGCAGCGAACAGACCCTGCTCATCGTCTTCGCCGACATCACCCGCTTCGTGCACCACGCGCGCGGCGTCGAGGACCTCGAGCTCGCCGAGATGCTCGACGGCTACTACAAGCTCGTCGAGGACCTCGCCCTCCACGCCAGCGGGCAAATCCTCAAATTCATGGGCGACGGCTTCCTCGCGGTGTGGCTGCGCGAGCAGATCGCCGCCGGCCTCGACGCCCTGCCGATCCTGAAGCGGGAGATCGACGCCTGGTGGGCCAACCACCACTGGGACTCGCGCCTCGTCGTCAGGGCCCACGTCGGCAGCGCCGTGCTCGGCCCCTACGGCAACGAGGGCCGCCTCGACGCGATCGGCAACGCCGTCAACAAGGCCGCCACCCTGCCCGCGCGCACGATCAGCCTGTCGTCCGACGCCTGGCTGCAGCTCGCGCCCGAGGCCCGCGCCGCCTACCAGGCGCAGGCCGGCGGCAGCTTCTACACCCCGAAGGCCGACGCCGACATCACGTGACGATCGCCACGATCGCCGTGAAGTGGGCCGCCGCCGCCGCGAACACGAACATGTGGAACACCTCGTGGTAGCCGAACACGCTCGGCGCCGGGTTGGGCCAGCGCGTCATGTAGACCAGCGCCCCGAGCAGGTACAGCAGCGTGCCCGCCAGCAGCATCACGAAATTGAACGGCCCGACCGCGCGCAGCAGCGCCGGCAGGCACGGCAGCGTCAGCCCGCCCATCACCACGTACAGCGTCGCGTTGATGGCCCGGTGCCCGCGCGACCAGCCCAGCGCCTTGATGATGCCCAGCGTCGCGGCGCCCCACATGACCGGCAGCAGCCACTCGCCCGGACCCGGGGTGACCGCGAACGCCAGCGGCGTGCCCGTGCCGGCGATCATGAGGTAGATGTTGGCCAGGTCGAGCTTGCGCAGGCGGTGAAACGTCTTCACCGGCCAGCTCGGGCGGTGGTACAGCGCGCTGCCGATCAGCAGCAGCGACATGCACGCCCCGTAGACCGCCGCCACCAGCGTCGCCGTGCCCGGGCGCGCCATCACCACCAGCAGCGCCGCCGCCGGGACCGCCACCGCCGCCCCGAACAGATCGACCGTGCCGCGCAGCCGCGGCCGGATCACCGACGAGTTGGCCGAGTGCATGGTCGCGGTCACGGGCCGGCGAAAATACCCGCTCCCCCGCCGCCACGGAAGCCGTTTAATGCTCTTCGCCGCGATCCCCGACGACGCGCGGGCCGTGGGGCGGACTCACGTTTAAAAATTGCGGCGAGCCCTCGTCGATCACCACCGTCGCGCTGGTGAATCTCACCCCGGGCTTGCGCGCCGTCAGCACGTAGCGCCCGCGCGGCAGGTTGGCGACCAGCACCCCGCCGTCGACGCTCGAGCGGGCCCGCGGCGCCCGCAGCCCGCGCGCCGCCAGCAGCGACCCGGTGAAGTCGGTCTTGTGCACCAGCGGCACGGCGCCGAGGTAGATCGGCGGGTCACCGCGGTCGCCGCCGCCGTCGACGCGCCGCAGCACCAGCTCGGCGTCGGGCTCGCCCTGCGGGCTGTCGGCCAGCGTCTTGCCGAACGCGGTGATCGTCGTCGCCAGGTGGTGCCGGCCCGGCCGCGGCCGCACCAGCAGCCGCTGCAGCAGCGTGAACGTCAGCGCCCACGGCACCTGCAGAGTGATCGCCCGGTCCGCGCCGACCAGCCCGTCCGCGGGCACCGCCACCGTCGCGCTCTGCAGCGTCTGCAGCCCGCGCCCGGACAGCACCGCCGTCAGCGCCTCGCCGGGCCGCGCCGTCGTCTCGGCCCGGCCCTCGCGATCGGTGCAGAGGTGCAGCCCCGGCCGCTCGCGCACGGTGATCCACGCGCCGGCGAGCGGCCGCCCGAAGCGTTCGAACGCGTGGGCCCGGATCTCGACCGGCACCTCGCTCATACCGCCAGCGTCCTCCACAGCAAGAACCCGCCGGCGAGCACCGCGGCGTAGAGCCCGAGCAGCGCCAGGCTGGCCGCGAGCCCCGGCGAGCTGTCGAGCGCCCGCTCCCACCCGCGCGACATGCACGACGCGATCACCCGCGCGGCCCGCGGCGCGTACGGGTTGAGCTGCATGGTCCGCACGGTCTCCCAGATCGCCGCGGCGCGGAACGCTGGCGCGGTGGCCAGCAGCGCCGTCGGCCGCGGCGCCGGCACCTGCGCGCGCATCGATCGCCCGAGCCGCGCGACCCGCTCCTGCCACGACGCGCCGAGCAGCATGAACGCCGCCAGCACGCCGACCACCACGCTCCCGCGGGTGTACGCCCACCAGCCGAGCAGCCCCGCGGTCGCCAGTCGGAACCACAGCTCGACCACCGGCCAGCGCGAGAACAGCAGGATGTTGACGAGGTGCCCGCCGTCGAACGGCAGCAGCGGCGCGAGGTTGACGAAGTTCACGAACAGCAGCAGCGCCGTGAACATCGCCCCGACCTCGCCGAGCGCCGTCGGGCCCACGCCGAACAGCAGCGCGAGCCCCAGCGCGATGCCCGGCAGCGGCCCCGCCAGCGCCACCACGGCCCGCTGCGTGCCGGTCGCGTCGGGCTTCTTGCCGGCGGCCGCCGCCCCGAACAGCGGGATGAAGAACATCCGCAGGTCGCGGAACCCGAACGCCCGCATGGCCGCCAGGTGCCCGAGCTCGTGCAGCACCAGCACCGCCACCAGCAGCCCGACGAACACCCACGGCTGGCCGCCGCCGAACACCTGCTGCGCCGACACGAACAGCCCCGCCGACAGCGCCATCAACCACAGGCCCTGGCCCGCGTTGCCGCCGTCGGGCCGGGCCATGCGCTGCAGCTCGGCGTCGACCGCCGCCAGGTCGGGCGCCACCCGCTCGTCGGCCGGGCTCATCGTCGACATCGTCGCACCGACCCCGCCGACGCACCAGGCCCCGCCGGCATTCCCGGCCGGGCGCGCGCCGGGGCGGCGCGCGCCCGCCGCGGACGGCTCAGCACCCGTAGGTGATGACGACCTGGAAGGCCGTGCCGACCGGCGCCCCCGGCACGCTGGTGAGCGACTCGTGGCAGTTGCCGTTGGCGTTGTGGTAGATCGACACGGTGTTGTTCTGGCCGAGCTTGTAGAGGTTGGTCGGCACGTTGAACGTCGCGTTGCCGACCGCGAAGTTGCCGCACGCGCAGTCGGGCCCGTTCTGCTGGCCCCACGTCCCGACCTGCGTGCCCTCGTAGCGGAACAGCATGGCGTTGCCGGCGTTGCAGGCGTGCTCGATCCCCGCCTTCATCTGCAACGCCTTGACGATCTTCCCGGCCGGCACCACGTCCGCGAACGTCCCGCTGATGATCGTGCCCACCCCCTGGCCGACCTTGTAGTTGGCCTGGTTGCAGCACCCGCCGCCCCAGCCCACCGTCTGCGCGAACGAGATGTTGACGACCACCTGCGTGTCGCCGCACGTCGTGCAGGTGTTGCTGCACAGGTCGTTGTTGACCATGTTGCCGTCGTCGCACTGCTCGACGCCCTGGTACACGAAGCCGTCGCCGCACTTGGCGGTCTTGCAGCCCATCACGCACATGTCCGTGTTGACCATGTTGCCGTCGTCGCACTGCTCGGCGTTGCTCGGCTGCACGAACGTGTCCCCGCAGGTCGCGCTCTTGCAGGCGTTGGTGCAGGCGTCGACGTTGCTGACGTTGCCGTCGTCGCACTGCTCGGCGTTGCTCGGCTGCACGAACATGTCGCCGCACGCCGCGTTCTTGCAGGCGTTGGTGCAGGCGTCGACGTTGCTCTGGTTGCCGTCGTCGCACTGCTCGACGTTGGCCTGCACGAACGTGTCGCCGCACTTGGCGAGCTTGCAGGTCGCCAGGCAGGCGTCCTGGTTCGACAGGTTGCCGAAGTCCAACCCTACCCGTAGCTCAGTGCAGGGGCACGAGATCCGGGTCGTTGCCCCGCGTTGCCCTGGGGTTGCCAAAGGCGTCGGGGTCGGTAAGGGCCGCCACGGCCTGCGCCGCAAGCTCACCCTGGTTGAGGTGGACGTAGTACTTCATCGTCGTCGCCATCCGCGCATGACGGGCCAGGGCCTGAAGCGCGTAGGGGCTCACTCCCCTGTGCGCGAGCAGCGTCAGAACGCTGTGGCGGATGCGGTGCGGACCGAAGACGGGCAGCTTCGTGCGCTCCTGCGCCCGTCGTACTCGCATCCCGAGCATGCCCTCGAGCACGTGGCTGTTCTGCAGCTTCTTCGGGATGCTGTGGGGGCTAAACTGCCCGTCGGGCACGAACACGAACTCCCCCCTGGGCTGGTAGGCTTGAAGGGCCTCCACGAGGCGGGGTGTAAGCGGGACAACCCCGTCTTCCCCCTTGGCGGTGTCCTGGAGGACACCTTTGGAGACACACCGTGTGATCTCCATCGTGCGCTCGTCCAGGCGGATGTCCTTCCACATCAGCCCGGCGCATTCACCGATGCGGAGCGCGCCATCGGTGAGTAGCAGGTGCAGGGCCCGATCCTCTTCGTTCCTGGCCCCGGCGATGAAGCGCTCGAGATCTGCACGCGAGTAGACCTCGACCTTGGGCTTTCGCTGTTTCACCCAGTTCAGCTTCGGGAGCTGGTGGGTCTTGAGGAGCTCACCCTCTCCCTGAGCGAACTGCAGGACGACGTTGACGGCCTCGCAGATCTGGCGCGTGTAGTTGTAGGACAACTTCCGCTCCTGCCTCAGATGCGTTCGGAGCTTTGACAGAGCCTTTTCATCGATCCTGTCAATCCGGTGGGAACCCAGAACCTCGCGGATGTGGATCCACGCGTTTGCGTAGTTGAGCTTCGAGCTGTGCTTGAGCTCGGCGATGTGGCCGACCTCGAACACGGGCCAGAACTCCGCGAGCGTCTTCGTGAGCGCGATGGTGTTGCTTTTTTCGGGGGTCTCTCCTTCCTTTCGCTCGTCATGATCGACAGGCCGGAGACAAAGCTCTTTGTAGAGCTTGAGCGCCTCCGCACGCCCCCACTCGGTCGCTGCGACCGCGTCCATGCCAACCGGCGCCACGATGCGGCGGCGGACGGGTTGCGCTGGGTCGAGCGGATGGGTGAGGTTGATGTCGACATGCTGGCGGGTTCGGTCTTTGAAGTACGGGCGGGTCTTCACTTCCAGGTCTCGCACACTGGACTCTTTCCGCCCCTTCGCTTCCTGTTCCGCCAGCCAACGTACAACATCGCGCCGCGCGTAAGCAACCCTCCGGCCCATCCGCACGACCGGTGGACCCACCCCTTCGGAACGCCATTTTTCGAGCGTTCGGGGGCTCAGTTGGAGGAACTTCGCAGCCTGCTCGGCGGTGAGAACTGCGTCAAAATCACCTTCCCGAGATCGCTCTCCAGTCGTTCGATCGCCCACTACCGCCCCCTCCCCCGAGCACCGCCCCCGCCGATTTTCCCGTGAATGTCATGTGTTGTGCAAGACTCCGACGACGACGACGGCGAGGAGGCTGGCTACGCCGAAATCGATACGGGTCGAGGGTCTCAGCCGCCCTTCTCGGTGGCGAGCCCGTCCTGCAGGTCGCGGGCCCACTCGACCATCCACGACTTCGGCGGGCACGACTCGGTCTCCGCCTTCGTCGCGGCCTCGAACTTCTCGAAGAACGCGGCCAGCCGACCGAGGCCCTGCAGCTCACGCTCGGCGAGCGGGGGCAGCGGCTCCGCGCGCACGTAGGGGGCGTCCGCGGGCGGCAGGAGGCCGACGAGGCCGAACGCCTCGGCGCAGAACTCCCGGATCTCCCGCGCCCCCGCCGAGTACGCGCCGAGCTTGTCGGCCCACACCGCGCGCAGGCTCTCCGACGTCGCGGCCAGCACGTTGCACCGATGAAGCACCACGTTGGTGCTCTGGAGGCCGAGGTCGAGTTCGTCCTCCGGCAGCGAGTAGCCGTGCGAGTAGTTGCGAACCCGCATCACGCGACCGGAGAGCTTCGGAGCGATCTCCGCGGCAGCCCGCTCTGCGTTCGAATCGTCGACCAGGAGGAGCCAGAGGTTGGGCCGGAGCACCTCGATCGACCTCGCGCCGTTGCACACGTCGAACACGAGCAGGTCGAGGTCCGTCGGCAACTCGTCGCGGGTGCCGTCAAACCACAGGAGGCCGGCAGAGCGCAAGTGCCGGCTCAGCTCGTTCGTCCGGTCGATCGAGACGCCGGCTACCCGCTTCGGGCCGAGCAGTTCGGCGCCGAAGTAGACGAGGTGCGCGGCGGTCATCGTGCGGCCGTCCCCGCCCGTTCCACTGGATACGTTGATGATCTTCACAAGACTTCTCCTTGCTGCTGTTGCCGTTCAGGATCACTGAAGAATGTGGTGGTCCCCCGCCGCGTCGGACCCGGCGACGGCGCCGTGCAGGACACGGTCCAACGTGGGGACGAGGATCATCTCCGCCCGGGCGCCGAGCGCCGTGACGATGCGATCGACCGTCCGCAGACAGGGGTTCGGGTCAACCTGGTTAAACAGGGTGCTGAGTTGGGAGCGGTGGATGCCGGTCAGGTCGGCCAGCGCAGCGACCGTGAGCCGTCGCTGGCGGGTCAGGGCCTTCAGCCGTGCGATCAACGCGGCTGGGGTCGACTCGGGGACCCCGCACAGCCGGGCGCCCGCACCGCGCACGAATTCCAGGAAGAGGCGAAGGGACGTCCGACGGTCCGTCCGCGTGAAGACGTGCTCGACGAACGCCGGCTCGCGCTTCACACGCTCCGCCAGCGCCTCCGGGCTCATCTCCACGGCCCGCATCCAGACCGCGAGCCGCTTGACCCACGCCCGAGAGTCGACCCCGATGGTCCCATGCGTGGGCGGGGTCTCTGAACCTGGCTCTTCGCCAGCGTGTGCGATGACCCCGATGGTGCCGTGCTTGGGAGGGGTCGCTGAACTCGGCTCTTCGCCAGCGACGTCGTCTTCCCTATCCTCGGGGTCCTCGGGTTCATCGAGGATCTCCCGAAGCTGCTCGGAAAACGCCGCAGTCGCGTCATTCGGAGGTCCAACCTTGGTAGCGGGGATCGCAAGCTGGAGACCGGGGAAGATGTCCGCGGCCGCGGTCTCAGCATCCGCAATAAAGGCTCCGCGCCTGAACACGAAGTCGTGCGCGAGCGCGTCGAGCTGCGAGGCGAGGACGTCGATCCGCGACGGATCGGACTCGGAGAGCCAGGCCGGCTCCTTCGGCCCGGCGAGCGCGAGCAGATGCGACATGGCCCGGTGCACCTGGACCATCGCGTCGTGGTGCCTCTCTGCGCGTTCCAGTTGTTCGGCGGCCGAGCGGGCGCAACGCTCGCAGAGAAGACCGTCCCGCACTCGAACGAAGAATCTGGACACCTGCCAGTCGGCGTTTGACTGACACTCCATGCAAATGACCGTTCCATCACCCATGACCGACTCCCTTCTCGTACTCCACATTCCTCGGGTTTGATGCGCGCAGCGGTGCCTACCACCGCCGCTTGTCATGAATCTTCGCGGCCCGCCGTCGTCGCCAGACGCACTGGTATTGCGCTCAGACCACTTCCTTCGATGCGGGCCGCTTGCGGCCATTCACGTACATCCTCGGAGCGGTGGGCCGACTCGCCGCAACCGCGATCTTGATCTGAAGCGTACGACCGTCGTCGCCTTGGGCCGCGAAGATGTCGCCATCACGGACGCCCGCCGGCAGCGTCAGCTCAACGGCCTTCCCGTCGAGTTGGATCGGTAGCATACAACCGGCTGCGGCCTCCTCTGGGGTCAGCCGTACTTCGCGAGGCGCCTCGGCCGCCGCTCTGGCCGCAGCCGCCCGGATCTTGAGGCCGTCGGCGACCTGGTCGATGAACCCGCCCAGCGTGGCGGGGAAGGGGTCCGCCTCTGCTTCGCGCGCGGGCGCCCGCTCGAGGTCCATCATTAGAACCGCGTCCGAGACGGTGGTCTTACGCAAGTGGGCGTCGATGACCGCGCGGAGGTGACGCCCCACGCCGCCGGCGGCCATGAGCGTCTTCAGGACGCGCATGGTGTTGAGCGCCGAGCCGACGTGGGCCACGGCGAGCTCGAAGCTCATCGACTCGAGGGTGTCGCGCGATCTGCCCTCGCGCTCGTTGAGCGCCTGCAGCTCACGCAGGATGGCTTTCATGAGATCCTCTTCTTTCACGTGCTCCTCCTCGTCTGATCGCTGGTAGCGATCGGCACATATCACCTCAGGCCCTGCGGTTCGCGAGCGGGCCAAAGACGCCGGACCGCCCACGTGGCCAGGAGTCCGAACACGACGCCTCCGCCGCCGGCCAGCGCCACGTCCCGTAGGGTGTCCTGACGAAAGCGGTCTCCAAAGAGCGCCAGGTTGTTGTGGAAAGCCTGGAGGCTCAACTCCAGCCCTCGCATCGCGTCCGAGACCTCATTCTGCGACTTTGTAAGATTCGCCATGCTCAACCCCTCCGCCCCGCCATCCCGATAGCGCATCCGAGAATCACTCCCGTGATGGCGCTGGCCGAGAGGAGCAGCAATCGCGTTCGATTGAGGATGCTGAGCTGCTGGTATGCCTCCTTGCCGCCTGCATCGACAAAGGCGGTCGCCTTTTTCGCCCGGTCACGTACGAGGTTCAAGTATTCTTCATCGTCCATATCGACTCCCCTCCTCACGCACTGCGCTCACCCCTCGCGCTCTCAGCGATGAATCGGAGCGCCTCGTCGTATTGCCCGCCGTCGTTCGCGTGGCTCACCTGGTCTTTGACCATCGCAAACCACTCGTGTGTGTTGGGCCGTACCTGGCCCAGCGCCGCCCGCAGGTGTTCAGCCCCGACCGGCACGTCGACCGGCGCGCCGAGTGACGCCTGGATGGCCGCGTCGACGGCCTCCTCGACGAGGAGCTCGAGGTCGGCCCCCGAGTACCCGGCGGTCTGACCGGCGATCCAGTCGAGGTCCACGTCTTGCGCGGCGGGCCGCCCCGCCATCTGGATCCTCAGGATCGCCGCCCGCGCGGCGCGGTCCGGCGGCGGGACGAACAGGACCCGGTCGAAGCGGCCAGGCCGGCGGAACGCCGGGTCGATCGCCCAGGGGACGTTGGTCGCCCCGAGGACCAGCACGCCGCTGCTCTTGCCGTGAAAGCCGTCCAGTTCGGCGAGGAACTGGCTGACGATGCCCGAGTGCGTCGACTCGCGGTGCTGCCGGGCGATGAGGCCGTCGAGCTCGTCGAAGAACAGGACCGCCGGTGCGGCGGCCCGAGCCCGGGTGAAGATCTCGGCGAGCTTGCGCTCGCTCTCGCCGAGCCACATGTCGAGCACGTCGCTCACCGCGACGTTGAAGAACGTCGCGTTGCACTGCCCGGCCGTGGCCCGCGCGAGGAGGGTCTTGCCGCAACCCGGAGGCCCGTACATTAAGATCCCGCCGCCGGTCCGCTTCTTGAATCGCGCGAACAGCGACGGCTCGCGGAACGGGGTGATGATCCGCCGCTCGATCTGCCGCTTGAGCTCCTCGTGGCCGCCGACCTCGGCGAAGGTCACCGTGCTCCGCGTCGGCTGCATCGGCACCTGCACCTTCAACGGGCGCCGGCTGCGGAGCATCTGGTTGACGAAGAGGCAGGCGCTCGTCACTCCGACCACCCCGGCAGCCACCTTGACCCACGTCGGCGTGACCTCGGGAGGGATCGGTGTCCTCTCCTCCGTGTGGTTTTTTCGCTGCTTCGACATGCGGCTCCTCATTTCGGCAAGCGGGTCCAGATCCAGGCGTAGATGCCGGCGCCCGTGATCACGGTGCCGAGGACGATCCAGGCCCCGAGGCCCAGACGCGATTTCTTTGCTTCGTCGGGCGATTGATTCACGGTGCGCTCCGTTTTCGGCCCTGCAGCGGAGCGATCCTCGTCCGGGCGGCTTCCCAGAGCGCGTACGCGAATTGGATGAGCCGCTCCTTGGTATTCGTCTCGAGCGTCAGCTCCTCGAGGATGGCCTCGATGTCCTCCTCGGACTTCCGGACGTCGGCGTACAGGTGATTGAGGGTGCCTCGCCGCGCCGGGTGAATGACGAGCTGGCCCATGTGCGTGCGAACAGCGATCACCTCGCCGGTGTTGACCGCGATCGCCAGGGCGGGCGCGTCGACCATCAGGGGCACGGCGTCCCACCCGCGCAGCCGCAGGAACATCGCCTCTCCCCGTGCGAGCACGTACTCCCGGCCGAAGTTGTCCAGCACCGACTGCTCTCGATAGCGGCCGGTGGCGAAGTCCGCCTGGATAAGCGCCGACAGGCGCTCCAGGAGCTGGTCGTCGGGGAGCGCGTCGACACGGCGCTCCCGCTGGACAACGCTGGCGTATGCAGCGAACGCGTGGACCCCTGTGGGCGTGCGGCCCGTCTCGGCGCGTCGCACGAGCTCGCGCGCCACCATGGTGTCGAGGGTCGCCTGGTACCGGCGGACGAACGCGTCGATCGCGGCCCGCGGGTACTCGGCGCCGAGCTTCTCGCGCCAGCGCTTTACGACGCGCGGAGTGAGCTCGCCCCGCGGTGGCGAAGCCGTGGCCGTCTCAACCATGGTACCTACGCGCCTCCGTCCGCGGCGGCGCGTAGATCTTGCTGTAGTCGTCCGTCCTGCGCGGCGCGGTCGACGCGAAGCGGATCAGCCAGGTCAGCCCCTTCCACGTGACCGCGAGGCCGACGGCGCCGACGACCACCACCGGGACGTAGGGGAGGTACGTCGCCCAGGTCGCGAGCGTGCTCGCCGACTTCGCCGTGTTCTCGGCGGTCTTCTCGGCGTAGAGGTAGAACTGGGCGGCGGGGTTCGTCCGCAGGATCTCGCCGTCCCACTGCCGGATCGCGTCGGCCCAGCCGAACTTGAGCTGCTCCCACGTGGTGTCGTTCGACGGGTCGTCGTACCACCCGCCGTCGTGGTCCTCGCCGGGGTTGTCGACGACCTTCTGGATCGGCGAGGGACCGCCATCGAGGGGCAGCACGCAGGCCCAGGGGTCGTGCGGCCACTTCAGTTCGGGGCGGCTCCGCATGAGCGCGATGAACTCGTCGCGGACCGGGGTGGTCGTCGCGCGGAGCACGTCGCCGAGGAACGCCCGGACCTGCTCGGTGACGGCCTCGCGCTCCTCCGGCTTGACCACGGCGAACGACGCGAGCACATCGGACGGCTTTCGCTGCTGGTTGGTGAACGCGGCGGCCGCGAGCCCCGCGATGATGGGAGGCTTGCCGTCCGACGTCTTCAGGTACCACCAGGGGTGGGTGAGGTTCTTCAGGAAGTCGAGCCAGTCGGTCCAGTTGCCGAGGCTGGCGATGATCTGCGGTCCCCAGCGCGCCTCGAGCTCCTTCGAGGCGGCCTCGATCGCCGAATCCGGCGCGGCCCGGATGATCGCGGCGACGACGCTGCGCGCCTCGGCGTCGCGGCCCGCCTGCTGGGCCTCGGACAGCAGGGACAGCTCCATCGCGCGCTTCGTCAGCGCCTTGATGTCCTGGTTCTGGCTCATGGTAAGGCCCTCCGCGATTCGGGTAGCTGCGCGCCGAGGACGAAGTACTGCCGGGGACGCGCGCGGCGCAGCTCATCCACGATGCGCGACCACTGGATGTCGGCCGGCTCGACGGGGATGCCGAGGCCGTGGAGCTGCCCCGCGTGGATGGGCCACGAGTGCGGGGCTTTGAGGCCCATGAAGACCGACATGGCCCGCTCGAGCGCCGCTGGGCTGGCGCCCGCGCCCAGGCGGGCCCGCAGCGACTCGCCCAGGTAATCGCGTACCGCCGAGTCGTACTCCTGCGCGAGCGGGTGCAGGGGGCTCGCGTTCTTCTCGTCGTTCTTCGGGATGTGGCGCGCGCGCTGGCCCGCGATCACCGGGTCGACCGCGGACAGGGCCGCGTTCTTGCCGAGCTGCAGGCGGGTCGCGTTGAGGGCGATCAGCGTCCCGCCGGAGAGCGCCATGTACGGGACGATCGCCGTCGAGTGCCGGAACTTCCGCAGCGCGTCGGCGATGAGCACGCACGCGGTCACCTCGCCGCCATCGGTGTGGAGGACGAGCGTCGCCTCGTCGGGCGGCAGGTGCTCCATGTGCGACAGCACCTCCTCGGCGACGTCGACCGTGATGATCGGCGACACGAGCGGGATCACGGTCGGCGGGAGCAGGGGGGCGGGCGCGCCGCGGCGCACCCACCATGCGATGCCGGTCGCGGCGAGGAGGACGGAGGCGCCGATGGCGGAGGTTGTGATCGCACGGTTCATCGAGGTCCTCCTGACGGGCGCGCGGGAAGCAAGGCGCCGATGACGAGCGCCCCGAGGAGCGCCGACGCGGCGATCTTGTGCCCCGCGGTGATGGGGCGCATCGCGGCTGGCGTGGAGCCGGCCTGGCGCGCGCCGGGGTACAGCGCCGCGGTGAACGTCCACGGCTCGACGGTCACGATGAAGAGGTTGTCGTCGGCGCCGGCGATCCGCCGGACCTCGTGCATCGCCGCGGCGACGTCCTCGACGTACTCGAGGACGCACGAGACAAACACGACGGCCGAGTCGTCGGCGAGGCCGGGGATCGGTCCGCGCGTGAGGTCGGCGGCGACGTGGTGCTCACAGCGCGGGCAGCCGGCCGCGTCGATGCACAGGTCGCCGCACCCATACGCGGGCATGAGGCGGGTATGGGCTCCGGCGTCGGGATCGCCCACGACGACGAGAGGCCGGGCCAGGGCGGCGGCGCGGCGGTTCGCGGCGGCGAAGGCGTCGCGTCGCGCCCGCCATCGCCTGGCGGCGAACGCACCCTCGAGCGCCGCGGCGCCCGCGAGCAGAAGACTGCCGAGCGTGTTCACGTGTCCTCCCGCTCGATGGACGCGAGCTCGCGTAGCACGACGTCGCCGCTGCGGATCATGCGCTCGACGACCTCGCGCCACAGGTCCGGGTTCGTGGGCTCCGTGGCCTCGTAGACCTCGCCGGCCTGATCCGGGAGGCCGAGCGGCGCGGACCCTACGCGGCGAGCGAGCGGATGGAAGACGACGTGTCCCGTCTTGCCGCCCGAGCCCCGCCCGAGGTTGACATCCAGGCTGCCGCCGTTGTTCGCGGACCACCCGGCGGCGTTGCGGACGACCTGAATTAAGCCGGCGCCGTCGATGTACTCCTTCGAGTCCGCCGTGCGATAGACGTGACCCGTTCGCCGCGTCGCCGGAGGCATGGTGGGGAACGGCATGCGCCTCGCGGCGCCGCTCTGGATGCTCTCCTCCAGGAGCTTCTGCCACGGCGACGGCATGGACCGCGCGTCGACCTCGTACAGTTCGCCGTCCTGGTCCGGGAAGAGGAAGTAGAGCTGCGGGCCGGTCCGGTGCACGACCGACGTGAGCACGAGCGTCTCCACGGCGCCGAAGCGGAGCTGCATCCGGCCCGTCTCGTAGGTGGCCCCCTGGGCGCGGCCGAGCAGATGCTCGGCGAACCTTCCGTCGACGTAGGTGAGCCCGCTCGGGGCGTCGTAGACATGGCCGGTGCGCTGGCTGGGAGTGACGGCTGGCTCGTGCGCGGGGCCATCGATCGAGCTTCGTTCGGGCCGCATGGCGATGCGCCGCAAGAAGAGCTCGTCGAGGAGCGCCTGGACGCCGGGTTCATCGGCCTTGACCGCGTAGAATCGCCGCTTCGCCGTGTCGACAGGCCGCAGCGCGATCTGGTAATTTCGCCAGAGGAAGCGGAGCGAGCCGTCCGGGAAATTCTGCGAGGCGAGGCGCGTCACCATCTGCGCGACCGTCACGGTGTCGAGGTACTCCTCGTCGCCGCGCCGCTCGACCCGCCCGGCAGGGAGCCACGGCGGCGTGCCGGTCGGCGGATGGCTCTGCCTGTGGGTCGGGAACTCGGCCCACTCACCGCCCCATCCGACGAGGCCCAGCTCGACGAGCTCGGTGAGGTAGTCCTCCAGCGGGGTGCCCTCGAGCTCGGGCTTGATCTGATACAGACCCCCTCGCTGCTCGGGGAACATCTGCGCTCTGCCCATCGCCTGGAATTTCAGCTTGCCGCGCTTCCAGATCGGGATCGTCACATCCTTCCCTGCCGCGTCGGATTCGGCGCCCGGGATGTTCTCCAGCCGCTCCATGAATCGCTCGTCGGCGTAGTAGGCGTCGCCCACCCGGAAGTAGCTCCCGCTCGGGCGCCTGGCCTCGCGCTCGACCTCCACCTCGCGCGGCACGATCTCGAGATTGAGTGGCCGCCCCTGTCCGCGCTCGAACGCGGACCGCGTGGCGAACTCGAGGCCAGGACGCGCGAGTCCGTAGGCCGCGAGCTCGATGAGCACGTCGCGTACGCTGGGCGCCACGGGCCCCTCCTCCAGCAGCGAGACGAGGTAGAGCACCCCGTGGCGGGGGACATCGACCGAGAACTCGGCGACGCGGAACCGCAGCACGCCCCGGCGGACGAGCAGGACCTCGACGGTGTGCTTGCTGGTGCGGACGCGGGCCGCGCGGGCCGCGATGGCCTTCACGACCGCGGCCTGGACGAAGAACCTGTCCTCGATCTGGAAGATGAGGCCGGGCTGTCGACTGCGAGCCAGCGTCCACATACCGGCGGCCCCTCCGGCGATGCCCATCCCGAACGCGACGATTGTGCGGATCTCCATGGTTACCTCCGGAGTGCTGCGACGGTGCCGACGACGATCGCGCCGGCCGCGAATCCCCCGACGACCACGAGCGCCGTGCGCCAGCGGCCCGTTTCGGGCGCGGGGGGCGTGGGTGTTGCCGGCGGCGTGGGCGGTGCGGGCGACGGTGTGGGCCCTGGCGGCTTGCTCGGAGTGCCGAGGTTCGGCCCCGGCTTCTCGTGCTTCGGGTCGAACACATGAGCGGCGGTCTTCGCCGCGCCGAGCTGGCCCATGAGCTTCTCCAGCCAGGCGCGCCACTTGACGGGGTCCTCGGCGGTCACGGCGCTCAGGGGCGTGACCGCGACGTTGAGGGCCACGATGTGATAGCTGTACCCGACCACCTGCGTGACGTAGCTGTCCAGGTCGAGGAGCATCTCGCTTCGGCTGCCCCAGCCCTTCGGCGCCTTGGTGAGGAATTCAAGCGCGTGCTGGGTCCGCGAGTGCGTGAGGAGCTCGCCGACGAAATAATTAATGTCGCCGCGCACGTGGAGGTCGGCCGCGAATTCGGCGGCGGGCTCGGACGAGCCGTTCTTCTCCGCCGACGCCTGGAACTCGGCGTGCCGCTTTCGCAGGTCCGACCACGCGGCCAGGCGCTGGGCGCGGTAGGCGATGGTGCGCGGGTCCTGACTGAGCTCGGCGAGCAGTTGATCGCTTGGCATGGGAGGGCTCCTATTCGTCGTCGTCGAGGTGATTGAGAGGGCTGTCCGGCGCGGCCTTCTTCGAGGGCTGCACGAGCGCGAGCGCCGGCTTGTCGGGGCGGGGTTCCTCGGCCTTCGCGGCGACGGCCGCCAGCGCGGCCCCGTGCTGGGCCAGGTCCTTCAAGGTGTCGCGGATCCCCGTCAGCACCTCGAGGACGCGCCCCTGCATGTACTCGCCGCGGCGGAGCGCTCCGGTGATCTCGCCCGCGCTCTGGCGAAACGTCTCGCCGACCGACAGGATCGACTCCGGCGCCATCTCCTGCGCGAAGCGTTGGAGGGCCCGCTCGAGCGCCTCGCCGTAGTCGCGCCGTTGGTCGGCCATGCCCTGGATGACGAGGGCCATGTGCTCGTGCTGCGCGGTCAGGACGACGTCGAGGGTCTCGCTCGCCCGGCGATCCTGGGCGATCGTCAGCGCCGTACCGAGGGCGCCGAGGAGGGCCTCGGCGCGTTGGACGAGCTCGGCGGTGTCGAGAGCGTCGGAGCTGCGGCAGGCGATCGATGCCGGCGCCGAGCGGGCCGGCGCCAGACTGAGAGAGGACAGCCCCGCGGACGTCGTCGCGGTCACGGTGAAGGTCGGCAGCGTCCTGTCGAGGATGACGCGTTGCCTGGGCTCGACGCTGAGGCCCGATCCCGGACGGGCTGGCGGCGTGCCCACGCTGAGGCCGGGCGGCGCAGCGTCGATTGACCGCTCGCTGGTCGAGGTGTCCCGCATGGACGTGCCTCCGCCGCCTGCCCCTGCGACCACCGGCTCCCCCGGCAACAGCTCGGCCGCCAGCGGCTGCTCCTGCGTCGCGGCCGACCGTCGGAATCCTGGCGGCCGTGCCGGCGGGCGCAACGACAAACCCACGGGCGCTGGAGTAGCGGGCTGGACAGGTGGACGAGGAGTCTGGCTCGTCGGCGAGCGTGATGCGGTCGGGGCGACTGGCGGTGGCGCCGATTCGGTCTCGCTCGGCGGTGTGTCGAACGGCCACGCCGTGCAAGTCGGCGGCGGCGGCGACTCCCGCGTAACTGGCGACGTCGACGGCGACGCCGGTGGCGGCTTCGCTGGCGCCGCCGACGGAGGGAGCGACGAGAGCGCGCGAACGCCGGCCTGGAGGCTGCGCAGAAAGTTCATACGATCACCCCCTTCCGGCGGACCCCGCGGACCCCGAGGCTGCTGCGCTCCGCGACGACGCAGTATCGGCCGGGGTTGACGAGGAACAGCGGGGCGCTGGGCCTCGCGTGCAGGCAGTAGCTCGCCGGCTGGCCGCCGCGCTCGCGCGTCACCTGAATGCAGCCCCACACGATCACGAATGCGATGACCTCGCCGTCGTCGACCTCCTCGACCACGTGCTCGCCGCGGGCCATGGCGATCGTGTTGACCTCGAACCGTTCGCCGCGGACGATGTCAAACTTCATGACGCTCGCCCTCCTTGCGCCTCCGGGCGCCGTCGAGGAGGCCAAACGCGTAGCCGATCGCGCCGCCGACGGCGAGGCAGGCCGACCCGAACAGGATGGCGCCCCGCGCGAGCGCCTCGCTCACCGTCTGCGCCGGAACGACCTCGAAGGTCTCGCCGGTCTTCTTGTTCTCGATGGTGCTCTTCGTCATCCTCGCCCCCTTCCGCCTCAAAACCCCGCGCGACGTTTCAGCCCCTCGTGACGCTCCAGTAGATCGCGGCGCCGACCGTGACGACCGCGGCGCCCGCCACGACGGCGCCAACGATCCGCAGCGGTTTGAGCGCGTCCGTCGGCTTCCCCGTCGGCGCGCCGTCCCCGGCGGGGCAGTCCTCGAGCGATCCGCACGGCGCCTGCAGGGCCCCGTGGATCGCGTCCTCGGTGTTCGGCCCCCACTTGCCGTCGACCGCGACGCCGAGCGCGGCCTGGGCGCGCCGCAGGGCGTCCTCGGCGACCGGGCCCCACGGGGCGTCGACGCTGCCCTTGTAGTAGCCGAGGTCCGCGAGCGCCTGGAGGCGCTGGCGGGCCTGCACGAGCGAGACCTGGTCGCCGACCATCCGCTCGATGTAGTTGATGGGGTTGAGCAGACCCTCGGGCGGCGCGTCGCCCTTCCACCAGCGAGAGTTGGCGGAGCGCGACGGCTCGGCGACGTACGCCTCGAAATGCAGCATCCCGTAGCTGCCGACGATCTTCCCGAGCTTCTGGCCCCTGCTGACGCGCTGCCCGCTCTCGAGGCCGAACTCCTTGTGCGAGCCGGCGATGATGCCCCCGAGCACGAGGAAGAGTCCGGAGTCGGTGCGCAGGAAGATCGCCCGCGTGCCGTCGGTCCAGCCCTTGTCGAGGCCGACGAGGAGGCCGTCCTCGGGCGCCACGACGACCGCGCCGTGCGGCGCGCCGGTCAGATCGACCCCCGCGTGCCAGCGCTGGCACGTCTCGGTCGTGCACGGCGACGGGCGGCCGCCGCCGAGGCTCCACGTCGCAAACTTCGGCGTGACCGTGGGCATCGGCCAGGCCGGCTTTTCGCCGCCGACCGCCATCGGGACCTTCTCCCAGTCCGGTGAGCGGGCCATGTCTACCCCTCCTCGCGGGCCGGGGCGCGCGCCAGGCCCCGCCGGACGTGCATGGTCGCCTGACCGATCACGCGGTGCGCGTCGGGACCCAGCGTGAGTCCGAGGGCCTCCGCGAAGAGCTGCCCGATCTGCACGACGCGGTCGTCATTGGGGTCGACGATGTCGGCGAGACCCGCGGCGCCGAGCCGCTCCTCGAACGTAGCGATGGATTTGTGCAGCTTATCCCCCATGCTCATCTCCCTCCCTGCCCTGTACCCGCCGAGGCTCGCGGCCTTGCTCCGCGGCCATCGTGCCCGGCCGGCGCGCGTCGGCGCCGTTGTAGTAGTGATCCTCGATCTCGTCGATCTGCAGCTCGATCTCGAAGTCGATGACCGTCTTGACGGCCTCGTTGTACGAGGCCGTCTTCACGAGATCCTCCTCCATCGCGCGCACGGTCGCCGAGGCCACGAGGGCCACGACGCGGCGCTGGACGGTGGTGTGAAAGCGCCAGCAGAGGAGCGCGCGGCGTGCCGGCGTGAGCTCGTCGATCGCCTCGCTGGCGATCCTGCGTCGCTCGGCCAGCACGGCCACGCGCTTCTCGTCCCGGTGCATGTCGAGGAGCAACTGCAGGTGCGCGCTCGGCCACTCGTCCTCCGGGACGGGCGCCTCGTGGTCCCCGCTCCACATCTCCTCGGCCTCGTCGGCGAGCCGCCCGGCGAGCTCGGCGCGGTCCTCGGTCCCAAAGTGGCTGACGATGACGTCGCGTTCGTCGGCTGGCAGCTTGCCCAGCTCCTGCGTCGAGATCGCGATGAGTTCGTCGCGGGTCATGGCTGCCTCAACGGGAAGAAGAGTCGGCCGCGGACGAGCGACGCGAGGATCCCGGCGTCCTGGAGCGCCCTGCGCGCACGCTCGCGGGTCGCCGCGTCACCGAGGCATTCACCGAAACGGCCGACCACGCGGACGCCGGCCGGGTCGACCGCGACGTTGGCGTGGGCGAGGACCTTGCGGACGTGCGCGACGGGGGCGCCCGAGTCGGGGATCGCCGCCGCCGACGCCTCGCTCACAGCCCGCGGGACGTCTGCCTGCACGCGCTCGCGTATTAGCAGCCAGGAGTCCCGGGTCCTCCGCCCCTGAAAGCGGGCCAGCGTGTAGCTGCCCTGCATTCGCTCCCCGCTGAGCCGGAAGCTGAAGCGGCCGCTGGTGTAGGCGGCTTGCACATCGCCCTCGGCGTACCAGCACCCCGTGTCCCAGACCTCGACCTTGCCGCCGCCGTGACGTTCGGGGACAGCCCCGCGAAAGTTCAGCCAGGCTCGCGGATGATCCTCGACGTGGATCGCCAGGCGGCGCTCGCCGGGGGTCAACGCGGGCTCACGCGGGAACGTCCACGACTTGAGCACGCCGCGGAGCTCGAGGCGTAGATCGAAGTGCGACCGGGCCTTGTCGTGTTGATGAACGACGAACGCGCGAGCGCCGGGCGGGCAATCCGCCGGCTCGGCCGGCCCCTGCAGCACGTCGACCGCCGCGTGCGCGAGGCCCTCGATCACGTCGGGGCCAAGCCCCTCTTTCGACAGCCACCCGAACGCTGCCAACGCGGCGGCGTGCGTCTCGGGGAGGGTGAGGCTATGCATGCGCCCCAAGATCTCGAGCGTGTCGGCAGCCAGGGCTCTGGCGAGTCGCTCGGCTCGCTGCGGCTCGACGCCGTGCGGCTCCTGCAAGTCCCAGGAAAATCGCGTGATCCAGGACTCATACTCGCCGGGATGGAGCGTCGGGGCGTCGCGCTGTCGATCGGACACGGCCGCGGTCGCCTTGTCGTGGCCCGCGACGAGCATCACCGGCACGGGCGCGCTTGTCGCTGCGTTCGGTGAGGACGTCGCCGGCGACTCGCCATGCAGCCCGGTGCCACCAGCGGTAGCGACGCCCGCGAGGGCGAGCGCCTGGTGGCCGTGGGCGGCGCTCACGGTCGGGCTCGGCGGCCCGACCTGCTCCGCGGCTTTCTCGACCGCCCGCATCGTGTCGATATCCTCCGCGCTGGGCTCGATGCGGGGCGCGTGCTCCGACGAGACCCGCCACGCAAACAGCTCTTGGCCCTCCGCGCACGCCTCCGCGATCGAGGCGGCTGCGAGACCGATGCGGCGCAGCGCGTCGTGGACGCGTTCGGATGCGGCGACCACCGCGCCGCGGGCCAGGCTCCGCCGAGCAGCGTCGTAGTAGCCCCTGGCCTGCTCGAACGCCCGAATCGCCGCGGCGCGATGTCCCCCCTTGCAGCGGGGCGTGTCGATCATGGCGGCGGTCAAGAACAGCAGTTGCCGAACGTCCATCAGCCGACCGGGTGTACGCTCGACCTCGGCGAGGGCCGAGGCGACCCTGCGGTAGAGCTCGATCTGTCTCTCCGCCTGCAGCTCATCGCCGACCACGAGGAGCTGATCACCATCGCGCAGCTCCCCCGCCTCGTCCTCGATCTCGCAGAGGTTCGGGTCGCCCGTCGGCTGGACGATGCAGCTCATCTGAAACAGCCGGTAGTCGCCATCTCGTCCGGCGCGGCGCAGGAGCACCGCCTGCTTTCCGTCTTGGGTCGCAAACGGTGCCTCGCAGGAGGTCCGTAGTCCATCCTCGCGGGCCGTGACCGTTGCAGTGTTCGACTCCTGGAAGACCGCGGTCCAGACCTTTTGCGTGAACGACGTCGCCGGGCCGGACCCAAACCGCCACTCGGCGAGCACCTCGACCGCGGGGTGATCGTAGTAAGTCTCTTGGAGCCACTGGATCAGATCCCTCACCATGTCCCGCCGCTCGGCGAGGTATGCCAACGCTGTGGCCATCACGCCCTGCGACTCGCGCCCAGCCAGCACGGCAGGGTCGATGCCGAGTTCGCTGGCACGGCGCCGAATCTCCTCGATCCGTCCCTGGAGCGGTGATGGCAGTATCTCGTCCAGCTTCACCGCGCGTGCGGTCTTCAGCGCTCGCTCGACGCGGCGGAGCAGCTCGTCCTGCTGCGCGGTTGTGAGGTCACCGGGCGACCAGCGCACGTCGCGGATGTTGTCCTCGCGGACATCGATCGACAGGACGGCGTCCGCCAGGGCGCCGTCCTCGGGATAGACCGTGAGGATGTGACCCGGGCCGCGAGGGACGACATCAAGGCGCCAGCCGGGCTCGCGTTCGAACGCGTCAACGACGGCTTCGTCCCAGGTGGCCTCCTGACCACGATTCGCCGCGCGCTCCTGCATGAACACCCGCGACTCCTTCGTCGCCTCCGTGACAAGGCGCCTCGGGCTCTCGCCGCGCTCGGCAGCCCTCTCCACGCGCGCCAGGTACGCGCTCCTCCGGTCAGGCGGCAGCACGAGCTCCTCGATCTGCGTCCTCGCCTCGTCGCGCTTCTCCGGCGGTAGCGGCGTCCTCGGCGCTGCCTCGGTCGCCTTCGGCTTCACGGCGGGCTTCGCCGTCGGCCTGGGGGACGCGACCTTCCTGGTCGCCCTCGGCTTGATCGCGTCGCCCACGGCGGCCACGAACTCCGGATACTCCGCCCACGCGAGGGCCTCGCGCACGATGGTCTGGCCGTCGAAGTCCGCGGTCGCCGTGTGGTGCAGCGGGTGCGCAGCGACATCGAAGCTCAGCATCAGCCTGGCGCCGCTGCTCGGGTGATGGTAGTAGAGGACGAGATTGCGATCGTCGAGCGTTGGCCGCCTCCGAAACTTATAGGAGCGCCCCGCGGTGGTGAGTTCCTCCCGGAACAGCACGTACCAGCGCATCCAGACGTGCTGCGCACGTTCCTTCAGCTCCTTGATATCGCCGCTGTTCTTCGGGGCGCCGGACTCTGGTGGGGCTGAGCGTGGCCCGTCGGAACCGTCGTCGTCGAGCCAGGCGATGAACTCGGGCAGGTGCCTGCGTCGTTCGTCGCTGACCTTCGCGCGCCAGGTCGCCAGACTCGGCCGAAACCCGGCCTGGAGCAGCAGCGATTCGACCCGGCGTGACGGGATGCGGATACCGACGAGGACGATCTCGTCCCCGAACTCGTAACTCTGGGGCCGCCCGAGGAGGTCCGCGACCAAGACGTGCTTCACCCAGACCTGTGCAGGGCGAGCGGCGGTCTCGCTCTGCCACCTCCATAGCGCGTCATCCATCCACATGTCCGCGCTCACCTCACCCTTCCCGAGGAACGCGCCGAGCTCGACATCCTTCGAATCTCCCCTCGTCTGAAGCCGGATGCCCGCTCCGAGATTCACGTCGATGGTCCCCGGGTACTCGTAATGGATCAGTGTATCCGCGGTCCGTGGCCAGACCGAGAGAGCGTTCATGGCGATCGCGGAGAAATTGCCACCGGGGCTCATCGCACGCCTCCCAGCCCGGGCGGGAGGATATCGGCGAAGTCGCTCTCGCCGTCGTTCTTCTCCTTGTCGGTAGATTCCCCGACCGGAGCCTCCTTGCGAGCACGTTCAACGATCGGGACGGCGCTCTTTCCGCTTGCAATGGCGACCTCGGCCTGCTTCACGTAGTGCGCGTACTTCGTGACCGGCAAGCCGATGGCCTTGATGGCCGCGCGCGCCGCGTCGTAATGATCGCTGACTTCGTAGGCGTTATATTTCTTGGCGAGTGTCGCAATGGCCACTTTGCGGGACGCTTCCTCGCCGCGGCGGTGCAGGAGATCCTCGATATCGGTGCCGCGACGCACCTCCTCGGCCCATGCAGCCTCCTCCCGGTCCCGACCCTCACGGAGAAGCGCGCCCATACGCTCCTCTTCGGCGTCCGTGGCGGTCTTGGTAGCGCGACCATTCACCTCTCCCTGCTGGGAAGGGCCGGAGGGTTTCACCGCCCGCTCATCCTTCGCGGCCTCGTCCTCCGCGTCGGCGAGCAGGCGGACGGGGATCTTGCGGTTCCACCACTCGAGGCCGATCTCGCGGAGGTCGGTGTAGCTGAGGCCACTCTTCGGCGCCAGCTCGACGAAGCGTTGCCAGCCCTCATGCGTCGGCGGCAGGACGGTCGTGCCACCGATGCCCTCGCCGGAGCGGATCACCAGCTTGCCGTCCGCGACCGCCGGGACATCCGCCGGGCGATACGCCTTCGTAAGCGCATCCACGATCTGGGCCTCGAACCGCGGCCACCACTTCATCAGCCAGTCGTCGCTGGCGCCGCGCCATCCGAGGCTGTCAAGCGTCCCGTACCGCATCAGGTTGCCGATCTTCGGCTTGATGGCGGCCTCGGTCCGCGCGTCGTCGTCGTCGGGCCACAGGTGCCCGCCCTCGCGGGGGAGCTCCGCCGGGGTGATCGGCGAGCCGTTCAGCGTGCCGGTGTAGGCGATGAGCTGCCAGCTCGGCGAGCCCGCCGCGCGCAGGCCGATCTTCTCGCCCTCGTCGTCGGCGACGACGCGGCCGAACTCGAGGAAGTCGAGCTGATCCGGAGCGCCGACCCGGGGCCGCGCGAGCCGCAGGCCCTCGTACACGGGGGCGCCGCCGTCCTCGGGGACGAGCATGTCGGTGTCGCGGACGGCGTACATCCACGGCGCCCACGGCCACGCCTCGGGGTTGACCTGCTCGAGGTCCTCGAGGCGCTGGTTGCCCTCGCTCCGGAGGCGGGCGGCCTTCTCGAGGTCCTGGCTCTGGCGGGCGTCGCGGTAGCGGCCGGCGGCCTGGCGGAGCAGGCGCGCCGCCTCGCGGGCGATGCGGGCGCGGGCCGCCTCGAGCTGGCGTTTGCGCTTCTCCTCGAGGAGCACCCGCGTCTTCTCCTTGTCGCGGGAGATCATTAATAAAATGTCCTCGGGCGTGAGCTGCTGCTGGGCGGCGGGGTTGTTCGTGTCGCGCACCTGCGACTTGAACAGCTCGCCGAGCCAGCCGGCCTTGCCGTCGATCAGCGAGAAGCGAAAGCCGTCCGTCGATCCGTCCGCGAAGTAGTAGTAGATCTGGACGGTGCCGAGGGTGTTGCCCTGGCGCACCGCGCGGCCGTTTCGTTGCTCGAGGTCGGCCGGCGTCCACGGCAGATCGAGGTGGTGGATCGTGCAGGTGCGCACCTGCAGGTCGATGCCCTCGTAGGCGACCGAGTTAGCGATCACCACGTCGTACTTCGGCGTCACGGCCGAGTCCGTCGGCCGCGCGCAGGTGCCGGGCGGCGGCGGCTCCGAGGACAGGCCGTTGAACTCGCGGGCGATGCGGATACGATCCGCGGGCGCCGTCTCGTCGGCGTTGAGGATGGCGATGCGCTCGCGTGGGACGCCGTGCTGCACGAGTACCTCGCGCATCCACTGGTGGACCGCGGTCGGCTCGCAGAAGATGATGTGGCCGCAGTGCGGGCTCGCGGCGACCCGCTTGGCGCACTCGATGAGCTTCGGGCTCTCGTAGGTCGGGCGCGAGAGGCGGACCGAGTACTCGATCTGCGCCCCGTCATCCCACCGCCGCCGCTTCACGGAGCCGCCCTCGAGCGCCGTCCGGTAGTTGTAGCCCGCCTCCAGGTCGGCGTGCAGGGCCACCAGCGAGAGGCGGGCGAGGAGGCCGAGGATCGCGTTGCTCTCCCCGCCCTCGGGGTTCGGGTTGCTCAGGATGTCCTCGATTTGGGCGACGTAGTGGGCGTACTTCGCCTCCTGCTCGTCGTCCATCTTGACCATGATGGTCTCGACCACGGGGCGCGGCAGCCTCAGCCCGACCTCCGCAGCGGTCCGAAATTCGGCGTAGGTGAGGATGATCGTCCGCAGGTCGTCCAGCGACTTGAACCCTGTGACCGCACTCTTCATCGAGATGTCGAACGAGGAGTCCATCACCTCGCGGTACTCGATTTTAATAAAGCGATCGATGAACTGCTCGGGGTCGAGGATCCCGGCCTTGGTGAACGCCGTCGGGTCGATGTACTGGATCAGGTTGTAGAACTCGAGCGGCGAGTTCTTCGCGGGCGTCGCGGTCAGGAGCACGACGCCCGCGCCGCCGGTCTTGCGGCGGACCGCGGCGGCGCGGAAGTCCATCTGCCACGCGCGGTCGCTGCCCTCGCCGCCGCCGCCCATGAACTTCGGCACGCCGTCCTCGCGGGGCTGCGGCTTGTAGAGGTTCTTGAACGCGGCGGCCTCGTCGACGACGAGCATGTCGATGCCGATGTCGTCCCACGCGACGCCTGGGTCGTACTCCCAGTCGCTCGGCAGCGCGAGGATCTCCTCGACCCACGCGCGCACGCCGTGCTCGAGCAGGGCCTGGTCGCGCTCGGAGAGGGTCTGACGCTGGCGGGCGTTCTTCTCCTCGAGCGTCCGCTTGCGCAGCGCGATCGACCGCGAGACGGCCTCCACGCCCTCGACGTAGGCGAGGACAGATGCCTCGTTCATCCGCGTCCGCGCGAGCGCGTCGTAGCTGAGGACCGCGACGTCGATCTGGCCGGTCTGCAGCAGGGTCCACTTCTTCGCCCGCTCCTGCGGGGTGTCCGTCTCCGAGGTGACGACGTTCCGGCGGACGCCGCGGGAGATCCGCTTGCGCTTCGAGCCGATCACCGCGACGCGGTAGTCGGGCAGCGTGCAGAGGATGTCGTCGTGCCACTTCCACACGAGCGACCCGGGCACGAGGATCACCGGGCGCCGCACCCAGCCCTCCTGGCGCGCGCGGGCGATGACCGCGAGCGCGGTGTACGTCTTCCCGACGCCGACGTCGAACGCCAGGAGGCCCCCGCGCTGGGCGAGGATCCGCCGGGCGCCCGCGATCTGGTGGGGCTTTAATTTGGGCGACTGCGGACCCCAGCGGCCGATCTCCAGCGGCTCCGGCGAGTACGTCGGGACGATGCGGCCGCGGGCGACGCGGTTGTACGCGTGCATGAGCTGCTCGCGCCTGCCGTCGTCCGCGGCCACCCACCCGCGGAACATATCGGACCACTTCTTCGCCAGCGCGAAGCGCCGCTCGGCGAGGCTCTTCTTCTTCGCGGCTCGCTCCTCGCGGGACGCGGGCCGGTCGTCGTCCTTCGGGGCCTTGAACAGCTCGGGGTCGTGGTTGTAGTAGCCGAGGAACGAGAGCGTCTCGGGCGTGATCGGCGGGGCCTCCTCGTCGATGTAGTCGTACCCGCGCACCTGTACGAGGCCCTCCTTGCGCTCGAGCTCGACCGGCCCGTACTTCGCGTTGAGGGTGTCGGACAGCCAGGCGGAGACGAGCTCCAGGGGCACGTAGCCGAGCTGGGGGCTGACCTCGGCGAGGTCGTCGAACACGGCGGGCCCAATGGCCTCGAGCAGGCGCCTCACCTGCACCTTCGCCTGCTCGTCGCCGCGGGCGGCCCTGGCGGCGGCCCGGTCGTGGCGCGCCCACAGGTCGACGCCGGTCAGGTACGCGTCGGCCGGAAAGAGGTCCGTCCAGGCGTCGCCGTCGCGGCACCAGCCGGCGGCGAGGAGCGTCTCCAGGGCGGCGGCCTCGGTCAGGCTGCCCCCCTGCGCCCGGTGGAACGCGAGGAGCTGCGCGAGGGTCAGCGATCGCTGCTGGCGAAAGAGGGCCTCGGCCTGGCCGACGACGTCGTCGGGCGGCCCGGCGAATCGCGGCGCGATCGTCGGGGCCGTGCGCAGCGCCTCTGCGATGGTGCCGGTCTTCTCGAACGCCGACAGGATCTGCTCGGCGGCGTTCACCTTCCGCTTCTCGGCGAGGGGTCGGAGGCCCGCGATCTGCCAGGGGTTGCCGGCGCTCTTGCTGAAGTCGCCGAGCGCCGCGTGGAGCTCGGGCCAGAGCTGCGCAGCTTTGTCGGCCTCGTCGGCGCCGACGGCGGCGAGGTAGCGGCCGACGCGGCGGCCGAGCTCGAGGGCGGGGCGCAGGTCGTCCTCGACGTCGTCGGGGATGGCGTCGTCCTGGACGACGGTCTGGAACGTGCCCGCGTCGTCCGAGTCGGCGATCGAGGTCAGCACGCAGGAAGTGCACAGGGGCCGCGGGGCGAGCGGCGGGAACCCCGAGAACGTGCCGGTCACCTGGTAGCGCCAGGGTTTGGCGGCGCCGGCCTCGTACTCGCCGCCGAACTTGCCCTCCTCCTTGCCGAGGATGTGGTTCGGGTGCTGCTTGAAATAGTTGCCGTCGACGATGTAGTGGTCGGCCTCGTCGATCTCGCTGAGCTCGCCGCCGCGGCTGCGCAGGATGATGAGGTCCATCACCACCGAGGCGCCGGGGACCGTCTCTCGCCGCTTCGGATCGTGGCTGGGGATCCGGTAGGCGCCGAGCAGGTGATGCCGAAGGAGGATCTTCTCGCGCAGGCCGCGGTTAAGCGTGCCGCTCAGAAACCCCGAGGGCACGAGGTACACGGCGATGCCGCCGGGGATGAGCTCGTCGGACGCGCGCCGCATGAAGTACGCGTAGGCCCGCTTCTCCTTGTTGTAGAACTTGTCGGTGTCCTCGCGGGCCATCACGCCGCGCTCGCCGTAGGGCGGGTTCGAGACGATCAGGCCGAAGGTGCCGCGGTGCTTCGGGCCCTCGTCACGCGCCCAGCGCTCGAACGGCATGTGGTAGAGGTCGACGTCGGGGCGCAGCGCTCGCAGCAGCCGCGCGCTCACCTGGGAGAACTCGACGGCGGTCCACTTGATCTGCTTGATCTGACCGCCGGCCTCGAGGGCCAGGCAGCGCTTCGGGGTGAAGGCGCGGATGAGGCGCCCGATCCCGGCGCTCGGCTCGAGCGCCCGCACGACGCCGTCGTTGCCGGCGAGCTCCGGGAGGAGCGGGCACAGGAGCTCCACGATCGCGTCGGCGATCGCGGTCGGGGTGTAATACTCGTGGATGAGGCCGAACGTCTCGGGCGCCAGCTCCTTCGGGATCCGGTCCTGGACGCCCTCGATCGACAGGCCGCCCCAGCCGGAGTAGCGCGCGATCTTCTGCAGGTCCGCGGCGGTCAGCTCGCCGGGATTCGCCGTCAGCACGGTCTGCATGGCCTCGAGGTTGGCCTCCGTCCGCCACTTCCTGTCCCGCTCGTCGGGCGGGGTCTCGAACGTCGGGACAGTCGCCGTCGGCGTCGTGCCGCGGATCCGCGACCAGAGCGCGAGCGCGAAGCGCTCCAGACGGGGCTCGTTGATGTCCGACGAGACGTCGCCGATGTGTTTGTAGATCCTGGCGAGGTCGTGGCGCAGCTCCTTCGCGCGGCGAAAGCCGGAGGCCACGCTCACCTCCCGCATGACGTCCATCACCGCGATGGCGTGGTCGGCCTCGACGATGACGAGCGCCGGGTCCCGCAGCATCATGGGGACCGCGTCCCATCCCTCGCGTCGCAGAACGATCGCCTCGGCGCGCCGCCTGGCGTAGAGGTAGCCGGCAACTTCCCGGGCGACACGGTCCTTGGCCTTCCGCGAGGATTTTGTAAATTCCAGGAGCTGCCGGAGCACCTCATCATCGGGTTCGGCGTCCCTCTCCCGCTCGCGGGGGACGAGCTTCCCGTAGGCGGCGAACTCGGCCGCGCTCCTCGGCAAGAGGCCGCGCTTGACCCGGCGCGCCGTGAGGGCGCGGTCGACGAGCGCCAGGAGCACGGTCCGGTTACGTGCGACGAACTCGTCGATGAAGTCGGACGCGTAATCGGCGGGCAGCCCGGCGCGCCACGCGGGGAGCATCTTCTCCAGCGCCTCGGCGGGGGTCACGGCATCACCTCCCGCGCGAGAGATCGCGGGACGAGGATGCAGCCGAAACACGGAGCGCTGGCGGCGTGGGGGCTCTGGTCGACGAACTGAATGATCGGGGTCATGGCTGCCTCGTTCGTGGGAAGGTCACTCGTCGCGGGCGTCAACGCTTCGATGCGGGCGAACGGATCGGCCTCGTCGTCAAGTGGTGGACGGTCATCGTGTCGCCGTCCGCGGTCTTCTCGTGGGATGTCAGCATGACCGCCTCGAGTCCCCTGGCCCGCAGCTTCGCGTCCACCTGCTCATGGACGCTCGACACACTCACGGGCCCTCGGCCTCGTCGTTGTGTGACGTGCACCGGCGGGGTCACCACGCCGATCGCGATCCGCCGCATCATCGCGCGGGGCTCCTCGCAGCCCCGGACGTGGGCCAGCATCAGGTAGGCGAGGCAAGCATCCACCTGCGCCTCGCGGGTTGACCTGCGTGCCTGCAGGGCCGCGCGCTCCATGGCGTGGGCCATGTCGACCTTCTGCCGCGCATCCGCGCCATTCCAGGTCGGAACGAGCCCCTCGATTCGGACCCGATCGGCGGCCGACAGGGCCATGTCGGCCGGCAGATCGTCCAGCGAGATGGCCTGCGGCGAGAGGAGGTCGCTCGCCTTGATCCCGATCGACTCGTAGTAGAGGTCGTACTCGGCGGGGGTCAGGCTCCTGCTCTTTCTCTTCTTCGTGGTCATGGCTTTCCCTCGTGTTTCTGGCGGCATGGCGCGCAGGCGCAGGCGTGATCACAGGCGCAGCTCGAGGCGGGCTCGCCTGGCCACGTCTCGAGGTCGGCGCGCGGCACGAGCAGGCGGTCGTCGAACCACGACCGGGCCTGCTCGGGCGACTGGCCCTCCGCGCGGAGCTGGTAGAGGGCGCCGTGTTGGCCGGGCAGCGGCGCCCGGTCGACGCGGATGAACTCGAGGCTGCTCTGCGCGTCCAGCACACGCCAGCCGCCCGCGGTCGGCACGACCTCGCGCCGCGCGGTCAGGTTCTGCACCCCCTGGCTGTCGACGTAGAGGCGACCGCAGACCTTGTAGATGCTGCCTGGCCTTGGAGACACCTTGGGTTCGGGGCGCATGTCAGTCGTCCTCCTCGAAGCTGCGGAGCGCGGCGGCGAACGAGTCGATCAGCGCCTTGTCTGCCGGGCTGCTCGGCGCCGGCGCAGACTCGGACGACGGCGCCGGGGCGGTGATGGTCGGCGCCGGAGTTGGCTCGCCCGGCGGGGCCGACGTTGCTGCCGCGCTCGGCTCAGGCTGAGCCTCGCGGCGAGGCTCCTCGGAGCGAAGGTTCTCGAGCGCATAGACAGCGCCCTCGCCCCGCTCGCGGAGGAGCTCCAGGGCCTCCGGGACGGATAGGTCGCTGTGGGTCTGGAGGCCCCCCTGGTCGGCGCACAGCGACATGCCGTCGGCGACGGCGTCCTTGAACGCCTTCTCGTAGCGCGGCGTGAAGTACCGCGTGCGGAGATCCTCGGCGCTGTGGACCCGCGTCGTCCGCGGCGAGCGGCACGGGGCCTTCGTCGACTTCGCCCCGCAGGTCGCCTTCGCGAGCTGAGTGACGGACATGCCGGCCATGTGCTTCTCTGCGGCGGCCTTCGCCTCGTCGAGCTCGCCGCAGAGGATCGCGTCGTAGCCGCCCGCGTCTCGCTCGTAGAAGAGGCCGTAGGCGTCGCCGGCGACGTGCAGCAGCTTGTAGGCGCCGTCCTTCCACGGCGCGGCGAACCCATCCAAGCCGTTCTCCGAGATCGGGGACCACGTCAGCTCGCCGGGGCCCGCGGCGGGCGTCTCGCGCTTGCGACGCGAGCGCTTCGCGGGGGCCGCGGGCGGGGCCTCCGGCTCGGCTGCGACCGGCGGTGCGAGCGTCGGCGCCTCAGCGGCTGGTGCTGCGGTCGCGGGCCTCTCGCCCCGCCGACCCGCGCGACCAGCACTTCGACGCGCGGCGGTGTCGGCCGCCGTGCGGCCGGAGAAGAACATTTCGGTGTCCTGACAGTCGTCGGTGTCGATGGTGACGTCGGGGTGGGCCGCGCGCAGGTCGTCCAGCAACGTCGGCGTCTTCGCGAGCATGGTGAACGGGGCCCCGCGAGCGTCGAGCTGCCACGGCGCGCCAAGGAGGGTCCGGTGGTGAGCCGTCCACGCCTTGGCGCCCGACCCGCTCGCGCCGATGCGCACGCTGGTGTCCTCGCGGGTGCACGCGATTCGAAGGGTGATGGCCGCGTCCGGCGGCGGCGCGACGGTCACCTGTGGACGCGGCCCCGCCTCACCGTCGATGTCGATGGCGGTGTCGGCGTCGAGGTCCCAGGGACCCTGGCCGACGAGGCGTAGGGTGCGGGTCTTGCCCGTCTGGGTGTCGCGCACGACCACCTTGAACCCCGTGGTCTGGAGCTGCTCGAGAACCGTGGACATGAATCACCTCTTGATGAGACCTTTCAGGAAGACCGCCTTTGATTGCCCCGTGGGCGCTGGCCGGGAAGCGGGGGCCGGCGGTGCAGGCGGTGCGGCGAACGTCGGCTTCTGTGAGACGACCGCGGGCGACGATCGGGGAACGGGAGAGGGCGGCGGGGCGGCGAACATGGACCGCTGCGACGCGGCCGCGTGCTTGAGACCCTCGACGCTCCCGACCGCGAGCGGCTGGTCTCGCTCCGGCATCGCGAAGAACAGCGCGAACATCGCCGAGCTGACCGGCAAGATAAGGAAGTGCCCGGTCCCCCACGTCGCACGTAGCGCCGGCAACCCGCCTTCGCAGCCGCGCTGCCAGGTGAGCTCGCCAGGGCCGGGGCCGGGCTGCAGCGCGTTCGCCGTCGCGGAGCCGAAGACGGCGCGGCGACCGTCGTCGCGGACGACGGCGCTCCACGAGTCGAGCTCGATCGACTCGACGATGTAGCGCGGACCGCTGGCGCCCGTCATGGCGTCGTCTCCTTCGCCCGCTGGTGGCGACGCCAGCGCTCCCACCCGAAGCCCGCCGCCACGGCCAGGCCCGCGGTGCCCGCGACGACGGCGATCTTGCGGTTTCGGCGCTGGTCCTGGCATTCGCGGCCGCACCGCGCCGGGGCAAGCTTGCCGAACGGCATCGGCGAGTTGTCCTCGGGGACCTTCGGCGCCGGATCCTTGCTCGGCTCGATGGCGCCGGGGCGCACTTTGAGCCCCTGGAGGCCGGGTGGCTTCGAGCCGACGCCGCTCTTTCGCAGCCGGTCCTTCCAGTCGTCGCCGTCGAAGCGCTCGCCCTCGGGCACGTCGTCCAGGTCGACGAGCTTGCGGTCGGGGTGCTCGAGCAGCAGCGCCCGCATCTTGTTGAGGTGGTCCTTCATGTCGGCGTCGCGGAACGCGCCCCACGACGCGCGCACGTAGGCGCAGAGCAGCGTGGTGCGCAGCACCTGCACCTGCCGCGCGCGGACCGCCTCGAGCGTGGCCTTGATGTGCGTGTCGTACAGGCTCGCCAGGCACGCCTGCCCGTTGGCGATGGCCCGTACCTGGTTCGGGTGTAGGACGCAGCGGTAGGTCGGCGAGAGGCCGTCGAAGTTGCCCATCTCGAACCGCGGGTTGCCGGGGTTGAGCTGGCCGTACTCGGGGACGTAGGTCGTCCCACCCTTGATGTAGCAGCGCCAGGCCCCGACGGCGCAGGCGATCGACGCGCCGAACATGTAGCGGAGGTCGTCGAAGCGCTTGCTGTCGGCGTCGACCCACGCCTTGGCGTTGTCGAGCAGGAATCGGATGCCGCCCTCGCAGTACTTCTTCCAGCGCGCGTGCAGGTGGTTCACACCCGGCCCGCCCGGCTTGCCGACGTACAGCTTGTAGAGGTCGAGGCTCTGCTCCTGCTGCGTCGCCCACGCCCACGCGACCGCCCCGAGGCGGGCGGTGTTGACGTAGAACTGGCCGACGTCGACGACGTGGTCCGCCTGTACCGGCCAGTGCAGGGTCTTGTTCGCCTGCCACGCCTTGACCGCGCTGCTCGTCGGGTCGAGGCTGACCTGCACCACCGACGTGAGCTGGTCCATCCCGGGGATAATCCCGAGGCCCACGCCGGGGTCGAACACGTCGGCGTCCTCGCCGACCTCGTCCTTGCCGTGGGTCTTCCTCCCCGGCGCGAACGCGTAGCCGTAGCGGCGTTTGATGCCTACCCACTCGCCGGTGTCCGACTCGAACCGCGGCGAGAAGATGTCCGTCCAGTCGCCGCCCTGCAGCCCCGGGAGCAGCTTGTCGCGGATGAGGAAGTCGTCGGTGAACGTCGAGGGCTGCTGCATCGGCGGCATCCGGGCGAACACCGCCCGCCGCATCGCCTCGAGCCCCTCCTTCTCGGCGGCCTTGCGCGCCTTCACGGTCTGCGCGATGGCGACGGCGAACCCGATGACGGCAGCGATCACCTTGCCGATCGGCCCGATGGCGCCGAGCGCCTGCATGCCGCCGCCGAACGCCGCGTCCTTCAGCGCCTGCTCGACGGCCTCGTCGTCGCCGAGGCGAGCAGGGATGACGAAGTTCTTCATCACCAGCTCGACAGCGTCGCCGTAGCTGCTCAGGATCCCGTTCGTCTCCAGCTTCTCCGGCCCCTGGATCGACGCCGTGTACGTCAGAAGGCTGTGCAGCATGTACTGCGTCCCGAGCCGGAAGTCGCGGGCGCCGAGCGAGTGCTGCAGGCCGGCGTCGAGGAGCGTGCTCTCGTTCTGCTCGTCCTTCGCGCAGATGCTCGGGTCCGACAGGCACCCGACCATCGTCTCGTACGGCATCGCCGCGCTCTGGAAGAACTCGACGCCGAACGGGTAGTTCCCGAACAGCTTCTTGTACCCCTCCGAGGTGGCCTCTATCAGCACGTGTGCGCCTCCGGGTTCATGCGCGGGCCCCCGCGCCCTGGGCGAGCGGGCGCACGCAGGGGTCCGGGTTCCGGGCGAGGACCTGACGCAGGTCCGGGGTGAGCTGCGCCGCGGACGACAGCAGCGACCGGCGCAGTGCGAAGAATGCGGCGTAGCGCCGCACGATGTAGTTGTGGACGCTGGCGGTGAGCGGGCCGCGAGGACCGGCGATGGTCTGGACCTCGAGGCTCGAGTGCGCCGCGTCGAGCCACAGACCCCGGCGGACGAGTTTTCCGGGAACCACGGCGCGCGCGTCGTGCTCGGGCACGGCCCGGAGCGCCTCGTCGACGCTCTGGCGGTAGGCCCGGTAGGCGAGCACGACGACCCGCGCGTCCTGGGCGAGGTTGCCCTCGGGCTGCCAGAGGCTCGCGCAGAGTCGCATCGCCGTGACGGCGGGCGACCACCGCCCGGCCTCTTCCCAGTCGAGGCCGGGCGGCGTGCGATGCAGCCGGCCGCCGTACACCCATGGGAAGGTTCCGATCGACAGGTACACGGGGTCCGTGTCGCCGCACCCGCGCTGCGACGAGCCGCTCCGGACCCCGTGGAAGTAGTTGGGCCCCGGGTCGTCCAGGAAGACTCGGCTCTGGACGCCCGGCGCCTGCTCGAAGCAGACGCCTCCGACCGTGGACGCCGGCTCGTCGAGCACCCAAAGGTTGTCGGGTCGCCGCGCCGCATACCGGAGGAGCACGTCCTCGCGGGTCCTGGCACGGGCGAGCCTCGCCGACACGGACAGCGGCGACGCCTCGCGGGGACGCGCGCGGTGCCACTGCTCGAACGCCGCCAACGCCGCGGAGTGCAGCCCCGTGAGGCCGGCGTGCGAGGACCGGAGCCCGCGCGCCAGGACGCGAAGCGGGTGGAGGAAGCCGAGCGTGGCGCCGACGTCGGTCCACTGGCGCAGCACGAAGTTGGTGATCGTGCTCGACGTGACGGTCGCAAACCCGTCCCCCGCGTCGGCGAGGGCCTCGATGTCGGCGCCGTAGCAGGTGGATAGGACGCTCACGAGATCGCCACCTTCCCCGGCGTCGGCAGGGTGACGACGATCTTGTCGAACACCGCCGCCACGCCCGGCCAGTTGTTCGCGCTCAGCTTCGCCGGGATCGTCGCCTCGTCGGCGAGGTCGACGCCGAGCTTCTTCGCCTTCTCGAGGAACTTCTCGTGGATCCTCGCGTAGTCCGGATCCTTGCGCCCGGCCTCGGAGAGCAGGCTGACGCTGCCCCAGCCGACCTTGATGTCCGCGTGGTCGCGGATGTCGTAGTTGCGCAGCAGCCGCTGCAGATACACGGCGGCGACGAACCCGGCGACGCGCGGCAGAAACAGGATCCGCGGGTCCGAGCCGAGGAGCGGCGCCTTGTCCTTCATCTCCTGCATCCCGGTCCACAGGGCGTAGGGCGCGAGCCCGCCGAACAGACCGCCGGAGCCGAAGTTCGCCGCCGCCTCACCGAACGCCAGCGGAGGGTTGCGGTCCTTGTTTCGCCAGTACGCGCGCCACGATGCGGTCCGCTCCCCGCTCTCTCCCTGCTCGTCGCCATTGTGGGCGGTCGCCTTGAACTCCGACTCGCCAGCGGCGACGACCGCCAGGATTCGCGCGGCGCCAGCGATGCCGCTCACCTGCTCGACGAGCAGGAGGAGCGGACGGAGGTCGACCGGCGTCGTGCCCCAGTTCCGCGTCATGTCGCCGGCGACATCGGCGGCGACCGGGAGCGGCGCCACGTTCTGCCACGTCATCGGCGCGGGCTTGCTCGGGCCCTCCGGTTGCGGCGGGAGGACCGGCTCATCGGTCGCGGGGCCCGGCGTGGGCGCTGGCGTCGGCGTCGCGCTGCCCTGGCCGCTGGCCTGTAGGCGTTGCTGGTAGTACCGGAGCGCCGCGGCGCTGATCCCGGTAATCACCGCGCTGCCGACCACGAAGCGGAGAACCTTGCTCATGCTCTCACCTCCAGCGCTGACGGGCGCCTGAGACTCTGGAAAAGGACGGCGATGAGCAGGCCGGCGCCGACGCCACCGGCCACGAGCACCTCCGGTCGCCGCCAGAAGTTCGCCGGGATAGGCGCCGGTGGATCCGGCGGCCTCGGCACCGGCGGGAGCGGAGGCGCAGGCCCCGGGTTCGGCACCGGCCCCGGTGGCGGGACCGGCTCGCCCTGGTCGGCCTCGGCGCCTTTCAGCACGGCCTCTGCGAGCGGCACGCGCCAGCCGAGCGGCCCGATGAACCTGGCGATGGCATCCAAGTCCCAGCGGTCGATCGCCGCGTAGAGGGGCTCCCACGGAACCGCCGCCGCCGACCCCCGCACCGGAAGCCGGTTGCCGTCCTCGGCGGCATCGGGGTCGTCGTCACGCTGCCCGAGGAGAAGGATGACGACCGCCGGCGTCGGGTTGCTCGGCGTCGGCACCACCGCCCCCCACGGCTTCTGCGGGACCGGGTTCATTCGATCCATGAACGCCTTGCGCGCGCTGGTGGTCGCGCCGTTGTAGAAGCCGAGCAGGACCATCCCGAGCGCGTCGCCGTTCGCGACCCGGGCAGCCTCGGAGGCCGCGCCGAGGCGACATAGCTCGAGGAGGATGGCGACGCGGTGGCGGTCGAGCAGCAGCATGCGGATCCCGGATCAGAGGTTGTGGCCGAGGGGGTCGGGCAGCACCTCGGGGTGCTCGTACCGCCCGCGCAGGCGATCGGCCGGTTCGACCGCGACGGTCTCGATGTCGCAGACGATGTTCGGGTTGCCCGCGAAGGGGGTGGCCGCGAGGCAGATCATGTCGTCGTGCGACGCGTAGAACACCCGCGACCAGCGTCCGCTGGGGAGCGCGGCCTGAAGCTCATACACGGCGCGGGTCGTGGACTCCACGGTGACGACCCGTCCGTCGTTGTTGGAGTTCGAGTAACGGAGGCTCACCAGCGTGCCGTACCCGCGGGAGAACGGACTCAGCGCGGAGATCGGGATCGGCCCATCCGCCGTGTCCGAGGACACAAACATGTGCGCGCTCGGATCCCAGACGAAGGCGGGAACGAAGGGGACAGCGATCGCGCTCTCCACGAACGGCGTCCGGCGCACGAACTTGTACCGCGTGTGGACGCGCCGCGGCGGGTGGGCCATCGCCCACGCCGTGTGTTCGGCCTCGGAGACCTCGTTGACCTCGAGGTGGAGCTCGGTCGAGGCCACCTGAGCCGCCGAGCTCTCGTTCGTGGCGACGGTGAGCTGGTCCTGGCCGTGCATCGTCACGTACTGGAAGTCGGGCCGCAGGTTGATCTCCTCGCGCACCCTGCCCGACACGCTCACCACACGGGCGACCGACCGAGGGTTCGACGACGAGAACGCGACGCCGACGAGCTTGGGCCGTTCGGCGCTGAAGATGCCCCAGAAGTCGGCGGGGATGACCCCGGCCGGGCCCGACACGTTGGCGACGTAGACGAGCCCGGCCGCGACGAGATCGCGGTCCCGCACGAGCGCGATCGACGAGGTCCCGTCGAAGTCGCCGCTCTTGCGCAGCAGGATTTGGCGTGGTTCGAACATGATGGTCTCCGTGGTGGTGGGTCAGCAGGCGCCCGTGGTGCACCCGGGCGTGGCGCCCGGGCGGCACATGGCGGCGCACATCTCGTAGAAGCGCTGGTTGTCGTAGGGCAGGATGACCTGCGCGCTGTCGAGGTTGCCGGCGATGCCCTTGTTCGTGATCTCGACGGCGAGCTTCTCGAGGCTGCCGATGACGATCGGCTGGTTCTTGTAGGTCGGGAACTTCACCTGCATCTGCTTGCCGTCCTTGTGCAGAAACTGGTTACCGGTGTAGAGCGGACCGATCTTCTTGCCCTGGCCCTCGCCGGGGCCCAAATAGAATTGCACCTGGTAGTCCAGGTAGTTAACTGCCTGGTTGGCCAGGTTGAGGTCGATCCGGATCTCGGTCGGACCCCAGCCCGGGCGCTCGTCCTGGATCAGGCGGATCGTCTTGCCCGGACCGACCGGGAACGCGTCGACGTAGGGGTCGCCGAGACCGGTGACGATCTTGGCGAGCGCGACCTGGGAGTCGTCGCTGAGCTCGTCGATCGTGATGTCGCTGAAGTTGATGTGCGCGGTGCAGCAGATCCGGCGCACCAGCATCATGAGCACCTGGCACTGCCCCTCGAGGGTCTTGCACTTCTCCTCGAGGTCGCCGTAGCACTTCTGGTAGTAGGTGACCTTGTCCGCGCACGACATGAAGGCGGCCCACCGCGAGGGGTCGCAGCGGAGCATGCGCAGGATCTTGAGGTACACCTCGTCGGGGGAATGGGCGTGCTCGTCGATGGTCGCGAGCGTGGTGAGTTCTCCAGGCATCGTTGGCTCCTCGGGCAAAATGAGACGAATTGCGCGGCTATCCGCGCAGGGCGAAGGGACTGAATGTGTTCAGAGGATCAGAGCGACCGCAGGCGACCGGGCGTCAGCCCGAGCATCACCTCGAGCATCTGCTCCTCGGACGGCGCGGCGCCAGGGACGGGAAGAGGGGGCGGCGTGGCCGAGGGCCTGGGCTCCTCGGTCGGCCTCGTCGTGGGCGGGACGACCTCGCCGACGACCAGCTCCGGGAGGTCGTGGACGGACCACTCGAGCACGAGGACCTGGCCCGCGGTCACGCCGCGGACGCTCTCGAGGGGGACCTCGAGCTTGTGCTCGTGCCCCACGGGGTCACGCGCGTGCACCATCGCGGTCGGCGAGTGGCCCTGGAGGACACGGAGGATACGGGCGACGATCATGGTCATACGACCTGCTCCTTCTTCGAATCACAAAGCGTGTAGAGGACGGTGCCCACGGTGAACATCGCGCCGCCGACGGCGAGCGACGCGCGGGCGGCCATGCTCTCGTCGAGGCGCGCGCCGAACACGACGCCGGGGACGCCGAGGACTGCGCCAGCGGGGACGCCCCCAAGCCGGACGTCGACGTTCTTCTGGAACGCGTAGCCGAGGGCCACGCCGGAGGCCGCGCTCACGACCACGGCGCCGAGCTGTAGCAGGCTCCCGCGGCGGTACACGGCCATCCGTTGCCCCATCTCCTCGCGATCGCGGGCCGAGCAGATCCGCTGGCCAGCGGCCTCGTCGGCGGCTTTGCGCGCGTCCTCCTTCGCGGCTGCGAGGCGACTCGCATAGTTCTGTTCCTTCTCTTCGAACTCGGCGTTCATCTCGGAGCGGATCTCGTCGTGTGTGCGACGGATGAACGCGCTCGCGGAGTCTCTCTCGTTCGGCATGGTGCTCTCCTATGGGTTCTTGTTCTGGTCGCCCTCGGCGCTGCAGCGGGCGTCCTCGTCGCTGACGGCCTTGATGACGCGGACGGCGCCCACCACGAGCTGCTCGACGAGCCCGGTGACGTCGGTTCGGGTGGAGGCCCGACGCTCGTCCTCGGCGAGCTGGCGATGCTGCGCCGCGAGGTGGCGGTACGACCGCTCGTGCTCGAACATGCGTTGCTCGAAGGCGATGCCGTCGATCTGCTGCAGCGCCGCGGAGTACCGGGCCCGCAGCGCCTCCATCTCCTCGGCGAACCGGCGGGTCATCTCGACGCTCTGGCCGATCATCCGGTCCGCCATCGAGGCCTGGATGTGGGCCGCCCGCTCGTAGCTCTCCCAGAGGATGTGGTGCCCGAGCTCGGCGGCGGCGAGGTCGGACCCCGCCGCCTGCTCCCTGCGCGCCGGCACCGCGCCCGGCGTGGTGACGAGCTGGGCCTGGTTCGTCACGTCCCGCCCGTCGACCAGGAGCCGGACGTCGGCCCCGAACTGCTGGCGAAGCCCCTGCATCGCCTCGAGGACAGACTCGTGCGGCACGGCGAAGCGACTCCCGAGCAGCCGGTTTTGAACATCCACCGCCAATACAGCATGCACCGTCATCCCCTTCACTATACCAGGCTCCCCGGGGCATGTATCTGCCTGTTACCGAGCACCCTGTCCCATGGGACAGGTTATTTGCGGACCGCTCTGCCTCTCGCGGGAGCGCCGGACGGCGCCGCGGAGCCCCCCTTGGCGCCGTCCGGCGCCGCGGAGCCCCCTTGGCGCCGTCCGGCGGGGCGCCGTAGAGGTTGCTCCGCGAGTTGGGGCCGCTGCTGCAGGTCCCACGATCGGCTCATGCCAGTTGTATTCACGGCATGCCGGCCAGCCATGGTGGCATTGCCGCGGAGTGCCAGGGCATTCCGGATACTGCCACTGAACTGCCGCGGCATTGCCACGGATGTTCTGTGGCATCAGGGATGATTGCCCGAGACAGTCCGTGGCATTCTCTTCCGGGGCGATGGCGCACGCAGGATGCACCACAGACGCCGGCGGCCGGATAGTCTCCTCTTATGGAGATCTCCTCAGGACGCTCTCCCCCTACCGCGGCGGGCGACCAGCATGCGGTTTTGCGAAACGTGGTACCTGTTGCCCATCCACAGCGTTCATCCAAATATTGATCTTTGCTACCTGTTTTTAAAGTTAGGTGACAGCGCCAAGTTTGCTGTTAGCTTCGGCGGGTCAGCGCGTGAGTTATGCTTGAAAATGCGTGCAGATACCCCATCGCGGAAGGGCACATAGAGATCCGCCCCCTGGCGGGGTGCCACGTGGGCATCATCATTTTTGACCAGGGCTACGGGTCGAGCGAGTTCGCCCGGGGTCCTCTCCCGGACTGCCTCGAACAGGCCGCCCACCTCATACGGGAGGGCTCGCATCATCCGCCCTCGCATGAGGCAGGGGCGCCGATGCGATGGCACCCGTTCCCGCACGACGGGTCTCATCGGGCGACGCTGCCTGGAGGAGAGCTCCGGATCCTCGCACACGGCGGCGCGTGGTTCCTGGTCCACGTTCGTCGGGATGGTTGCTGTGTGTTCGGCCGCGGGACCCAGTTCGAGCTCATCGAGCTCGCCGAGGCCAGCTACTCGCGGTTCGAGGCGAACCATCGGCCGCTGTCCATCGATTACCGCGGACGGCGTTACAACCTGAAGTTGACGACGGCGAGCGAAGACCTCGCGGCAGTCACCGCCGATGACGGAACGAGGTTCTCGGTCCGCATCTCCGCCGGCGACAGCCTCCACTTGGAGCGTCTCGTCGGCGGGGATCGCAGCTCTATCAAGTCGTTCGCCAACGCGTTCGATGGCCTCCCCGAGCCCCTCTGGTCCGACGTCGACGAATCGAGACCACCACAGAGCGGCCCCACGTCGCCCCCCGGCCTGGGGTCGATCCGACCGTCTGCCGGGACCCCTCCCACGGCACCGCTCACCCCGGAAGTCCGGGCTGCGACCCTTGCGATGCTGGAGCACCTCGCCATGCTCGGCGGGGCGGGGAAGTGCGTCCGCCTGTGGTGTCGTGCAGTCTTCGAAGTGCTCGCCGAGCACGGCATCCGGGTCCGGGGGCGAGGGGAGGGACTTCGCAAACAGCTCAAGCAGCACTCCGGCATCGAGTTGCCCGGCGGCATGAGAGTTTTTCGCTACGCGATGGCGACTTGCCGGGAACTGGGACTTTTGGTATCGGACGGCACGCTCGACGTCTTCCCCTTCGACGACCTCCACGATCCCGCGAGTGACTTCGCCAGGGCGGTTGTCGCCGCATTCGGGAAACCCTCTCCCACGAGTCCGAGCAACGGTGTTCCGCCCGCCACCCCGGCGCCCGGGGTGCCCGCGAGCGACGATGTCTCGTCCGCCGCACCGGCGCCCCAGGTGTCTGGGAGCCATCCCACCGCGACGCAGGATGCGCCCGACGTCTCCTCACCGACGTCCCCGGCCGCCCCGCCGACAGCTCCGCAGCCGGCAGAGCTTTACCCCGTCGACACGTGGCCCTTCCGGGACAACACGCTGGGAGCGCTTGAGGCCGAGGGGGCGTATCATCCCGAGGGCGAGGACGCCTGTGATCCGGGCGGGCTTGCAGCCGATGTGGTGAACTGGTTTGGTCACCCGACCCACGTCCCGGACGGGATGACGTTTACGCGGACCTCGATCGGCATAGAGCTCCTCGAGCCGGCAGGGCCGATCGGCGAAGAGTTCTACGAGAACCTGGCGAAGAGCTTAAACCCCGATCCCGCTGGTGACCCATGAAGCCGCGGCGTCTCATCAACGGATACTGGTGGCTCGTATTTTGTGCGCTCTGCACCCGGTGTTTTTCGCCCTCGGGCAAGGAGCCATCGACGGGTTCAACCTCGGTTGACATGACCACGGGCGCGACGACGTCCGATGCGTCGTCCTCCTCGCCGGAGCCGAGCACGTCGTGGACGTCGACGACATCGACGACGATGACGTCGACATCGTCCGGTCCGAATTGCGGGGATGGGGTGGTCGACGAGGGAGAAGAATGCGATGATATGGGGATCGATGAAGGTGACGGGTGCTCACCATTTTGCATGAAGGAATTTCGGCGCGTCTTTGTCACCGAAGCCAAGTTCACCGGAGATCTCGGCGGCATCACCGGCGCAAACGAATCGTGCCAGTCTGCCGCAAAGGACGCGGATTTGCCGGGGGCCTTCCAGGCTTGGTTGAGCACCGCAGACTACTCGCCCGACAAAGACTTCGTCCAGTCGGCCGTCCCCTACGTGCTCGTCGACGGTTCGCCGATTGCGATGGACTGGCTGGACATCGTCGATAATAATTTACTCGCACCTATTCTCTTGACCGAACATGGGGACCCGCCGCCGCCGCCGGACACTCATCCGTGCACGCCGATGGACGCGATCATCGTCTGGACGAATACTCTCGCGGCTGGTGGAATCGCCTATGCTGACAAGTCCTGCGCGGACTGGACCGTCGGGACGCAGGGTGAAGGACATGTCGGACGCGCTGATACGCCACAATCAACATGGACTCAGGGCTGCCTGGTACCCTGCACGACGATGGCACCCCTCTATTGTTTTGAACAATGAACCCTCGGCTCGGTCACGGGCGGGCCGCTCACGTAGCCTTGCCGAGGCACCGCGGTCGGCCTGGACGACGAGGCGTCGAAGCGGACAACGGGGTGACGTCGCGGTCGTCCCAGACCGGCGAGATCCCTCGGCGGCGAGGTCGGCGGTGCAGGTGCCGCCGGAGAACACGCGCCCCTGGACTGCCGGTACGTCGAGGAGGTGGTCTGCCCGCTGTCCGGCGACCAACCACGGGCTCTTTGCTCGGTCTCAGCGCCTGTTCGAGCAGCACAGCGCGTCGCGTCGGGTTGCTTTTTTCGAGCAGGGGGCGGTACGCTCCCCTCGGAGCGCCCACCCCCCAAGGGCGACGACGTGATGGCCTTCTCGTGGGTTCGTCCCAAGCAAGCGCCCGACGACGAGATCGAGGTCTTCGGCCTCGGCGAGCCGGACGCGGAGGATGACACCGGCGAGATCCTGCAGGACCGCTACGAGCTGCTCGAGGTCCTCGCGTGCGGCGCGACGGCCACCGTCTACCGCGCCCGCGATCTGACCACGAAGTCGATCGTCGCCGTCAAAGTGCTCTACAAGGGGGCACAGGCCGCGGTCGGCGAGTTTTTCAACCGGGAGGCCCGCCTCGCCGCGAGGATCCGCAGCCCGCACCTCGTCCACGCCAGCCACTTCGGCGAGGATGATGGGCGCCCCTTCATCGTGTTCGACCTCGTGCCCGGGAAGGCGCTCTCGGAGCTTTACTGCGAGCAGCTCATGCCGTGGCGGGAGCTCTGCCTGGTCGTGCTCGACCTCCTCGCCGCGCTGGCCGAACTGCACCGCCACGGCATCACCCACCGCGACGTGAAGCCGGACAACGTATTTGTCCAAGTACGTCCACGACCAGACCGGCAACCCGCGGACGGGCTACGTGCTGCGCGGGCCCAAAGGGACGCGGATCAAGAGCATCAACCGATCGTGGGAGAACGTCCGCGCTGCCGCCGGGATCCCCGACGTCCGCCTGCACGACCTGCGGCATTCATTCGCTAGCGACGCGCTCATGTGCGGGGTCCCGCTGGCCGTGGTCGGCGCGATGCTCGGGCACAAGCACGATCGCACGACCCAGCGTTACGCCCACCTGGCGAACGACGTCGTCCGGGACGGCCTCGAGGCGGCGACGGACCGGATCGTCATCGCGACGCGGGCGGTCGCTGTGCTGCCGCCGCCCCCGTTCGAGCGGCTCACCGACCGGGAGTGGAAGCGGATCGGGGCGATGGTGGAGGCGACGCGCGGCACCTGCGGCGGCCCGCGCACGGACCTGCAGCGAGTGTCGACGCGATCCGCTGGGTCCTGCACAACGGCGCCAAGTGGCGTGAGATGCCGAGGGACCTCGGCACGGGAGGCGCTTAGGAGCAGTTCACGGCGCGCGGCCCTTATCCTCGCCGACGAACGCGACCAGGAGGTCAGTCGCGAGCCGATGGGGCGGGGCAGTCGGGCCTTGGCCACGTCTCCGACCGGCCAGGTTCGCGCCGCGCCTACGTCGCGCGAGGTGGTCGAGGTCTCCGAGAACGGTCACGACTCCCGGACGTTCATGCAATGGCCCTCGCCGTCGATGTGGCCGAGCGACGTCGTAAGGTGCTCGACGAAGTTCCACAGGTCCGTGATGTCCGTGCTGCCGACCTGATAGTTCGGCAGCGACCGCAGGTCGACTGCCTCGAGCTCTTCCCGGGAGATGACGCCGTCAGCATCTCCGTCATCGTCCGCCTGGGCATAGAGACTGAAGAGGACCATCGGCGTCTCGGAGTACAGGTCGTCGTAGAAAAGGTGGTCACCATGGATGGTGATCTGTACCGCGGCCGGCACGTCGGCCTCGATCACGGCCTGCGATTGGCAGTGCGAGTACGCCGTACGGGTGTTGAACCCCCACGTGAAGGTCTTGGTCACGCCATTTTTTGTCGCCGATCCGGCGACGAATACGGAGTAGCCACCATCCTGCATCATCTTCACATCCGAAGAGGTCGCGTTGCCCGCGGTGGAGTCGCCCTCCGCCGGGTAGATCCGGTACTGCGTGTCTGCGTAGGTCCCAGCCGGGGCCTCGTCTTTGCCCAAGAACTGGCCTTCACCGTTCGATGCCACCGCCAGATCGTAGACCTGAAACTGCGGCACTTCGAACGCTGGAGCCCCCTCGACCTCGCCAACCTCGATCTGCCCGACGTTGATCAGGAAGCGATCGAATTGCACCGTCCAGCCGTCGTTGAACACGTCGGCCGGGATGCCCTCCTCGATGTACTCCTCCCCCCAGGCCCGGACCGAGAGCTCGGCCCCCCCACCTCCCCCGGACTCGCAGCCCAAGGTCACGAGAGCTCCTACGAACACCATCGAATTCTTCATCATCACGGTCATGTCACTGCGCCTCCGCCTGGTAGTGGATATGGGACTGGAGCGTCCGACGAAACACGTTGGCTGCCTCGCTACCGGGTTCGATCGCCACGACGCCGTCCCCATCGTCGTCTAGCGCGGCGAAGTCGAGACCATCGTACATCGACTTCATCTCGACGGGGTCAGTGGGTTCGAGCTGGAAGGCGATCGTCGCCACGGTGTCGTCGTCAACCGCCAGCTCGAACGGCGCGCCGACCATCTGCGTCCCAGCGTTGATGTCCAGCACCGCGGTGAACATCACCTCCTCGCCGTCTTTGCGTGCGACCCCGCTGAAGTGGGCCGCGTGCCCGAGCAGGGGGTCCTCCGCAGCGAGGCCGTCGCCGTCGTCCGCGGCGCGGAATGTGAAGTTGATGCCGTTGTAGTCGCCGACCAGCATGTCGGCCAAACCGAGCATCATGCCGTCATGACCGAACCAGTCGAAGATGAACGCACCCGTCAGCTCGCCGGTCACGTTGCCGCCAGCGTAGTGGCCTGGGTGGGCCCATGCACGCGGGATCAGCCAGTCGCCGAGCCACGCGGTCACGCCGTGCGTCTCGCCCTGAATCGTAAATTGCAGATCGGTCACGGCGATGCGGGCCGTGTCCATGGTCACGGTCCATCCCTCTTCGTTGGTCGAGTCGGTGATGGTCGAGGCGTCGATCGTCACCGGGAGCTGGACGCGCCCCGCTTCCTGGCTCGGCGTACACGCCGACATGGCGGCGAAGAAGATGAGCGTTCGAGTGTGTGTCATGGGTCTCCATTTCTCTCAAAACCACAAGGTCGTCGCGGCTCGCACGGTCAGGGGCGGTCCGGCGATGAACTTCAGCGAGGGGAGCGTGCTGCGCGGGTCGTCCTTGTCCCACCAGCTCGCGTAGTGGTACTCGCCTTCCTTCCACTGCGCGTTGGTCGCGTTGTCGATCTGGATGTCGATCTGCAAGGGACCGGTACGGTAGGGTCGGGAGCTGGCGCGGTGGTCCTTCAGGCTCGTCCTTGTCTGTATCCGAGGTTTCCCTCTTCGTGCCCGTGTAGGATTTGCCGTGACTCCGTTTCCAGACTCCCGCCCATCGAACCGGACGTGCGGATTTCC
>JAEUJW010000079.1 GCA_016793465.1 Myxococcales bacterium
CGAGATGGTGATGCCGGGCGACAACATCGAGATCACCGTCGAGCTGCACAGCACGATCGCGTGCGAGGACGGTCTCAAGTTCGCCATCCGCGAGGGTGGCAAGACCGTCGGCGCCGGCGTCGTCACCAAGATCATCGAGTAGGAAACACCACCGTGGATAGCCTCAAGATCCGTATCCGGCTCAAAGCCTTCGATCACAAGCTGCTCGACCAGTCGGCCGGGGAGATCGCCGAGACCGCACGCCGCACCGGCGCGACGGTCGCGGGCCCCATCCCCCTGCCGACCAAGATCAACAAGTACACCGTCTTGCGCGGCCCCTTCATCGACAAGAAGTCGCGCGAGCAGTTCGAGATCCGCACCCACAAGCGGCTGCTCGACATCCTCGAACCGAACAAGCAGACCCTCGACGCCCTCATGAAGCTCGACCTCTCGGCCGGCGTGGACGTCGAGATCAAGACCTGACCGGAAAGCCTGCTGCCATGGCCAAGCTCAAGCTCAACGACCTGACCGGCGCGCACGTCGGCGACATCGAAGTCGCCGACGCGGTGTTCGCCGCGCCGGTCAAGGAACACCTGCTGTGGGAAGTCGTCCGCTACCAGCGGGCGGCTCGCCGCGCCGGTACCCACAGCACCCAGACCCGCGCCGAGGTCAGCCTGACCGGCAAGAAGTCGATCAAGCAGAAGGGCACCGGCGGCGCTCGTCACGGCTCGCGCCGCGCCAACGTCTTCAAGGGCGGTGGCCAGACCTTCGGGCCCAAGCCGCGCAAGTACGCCTTCCACGTCAACAAGAAGGTCATGGCGAGCGCGCTGCGCACCGCCCTGACCATCCGCGCCCAGGCCGGTGACCTCGTGGTCGTCCGCGACCTCGCGTTGCCGGGGATCAAGACCAAGAACCTGTCGCAGGTCCTCGGCAAGCTCGGCACCCCCAAGGTGCTGGTGGTCGACGCCGGCGACAACAAGAACCTGCGCCTCAGCGCGCGCAACCTCGCCGACTCGAGCTTCCTCGATGTCCGCGGGATCAACGTCTACGACATCCTGCGCTTCCCCAGGCTGCTCATCTCGGAGGCCTCCCTCCGCCAGATCGAGACCCGCCTGAACAAGCCCGCGAAGGCGTCGGAGGCCGCAGCATGACGACCCCGCATCAGATCATCATCCGTCCGGTCATCACTGAGAAGTCGACCGACCTCCAGAGCAACCTCGGCAAGTACGTGTTCGAGGTCGCCAAGAAGGCCAACAAGATCGAGATCCGCAAGGCGGTCGAGATGGTCTTCGGCGTGCGCGTCGCCGACGTGCACACCATGGTCGTCCGCGGCGATGTCCGCCGCGTCGGCCGATTCTTCGGTCGCCGCGCCTTCTGGAAGAAGGCGGTGGTCACCCTCCACCCCGGTGACTCGATCGACTTCTACGGCGAGGCCGAACAACCTTCCCAGGGCACCCAGGCCGCGGAGTAACCACCATGGGCATCAAGATTTACAGGCCGACCTCGCCCGGTCGGCGCGGGATGAGCACCAACGAGCGCGAGGCGATCACCACCGACACGCCGCACCGCCCGCTGGTCTCGCGTCTGCCGAGCCGCGCCGGTCACAACAACTACGGCCGTGTCACCTCGCGCTTCCGCGGCGGCGGTCACAAGAAGCTGTACCGCCAGATCGACTTCAAGCGCGACAAGTACGGCGTGCCGGGCAAGGTCGCGACAATCGAGTACGACCCCTACCGCACCAGCTTCATCGCTCTCGTCAACTACGCTGACGGCGACAAGCGCTACATCCTGGCGCCCGAGGGCCTCAGCGTCGGCGACACCGTGGTCAGCGACCAGGCCGCCGACATCAAGCCGGGCAACAGCCTGCCGCTCAAGATGATCCCGGTCGGTACGGTCATCCACAACGTGGAGATCAAGATCGGCAAGGGCGGCCAGCTCGTCCGCACCGCAGGCGTCGGCGCCCGCCTCATGGCCCGCGAGGGCGACTGGACGCAGGTCCGTCTGCCGTCCGGCGAGGTCCGCCGCGTGCACATCAACTGCCGCGCGACAATCGGCGCGCTCAGCAACGGTGACCACAGCCGCGTCAGCCTCGGCAAGGCGGGCCGCACCCGCTGGCTCGGTCGGCGCCCGCACAACCGCGGCGTCGTCATGAACCCCGTCGACCACCCGATGGGCGGCGGCGAGGGCCGCACATCGGGCGGCCGTCACCCCTGCTCTCCGTGGGGCATGCTCTCCAAGGGCTACCGCACGCGCCACAACAAGCGGACGCAAGTCTACATCGTCAGCCGCAGGAAGAAGTAACCATGCCCCGCTCCGTAAAGAAAGGCCCGTTCGTCGACGCGCACCTCATCTCGAAGGTCGAGTCGGCGCTGAAGGACGGCAACCGCCGGGTCATCAAGTCCTGGTCGCGGCGTTCGACGATCCTCCCGCAGTTCGTCGGCGCCAACGTGATGGTCCACAACGGTCACAAGTGGATCCCGCTCTTCATCACCGAGAACATGGTCGGCCACAAGCTCGGCGAGTTCGCCCCGACCCGCACCTTCCGCGGGCACTCGGGTGACCGCAAGGCGACCAAGAAGTAAGCAGGAATCGCCATGGCCACCGCACGACTCAGCCACGCGCGTCTGACCCCTCGCAAGGCCCGCATCATCGCGGACCTCATCCGCAATCAGCCGGTCACCGACGCGATCAGCAACCTCCGGTTCCTCCACAAGGCGGGCGCCAAGCAGTTCTTCAAGCTGCTGGTCTCGGCGGTCGCCAACGCCGAGGACACGGGCGACGTGAACGTCGACAAGCTCGTCGTCTCCAAGGTCACCGTCGACCAGGGCCCCACGCTCAAGCGCTGGCGCCCGCGCGCCATGGGCCGCGCCAACCGCATCCTCAAGAAAACCAGCCACATCACCCTCGTCGTGGCGGAGGTCCGTAGCTAATGGGTCAGAAAACACATCCGATCGGCTTCCGCATCGGGGTCGTCCGTACCTGGAGCTCGAAGTGGTTCGAGCACGGCCGCTACCGCCAGTGGCTGCACGAGGACATCCAGCTCCGGCGCTTCCTCAAGAAGGAGCTCTACGCCGCCAGCATCGCCGACATCACGATGGAGCGGGCCGCCAACAAGCTGAAGATCAACATCTTCTCGGCGCGCCCCGGCATCATCATCGGCAAGCGCGGCGCCGGCGTCGAGCAGCTGAAGAAGAAGGTCCAGAAGTTCACCGGCTCCGAGGTCTTCCTGAACATCCAGGAGGTCCGCAAGGCCGAGGTGAACGCCCAACTGGTCGCCGAGAACATCGCCCAGCAGCTCGAGCGCCGCGTCGCGTTCCGCCGCGCGCTCAAGCGGGCCATGCAGACGGCCATGAAGTTCGGCGCCAAGGGCATCCGCGTGGCCGCCTCGGGCCGCCTCGCCGGCGCCGAGATGTCGCGCCGCGAGACCTACAAGGCCGGCGGCGTCCCGTTGCACACGCTGCGCGCCGACATCGACTACGGCTTCAGCGAAGCCCACACGACCTCCGGCGCCATCGGCGTCAAGTGCTGGATCTTCAAGGGCGAGGTCTACGGTCAGCGCGCCAGCCAGCAGAACGACCCCCGTTTCCCCCGCCCGCAGAAGTAAGAGGCTACTGCAATGCTGTCTCCTTCCCGAGTCAAATACCGCAAGGTCCAGAAGAGCCACATGCGGGGCCAGGCCAAGGCCGGCACTGAAGTCAGCTTCGGCGACTTTGGCCTGCAGACGGTCGAGTGTGGCTGGCTGACGGCCCGCCAGATCGAGGCCGCCCGTATCGCCATCAACCGCCACGTCAAGCGCGGCGGCAAGCTCTACATCCGCGTGTTCCCGGACAAGCCGGTGTCGCGCAAGCCGGCCGAGACCCGCATGGGTAAGGGCAAGGGCGCCCCCGACTTCTGGGTCGCCGTTGTCCGCCCCGGCCGAGTCCTCTACGAGATCGAAGGCATCACCGAGGAACTGGCCCGCGAGGCCTTCCTCCGCGCCCACCACAAGCTGCCGATCAAGACCCGGTTCATCAAGAGGGATGGTGGCCTGTGAAGACCTCGGAAATGCGTGACAAGTCCCCCGAGCAGCTCGTCGAGCTCGAGAAGCAGCTCCGCGACCAGCTCGTCCGCCTGGGCGTCCTCAAGGCGACCCAGCGCCCCACCAACTCGGCCCAGTTCAGCGCCCTTCGCCGCGACATCGCCCGCATCAAGACGATCGCCCACGAGCGCGCGCTGGCCAGCAAGGCCGGAAAGTAGGCAAGACGCCATGAGCGACACCCAAGAACAATCCACGAGCGGGCCGCGCCAGCGTCGCATCCTCATCGGCACCGTGGTCTCGGACAAGATGGAGAAGACCATCGTCGTCCAGGTCCAGCGCCGCTACAAGCACCCCCGCTACCGCAAGTACGTCTCGGAGCGTCTGCGCTACAAGGCGCACGACGAGACGAACCAGGCCAAGGTCGGCGACACGGTCCGCATCGTGTCCTGCCGCCCCCTCTCCCGCGACAAGCGCTGGATGCTCCAGGCCGTCGTCGAGAAAGCGACGCTCGTATGATCCAGGTCCAGTCCCTCCTCGACGTCGCCGACAACTCGGGCGCCAGGAAGCTGTTCTGCATCAAGGTGCTCGGCGGGTCCAAGCGTCGTTATGCGACCGTCGGCGACGTCATCGTCGTCTCGGTCCGCGACGCCCTGCCGAACAGCAAGGTGAAGAAGGGCTCTGTGATGAAAGCCGTCATCGTGCGCACCCGCAAGGGCGTGCGCCGGCTCGACGGTAGCGTCATCCGCTTCGACACCAACAGCGCTGTGCTCATCGACGCTCAGAAGCAGCCGATCGGCACCCGCATCTTCGGACCTGTCGCCCGCGAGCTGCGCCAGAAGAACTACCTGAAGATCATCTCGCTCGCTCCGGAGGTGCTCTAATGCAACGCATCCGTACAGGCGACGAAGTCGTCGTCATCGCCGGCAAGCACAAGGGCAACCACGGCAAGGTCCTCAAGGTCCAGCCAGGCGACGAGCCCGAGGACACCCGCGTGGTCGTCCAGGGCGTCAACATCGTGACGAAGCACGTCAAGCCGAGCCGCGAGAACCCCCAGGGCGGCATCCAAAAGCGCGAGGCGCCCATCCACATCTCCAACGTCATGCTTGCGGATCCCAAGTCCGGCGATCCGACCCGCGTGCGCTTCAAAACCCTCGAGAACGGCACGAAGGTCCGCATCGCGGTCAAGTCGGGCGAGCAGATCGACAAGTAACCACGGGAAATCGTCATGGCCAAGGCAGCACGCGCAGGTGGGGGCGCACCCACCAAGAAGAAAGAGACCGCCGGGTTCGCGTATAAGTTCCCGAAGGTCCAGGACGAGCCGGTCAAGCGCGACGAGTCGTACGCGCCGCGTCTCCAGACGCGCTACGTCGACAACGTCCGCCCCGCGCTCTCCAAAGAGTTCGGCTACAAGAACGCCCTCGTGGTCCCGCGGGTCCAGAAGATCGTGATCAACATCGGTCTCGGTGAGGCGATCCGCCAGCCCAAGCTGCTCGAGCAGGCGTTCGAGCTGCTCGGCAACATCAGCGGCCAACGGCCGGTGGTCACCCGCGCCAAGAAGTCGATCGCGACGTTCAAGCTCCGCGAGAACATGAAGATCGGGTGCATGGTCACCCTGCGCGGGCCGCGGATGTGGGAGTTCCTCGACCGCCTGTTCTCGGTCGCCCTCCCCCGTACCCGCGACTTCCGCGGGGTCAGCCGTAAAGCCTTCGACGGCCGCGGCAACTTCACGCTCGGCGTCAAGGAAGCCCTCATCTTTCCGGAAGTCGACATCGACAAGCTCGACAAGGTGCCCGGCATGAACATCTGCATCCACACCTCGGCCGCCACCGACGAAGAAGGCCGCGCTCTGCTCGAGAAGCTGGGGATGCCGTTCCGGCGCGCATAAGAGGAGATCCCACCATGTCCATGACCGATCCCATCGCCGACATGCTCACGCGGATCCGCAACGCTGCGGGCGCGCAGCACCCCGCCCTGACCATGCCGGGCAGCAAGCAGAAGCGCCGCATCGCCGAGATCCTCAAAGAAGAAGGCTACATCGCCGACTTCTCGTGGAAGGACGACGACAAGCAGGGCGAGCTGTCCATCACCCTCAAGTACTCCGGCGACGAGTCGGCCATCGAGGGCCTCCGCCGCATCTCCACCCCCGGCCAGCGTCGCTACGCCCGCAGCGGCGACATCCCCAAGGTCCACAACGGACTCGGCATCCTCATCGTCAGCACCTCGAAGGGCATGATGACCGACCGCGCGGCACGCCGTCAGGGCGTCGGCGGCGAACTCATCTGCAGCGTGTGGTGAGCCCTTCTCGTCGGAGATTGTCATGAGTCGAATCGGCAAATCCCCAGTCAAGATCCCCAAGGGGATCACGGTGTCGGCCAAGGGTCAGACGCTGTCCGTCAAGGGTCCGCAGGGCACCCTGAACTTCGAGGTCCCCGCGGCCATCGGCGTGAGCGTCAGCGGCGATACGCTCTCGCTCACCCGCTCGGCCGAGGACCGCAGCACCCGTGCGCTTCACGGTATGGCTCGTGCCATGGCCGCGAACATGGTGACCGGCGTGTCGGTCGGGTTCACCCGGGTGCTCGAGATCGTCGGCGTCGGCTTCCGCGCCGCCGTCAAGGGCGACGTGGTCGACCTGACCATCGGCTTCTCGCACCCCGTGACCTACAAGTTGCCCGCCGGCGTCAAGGCCGAGGTCGACAAGGACGGCAAGCTCAACCTGAAGTCGGCCGACCGCGGCCTGCTCGGCAAGGTGGCGGCCGACATCCGCGACTTCCGTCCGCCCGAGCCGTACAAGGGCAAGGGCATCCGCTACTCCGGCGAGCGCATCGTCCTCAAAGAGGGCAAGGCCCGCGGCAAGAAGTAATCTTCACGGCCCTCGCGGCCTGAACGGGACTAAAAGACCATGCCCTCGCACAAGGAACAGATCCGGCTGCGCCGCAAGCTCAGCATCCGTCACCGCGTCAGCGGCACCGTCGAGCGCCCCCGCCTCACGGTGTTCCGCAGCAGCAAGCACATCTACGCCCAGGTCGTCGACGACTCGAAGGCCGTGTCGCTGGCCGCCGTCTCCTCCCTCAGCAAGGAGCTGGCCAAGGCCGGCGAGGAGAAGACCAAGCGCGAGCTCGCCGAGCTCGTGGGCGCGGCGATCGCCAAGGCGTGCATCGCCCGCGGCATCACCAAGGTCGTGTTCGACCGCAACGGCTACATCTACCACGGCCGCGTCCGCGCGCTCGCCGACGGCGCCCGCGCTGCCGGCCTCGACTTCTAACCATCCGGAACCCCGCTCATGATCGACGTTGAATCCCTCGGAGAACTCGTAGACCGCGTGGTCTACATCAACCGCGTCGCCAAGGTGGTGAAGGGTGGCCGCCGCTTCAGCTTCAGCGCCCTGGTCGTCGTCGGCAACGAGCGCGGCTGGGTCGGCATCGGCTACGGCAAGGCCAAGGAGGTCCCGGAGGCCATCCGCAAGGCCAACGACCTCGCCCGCAAGCACCTGTTCCAGGTCCCGCTCGCCGGGACGACGGTGCCGCACGAGGTGATCGGCGAGCACGGTGCCGGCCAGGTCCTGCTCCGCCCGGCCTCCCCGGGTACCGGCGTCATCGCTGGCGGCGCCGTGCGTGCCGTCGTCGAGTGCGCGGGCATCCACGACATCCTCAGCAAGTGCATCGGCACCAACAACCCGCAGAACGTCATCCACGCGACCGTCGACGCGCTGAAGCGCCTGCGTGCCCCCGAGTCGGTGGCCCGTCGCCGCGGCCTGCCGGTGGCCGAACTGACCGCGTGAGGAGGCAGCGACCATGGCCCTCAAGCTCAAAGTGACCCTCGTCCGCAGCCCGATCCACCGTGAAGCCTCGCAGAAGGCCACCGTGGTCGGTCTCGGCCTCCGCCACCTCAACCACTCGCGCGTCCTCGAGGACTCGGCCGCGATCCGCGGCATGATCCGCAAGATCCAGCACCTCGTCACGGTCGAGCCGGCGGACGAATAACCTCCACGCGCCCTGACAGGCCCACCACTCCAGGACCACCACGATGGGTACCACACTCGAAACACTCGCTCCGCCGCCGGGCGCCCGCAAGAAGCGCAAGCGCGTCGGTCGCGGCATCGGCTCGCGCCGCGGCAAGACCTCGACCCGCGGCGTCAAGGGTCAGCTCGCGCGCCACAACCAGATGCCCGACCACTTCGAGGGCGGCCAGCAGCCGCTCCAGCGCCGGGTGCCGAAGCGCGGCTTCATCAGCATCCACCGCCTGGAGATCCACGGGGTCAACGTCGGTCGCCTCGAGGGCGCCTTCAAGGCCGGCGAGGACGTCACGGTCGAGTCACTCCACGAGCGCAACCTGGTCCCCAAGCGGGCCAAGTTCATCAAGCTCCTGGGCGAGGGCGACCTGAGCACCGCGCTGAAGATCCACCTCCACGGCGCGAGCGCCGCGGCCCGCCAGAAGGTGGAAGCCGTGGGCGGCAGCATCGAGGTGCTGGCCAAGCCCGGCGACCAGCCGACCGCCGAGTGAGCCTCGGCACCATGTCCTCCGCCGACATCGACCGCGATCCCAGGCCGGGGTCCGGTCGATGTTCGTTTGTGGCCCGGAATTTCTGCAAAACGTCAGCCCAGGTGCCGTTCCCACGGGATTGCGGTACAACGGGCGCGCGGGGCCGGGCGTCAGATCTGGTCCTGAAGTAAGGCAAGCTGGAAACCGCCGATGGGTGTCATCATCAACATCTTCAAGCTGCCCGAGCTGCGCAAGCGGGTGCTGTTCACGCTGGCGATGCTGGCCGTGTACCGCTTCGGCGTGTTCGTGGCTTGCCCCGGGGTCGACCGCACGGTCATGGACAGCATCGTGCGCCAGGGCGCGGGCGGTCTGCTCGGCTACCTGAACATGTTCAGCGGCGGGGCGCTCAGCAACCTGTCGGTGTTCGCGCTCGGGATCATGCCGTACATCAGCGCGAGCATCATCATGCAGCTGATGACGGCGGTCATCCCGTCGTTCGAGGCGCTCAGCAAGGAAGGCGAGAGCGGCCGGCGCAAGATCAACCAGTACAGCCGCTACGGCACGGTGTTCCTCTCGGTCATCCAGGGCTGGTTCATGGCCACCTGGCTCGAGTCGCAGAACACGCCGGGCCAGGCGCTGGTGCTGGATCCGGGCCTCAGCTTCAAGCTGATGACCATCCTGACCCTGACCGCCGGCACCTGCTTCATCATGTGGCTGGGCGAGCAGATCACCGAGAAGGGCATCGGCAACGGCATCTCGCTCGTGATCTTCGCCGGCATCGTCGCCGACATGCCGGTCGCCCTGTATCAGCTCTGGCAAAAGCAGCAGGACGACCCCGAGTCGTTCGGCCCGATGTTCCTGGCGATCCTCGCGGCCATCATCGTGTCGGTGATCGCGTTCGTCGTGATCATGGAACGTGGCCAGCGGCGCATCCAGGTCCAGTACGCCAAGCGCGTGGTCGGCCGGCAGATGTTCGGCGGCAGCGCCAACTACCTGCCGCTGCGCATCAACAGCGCCGGCGTGATCCCGCCGATCTTCGCCAGCTCGATCCTCATGTTCCCCAGCCAGATCGCCGGCATGACCGGTTATCTGCCGCTCCAGACCCTGTCGAACGCGCTGCGCTACGATGGTTGGCTGTACATCACGGTGTTCGTGGCACTCGTGATCTTCTTCACGTTCTTCTACACGTCGCTGCAGTTCAACCCGGTCGACGTGGCCGACAACCTGAAGAAGCAGAACGCCTCAATCCCCGGCATTCGCCCCGGTAAACGGACTGCCGAGTACATCGACTACATCCTGACCCGCCTGACGTTCGCCGGCGCCTTCTACATCGCCGCCGTCTGCGTGCTGCCGACGTTCCTGCAGACCAAGTTCAACGTGCCGTTCTACTACGGCGGCACCTCGCTGCTGATCGTCGTCGGCGTGGCCCTCGACACCGCGCAGCAGATCGAGAGCCACCTCGTGACCCGCAGCTACGAGGGCTTCGCCGGCCCCGGTGGCCCCCGCATCCGCGGCCGTCGCGGCTGACCGACCCATTTCCATGGCGCCCGGGTGGCCGCAGCGGCGACCCGGGCGCTCCGTCTTCGCGGCCTTCGGGCTCGAATTCACTGATCCAAACTCACGAGAAAAGCATCCCGGCGAAACCGCCCTGGTCTGGACTTGACAGGGCTTTTTTGCCACCCTTCCGCGCTCTTTAGGTCACATGACCGAGTTCCACGCCAACACCATCGAGGCAGTCGTGGTCGCTGAGTTGCCCCAGCACCTGTACCGTCTCGAAGCCGGCTCTCCCGAAGCTGTCCTCACGGCCAGCCTCTCGGTGGAAGCCCGGCGTCGCGGCGTGCACGTGAGGACGGGGCAACGTGTGCTGGTCCAGCGGGCCAGCCTCGATCCAGGCCGCGGCATCATCACGGGATTGGCGCTTCGCCAGCCGTGAGCGTGCGTATCGGCGATACCGAGGAAGCAATGAAAGTCAGAGCAAGCGTTCGAAAGATCTGCGACAAGTGCAAGATCATCCGCCGCAAGGGTGTCGTGCGGGTGATTTGCGAGAACCCCAAGCACAAGCAACGGCAGGGCTAGGAGCACCACCATGGCACGCATCGCTGGGGTGGATCTGCCCCGTAACAAGCGCGTGGAGATCGCGCTCACATACATCTACGGCATCGGCCGCGCCTCGGCGCGGAAGATCCTCGACAAGTCGGGCATCGGCCTGGCCCTCCGCACGGACGACCTCTCGGACGACCAGGTGCAGGCCATCCGTACCGTCATCGAGGCCGACTTCAAGGTGGAGGGTGACCTCCGTCGCGATGTCCAGATGAACATCAAGCGCCTGATGGACCTCGGTTGCTACCGCGGTCTTCGTCACCGGCGCGGGCTCCCTGTCCGCGGCCAGCGCACCCACACCAACGCTCGTACGCGCAAGGGCCCCAAGCGCGGCACCGTCGCGGCTAAGAGGAAGGTCTGACGCATGGCTTCCACGAATCAGCAACAACAGGCCGACAAGGGCAAGCAGCAGAAGCGCCGCGTCAAGAAGAACGTCGCTTCCGGGGTCGTCTACATCAACTCGACCTTCAACAACACCCTGATCACGATCACCGACGTCAACGGCAACACAGTGGCGTGGGCGTCGGCCGGCGTGCGTGGCTTCAAGGGCTCGCGCAAGTCGACCCCGTTCGCCGCCCAGCTCGCCGCCGACGACGCGGCTCGCAAGGCCCAGGACCACGGCATGCAGTCGGTCTCCGTCCGCGTGTCGGGCCCCGGCGCCGGTCGCGAGTCGGCGCTTCGCGGTCTCCAGTCGTCCGGTCTGCGCATCACGTCGATCAAGGACATCACCCCCATCCCCCACAACGGTTGCCGCCCGCCCAAGCGGAGGAGGGTCTGAACCATGGCTCGTTACATCGGACCCGTGTGCCGGCTCTGCCGGCGTGAAGACGCCAAGCTGTTCCTCAAGGGGGACCGCTGCTTCTCCGACAAGTGCGGCTACGACCGCCGTCAATACCCGCCGGGCCAGCACGGCCAGGGCCGCAAGAAGCGCCCCAGCGACTACGGCCAGCAGCTGCGCGAGAAGCAGAAGGTCAAGCGCATCTACGGCCTGCTGGAGAAGCAGTTCCGCGGCTACTACTACAAGGCCTCGCGCATGAAGGGCGTGACCGGCGAGAACCTGCTCATGTTGCTCGAGCGTCGCCTCGACAACGTGGCCCTGCGGTTCGGCTTCTCGTCGAGCCACGCCGAGGCGCGCCAGCTCGTCCGTCACGGTCACTTCACCGTCAACGGCAAGCGCATCAACATCCCGTCGTACCAGGTCCGCCCGGGCGACGTGGTCGAGGTCCGCGAGAAGTCGCGGAAGATCCAGAAGATCGTCGACGCGCTCGCCAACGTCGAGCGCGTGCCGCGGCCGGCCTGGCTCGAGCTCGACAAGGACAACATGCGCGGCAAGATCGCCGCGGCTCCCACCCGCTCGGACATCTCTTCCGACATCGACGAGCAACTCATCGTCGAGCTGTACTCGAAGTAACAGGAGGGACGAATGCAGGACCAGAACACCATCGCCAGAAACTGGCGCGACCTCATTCGGCCGAAGAAGCTCGAGGTCGACACTGCGTCGCTCACCGAGACCTACGGCAAGTTCACCTGCGAGCCGCTCGAGCGGGGCTACGGCATCACGCTCGGCAACAGCCTGCGGCGCGTGCTCCTGAGCTCTCTGCAGGGCTCGGCGATCACGACGGTGCGCATCGACGGCGCCCTGCACGAGTTCACCACCGTGCCGGGCGTGGTCGAGGACGTGACGGACATCATCCTGAACGTCAAGACCCTGCTCATCCGCATGGACGACGCGACCCCGCGTACGCTCGTGATCGACAAGCAGGGCGAGGGCGAGGTCACCGCGGCGGACATCCAGTGCCCGACCGGCGTGTCGGTGCTCCGCCCCGACCAGCACATCGCCACCATCAGCAAGGGCGGTCGTCTCCGCATCGAGATGACCAGCGCGATGGGCCGCGGCTACTTCACCGCGGACCAGAACAAGACCGAGGGCATGCCGATCGGCGTGATCCCCATCGACTCGCTGTTCTCCCCGATCCAGAAGGTCAACTACCGCGTGACCAACGCCCGCGTCGGTCACCGGACGGACTACGACCGCCTGGCCATCGAGGTGTGGACCGACGGCTCCGTCCGTCCGGAGGACGCGATCGCGTTCGCCGCCAAGATCCTTAAGGAGCAGCTCTCGATCTTCATCAATCGTGAGGAGATCGAGGAGGCCAGCGCGCCGCAGCAGAGCGAGACCGACAAGCTCAACGAGTACCTGTGGCGCTCGGTCGACGAGCTCGAGCTCAGCGTCCGCTCGGCGAACTGCCTGCAGAACGCCAACATCCACTACATCGGCGACCTCGTGCAGCGCACCGAGGCCGAGATGCTGAAGACCAAGAACTTCGGTCGTAAGTCGCTCAAGGAGATCAAGGAGATCCTGGCTCAGATGGGCCTCTCCCTGGGCATGAAGATCGACAACTGGCAGGGGCCGCCCCCCGCCCGCGAGGAGACCTAAGACATGCGCCATCTCAACAAGGGGCGGGCCCTGTCCCGCAACTCGTCGCACCGGAGGGCGATGTTCCGCAACATGGTCACCTCCCTCATCGAGCACGAGCGAATCACCACCACCGAGCCCAAGGCCAAGGAGCTCCGCCGCATCGCCGAGAAGACCATCTCGATCTCGCTGCGGCTCGGAGACCTCCTCAGCAAGCCGAAGGACCAGCGCACCCCCGCCGAGCAGGGCAAGTACGTCCACGCCCTGCGCATGGCGGCCCGCATGATCCGCACGCGCGAGGCGCTCCACAAGCTGTTCGGCGACGTGGCCCCCAAGCTCGTCGGCCGTCCCGGCGGCTACACCCGCATCCTCAAGATCGGGCAGCGCACCGGCGACGCCGCGCCGATGGCGATTCTCGAGCTCGTCTCGGCTCCGCCGCCCGTCGCCAAGGCGCCGCGCAAGAGCGACGCCGCCGACTCGGCGGACTGAAGCCCCCCACCCGGGGCGTGAACAGGAGGTGTCTGCCGCCCGGCAGGCGCCTCCTTTCGTTTAATTTCGGGTCGTCCGGGGCCCGATGGGCACTCGCGGGGGCGGATGGGGCGCCGATTTTTTTGTTTTCGCGCGCGCCGGGTCTACGGTCGCGGCGTGAGCCCCGAACACCTGCAGATCGCCGCGATCGCGGCCGGGCTGCTCGTCGCGCTGCTCGGGCTGCTGCGGCTCCGTCGTGACGCCGGGCCGGCGCGCGGCAGGCCGATCACGCTGACGGCGACGCACCGCCTGCACGTGGTCGAGATCGACGGGCGGCGCCTGCTCATCGGCACGGGGCCGGGCGGGCCGCCGCAGCTCGTCGCGGAGCTGGCCGAGGCGCCGGCGTGGGCCCAAGACGACTGGGTGGCGAAGGATGGCCGCTGAGCTGCCGGCGCTGACGACCTGGGTCGCCCTCACCGTGGCGCCGCTGCTGGCGATCACCTGCACCTCGTTCACGAAGATCAGCGTGGTGATGTCGGCGCTGCGTGTGGGCCTCGGAGCCGAGGTGTTGCTGCCGTGGAGCGCCGTGTTCGCGCTCAGCCTGGTACTCACGGCGGTGGTGATGGGTCCGGCCGCGGCCGCGAGTTACGCCGCCCTCGCGGAGGTCGGCGGGATCGAGAGCCTGTCTCGAGGGCCAGGTTCGGCGCTGACGACGGTGTTGGAGCCGCTCCAGGGCTTCTTGCAGCGGCACGCGGACGGAGGGGAGCTCGAGTTCTTCGCGGGCCTGCAAGGCGTCGCGCCGGATCATCCGCTGGCGCTGGTTCCGGCGTTTTTAATTACGGAGCTCGGGGAGGCGCTGCAGGTCTCGCTGCTCATCCTGGTGCCGTTCTTGCTCGTCGACCTCGTGCTCGCGCAGGTGCTGGTGTTGATGGGGATCAACCACTCGCAGCCGCAGGCGCTGGTCGGGCTGCCGCTCAAGATCTCGCTGTTCCTGGCCGTCGGCGGGTGGGAGATCGTCGTGCGCGGGCTCCTGGAGGGCTATGCCTAGCGGCGAGCTGGTCGAGCAGGCGCTGCGGCTGGCGGTCGCGCAGCTGTGGCCGGTGGCGCTGGCCGTCGGAGCGACGGCGCTGCTCGTCGGGGTGGCGGCGAATCGGCTCGGGCTGGCGGACCCGTCGCTCGTGCTGATCGCCCGGGCCGCGGCGGTGCTGGCGATGCTGGCCGCCGGCGGCGCGGCGTGGTTCGTCGAGACGACCGCGTGGACCGAGGGGCTGTGGTCGCAGATCGGTGAGATCGGTCGAGGCGCGCCGTGAGCCTCGCGGGCGTCGGCTGGCTGGCGCTGCGCTACTTCGGTCTGCTGCGGGCGCAGGTGCTGTGGCGCGAGGCGCTCGGGACGACCTGGGAGGCGGTCGCGGCGGGTCTGGCGGCGTGTTTGGCGATCGTCGGGGCGCCTGACGCGGAGGTCGGTCTCGGCGCGTGGGTGGCGATCGCGGCGTGCGAGCTCCTGCTCGGCAGCGTCACCGGGGCGTTGCTCAGCCTGCCGGGGCAGGCGTTGCTCGGCGCGGCGGGGCAGAGCGCGGCGATGCTGCTGCACGGTGGGCCGGGTCGCGGGACGGTGCGGGTGCTGGTGGTCGCGTGTCTCGTCGGCGGGCTCGCGGCCGACCTGCACCACCCCTTGCTTGTGTCGTTGCAGCAGCACGCCGCGGTGTGGCCGGTGGGCGAGCCCGCGCGATGGTTGCCGGGGGCCGAGGGCCTCGGCGCGCAGGTCGTCGGGGCGGCGCACGCGTGCCTCGGGCTGGCCTTCACGCTGGCCACGCCGGTGCTGCTCGCGGTCGCGGTGCTCGACCTGACGCTGCGACTGACGACCCGCGGGGTGGCGACGGCGCCGGGTGAGGCGCTGCGTCCGTGGCTTGCGACCGCGGCGGCGCTGGTGGCTCTGGGCGCGTCGTGGGCGGCCTATCCCGAGGCGTGGCAGCGGGCCTGGGGATAGGCCGGCGCGCCGGCTTGTCGCGGGTGACGCGGTTCGTTAGGCTGCCGATGTGGCGTCCCCGGGCGGATCTTCGGCGCGCTGGGCCCTGGGTCTGTGCGGGGTCGTGGCGCTGTGCACCTGCCAGGTGGTCGACGTGCCGCCGGATCCGGACGAGCTGCGGCTGCCGACCGGCGCCGTGATGGCGCCGAGCGGGCAGTGGCTGCTGGTCGTCAACAGCAACCTCGACGAGGCGCGCACCGGGTCGACGCTGACGAGCATCAACCTTGCCAAGCTGTGGGGCGCGCTGAAGGCCGAGCCGCTGGCCGAGGGCGGCGCCGTGACCGACGAGCGGCCGTGCCGGATCAGCGTCGGCGAGGACGCGCGGGAGGTCGTCGAGTGCGACGCGCGGCGGTTCATCGCGCCCGAGCACACCGTCGAGTTCCCGAGCGGCGGGGGCAACATCGGGGTCGACTTCCCGACCGGCGCGGAGGGCCCGATGCGCCTGCTGATCCCGTCGAGCATCGATCGCGCGGTCACGTGGATCGACGTGCTGTTCGCCGAGAACGACGACATCGAGGCGGTCGCCTGCGGGCAGAAGCCGAGCCGCTGCGCCGAGGACCACGTGCTCACCCGCCTCAACAAGACCGTCGCGTGCGCCGACGGAACGCTGTCGACGCTGCCCGGAGATCCGGGGCGGATCGCCGTCGGCACCAGCAAGCATCGCTACGCCTATCTGCCGCACCTGCTCGGCGCGGGGCTGACGCTCATCGCCCTCAACGGGGCGAACGGGCCGGAGCTCACGTACGTGGCCTGCGGGTTCTTCGACGACGGAGACGACGATCAGCCGTACGACGGCGGCTTCAGCGTGGTCGAGCGCAGCTGCGACCCGACCGACCCGCTCGACGCGGCCCGCGACTGCTCGCGGCCGACGCTGCTGACGACCTACAGGTTCCAGCCGGCGGTGCGGATGTTCGCGGTGCGCACCGGCGGCGACGACATCAACCCGCAGAACGTGTTCGTGCTCGGCGACGTCAACAGCGCGGCGGTCGAGGACCGGCCGGAGATGGGCGACCTGCAGTTCGAGGACCCGGCCACGGGCGAGCGCCTGCTGGTCGTGCGTACCACGCCGCCGGCGCTGACGCTGGCCAGCGCGAGCGTCGACGAGGGGGCGCTGCGGGTGGTGCCGATCGCCACCGCCGAGCTGTGCCGCAACCCCAACATCCTCACCGTCTATCGCCCGCCGGCGGGCGAGAAGATCGCGTTCGTGAGCTGCTACTCCGACGACCAGGTCGCGGCGGTGATGCTCGGCTCGCTGGCGACGATCACGATCGACGTCGACGACGGCCCCAACGACATGGTCGTCGACTACCTGCGCGACAAGCTCTACGTGATCAACACCCAGTCGAGCACGATCAGCATCGTCGAGCTGCGGCGCAACGCCGATTTCCTGCGGGTCGTCGGGCGCGTCGGGCTCACCGGCGGCTAGAGCGCGGCGGGAACATCTTGCGCATCCACTCGCCCATCTGATCGCCGCGGAAGGTCATGCGGTCGCGCAGCGTGAACTCCCGTAGGGCCTCGTGGAAGGCCGCGGCGGAGGGGAAGCGCTCGTCGACGTTGCGGGCGAGGGCGGTGAGGAGGATCGCCTCGAGGCTCTCGGGGATCTGCGGGTTGAACTCGCTGGGCCGGGGGATGCGGCACTGACGGACCGCGTCGAACGTCTCGAGGTCGCTGTCGCGGCGGAACAGCCGGCGGGCGGTCAGCAGCTCGAAGAACACGATGCCCAGGGCGAACACGTCGCTGCGGGCGTCGAGCTGGGCGCCGCGGACCTGCTCGGGCGACATGTACGCCAGCTTGCCCTTGATGATGCCGGCCTGGGTCTGGATCGACGAGCCGACCGCCTTGGCCAGGCCGAAGTCGATGAGCTTGACCTCACCCTCGTACGAGATCAGCAGGTTGGGCGGGCTGATGTCGCGGTGGATGATGTTGAGGCTCTTGCCGGCGTTGTCCTTCTTGTTGTGGGCGTAGTCGAGGCCTTCACAGGCGCGGCCGATGATGTAGCAGGCCTGCGGCAGCGGGATGCCGCGGCCCTGCTTCTGGTGGAGGTCGAGCACGGCGCCGACGTCGCGGCCGTCGACGTACTCGAGGGCGATGTAGAACGAGTCCTCGTGGCGGCCGAGCTGGTAGATCTGGCAGATGTTGCCGTGCTGCAGCTGGACCGCCAGCTTCGCCTCGGCCTGGAACATGGCGATGAAGTTGGGGTCGCGGGCGATGTGCGGGAGGATCCGCTTGATCGCCACGGGCCTCTCGAAGTTGTCGGCCCCGACCTGCTTGGCCTTGTAGACCTCGGCCATCCCTCCGGCGCTGATGCGCTCGAGTACCTGATACGGCCCGATCTGAGTGGGATGCACCGCCAACGCAAACCCAGTTAATCGCTGTCCTCCGGGCAAGTCAACGCGTGCGCCGGCGTGCGAACGCGCGCCGCCGTGATCCGTTGCTCGCGTTCTCGACACTCACCGTCGGGACTTCGGTCCAGAAACGCGAAGTACGATGACGCGCCGCAGCACCTCCCTCACCTCGCTGTCCATCTTCTTCGGCGCGCTGCTCGCGTGCGACGCGGCGCCGGAGTCGACGCCCGCCGACGACGCTCCGGCCGAGCAGAACGAGCCGCCGACCGCCGAGGAGCCGGCGCCAGCCCCGGAGGAGGAGGCCGCGGAGGAGCCGGAGGAAGTCGACTGCGAGCCCGCGCCGACGGTGCCGCCGCGGGTGATGTTCGTGCTCGACAAGTCGAACAGCATGACCGGGGGCGGTTCGGAGTCGGGGGCCACGGACGACGGCTCGCCGACGCGATGGGCTCAGCTTCACGCGCTGGTCGGAGAGATCGTCGCGGGCCTGGAAGCGGGAGCGCAGACGGGGGCGGTGTTGTTCCCGTCGAGCTACGCGGAGACGAGCGACGCACTGTGCCACGTGCGGTCGGTGCCCGAGGCGGCGCTCGGGCCCTACCGCGCCGCGGAGCTGCTGAAGCGGCTGCCGCCTGCCCACGCGCAGGGCTTCCGCGGCGGCTCGCCGGCGCAGGCGGCCTACGCGACGGCGCTCGACCACCTCGAGAGCACCGGCGCGTCGGGGCCGACGGCGATCGTGCTCATCACCGACGGCGGCCTCAACTGCGCGAGCGAGGAGTCGCCGCTCGGCGCGCCCGACCGCGAGTTCGCCGAGTTGGTCGCTTTCGCGCGAGACTCGTTGCAGATCCAAACTTTCGTCATCGGGGTCGGGGTCGCCCCGGGCGAACAGAAGGTGCCGTTCGTCGACCCCGACGCGGCCCTGCGGGAGATCGCCCTGGCCGGCGGCGCTGCGCACGGAGAGCGCGGTTACTTCACGACCGCCGACGCCCAGCCGCTCGCCACGGCACTGTCGACGCTGGTCGACCGCGCCGACGCGGGTACGCCCGCCTGCGAGTGATCCGCAACACGCAGATGAAACGAGCTCGGCCGCCCTGCCGGATCTCCGGAGGGCGGCCGAGCTCGTCATCGCCTGACGCTCAGGCGCGGGCGCGGCTGTCGTTGCCGCCGGTCACGCCGGGGCCCTCGTCGCTGGGGTCGAGGTCGGTCTTCGGCTTGTGGCCGAGGGCCGGCTCCTCGAGCGTGGCGGCGAGGACCTGGGCCATGTCCTCGGCGAACACGAACTCCATCTTCTCGCGCACGTCGGCCGGGACGTCGTCGAGGTCGCGGGCGTTGCGCTGCGGGAGCACGACGCGGGTGAGGCCGGCGCGGTGGGCGGCGAGCACCTTCGACTTGATCCCGCCGACCGGGAGGACGCGGCCGCGGAGGGTGCACTCGCCGGTCATGGCGGTGTCCGGGCGGACGCGACGCCCTGTGAGGAGCGACGTGAGCGCGGTGAAGATGGTCACCCCGGCGGAGGGTCCGTCCTTGGGCACGGCGCCGGCGGGTACGTGGATGTGCAGGTCCTGCTTGTCGAGGAAGGTCGCGTCGACGCCGAGGGTGTCGGCGTTGCTGCGCACGTAGGTGAGGGCCGCGCGCGCGGACTCCTTCATCACGTCGCCGAGCTGGCCGGTGATCTCGAGGTGGCCCTTGCCGGGCATGCGCGAGGTCTCGACGAACAGGATGTCGCCGCCGACCGGCGTCCACGCCAGGCCGGTCGCCACGCCGGGCACGGCGGTGCGCTCGGCGACCTCGCTGACGAACCGCACCTTGCCGAGGTACTTGTGCAGGTCGGCGGCGTCGATGGTGACGCGCGCGGGCTTCTCGTCGCTGCTGCGGGCGAACTCGAGGGTGAGGGCGCGGCACAGCTTGGTCAGCTCGCGCTCGAGCTGGCGTACGCCGGCCTCGCGCGTGTAGTCGCGGACGATCGCGAGGAGCGCGTCATCGGTGACCGTGAGCGTGCCCTCGCCGATCGCGTGGCGGCCGAGCTGCCGCGGCAGCAGGTGGTCGCGGGCGATGCGCAGCTTCTCCTCGGCGGTGTAGCCCGAGATCTCGATGATCTCGAGGCGGTCCCGCAGCGGCGCCGACAGCGTCTCGAGGCTGTTGGCGGTGACGATGAACATGGCCTCGCTGAGGTCGAACGGGAGCTCGAGGTAGTGGTCGGTGAAGGTCTTGTTCTGCTCGGGGTCGAGGACCTCGAGCAGGGCGGCCTCCGGCGAGCCCATCCAGCTGTTGCCGAGCTTGTCGATCTCGTCGAGGAGGATGACCGGGTTCTTCTTGCCGGACTTCTTCATGGCGTGGATCAGGCGCCCCGGCAGCGCGCCGACGTAGGTCCGGCGGTGGCCGCGGATCTCGGCCTCGTCGCGCACGCCGCCGAGGGCGATGCGCACGAACGGGCGGCCGGTGGCGTCGGCGATCGACTGGCCGAGCGAGGTCTTACCGACCCCGGGCGGGCCTGCGAGGCAGAGGATCGTGGCCCGGCTGTTGCCCGAGACCTTGAGCACGGCCATGTGCTCCAAGATCCGCTTCTTGACCTCGTCGAGGCCGTGGTGGTCCTCGTCGAGCTTCTTGGCCACCGAGTTGAGGTCGATCTCGCCGCCGGCGCGCACGCTCCACGGGAGGTCGGCGATCCACTCGAGGTAGGTGCGGATCACGTTGTACTCGGCCTGGGCGCTCTGCATGCCCTCGAGCCGGCGGAGCTCGCGGTCCGCGACCTGGCGCACATCTTCAGGCAGCTCGGCCTTGTCGAGGCGCTCGCGCAGGCTGGCGAGGTCGTCGCCCTTGGGCTCCTCGCCGAGCTCCTTCTGGATCGCGCGCAGCTGCTGGCGCAGGAGCACCTCGCGCTGGCCCGAGCTGAGGCCCTTGCGCACCTCGTTCTCGATCTTGCGGCGGAGGTCGGCCATGGCGCGGGCCTCGACGAGCAGGCGGGTGACCAGGCGCAGGCGCTCGCCGACGTCGCGGGTGAGCAGGACCTGGACCTCCTTCTCGGTGTCGAGGCCGAGGGCGGCGGCGACGCGGTCGGCGAGCATGCCGGGGTCGTCGGCGTGGCCGAGGGCCTCGATCCACTGGCCGAAGCTGGCGAGCACGTCGGGCGCGACCTCCTGCAGCTGCTCGCGCACCTGCGAGCCGAGGGCCTCGGCGAGCGCGCGGGCCTCGGCCGGGTCGGACACGAGGTCGGGCAAGGCGCTGCCCTCGACCGTCCAGTAGGCCTTCGAATGAAGGAGGTCGCCGATCTGGAAGCGGCCGAGGCCCTCCAGGACGATCTGGTAGTTGCGGTCGCTGTTGCGCCGGATCTGGCGGACACGCGCGTAGGTGGCGACCGGCTGGAGGTCGGCGAGCTCGGGGTCGGCCACGCGGGCGTCGCGCTGGACGGCCACGCCGAGGATGTTGCCGGGCTCGAGCGCCTCGATCAGGGCGATCGAGCGGGCGCGACCGACCGGGACTGTGATCACGGTGCCGGGAAAGAGGACCCCGTTGCGCAGGGGCAGCAGCGGGAACGCGGTGGCGGGCAGTGACGGATGCGGTTGGGTCATGGTTGCTTCTCTCGCGCCCTGCGGCACACCTGCAGGGGCCTTTGGCCGTTGGCCGGGATCGCCGCAGTAGCGCTGGCGAACGCCGTGGATGCCCAGGGTAAAACCGTTCCCTCATCCGTCAACCCGGGAAGCCGGCGAAAGGAAGACGGCGTTTCGCGGTCAGGTGGCGGCCCTGCCGTGGTAGGGACGCGGCGGGCGGAGCGGGCGCAGGCGAGGGCGCGGCTGTCCGATAGGACAGGTGAGGCGAGCCGCTGTCACTTTCGCGGCGCGGGTCGACCTGTCCGGGAGAACATGTGGCGCCTCGCGGCGAGGGAGCTGGCGGAGGGCCGAGTGCGCCGTGCGTCCGCCGACGGCGGGTGGATCCTCGGAGCGGTCGTGAGGCTTCTGGCGTGGTTGCTTGATCCGCAGCAGATCACGGCTGTACACCGTCCTGTCGCTCGTGCGGTTCCGACCTGGACGGAAGGGCGTTGCTTTTTTCCGGGCGTGAATAGCAGACTGCTGCTCGCGGTCTCATGCCCCCGCTGGAGCGGCAGGCGCCGCGAGGAAACACGACATGTCTCTTTGTTCACGAGTCTCGAGGGGTGTCGCGCTGAGCGCGGTGATCTTGGTCCCGGCGGTTGCGTACGCCGATTCCGACGGCGCGGCCGGCTCGGTCGCCTCGGTGACCGTCAACGAGTCGTCGGCCGACGACTACGCGGCTGAACGCGGCAACGTCATGGTCAACGAGGGCGCCGCCACGCGGAAGTACACCTGGGGCGGTCAGGCCTGTTCCGGCCGCAACGTGAGCGAGGCGAACATCGCCCTGCTGTTCGAGGCGATGCGAGCCCGCGACTCCGTGCAGATCGTGCCGAGCTACAAGTCGGGCGGCGGCGGCGCTCGCTGTCTGGTCGGCTTCAAGCTGCAGCCGACCCCGACCGGGTCGACCCAGTAGCGCCGCGAGCAGGCCCGTGCGCGGCCGAGTCGGACCTGGAGCGGCAGTGACGGCCCTCCGGGTCCGCCGTTCGGGCCGGCTGGGCCGGAGAGTTTTGTCAGCCCGGAAGGGCGTGCGGGCCAGGAAGGCCGCGAAATCGCCTGACGGCGCGAGGAGCCAGTCGACGACACGGTCGACTGGCTCTTCGTCTTGGTTGTTGCTTGGCCGGGACGCGCGGGCGCGTTACAACGGCCGGCCTTGGCCGACGACGGTTCGCTCGCCCCTGATGCCCAGCGCCTGGCCCGGGCCCATCGCGCCGGACACCGGCCGTGGTCGCCGTGGTCGTTGCCGGGCGCGCTGTGCCTGTGGCTCGCGCTGGCGATCCACGTCGCCGGCGCGGCGCGGATGACGGCCTGGCGCGAGGTGTGGATCGCGGGGATGTCCGCGGGCGAGGCGATCGGGTGGGAGGCGATGCAGGACGCGCTGGGCGGGCTGCTGGCGTGGGCCGGGGCGTTGACGCTGGGGCTAGCGGTCGTGACCGGGGTGTTCGCCGGGGTCGACCGGCGGGCGCGCGAGCGGCTGGCGATCGGGCCGCTGCGGAGCGCGGGGCGCGGGGTGCTGGCGCTGGTGGTGCCGGCGGTCGCGGTGTGGCTGGTGATCGACGTGTGCGCCGGGGCGGCGCGGGCGGTCGACGCCTCGCCGGCGGGGCTGCAGGGGCTGTGGACGGCGTGGCTGCGTAACCTGCTCCTCGGGACAGGTGGACTGTTGCTGGCGGCCGGGTGGATCGATCGGGCGCTGGCGCGGCGTCGGCTGTGGCGCGCGCTGCATCGAACGATCGCCGAGGCGCGGGCGGAGGCGAAGGCGTGAGCGACCGTCTGGTGTCGGTGGCGCTGCCGGTCGGGCTCGACCGCGCGTTCACCTACGCGGTGCCGCCCGACTGGGCGCAGGCGCCGGAGCCCGGGGCGCGGGTGCTGGTGCCGTTCGGCGCGCGCGGGCTGGTCGGGGTGGTGCGCGACACGCCGGGCGAGCACACCGAGAAGCTGCGACGGCTCGAGGAGGTGCTCGACGCGCCGGGCACAGCGTCTCTGACGCCGGGGCTGGTGCGCCTGTGCGAGTGGGTCCACGACTACTACGCGGCGCCGGTGGGCGAGGTGTACCGGCTGGCGCTGCCGGGCTTGCTGACGGGTTCGGATGTCCGAACGGCCAGGTTGACGGAGGCGGGCGCGGAGGCGCTGGCGTCGTCGCGGGCGTTCGTGCTGACGCCGGCGGGGGGCGGGCCGTACGTGCCGTCGGTGGCGGAGCAGCGGGTGCTGGCGGCGCTGGCGACGGCGCCGAAGCAGGAGCTGGCGGTCGAGCGGCTGACGTCGTTGCGGCCGCGGATCACGGGGGTGCTGCGGATCCTCGGCGAGCTGGCGGCGCGCGGGCTGTGCACCGTGACGTGGGAGGACGGCGAGGACGAGGCGGCGCGGGTCGAGACGCACTATCGGCGCACCGACTATCTGCGCGGCAGCGCGGCGGGTGAGGAGGGGATCCAGGCGATCATCGGGCGCAGCAAGCAGCGACGAGCGCTGCTCGACATGCTGGAGACGGCGCCTGTAGGCGGGTGGCTGCCGGCGGGCGAGCTGCGCGGGCCGTTCAAGCGGCTGCGCGAGCTGATCGAGCCGCTGGTCGAGTCGGGGCTGGTGGCCGCGGAGGAGCGGCTGCGGGCGCTCGACCCGTTTGCGGCCGGGATCGCCGAGACGAGCGCGCCGCAGGCCCCGACGCAGGATCAGGCGCAGGCTTTGGCGACGCTGTGCGCCGACGTCGAGGCGGACGCGTTCTCGGTGTCGCTGCTGCACGGGGTCACGGGCTCGGGCAAGACGGAGGTGTACCTGCAGCTCATCGCCCACGCGCGCGAGCGCGGCGGCGGGGCGATCGTGCTGGTGCCGGAGATCGCGTTGACGCCGCAGCTGTCGGACAGGTTCCGCGCCCGCTTCGGCGACACGGTGGCGGTGCTGCACAGCGGGCTGACGCCGCGCCAGCGGCTCGACGCGTGGCAGCAGATCCGCATGGGCCGCACGCCGATCGTCATCGGGGCGCGCTCGGCGGTGTTCGCCCCGGTGGCCAATTTAAAGGTGCTGGTGGTCGATGAGGAGCACGACCCGTCGTTCAAGCAGGAGGAGGGGGTCCGCTACAACGCCCGCGACGTCGCGCTGGTGCGGGCGCGCGACGAGAGGGCGGTGGCCGTGCTTGGCAGCGCGACGCCGGCGCTCGAGACCTACGAGCAGGCGCGCAGCGGGCGCTACCGGTGGTTGAAGCTCGAGACGCGGCCGACGCCGCGGCCGCTGCCGAAGGTCGAGCTGGTGCCGCTGGCGGTCTACCGCCCGGACCCCGAGACGCTGCTGACGGCGCGCATGCGTGAGGCGCTGGTCGAGACGGTGACGGCGGGCGAGCAGGCGATCTTGTTCTTGAATCGCCGCGGGTTCGCGACGACGCTGGTGTGCGGGACGTGCGGGGCGCTGCATCAGTGCCCGGACTGCAGCGCACCGTCGATGACGTATCACCTGCAGCGCAACCGCCTGATGTGTCACCTGTGCGGTCACATCGAGGCGCCGCCGGAGCGCTGCCGGACGTGCGGGCAGGGCGAGCTGCTGCACGGCAGCGCGGGCACCGAGCGGGTCGAGCTGGCGGTGAGCAAGGAGATCCCGAAGGCGAGGGTGCTGCGGCTCGACCGCGACACGAGCCGCGGCAAGGGTTTAATTGATACGCTGGCCCGGTTTCGTAATCACGAGGCGGACATCATGGTGGGCACGCAGATGCTGTCGAAGGGGCACGACTTCCCGGGGGTGACGCTCGTGGGGATCCTTCAGGCGGATCACGGGCTGGGGATGCCGGACCTGCGGGCGGCGGAGCGGACGTTTCAGCTGCTGACGCAGGTCTCGGGTCGGGCGGGGCGCGGGGCGCGGGCGGGGCGCGTGCTCATGCAGGCCTACGCGGTGAACCATCCGGCGGTCGCGCGGGCGGCCGAGCACGACTTCACGGGGTTCGCGGCGTGGGAGCTCGAGCAGCGCAAAGAGCTGGGCAACCCGCCGTTCGGGTTTTTGGCGCTGATCCGCATCTCGGGCACGGACCCGGTGGCGGTGCGGCGGCGGGCCGAGACGCTCGGCGTGGTCGTGCGCGCGGGGGTCGAGGCGGCGCTGCGCCACCAGAGCGTGGAGGACCGGCCGGCGCTGGCGCTGCTCGGGCCGGTGCCGTCGCCGATCGAGCGGGTCAACCGCAGGATCCGCTGGCAGCTGCTTATCCGCAGCACCACGCGGCCCGTGCTGCGCTGGCTGATCAAGCATGTGCGCGCGCAGCTCGGGCTCGACGGGTCGGGAGACTTTAAGACGCATGCGGTGATCGACGTCGACCCGCAGACGCTGTTTTGACGGTTGCGATCAGTGCGCGGCGGACGAGCCGAGGTGACGGCCGAGGAACTCGAGGGTGCGCTGCCAGGCGAGGGCGGCGGCGGCGGGGTCGTGGACCTCGGGGCGCGACTCGTTGAGGAAGGCGTGCTGGGCGTCGTAGCGGTGGAGTTCGAACGGGACGTCGCCGGCGCGCAGCTTGGCCTCGAGGTCGGCGACGACCGCGGGGGTGCACCAGTCGTCCTGCTCGGCGAAGTGGCACTGCAGCGGGACGCGGATGGTGGTCGGGTCGGCGATCGCGGCCGGCGGGACGCCGTAGAAGCAGACGGCGGCGGCGAGCGTGGGGATGTGGGCGGCGGCGGCGATGGTGAGGGCGCCGCCCATGCAGAAGCCCATAACGGCGACCTTGCCGTGGTAGCGCTGGGCGTGGTCGACGGCGCCGACGAGGTCCTGATGGACGGCGTCGGGGAAGTCGAGGCCGGTCATGAGGTGGTTGGCCTCGTCGCCGGTGGCCGCGAGCTTGCCGCGGTAGAGGTCGGGGATCAGCACGCCGTAGCCGGCGTCGGCGAGGCGGCGAGCGACGCCTTTGATCTGCTCGTTGACGCCCCACCACTCCTGGATGAGCACGACGGCGGGCGCGTTGGCGGCGGCCGCCGGGAACACGTAGCCGGGCGCTTGCTGTCCGTCGGGCCTGGTGAACGAGATCTTGCGGTCTGCCTGGTCCATGGCCGCGATGGTAGCGCAGGCTCAGCGCACGGCGAAGGTGTAGCCGGCCCAGAAGCTCTCCCAGTCGGCGTCGCTGCAGCCGAGGCAGCGTTGCATGTGCACGGTGCGCACGAGCCAGGCGCCCGACTGCTCGACCGTGAACTCGGCGTGGCCGGAGGCGTCGGTTGTGGCCTTCTGACCCCGCACGCCGGCGGGCGTGCGCACGAAGGCCTCGACCTGCAGGCCGGGCACGGGGCGGCCTTCGAAGCGGACGGCGACGCCGAACTTCTCGCCCGGTTTGATCGACGCGAGGTCGCGGTCGGGGACGATCTCCAGGCGGAGGTTTAATACTTGCATCGACACGCCGTCGGCCACGTCGCCGATCTGCACGAACGCCTTCAGGTACCGCGAATAGCGCTCGCGGGCCCGCCACAGGTGTTCGAAGCGGGCGCGGCGCTCGGCGAGGATCGGCGCGAGGCCCTCGTGGGCGAGGTACTTGTTGAACTTGCGGGCGCGCATCTCGATGTGCGAGTAGCCGCGCTCGAGCGCGAGGATGTGGCCGCCGGCGGTGGCGGGCCGCCAGCGCAGCAGGGGCATCGCGTTGTCGCGGGCGAGGCGGAGCAGGTTCTCGCTGCCGCCGCGGCGGACCAGGCGAAAGCCGAAGGTGCGGTCGAGCTGCATCTGCTTCTGCTTCTCGGCGACGAAGTCTTCGCCGACCCACAGCGAGAGGTCGAGCTCGCCGCCGCGGGCGGGATGGAGCGGCTGGAACTCGAGCCAATAGTCGTGGGCGCGGGCGGAGATCGGGAGCAGACCGACGACGAGGAGCGCGAGGAGGGAGAGGCGACGCATGAGGCTGTACGTGCAAGGATGCGCGGGCGGGCGAGCGCGACGCAAGTGGGCGCGCGTCACGGCGGCGCGGGATGGCGCGCGGTGACGCGGGTGTGATGTGGGCAGAAGATTTCGCGGCAGGCGACGGTGGAGCGAGTCCGTCGCCGACGTGAGACGTGCGGTCGCCACGAGCGTCGAAGCGGTGATCCGCGATCGGGTAGAGTGCGTACGGCTCGGGGCCTTGGCGCGTGCGGACAGGGGAACGATCACGGCGGGGGGATCTCGGCAAGTGGGCCGCGGTGGTCGCCCTGTGCGGGGCGCCTGCGGTCGCGCGGGCGCATCCGGTGCCGGGCGACGGGGCCACGCCGGCGGTGCAGCCGGGTAAAGAGGTCCCGCGGTACTCGACGGTGGTGAGCACGCGGCGCCCGCCGTTGACGGCGTCGCAGCGGGTGATCGAGGAGCGCGAGCTGTCGGTGGCGCCGCGGCGGCGCTCGGCGGACGACCTGCTGCGCCTGGTGCCGGGGGTGTTCCTCAGCCAGCACGGGTCGGAGGGCAAGGGGCAGCAGATCTTCCTGCGGGGGTTCGACGCGGCGCACGGGGCCGACGTCGAGGTGCTGGTCGGGGGCATCCCGATCAACGAGCTGTCGAACATCCACGGCCAGGGCTACCTCGACCTCAACTTCATCATCCCCGAGGTGGTGCGGTCGGTGTCGGCGAGCAAGGGGCCGTTCTTAATCAATCAGGGGAACTTTGCGAACGCGGGGACGGTGCGGTTCGAGCTCGGGGTCGACCCGGCGAACCGCGGGGTGCGCACCAGCTACGAGCTCGGCAGCACGGTTCGTCACCGAGGGGTCGTGGTCGTCGCGCCGAAGAAGCTGGCGCGCGAGACGTTCGTCGCGCTCGAGGCGATGCACGACCGCGGGTTCGCGCCGGGGCGGCGGGCCCAGCGGGTCACGGGCATCGGGCAGGTGCGGCTGGTCGACAGCAAGGAGTACGGCACGCTCGACCTGTTCGGGACCGGGTACTACGCGAAGTTCGGCTCGCCGGGGGCCGTCGACGCGGGCGACGTGGCCGCGGGCAAGGTGCCGTTCGTGGGTGTGTACCAGGGCGACGGCGGGGGCGGGTCGCTGCGGGGGATCGCGAGCTTGCGGCACCAGATCGACGTCGGGCGCGGGAAGCTCGAGCAGCGGCTCTACGGGCAGGCGCGGCACTTCGACATGCTCGAGAACTTCACCGGCTACCTGCAGGATCCAGTCAACGGCGATCGTCGGCTGCAGACGCACCGGTTCCTGTCGGCGGGCTATCAGATCGAGTACACGCGGCCGCTGGTCGACTCGCTGGTTCTGGTGGCCGGGGGCGCGTGGCAGGGCGACAGCGTGGTCCAGCAGGACGTGATGGTCGACGAGCGGCACGGGGTGACGCGGCGCAACTGGGACCTCGGGATCGGTCAGCACCAGGCGCACGCGCGGGTGGGGCTGCGCTGGCGGCCGGCGAAGTGGTTTTATACGGAGCTCGGCGGGCGGGCCGACCTGTTCGCGTACGACGTGATCGACTACGCGAAGGACGACGAGCGCACCAAGAAGGTGCTCGGGCGGCCGTCGCCGCGGGTGCTCACGGCGTTTCGCCTGACCGATCGCTGGGCGCTGTTCGCGTCGTACGGGCGGGGGCTGCGCGCGCCCGAGGCGCGGTCGATCCTCGGCGGGAGGGTGACGCCGTCGGACGTCGAGCTCGACCGCTACAAGGGCGGGGTGCCGCGGATCTTCCCGTCGGACTCGGTGGAGGTCGGGGGGCGCTACACCGGCAGGAGGTTCGCGGCGGGGGCGGCGCTGTTCGGCACGTGGGTGGAGCGCGAGCTGGTGTTCGACCACGTGTCGGCGGTCAACCTCGAGCTGAACAGGACGCGGCGGCTGGGGGTGGAGCTCGACGCGACGGTGCGGCCGACGGAGTGGCTCGAGCTGCGGCAGGACCTCACGCTCGTGCACGCGCGGTTCGTCGGTTCGGGGGCGCCGATCCCCGGGGCGCCGCCGCTGCTGAGCGCTTCGACGCTGACGCTGGTCCACCCGAAGGGCTACCGCGCGGGGGCGCGGCTGCAGGTGGTGGGCTCGCGGGCGCTGCCGCACGGGGCGCGCTCGGCGACGTATGCGCTGCTGGACCTGAGCGTGGGCTATCGTACGGGGCCATTGCAGGTCGACGTGCAGATCGACAACGCCACAGACGCGCGGTGGAAGGAGGGCGAGTACCACTACGCGAGCTGGTGGGACCGCGGCGAGCAGCGCAGCACGCTGCCGTCGCTGCACTTCATCGCCGGGGCGCCGCTGACGGTGCGGGCGGGGACGACGCTATGGTTTTGAGCAGAGAGGAGCGAGGTCATGCGAGCTGTCCGAATGTTCATGTTGGTCGCGGTCGCGGGGTGCACGCCGAGCCAGGAGGCGGTGCGCGTGATGTTGCCGGTGACGATCGACGGGTCGACGGTGGGCGAGAGCACGAACGACCTCGGGTGGACGGTGACGCTGACGAGCGCGAGGATCGCGGCGTCGGACCTGCAGTTCACGATTCAGGGGGAGATGCACACGGCGACGGCGTGGTGGGATGGTTGGCTGGTGCGGCGGGCATGGGCGCATCCGGGGCACTACGCCGGCGGGGACGTGACGGGCGAGCTGGTCGGGGACTTCGTGTTCGACTGGATCGCGGAGGACGGCGCGCAGCTGGGCGTGGCCGACGTGCTGACCGGCGACTACAACGGGTTCAATTTCACGTTCCGGAGGGCGGGCGAGGGCGACGGGCTGGCGGTTGACGACCCGCTGCTCGGGCACACGGCGCACTTCGCGGGCGTCGCGCGCAGCGGGCCGGACGAGGTCGCGTTCACGGCGGTGCTCGACGTCAACGCGGGCACGCAGATGGTGGGCGCGCCGTTCGAGCTGACGGTGTCGGCGGGCTCGACGGAGTCGATCGGGCTGCAGCTCGAGGCGACCGACCCGATCGAGATGAAGTCGATGTTCGACGGGCTCGACTTCGTGGCGCTCGACGAGGACGCGGACGGGCGGGTGGACATCGCGCCGGGCAGCGAGGCGCACAACATCTTCGTGCGGACGATCCAGTCGCACGTGCACTACAATGCGGAGGCGGAGTGATATGCGAAGAATCTTTGGGATTGCAGCGATGATGATGCTGCTCGGGGCGTGCGACGCCGGGGGCAGCGGCACGCTCGAGGTGGTGGTCTACGGCGAGGAGTACATCGAGGAGCAGATCCCCGCGGAGACCTTCGCCGACGGCTGGACGGTGACGTTCGATCGTTTTCTGGTGGTGGTCGGCGGGGTCACGGTGGCCGAGGGCGACTCGCCGGTGCTCGAGGCGCCGCGGTTCACGGTCTTCGACCTGTCCGAGGGGACAGGCGGCGCGGGCCAGCGGGTCGCGCGTTCGATGGTGGCGGCGGGCGCGGCGGACGCGACGGCGTACGTCATCGCCCCGGCCGAGGACATCGCCGGCGACGCGGCCGACGCCAAGCAGATGAAGGACGGCGGCTACTCGGTGTACGTCGAGGGCAAGGCGAGCAAGGGCGACGTGACGAAGACCTTCGCGTGGGGCTGGAAGACGCACACGGACTACGAGGGCTGCATGTCGACGGCGCAGGTCGAGGACGGCGGGACGGCGAGCGTGCAGCTCGCGATCCACGGCGACCACCTGTTCTACGACGACCTGTTCGCGACGGAGCCGGCGGTGCGCTTCGACCTGATTGCCCAAGCGGACGACGACGGCGACGGGGACGGGGAGATCTCGCAGGCGGAGCTCGAGGCGGTCGACCTGCGGCCGCTGGCCAACTACCAGGTCGGGAGCACGGACATCACCGACCTGTGGCGCTTCATCGAGCACCAGACGACGACGCTCGGGCACATCGACGGCGAGGGCCACTGCGAGGCGACGCGCGTCGGGTGAAGCGAAGCTGTCAGGGCGACTTAAACGGCTGCGGCGGCCTTCGGGGGCCGCCGCGGGGTCACCCGGCATCAGCCGGTGAGTTCACTTGTTGGAGGGGACCCAGGTCTGGGTGCGGAAGAACGGGCCGAGGTAGCCGCGGATCTTGATCTTGCCGCCGTCCATCCAGATCTTGCAGCGGTAGGTCTTGTTCTTCTCGGGGTCGAAGACCTTGCCGCCCTCCCAGGTGCCGTCGCCGTCGGCGTCGCTGAGGCCCCACACGACGACCATGCCCTCGATGGGGGCCATGTAGTCGTCGCCCTCGCACTTTTCACACTTGGCGCCGGGCCTCAGGAGGAGCTGCTTGACGACGCCATAGAGCTTGCCCTCGACCTCGTAGACCCGGACGATGGACTTGGTCTCGCCGGTTTCGTCGTCGATGGTCGCCCAGTTGCCGTGGGGGGTGGTGCGGGCGGCGGCGAGGTCCGCGGCGACCACGGTGGTGGCGGAGAGGGTCAGGGCGGCGGCGACGGAGAGGGTCAACTTGTTGAAGATGCGCATCGAAATTTGTCCTCGACGGGTGACGGCCCAGTGTACCGCGACCGGGCGAACGCGCGAACGGCGGTGGGGCCATGGACTGCTTCCGCCGGCCGGGATTCAACGCCGGCGGCAAATTGTCTGCCTGGTCCTTCGGGCCTGAATTGGGCTTGGGGTACACTCCGGCCGCCTTGGGCCCGGAGATCCTCATCGTCGGCGACCGAACCCAGCGGGGGAGCCTGCTTCCGCGGGTTCAGGACCTCGGTTACCTGGTGACGCCGGTCCGTGAGCGGGAACTGACCGCCCGGGTCGAGGCGAACCCCGCACCGGTTGCGGTCCTGATCTGCCTCGGGGAGGACGACCCCGAGGACCTCATCGACGCGGTCCGGCGCGGGCGGGACGACGTTCCGGTGATCCTCTACGGGAGCCTGGGCGGGGCGATCCACGATCTCGCGGACGTGCTTGAGCTGGGGGCGGACCATTTTTTGGCGGAGCCCGTGGGCGACGAGGAGCTCGCCAGCGTGCTCGCAGAACTGGCCGGGCCCGGCGGGGCCAGGGACGAGGACGACGGGCGTGAGGAGGAGCTCGAATCCGTGCTGCCGGTCACACCGGTGCTGCCGGGGAGCGCGGGGCTGACGTCCGCGCCGTCCGGGGCGGCGGGTGAGCCGGGCGATCCGATGCTCGGGCGGCTGCATCGCACGCTCGAGATCCTGGCGGCTCGCCTGCAGCCGGAGGAGGAAGAAGGTGACCGCGACGCGATCGAGCTGGCGGAGCTCGGGCTCGACGCGGTGCCGGATGTCGACGCGGGGGCCGGGCAGGAGGAGCTCGACCCGGACCGCGCGCGCCGCGAGACCAGCGACCCGGCGGCCCCGCGCCGGCCCGAGACGACGCTCCGCCTGGCGCGCGAGCCGAGCGGGCCGCGACGCGCGGCGCCGACGCGCACGCCCGGGCGACCGGCTGTCCGCGAGGACAGGCCGGGCGCGACGGTGCGGCTGGGGACGGGGCGGGAGCGGGGGCTCGAGGACAGGGCGCGGGCGGGTGAGGTGCGCGGGGCGCCCGGGACGACGGCGCGGCTCGGAGCAGGGCGCGAGGGTGTCCGGGAGGACAGGTCGCGGGGTGGTGAGGTTCGCGGGGATGTCCGGGAGGACAGGTCGCGGGCGGGTGAGGTTCACGGGGCGCCGGGGACGACGGTGCGGCTCGGGGCGGGGCGGGGGGATGTTCGAACTGGGGCGGGGCGCGAGGATGTCCGGGAGGACAGGTCGGGCGCGCGAGCGGACGAGGAGCGCGGGGCGCCGGGGACGACGGCGCGGCTCGGGGCGGGGCGCGGTGATGTCCGGGAGGACAGGTCGGGCGCGCGAGCGGACGAGGAGCGCGGGGGGCCGGGGACGACGGCGTGGTTGACGATGCGGCGGGAGGATGTCCGGGAGGACAGGTCGGTGTCCGGGCGCGGTGAGGATGTCCGGGAGGAAAGGTCGCGGGCGCGGGCGGACGAGGAGCGCGGTGGGCCGGGGACGACGGCGCGGTTGACGATGCGACGGGAGGATGTCCGGGAGGACAGGTCGGTGTCCGGGCGCGGTGAAGCTGCCCGGGAGGACAGGTCGGGATCCGGGCGCGTTGAAGCTGTCCGGGAGGACAGGTCGGGGTCGTGGTCCAGGATGGCGGCGCCGCGGGTGGGGCGGGGCGAAGATGGCCGGGCGGACAGGTCGGAGGCGGCGCGTGAGGGCGGGGCGGGTGTCCGCAGGGACAGGTCGGAGCTCGCCGAGGGGCGCGGGGGCGATCCGCCGGCGTCGAACGAGGTGACCGCACGGGTGCACGTGCGGCGCGACGTCGCCGCGTTGCGGCCGGCGACGGGCGAGGCGCTGGCGGGGCTCGAGGTTGTCGAGCGGCTGGCGCGGCTGCATCGCCAGCGGTGGACCGGACGGGTGACGATCGGGTTCACGGGCGGGGCGATGAAGGAGGTGTGGTGGCGCTCGGGCGAGCCGGTGTTCGCCACCAGCACGGCGGCGACCGACGGGCTGGTGGCGCGGCTGGTGGCGCGAGGGCTGATCGGGCGGGCCGAGGCGGCGGGGCTGCAGGTCGACGGCGAGCTGGCCGCGGCGGCGCGGCGGCTGGTCGCGGCCGGGTTAATTAAACCGAGGGAGCAGGGGGAGGCGATCCGCGACGTGGTCGAGTCGATCGTGCTGTCGCTGTGCAGCGACGGGGCGGCGCGCTGGGCGAGCGACGCGGCGGGGCCGCCGATGACGGTGACGATCGGTGCGCCGGTGATCACCCTGCTGGCCCGCGGGACGCGGCTCGGGATGAGCGAGGCGCGCCTGCGCGAGGGGCTGGCCGAGACGACATGTCTGCAAGTTCAGGTCGAGGACGCGCGCGGGCTGGCGCTGGCGCTCGCGGACCCGGAGGCGAAGGCGTGGCTGCCGCTGCTGGACGGGAGCCGCAGCCTGGCAGAGCTGGTGGCCGAGGACGGGATCGAGGCGCGGCCGCTGTGGGTGGCGGGCTGCGTGCTGCTGGCGCTGGGGCAGGCGACCGAGGTCGACGCCGGGGCGTCTCTGGTGGCGATCGACCGCCGGCGTGTGCATGACCGGCTCGAGCTGGCGCAGGCGGCGGACTACTTCAGCCTGCTCGGGCTGACGCGCTCGGCGAGCCGCGCCGAGGTGGTGCGCGCGCACGCGGATCTGCGGGCGACGTTCGCGGCGGAGCGGCTCGAGCCGGCGTCGCGCGCGGCGCTCGCCGAGGACCTGCGCGAGCTGCAGGCGGCCCTCGACGAGGCGCGCGACGTGCTGCTCGACGAGGCGCTGCGGGCGGCGTACGCGGCGCGGCTGGCGGAGGACGAGGAGTGAGCGCGGAGGAGTTCGCCGGCCAGCACGCGAGAGGCGGCCGGCGGAGGACGAGCAGCGAGCGCGAAGAAGTTCGCCGATCAGCACGCGAAAGGCGGCTGGCAGACGAGCGACGAGATGGGTGCGTCGCGCGGGTCACGCGGCGGACGGGCGGACATCTGCGAGCGGGTGGCTGGCGGATGAGCGACGAGATGGGTGCGTCGCGCGGGTCATGCGGCGGACGGGCGACGTGGTCGGGGTGGCTGGCAGACGAGCGACGAGATGGGTGCGTCGCGCGAGTCATGCGGCGGACGGGCGGAGAGCTGCGAGCGGGTGGCCGGCGGACGAGCGACGCGGGCGTGATGGGCGGACAGGACGGATGCGGTTCACGGAGGACGATGTATGCGCGAGGGAGCTGATGCGGTGAGGTTGCGGGCGGGGTTCATGGGGTCGCCGGAGTTCGCGGAGGCGAGCATGCGGGCGGTGGCGCGGGCTTGCGACCTGCGGGTGGTGGTGACGCAGCCGGATCGGCCGGCGGGGCGGGGGCGCAAGCTTGTGCCCCCGGCGGTCAAGGCGGCGGCGATCGAGCTGGGGGTGCCGGTGTTGCAGCCGGTCAAGGTGCGCGACGGGACGCTGCGGGAGCAGCTCCGCGGGCACGCGCTCGACGTGATCGTGGTGGCGGCGTACGGCCGGATCTTGCCGCGCGACATCCTCGAGCTGCCGCCGCTCGGGTGCATCAACGTGCACGCGTCGCTGCTGCCGCGCTGGCGCGGGGCGGCGCCGATCCAGCGGGCCATCCTGGCGGGCGACGCGGACACGGGGATCACGATCATGCAGATGGACGAAGGGCTCGACACCGGGGCGATCCACCGCATGGTGCGCACGCCGATCGACCCGCTCGAGACGTCGGGGCAGCTGTTCGAACGGCTGGCGGGGATCGGCGCCGAGGTGCTCGAAGAATTCTTGCGGGAGCTGCCGGCGGTGGCGCCTCCGCGGGCGCAGGAGCCGGATGGCATGGTCCTGGCGCCGATGCTGAGCAAGCAGGAGGGGCTGACGCGGTGGGCCGCTTCGGCGCGGGCGGTGGTCGATCATGTCCGCGGGATGGACCCGTGGCCGGGCGCGTTCACCGGGCGGGCGGGCGCGATTATTAAATTGTTCGGGGCGGCGCCTTCGGGGCGGGCGCGGCCGGCGGAGGCCCGGCCGGGGCAGGTGCTCGGGGTGGACCGCGAGGGCATGCACGTGGCCTGCGGCGAGGGGGCGGTGCGGGTGGCGGAGCTGCAGATCGTCGGGGGGAAGCGCATGCCGGCCTCGGCGTACGCGGCGGGCCGGCCGTTCGCGGCCGGCGAGGCGCTCGCGGATCCGCCCGCGGAGAATGCAGACAGCGCGGAGGGATGAGCGGAGGTCGGGGCGGGGTGAGCAGAGGGCGGAGGAGGCGGGCGGCGTGAGGCGCGGAGGGTCGAGGAGGCGGCGGGCGGCGTGAGGCGCGGAGGTCGAGGAGGGCGGCGTGAGGCGCGGAGGGTCGAGGAGGCGGACGTGGGGAGGCGGCGGGAGGCGCGGGGGTGAGGCTGTGGGTGGGGCCGATGGCGCGCGGCGGGGGCGGACGGCGAGGACGTGCGTCCGCGGGGTGTAGTCTGGCTTTATAGACATGTCTCTTCGGACATGCGCTTGACACTGCGGGCGGCGGCGGAGAAGCATGAGGCATGCCCGCGAGCTTCGATCCGACGGAGCCGCAATTGACTGCACGGCCGGCGGAGTCCGGGTCGGCAGGCGCGGGGGCGCCGGGGTCGCTGGTGGGGGAGGTGCTGGCGGGGCGCTACGCGCTGACGCACCTGCTCGGGAGCGGGGGGATGGGGGCGGTGTACCGCGGGCACGACCGGGAGCTCGACGAGGTCGTGGCGGTGAAGGTGCTGCACGCGGAGGTGGCGGCGGTGCCGGGTATGCTCGAGAACTTCCGCGGCGAGGTGAAGCTGGCGCGGCGGGTGACGCACCGCAACGTGGCGCGGACGTTCGAGTTCGGGGAGCACCGGGGGCTGCGGTTCTTGACGATGGAGTTCATCCGCGGGGAGGCGCTGACGCACCTGGTGCGGCAGGGGCCGCTGTCGCTGCGACGGGCGGCGGTCATCGGCGCGGAGATCTGCGACGCGCTGGCGGCGGCGCACGCGGCGGGGATCGTGCATCGCGACATCAAGCCCGACAACGTGCTGCTGACGGCGGACCGGGTGGTGGTGACGGACTTCGGGATCGCCCGCAGCAGCGTCGACGAGCCGCTGCGCACCGGCACGCCGATGGGCACGCCGACGTACATGGCGCCCGAGCAGGTGCTGGGCGGGCCGGCGACGGCGCAGACGGACCTCTATGCGCTGGGGGCGACGCTGTTCGAGCTGCTGACGGGGCAGCCGCCGTGGAGCGGAGAGGGTGCGTACGCGGTGGCGCTGCGGCGGTTGCAGGAGGCGCCGCCGGACCCGCGGACGCTGCGGCCCGAGCTGCCGCCGAGCGCGGCCGAGGTGGTGCTGCGCTGCATGGCCCAGGCGCCGGAGGACCGGTTCGCCAGCGCGCAGGAGGTGGCCGCGCTGCTGCGCGGGCTGCGGGACGAGGCGCGGGCGACGACGGGGGTGACGCCGGTGCCGGCGACGCGCGAGTCGGTGGCGGCGACGCCGGTGCCGAAGGTGCTGGCGGTCATGCCGTTCCGCAGCCAGGGCGTGGATGACTATCTGGTCGAGGGGCTGGCGGAGGACCTGCTGGACGCGCTGTCGAGCCTGCGCGGCGTGCGGGTGCTGGCGCGCGGGGCGACGCTGCGGTTCCGCGGGCAGGAGCGCGACGCGCAGGAGGTCGGCAAGCAGCTGCGGGCCGACGTGGTGGTCGAGGGCTCGCTGCGCAAGACGCCGGCGAAGCTGCGGGTGACGCTGCGGATGATCGAGGTGGCGACCGGGATTCAGTCGTGGTCGGGGCGCTGGGACGTGCTGCCGGAGGAGGTGCTGGGCGTGCAGGACGCGGCGGCGCGGGCGATCACCGAGGCGCTGGCGCCGGGGGCGAGCGTGGCCGCGGCGCCGGCGCTCGAGGACGCGGAGGCGGTGGCGCTGTACCTGCGCGGGCGCCAGCTCGGCAATCAGCTGAGCGGGCCGGCCAACGAGTCGGCGATCGACCTGTTCGAGCTGGCGCTGGCGCGGGCGCCGAACAACCCGCGGATCATGTCGAGCCTGAGCCGGGCGCTGGTGCGGCGGACGTTCTACGGCTCGCGGCTCAGCGAGGAGGTGATCCTGCGGGCGCGGGCGCTGGCCGAGGGGGCGATCGCGCGGGCGCCGTCGTTCGGCGAGCCGTACCTGGCGGCCGGGCTGCTGGCGCTGCACGACAACGACGGGATCGCGGCGATGCGGGCGGCCCGGGCCGCGGTGGCCCGCGCGCCCAACCTGGCCGACGCGCACGAGCTGCTCGGGCGGCTGTTGATGGAGACCGGGCGGATCCCCGAGGCGCGGCGGCGGTTCGAGACGGCGCTGACGATCGACCCGAACCTCGCGCGCGTGATGTGGGAGCAGATCCGGATCGCGGCGCTCGCCGGCGACTGGGACGAGCAGCAGCGGCTGCTCGCGGCGGCGACGACCCCGGAGCACGACGCGCGCGGGGCCTGGCTGTTTCAGGCGCGCTACGCGGCGTGGCGGCGCGACGTCCCGCGGCTGGCGGAGGTCGACCGGGCGTTCACCGAGGTGCAGGACCTGGTGCCGCAGGCGGGCGCGCTGGTGCGGAGGGTGATCGACGCGTACCGCGGGCAGATCGGGCTCGACGACGCGCTGGCGTGGATCGACATGGTGATCGGCAACTACCCGCTGGGGCTGCGGATCAGCCAGTGGCTGCTGCAGCACGAGGCGGAGATCGCCGGCTATCACGGCCGGCCGGAGACCGTCGTGGCGGTGGTGCGGCGGCTCGACGGGTTCGGGTTCTTCGACGTCGACTGGCTCGACCGCTGCCCGCTGCTGGCCGCGGCGCGCGGGCTGCCGGGGTTCGCGGCGCTGCGGGCGAGCGTGCGGGCGCGGGCCGACGCGATCGTCGACGCGATGTGGGGCTGAGCGGCTAGGGCTTCAGCGGGAGGCCGGGGTGCCAGACCGGGCGGTCGCCGCGGGCGCGGTCCATGGCGTCGAGGGTGTGCAGGGCCTCGAGGCCGGTGGTGACGCAGGCGAGCTCGGCGGCGTCCTTCTGCGCCGGGGTGATGAAGACGTTGTCGTGGCGGGTGGCGTAGATGGCACACACGGCGCCGGCCGGGAACCCGCGCAGGGCGGCGAGGGTGAGCAGGCACGACGTCTCCATCTCGAGGTTCTTGACGCCCTGCGCGGCGAGGCGAGCGACGATCTCCTGCTCGCGCGGCATGAAGCCGGGGAGCTTGCGGCCCTGGGCGCCGTAGAAGCCGGGCGCGGTGGCGGTGATGCCGACGTGGAAGCGGTGGCCGAGGGTGTCGGCGGCAGCGGCGAGGGCGAGCACGGCCTGCGGGTCGGCGACGGCGGGGTAGCCCTCGTCGACGAAGAAGCGGGTGGTGTTCTCGAGGCGGACGGCGCCGTGGGAGATGACGAGGTCGCCGAGGTCGATGTCGGGCTGGAGGGCGCCGGCGCTGCCGCAGCGGACCATGAGCGGGCGCTCGACCAGCTGGCACAGCTCGACGACGGCGATCTCGGTGGGGCCGGCGCCCATGCCGGTGCCCATGACGGTGACGCGGAGGCCGCGGTGGAGGCCGGTGTAGCTGACGTACTCGCGGTTGCGGCGCTCGAGCTCGACCGCGTCGAAGAGGCCGGCGACGCGGGTGGCGCGGGCGGGGTCGCCGACCAGCATGATGGCGCGGGCGACCTCGCCGGGGGCGAGGCCGATGTGGTACTGGCGGCCGTGTTCGTCGTGGACGCGCTCGGCGGACTCGAAGGACATGGCGCTCTTTTACTGGAGAGCGTCCCAGCCGTCGAGGATCGCCACGGAGCGGCTGGAGCCGAGGCGGTCGGCGCCGGCCGCGAGCATGGCGCGGGCGGTGGCGGCGTCGGAGACCCCGCCGGAGGCCTTGACGCCGAGGCCGGGGCCGACGGCGCGGCGCATGCGGGCGACGGCCTCGACGGTGGCGCCGCCGGGGCCGAAGCCGGTCGAGGTCTTGACGAACTTGACGCCGGCGTCGACGGCGACGGCGCAGGCCAGGTCGATCTCGTCGTCGGTCAGGAGCGCGGTCTCGAGGATGGCCTTGACGACGCGGCCCTCGGCGACGACCACGACCGAGGCCAGGTCGCGCAGGACGGCCTGGGCGTCGCCGTCCTTGAGGGCGCCGAGGTGGATGACGACGTCGAGCTCGTCGGCGCCGTCGGCGACCGCGAGGCAGGCCTCGGAGACCTTGACCGCGGACAGGTTGGCGCCGAGCGGGAAGCCGATCACCGTGCAGGTGGGGACCTGGCCCATGAGACAGATGGTGGCGTGGGCGACGTGGGTCGGCGGGACGCACACGCTGGCGAACCCGTGGGTGCGCGCCTCGTCGCACAGGGCCTCGACCTGCGCGCGGGTGGTGCCCGGCTTCAGGAGGGTGTGGTCGATGAGGGCGGCGAGCTGGGAGCGGGTGAGCGACATCGTGTCCTGCCCGCGGGTCAGTTGCTCTGGCAGTCGTTCAGCTTGGCCTCGACCCCGGGCTCGAACTCGTCGCAGTCCTCGAGCTCGTCGGCGAGCTGGCTGTAGCAGTCGAGGCGGGTGCCGTCCTCGTTGCACTGGGCGGCGCCCAGGCAGCCGGTGGCCTCGCGGAAGGCGGCGGCGCGGCAGTTGAGGGTGCCGGTGTAGTCGGTGGCCTCGTCCTGGAAGACGCCGCGCACGCAGCCGATCTCGGCGTTGTTGGCGGGCAGCTCCTCGAGGCAGGCCTCGTCGGAGGTGTAGATGCCGAGCGCGATCAGCGGGTTGTTGTAGTCGCAGCGGCACACGCCCTTGGCGTAGGCGTCGGCGCCCGAGATGTAGTTGTCGACGGCGTCGCCTTCGGGGTCGCTCTGGCAGGCGCCGAGGAGGCCGGCCAGGGTGAGCGCGAGGGCGAAGGGGGCTGTGCGTGTGATGCAGCGCATGGCGTCGGGCGGAGGGTATCAGCGGCGCGCGGGCGCGACAATCTGGTCTGTCCCCGCGGGCGGACCTGGGGCACCATCGCGGTGCCGTGGTGCTCGCCTGGTTCAACGCCTTCCTGTTCACCCAGGTGCTGGAGGTGCCGATCTACTACGCGATCCTCGGGCGGCGCGCAGACCCGCGCGGGGTCCTGCTGGCGCCCGAGTCGTGGCGCTGGCGGCTCGGGTTCGCGTTCCTGCTGTCGATGGCGACCCACCCTTACGTGTGGTTCGTGATCCCCAGCCTGTTCTACGGGCAGGTGTGGGACCGGGTGACGTACGCGGCGCCGTGGCTCGAGGCGTGGCGCTACACCGCCTACTTCGTGGTGGCGGAGAGCTTCGCGGTGGTGGCGGAGGCGCTGCTGCTGCGGGCGCTGCGGGTGCCGCGGGCGCTCCTGTGGGCGCTGGTGGCCAACATGACGAGCGCGCTCACGGGGCTGGGTCTGCGGGCGCTGGTCGGCTGGCCGTGAGGCCCGGCGCGCGTTCACGGGTGATGACAGGAGGCCCCGGCATCGCCGAAGATGGCGACCTCCGGCGTGCGTGACGAATGGACGGTGGGCGCGGAGTTCAACGCGCCTGATGTGGAGGTCGACGGCAGCGAGCTGGCGGCGTACCGGCTCGCGCGGATGTCGGCGCGGCTGGTCCAGCACCTGCCGCCCGGCGCGGGCTTCGACCCGACGTCGGTGTGGCACACGCTGGCGGCGTGGGCCCCGATCGACTTCGTGATCGGGCGGGCGTTGACGGCGCTGGGCCAGGCGCCGCAGCTCCGCGGGCTGGGCTTCGACGTGCGGGCGATCCGCGGGGTCCAGGCGTTCGTCGCGCTCGAGACGTCATGCACGCTCGGCACGGCGGTGCGGGTGCTGCACAGCGAGCCGGCGCGCGACGGGTCGGTCGAGGCGAGCCTCGACGTCACGCTGTCGTACAAGCGAGGGCTGGTGGCCCGCTTCTCGGTCGACCTGCGCCTGCGCGCGGCGTGAGCGAGAGCAGAGAGGTGACGCGGCGGCCCGTGGACCCTGCGGGTCCGCGGACCACCGCGTCGAAATTGATTAATTAATAGATTACATGCGGCGGGGGGCCGGGATGCCCAGCAGGGCCATGGCGTGCTCCATCGCTTTTGCGACGGCGGTGACGAGCAAGAGGCGGGACTGCAGCAGGTCGCCCTCCTGGTCCTTGACGCGGCAGGTCTGCACGAAGGTGTTGAAGCTCTGGGCCAGGTCGAACAGGTAGGCGCAGACGAGGCTCGGGCGCAGCTGCTGGGCGGCGGTGTGGAGGGCCGCGGGCAGGCGGTCGAGGGCGAGCACGAGGGCGCGCTCGCTGGGCTCGGCGAGGGCGGCGAGCGCGGAGGGGTTGGCGGTGACGGCGTCGAGGTCGAGGGTCTTGTCGACCTCGGCGCACTTGAGAAGGATCGAGTTGGCGCGGGCGCAGGTGTACTGCAGGTAGGGTCCGGTGTTGCCGGTGAGCTGCGTCCAGGCGGACATGTCGAACACGATCTTCTGGTTCACGTCGCGGGCGAGCATGCCGTACTTGATCGCGGCGAGGGCGACCTGGTGGGCGGTGGCGACGCGCTCCTCCTCGGGCCACTCGGCGCCGATCTCGTCGATGTACTGCTGGCGGATGGTCGCGGTGATCTGCTCGCGCAGGCTGCGGAACAGGATCACGTTGCCCTTGCGCGTGGCCATCGGCCCGTCGGGCAGCTCGACCATCTCATAGGGGACGTGCTGGCAGCGCTCGGCTTGAGTGAAGCCCATGCGCTTGAGGGTCAGGAACACGTGCTTAAAGTGGTCAGACTGGCGGACGTCGACGACGTAGATCGAGCGGTCGACGCCGTACTCCTCGAACTTGAGGCGGGCGAGGGCGAGGTCCTTGGTGCTGTAGAGGCTGGTGCCGTCGCGCTTGCGCAGCATGAAGAACGGCATGTGTTTAATTTCGGGGTTGACGATGCCGACGGCGCCCTCGGACTCGCTGAAGATTCCCTTCTGCAGGAACTCCTCGACGAGGCGCAGGCCGGGCTCGTCGACGTCGCTCTCGTAGAACAGGCGGTCGAAGCGGACGCCGGTCCAATTATAAATTTCGGCGAAGTCGTCGAGCGACCACTGGCGGGTCTCGGACCAGATCTTCGTGAGCTCGGGGTCGCGGGACTCGAGCTTGTGCAGGATCTCGGTGGTGCGGGCCCGGGCGGCGGCGAGGTTGCTGGCGGCCTCGGAGTCCGTCTTTGAATTTTCTTCCCACTGCTCGAGCTGGTTGCTGGCGGCCGAATACAGCTCGCCGAGCCACTCGCCGCGGTGGAAGGCGGGCGGGGTGCGGTCTTCGAGGTGGTCGAGGTACCACCACAGGCACTTGGCGATGTGGGCCCCGACGTCGCCGAGGTAGTTGGCGGCGACCACGGTGTCGCCGTCGTTGCGGAGCAGGCGGACGATCGCGTCGCCGAGGCAGAGGTTGCGCAGGTGGCCGACGTGGAAGGCCTTGTGCGTGTTCGGCTGCGAGTACTCGACCATGACCCGCGTGCCGGTCGCGTCGGGGCTGTGGAAGTCGCCGCGCGCGAGCGAGGGCAGCACGAGGGCGGCGGCCTGCTCGAGGTCGACGCGGAGGTTGACGTAGGGGCCGGCGGCGCTGGCGGCGGCGAACAGCGGGTGCTTCAGCGAGGCGGCGAGCTCGGCGGAGATCGCCGGAGGGGCCTTTTTGAGGGCTTTGGCGAGCTTGAAGCAGGGGAAGGCGAAGTCGCCGAGGGCCGGGTCGGGCGGGGCGGCGAGGGCGGCCTGGACGTCGGCGGGCGTGAGGCCGGCGGCCTCGGGGAGGGCCGGGTGCAGCGCGCGGGCGACGGCGGCGGCGAGCGAGAGGTCGTGCATGGCGCGTGCAGGGTACACACGCGGGCGGCGGCGTGGTAGACCGCGAGGCGGTGAGCGACCTCTACGGACTCGTGGCGTTCGCGCTGCTCTGGCTGTGCCTGGGCGGGTTCTTCTTCGTGCTGTTCAGGATGCTGCTCGACGAGGCGCGGCGACGCAGGCGCGGCGATCGGGTCGACTGGGAGCACGGGCTGTAAGCGGCGCGCGACGGGGCCGGCGGCGCAGGCGGTTGGTGGGCTGAGCGTCGATCCGGTGGACCCCGCCGCGAGTGTTCGGCACGCTCGCGGGGGACCTGGATGGCTCGTTCGAGGCTGTGCGCTGCGCGGAGCTCGACCGGGCGATCTTCGAGTGCGCCTGATCAGGACGCGGGCTCGGGCCCGTCAGGCCCGGAGGGCCGTGGGGTCAGCCGGCCTTGCCGTCGGCGATCCATTTATTGATAAAGGCGGCGCCGGCGGTCCAGCCGTCGATCATGGCCTTCTCCATGTTGCCCTCGATGAGGCCGCCGACGCCGAAGATCTTGGCCTCGATCTCCGACTCGGCGATGCGGCGGATCTTGTTGTCGCCGATCTTCTCGAGGCGCAGGGTGCCCTCGTTGCGGACCTTGTCGCCGAAGGTGCTGATCTGGATCTTCCAGTGCCACTTCTGGGCGGCCTTGTCGAGGCGGCCCTCCTCCGTGTAGGCGAAGCCGGAGCCCATGATCTTTTTGATCGGGCCGGGCAGGTCGATCTTCGGCTGGCCGGTGGTGGTCCGGCGGATCTCGCGGTCGTTCTCCTCGAACTTGAGGACCTTGTAATTCTCGATCTTCATGGCGTGGCCGAGCAGGGCCTCATTAAAGACCGGGTCGAACTGCAGCTTCCAGAACACCTCGGGGGAGCAGTTGATCTCGTGGACGAGCTTGACTTGCTTCATGGCGGCCGGGCGAGGGTAGCCGGGTTTCGCCGGGCGCGATATACCGGGGACCGTGGACCTGCCCGCGCTCGACAGCCTGCGCTGCTTCGTGGCCGCCGCGGAGCGCCTCAACTTCCGGGCCGCGGCCGGGCAGGTGGCCCTGACGCCGGCGGCCCTCAGCCAGCGGATCCGCCAGCTCGAGGACCAGCTGGGGGCGCCGCTGTTTCGCCGGACCACGCGGTCGGTGCAGCTCACGCAGGCGGGGCTCGGGCTGCTGCCGCGGGCCCGCGCGTGCCTGGCCGAGGCGGCGGCGTGCCTGCAGGCGGCCCGCGGCGAGGACCTGCCGCCGGCCGAGCTGACCCTGGGCACGCGGTTCGAGCTGGGGATGTCGTGGATCGTGCCGATGCTGCCGAGGGTCGCCGCGGCCCTGCCGCAGGTGGCGCTGCACCTGTACTTCGGGTCAGGTTCGGAGATCGTCGAGCGGCTGCGGGCGGGGCTGTGCGACTGCGCGGTGACGTCGGCGAACATCCACGACGTGCGGGTGGCCGAGGCGCGGCTGCACGAGGAGCGCTACGCGTTCGTGGGCTCGCCGAGGCTGCTGCGGCGGGTGGCGTTCGCGCGGGCGGAGGACGCGGGGCGGCACACGCTGCTCGACATCGACGCCGGGCTGCCGCTGCTGCGCTACTTCAGCGAGGCCGAGGGGGCGCCGGCGCTGCCGCGGTTCGCCAGCTACCGCTGGCTGGGGCTGGGGGCGGCGGTCAAGGCGATGGTGCTGGCGGGCGAGGGCGTGGCGGTGCTGCCGGCGTACATGATCGAGGAGGAGCTGCGGCGCGGCAAGCTGCGCCGCGTGCTGCCGCAGGTGACGCTGCGGACCGACTATTTTCGCCTGATCTTCCGCGCGGACGACCCGCGCGGGGGGATCTTGCACGCGCTCGCGGCGGTGCTGGCGAGCGAGCCGATCCGCTGACGCGGGGCATGAGCCGCGCGCGGTCGACCCGCGGACGCGGGGCATGAGCTCCGCGCGGATGAGCCGTTGACGCGGGGCATGAGCTCCGCGCGGACGACCCGCGGACGCGGGGCATGAGCTCCGCGCGGATGAGCCGTTGACGCGGGGCATGAGCTGCGTGCGGATGAGCCGCGTCGGCGTGCGCTCGTGGGGCGTGACCGCTGCGAGTCACGCGAGGTGACGCGCGGCCTGCCAGGCGCCGACGCCGTCGAGGCCGTGGGCCCGCAGGCCGGGCACGATGACCTGCTCGACGGTGGCGAAGAACAGCGCGCGGGCGGCGTTGCCGTCGCACACGCCGACGGCCTCGGCCGCGGGGGACGGCGAGGGGCGAGCGGGCAGGTGGGCGAGCTCGTGCTCGACGAGGTGGCCGAAGGCGAGGACCAGCCAGTCGCCGAGGCGCTCGCGCAGCTCGAGGTCGAAGCGCGGGGCGAGCTCGGCGAGCAGGCGCCAGCCGGTGCGCGCGTGCTGGACCTCGTCGGCGAGGATCTCCGCGAGCAGGGCGGCGAGCTCGGGCGGGCCGGCGCTGCGGCGCTCGGCGTCGATGAGGGCGACGGCGACGGTCTCGCTGAGGCACGAGATGCTGAGGATGTTGCGCACGGCGGCCTCGAGCGGGTCGGCGTCGGGGTGCTCAGGCACGGCGGGCAGCGGCGGCACCTCGGCGCGGGCGTCGCCGCCGAGGGCCTCGACGACGGCGGCGCAGAGGGCCCCGTGGCGGCGCTCCTCGGCGATCATGCGCTCGACGCGGCGGACCTCGCCGACGAGGCCGGCGCGGTCCAGCTGACCGGCGAGCGCGGAGAACACGCGCGAGGACACGTGCTCGTTGACCATGCGGCCGCGCCAGGTGGCGATCGCCGAGGCGCGGGACAGCGGGTCCAGGTCGAGGCGCGCGGGCAGGCGGAGGTCGACGGCGCGGGCCTCGCTGCGGAGGTCGAGCAGGGTCATGCGGCCAGCCCCCGTCGCGCGGCGCGGGCGCGGGCGAGCAGGTCGCGGCCGACCGCCGGCGGCGCGGGCGGGCCCCACGGTGTGCACTGCGGGGCGGGCTCCCAGTTCTGGGCCTCGCAGCAGACCCAGTCGACCTCGAGGGTGCGCGGGTCGACGCAGTCGTCGAGGCCGCCGGTGCTGCCGGCGTCGCCGGTGGACCCGGAGCCGGAGGTGGTGAGGTCGCCGGTGTCGGTGCCGTCGGTGGCGCCGGTGGTGCCGGCGTCGGTGAGGAGGGTGCCGCCGGAGGTGGTGAGCTCGCCGGAGGACGCGCCGGAGGTCGAGCTGCCGGTGTCGTCGGCGCTCGAGGTGGTCGCGTGGCCGGAGCCGGAGGAGGTGGTGGAGGCGTGGCCGGTGGTGGGGTCCTGGCTGGTCGACGAGGAGCTGTCGGCGGGGCCCGGGCCGGTGTCGTCGTCGGCGGCGTCGCCGGGGTCGGCGGGGCCGCAGGCGACGGCGAGGGTGAGCAGGAGGCCGGCGCGCAGGTGCGGGCGTCCGACGACGCCGGCCGCGGCCGACAGGGCTTTGCGTTGGTGAGGTGAGAGGCAGGTCATGGGCAAGCTCCATCGTCGAGGATGACGATGGCGCGTGCGCGTGGGTAGCGATCTTTCCTGGTCGCGACTGTGTAGCTGCGCTGAACAATGCCGGCGCGGCGGCGGCCGGGGCTCACAGGCCGAGGCGGTGCGCGGTCGCGGGGTCGGCGACGGGGTAGGGGTGCTCCTCGGGGGTGAGGAGGTCGGTGTAGGGGGCGCGGGCGTTCGCTCGCTGGCTGGCGACGAGGGGCGTGATGTCCTCGACGTGCAGCAGCCACTCGTCGGCGAAGCGGCGCAGGGCGTCGCCGCGGAGGCCGAGCTGGATCGCACGCCGGGGCTCGGGGGCGCCGGAGGGGCCGTGGTCGGGGTCCCACTGCAGGCGCACGTCGGAGCCGTGCACGGCCCGCTGCCAGGCGTCGCGGTCGGGGTAGCCGTCGCGGTCGTACGAGGAGGGCACGGCGCTCGCGAGGATCTCGTCGAAGCCGGCGCGGGCGATCCACAGGGCCAGCACGACCTCCTGACCCTCCTTGGAGGCCCAGCCGCAGCGGTACATCATCCACAGGAAGTTCGGCTTTATCCACGACATGCGCTCGCGCGACCAGCCGCCGCCGAAGCGGCCGTGGGCGGCGGTGTGGAGGCCGATCTGCGGGCGGTAGGCCTGGTAGACGACGACGCTGTCGGCGTCGGACTGGGCGAGGATCGTGCGGCCGGCGGCGGGCCAGCGGGCGCGTTGCTGGTGGTAGGGGGCGAGGCGGAGGCGGGTCGTCATGTCAGTCGAGGCGCAGGGGCTCGCGGGCGGCGAGCCAGTCGGCGGGCAGCTTGTCGCAACCGAGGGCCATGGCGACCACGCCGCCGGCGATCGCGCAGGTGGTGTCGCGGTCGCCGAGGCCGGCGACGGTGGTCCACATGGCCTCGGCGAACGAGTCGAGGTGGAGCGAGGCGCACAGCAGGGCGAACGGGACGGTGTCGGCGGAGATGACGTTGTGGCCGGTGCCGAGGACCTCGGCGGCGGTGGTCAGCGAGGTGTTCTGCGCGCGCAGCCGGAGGGCGCGCTGGAGGCCGCCGCGGGTGTCGCCGTCGGGGGTGTGGGCGACGACGCCGGCGAGCAGGGCCTGTCCGTCGGGACAGGTGCGCATCCGCCAGGCGAGGGCGGCGGCGACGGCGACGGCGACGGCGCCGGCCTGGCCGTCGGGGTGGGCGTGGGTCGGCTCGCTGGCGGCGCGGGCCTCGAGGGCGACGCGCTCGAGGTCGTCGGCGAAGTAGGCGCCGAGCGGGGCGATGCGCATGGCGGCGCCGTTGCCCATCGAGCCGGAGCCGCTGAACACGGCGGGGGAGACGACGCGCCAGTCGGCGCCGGAGGCGAGGGCGCGGAGGATGTGGTGGGCGGTGCCGCCGTAGCCGCGCCGGGGGTCGCGGGCGTAGCGGCGGGCGAACTCGGCGGCGAGCAGGTCGCGGTCGACGGCGCCGCAGCGCTCGAGGATCGCGGTGACGGCGACGGCCATCTCGGTGTCGTCGGTGGTGCCCCACGGCGCGGGCGGCAGCTGACGATCGGCGAGGCGGCGGGCGACGATGTCGACCGGGCCGAAGAACCGCTCGCCGAAGCCGTCGCCGAGCGAGACGCCGTCGAGGGCGAGGCGGGCGCGGGCCATGCGTTCGGCGTGGTCGGGCGGGAGGGTGTGCATGCGTCGGGCAGGGTAGCGCAGGCGCGCGGGCGAAGGCGCGAGGGGCGGACTTGCGGAGCGCGGCGAGGAGCTCACAGCACGAGCAGCGCGGCGCGCACGGTCATGGCCGCGAGCACCAGCGACGAGACGAAGAACAGGGCGAAGCGCACCTCGATCTTGTTGATCGTCGCCTGGAACACGCTGTGGAGCGCGCGCAGGCCGACGTACGTCCAGGCGAGCGTGGCGTCGGTGGCGGCGTCGCGGGTGACGAGCGCGAGCACGAGGGCGACGGCGTAGAACAGCGTCGGCTGTTCGAACAGGTGGTTGTAGTTGTCGGCCTTCCAGCGCACGCGGGCGGGCAGGGAGGCCATCTGCTCGCCGCGCGGGGCGGCGGGGTCGAGGACCATGCCGGAGCGGCGGATCGCCGGGATGCGGGTGACGTACATCCACGTCCACATCACGAAGGTCCAGGCGACGAGCGCGACGACGGGGCGGAGGAGCTCGAGCGACGGTTGCATGCGCGCGACGGTATCACCGCGGCGGCGGGCTGTCGCAGGCTACGGCCGGGGCGCGGGGGCCAGGCGCAGGCGCCGGATCTCGAGCTGCAGCCACGCGTCGTGGGCGTGGTCGGTGACGGTGAACCGCCAGTCGCGCCAGTCCCACGACCGCGGCGAGCCGTCGGGGCCGACGTTGAGCTCGGCCGACTCGGGCTGCTCGCCGCCGACGTGGTAGCGCACGGCGACCATCAGCGGCGAGCTCTCGCCGGCGGCGATCTGCTTGGACGAGTTGCCGAGGAACTCGAGGCGGGTGTCGGCGTCGAGGTCGACGGAGTCGCCGCGGACGACGCGGGCCGCCGTCGCGGGCCCGGGCAGCGGCTCGCCGGTGACGCGCTCGACCAGCAGCTCGACGCGCGGCGATTTGGTGTAGAGGTCCTCGACGTCGAGCAGGGTGACGCGGTGGTCGCCGAACCACGCCCTGTCGCGCGAGGTGTAGCCGGGCGAGAGCAGGCTGAGGTCGCGGCGGAGCGGCGCCGGGCCGCCCTCGAGGTAGAGCGTGAGCGAGACGCCGCTGCCGCCGGGGTAGGCGCCGTCGGGGCTGGCGGCGAGCGACTCGACGGCGAGGCCGTCGTAGCGCAGGAGCGCGGTGTGGCCGAGCGCGAGCGGGGCGCGCTGCGTGGGCGACGTGAGGACGAGGTTCGGCGTCATGGGCCCTGTCGGCGGGTCGGAGGGGGTCGGCCCGGCGGGCCCGGGCGGCCTGGCGGCGGGCTCGGCGGGGCGCTTGTCGCACGCGGCGAGGCACAGCAGCAGCGCGAGCAGCGTGCGGGTCGGCATGGCGGACGAGTATCGCAGAAACGCCGGGACAGCCGCGCGGCGCGGGTCTGGACGTGGGCGTGCGAGCGCGCGCTCACTCGCCGCGCTCGCGCGGGTCGAGGCGCCAGGCGTAGCCGGGGCCGGCGGAGCGGTACCACTGCTCGGCCCGGGTGCGGAGGTCGGCGGCCTCGAGCCGGGCCGCGGGCGGGCCGGTCATGAGCAGGTCGGCGAGGGCCGTGCGGGCGACCGCGAGGCGCTGCTGGGCGGGGATGTCGTCGGCGGGCACGGCCTCGTAGTCGCGGATGGCGGCGCGCAGGGCCTCGCCGGCGGCGACGGGCTGGTCGCCGAGGCGCTGCAGGTGGAGGCCGAGGAGGAGCTCGGCCTCGCCGCGCTCGGTGCGTTGCCAGAGGTCCTCGGGGCCGCTCGCGGGCGCGATGGCGTCGCGCAGGGGCGCGAGCACGTCGCGGGACTCGCCGGTGTAGAGGGCCGCGCGGCCGCGGAGGGCCGCGAGCTCGGCGGCGGGCAGGGCGAGGGCGGGCGAGGCGAGGAGGACGTCGACCTCGCGGAACGCGGCGGCGGCGGCCGCGGCGTCGCCGGACTCCTCGGCGTGGTGGCCGAGGTTGCTGAGGCAGCGGGCGCGCTGGGTGACGTCGTCGGGGGTGAAGCGGGCGAGCGTCTCGCAGGCGGGGGAGACGAGGGCGAGGGCGTCGCGGGGGTCGGGGGCGAAGTTGCCGCTGAGGAAGCGGGCCTCGATGGCGCGGGGGTGGGCGCGGCCGAGCTGGGCCTCGAGGACGGCGAGGGCGCGGCGGATGAGGCCGAGGCGCTCGCTCGGGGGGCACACGAGGGCGAGGTTGAGGAGGGTGTAGGCGACCTCGACGTGCTCGCGGCCGAGGGCGGCCTCGCGGGCGGCGAGCGCCGCGCGGAACACGGCGGCGGCGCGCTCGGTGTCGCCGGCGAGCATGTGCACCACGCCGGCGTTGTTGAGCAGGAGCCCGTCGACGCGCGCGGGCGAGGGCAGGCGGGCGACCATCTCCTGGGCGACCGGGAGGTCCTCGAGCGCTCTGGCGCTGTTGCCCGCGCGGCCGCGGACGTAGATGCGCAGGGCCAGGGCCTCGGCCGCGAGCTCGTCGAGGCGGCCGCCGAGGGCCGTGAGGTACGCGCGGGTGAGGATCGCGTCCTGCTCGCGGGGCAGGTCGAGGCGGCTCAGGTCGAGGCGGCCGCGCTGCAGCAGGGCCTCGGCGAGCAGGGAGCGCTCGCCGAGCGTCTCGGCCTCGCGGACGAGCTCGTCGGCGAGGGCGCGGGCGTCGGCGGCCTGGCCGGCGTGCTCGAGCGCCTCGACGCGGGTGAGGCGGGGGCGCAGGGCGTCGACGGCGGCGCGGACGGCCGGGTCGGCGGGCGGCGGGACGTCGGCGGCGAGGGCCGCGAGGTCGGCGCAGCGGTCGAGCGGCGGGAGCTGCGAGACGACCTCGAGCGCGCGCAGGGCCACGCCGGCGCCCTCGATGACGCCGACGGCCTCGTCGAGCGCCGCCCTGCGCAGGGCCAGGCAGGCGGTGCGGCGGTCGAACAGGGCGTCGGACAGCTCGCCGCGCAGGCGCGACTCGCAGGCGCCGCGGTGCATCGTCTTCCACGCGGCGGCGTAGTCGTCGAGGGTGGCGGACACGCGGGGCCACACCTCCTCGGCGAACGCGGGGCCGGCGGCGGCGATGGCCTGCTCCGCGCGGGCGCGGCGGACGTCGTCCCAGACCGCGGAGCTCTCGGCGTCGCCGCCGCTGCAGCGGTCCTCCTCGGGGGCCTGGCTGCTGGCGATGAAGAACCCGCCGACGCCGGCGGCGAGCGAGAAGGCGACGGCGAGGGCGGCGCCGCGGCGGGTGCGGTTGCTGCCGCTGCGGTCGAGCGACTGCAGCAGCGCGTCCATGCTGGGGAAGCGGGCGTGGGGCTCGGCCCGCAGGCCGCGCATGACGACCGCGTGCAGCCACGCGGGCACGCTGCGGCCCTTCGGCGGCGGCCGGACCTCGCCGCGGGCGACCGCGGCGGCGACGTCGTGGATGGTCTCGCCGGCGAACGGGAGCCGCTCGTAGAGGGCCTCGTAGAGCGAGGCGCAGAAGCTGAACTGGTCGGCGGAGGGGCCGACGTCGCCGCCGCGGTGGTACTGCTCGGGCGGCATGTACGCGGGGGTGCCGACGATGTCGCCGCGCCGGGTGATGCGCACGTCGGTGGCGGTCTCGAGGGTGGGCTCGACGAGGTCCTCGCCGGCCTCGGAGTAGCAGAGGCCGAAGTCCAGCACGCGGACGCGGCCGTCCTCGCCGATCATCGCGTTGGTCGGCTTGAAGTCGCGGTGCACGAGGCCGGCGGCGTGGGCCGCGGCGAGGCCGCGACCGGCCTGCACGAAGACCTCGACGACCTCCTGCCAGGTCCGCGGGCGCTCCTTCAACCACGCCTGCAGCGTGTGGCCGCGGACGAACTCCATGGCCACGAACACGTCGCCCGCGAGCGTGCCGACGTCGTGGACCACGGCGACGTTGGGGTGGGCCACGCGGGCCATGGCCTGGGCCTCGCGCAGCAGGCGGGCCTGGGCCCGCGCGGCGCCGCCGATGCGGGCGCGCAGCAGCTTGACGGCGATGCGGCGGTCGAGCTCGGGGTCGTAGGCGGCGTAGACGACGCCCATGGCGCCGTCGCCGAGCTTCTGCAGCAGCGTGAAGCGGCCGATGCGGTGGCCGGCGGGCAGCAGGGAGCGCTCGGGCGGGGCCCAGCCGTCGCCGCCGGTGGCGAGCAGGGGGGTGCTGTCGAAGACGTCGGTGGGGCCGGTCTCGGTGAGGGCGACGACGGTCTCGCCGTGGGTGATGGCGGCGCGGACCCAGTCGCGGCGGCGGGCGAGGTCGGTGGGGTCGAGGTTGTCGAGCTGGATGTCGACCTGGACCTCCGCGTCGCGGTCGACGGCGACCGAGCGGGCGAGGCTGTCGAGCAGCGCGTCCCAGGCGGCGCAGGGCAGGGGCTCGCGGGTGGGGGTGCGGACGTCGTGGGGTCGGCCGCGGCCGCAGGCGCGACGGAGCAGGCGCTGGGTGTCGAGCGGCGGGGGGCGCTCGAGCTCGCCGCGGCGGCGCAGGCCGCGGAGGAAGGCGACGGCGGAGGGGTCGTCGAGCGCGGCGAGCAGGTCGGCGAGGCGCTCGCCGGCGATCAGGGCGCGGGTGGGGTCGTCGCTGGTGATCATCGCCGAGCTGATGCGGAGCATGCCGGCCATGAACAGTACGGCGTCGAGCTGGCGGTCGTAGGAGCGGCGGGTCTCGGCGGCGGTGCGCACGAGGATCGCCTCGGGGTTGAGGGCGGCGTCCTTCAGCGCGAGCAGGCGCGCGATCAGGTCGATGCGGTGCAGCTCGAGGTCGCTGCACCGCTCCGCGAGCGAGGCGGACGTGTCGCCGCGCTCCTGTGGTTGCTGCGCCTCTGCCACCATGGACGCTGGATCGCCAATATATCCCGGCCCGCCGCGGCTGTGGCGGGGCAAATTCGTGAGGACCGGCGAATTAACCGGTATTCATGGCATCACGGCGCTTGGCGCGGGAGTGCGCGCACGGCCTGCAGGCGTCCGTGAACGATGTACACCCGACATCGCGGGCGATCGTCGGTTGATGTCCCTTGGGACAGGTCTGCGCGGAGGCGGGCGCCTCGCAGGGAGGCACGTCGGTAGACTCGGAGTCGATGAGCTCCACGGTCGTGGTGTTCGTGGGCGTCGCGGCCTGCGCCGCGCCGCCTCCGCCTGCGCCGCCGGGGACGACGGGCTTGCCGTCGCTGTGACCCGCTGGCGAACGTGGTCGAGCTGGCGCTCGAGGGCTCGCGGGGTCACGGCGGCCGGATGGTGCTGGTGCGGCTGCGGCGTGAGGGCGGGAAGATCTCCGCGCTGCGGATCTCGGGCGACGACCCGGTGACCACCGGCGGCGCGCAGGTGACGGTCGTCGCGGCCGGGCCGGGCCGGGCGGCGTGGTGGGTGAAGGAGCGGCTCGTTCGGCTCGCGGCCGAGGTCGGCGCGCCGGCGCTGGTGCCCGGGCTCGTCGCGTTGGCCCGGGACGTCCGCGTCGACGCGTCGGTGCTGCGCACGCGCGAGCTTGCGCTGGCGGCCCTCGCGGAGCTCGCCGGCTTCGACGCGCGTGCCGAGCCGAACGCAGGCTCGACGGAGTCTGCAGCGGCGATATATGCCGACAATTGCCGCGTTTAATAAAATGTGCGCGAGTGCACATACTGCGGATCGCCGCGCGAGCGCGCATGCCGGGCGTCACATAGCGGCGACGAATTGCCCGGCCTCGTCGAACAACCAGCGACGGGCGCAGTAAGATCGGCGCCGGTTATGCGCCGTCACATCCAGCTTCCTGGCAGCCGCATCCCCAAACCCGCGGCGAGCGAGCCCGATGCGCCCGCAGAGACTCCTCCATCCCAGCCTCCCGACCAGCCGGCGGCGCGTGCCGGCGCGGGTCCAGGGACGCGGCGGCCGCGGGCCAAGCGCGACACGGTGGTCGAGGAGCCGACGCGCTCGCGCGTGCAGCGGGCCTCCAAGGCCAGGGCCAGGGGTGAGGCGACGGAGGCGGTGGTCACCGTCGACACCGTTGTCTCGCGTCCGGTGGCGCAGCCGGTGGCCGCGGCGGAGCCGAGGGAGACGGCGGGCTCGACGGAGCACGCGTCGGCGACGGCGACGGCGAGGATGCACGGCGACTTCGACGACGACGGCGAGAGGCCGGCGGTGTCGCCGGCGACGACGGCGACGGCGGGGCTGGAAATCGACTTCGGCGACGATGGTGAGGTGCCGGCGGTGTCGGCGACGGCGCGGCCGGCGGGGCTGCGCGTCGACTTCGACGACGACGGCGAGAGGCCGGCGGTGTCGCCGGCGACGACGGCGACGAGGCCGGCGGGGCTGGGAGTCGACTTCGGCGACGATGGTGAGGTGCCGGCGGTGTCACGCTCGACGTCTTCGGCGAGCCCCGCGGCGTCGGACGCGGGTGCCGACGTCGTGGCGCGACCGACCACGATCGTGAGCGCTGAGCAGGCGGGGGAGCGGGCGGCGGGGCAGGCGGACTCGGACGAGGCGGAGATCACGGACGCGGCGTCGGCGGGCGACGACACGGCGCCCGCGGAGGTGCCGTCGAGCGCGGGGCCTTCGTCGAGCGCGGAGGCATCGTCGAGCGCGGGGCCGTCGTCGATCTCGGGGCCGCCGTCTGGGGCAGGGCGGTCATCGGGCTCGGGGCGGCCGTCGATCTTTGCGCCGTCGTCGATCTCGGCGCCGTCGTCGATCTCGGGACGGTCGTCGGTCCTGGCGCCGTCGTCGATCTTGGCGCCGTCGTCGATCTCGAGGGCGCCGTCGATCGCGGGGCCGTCGATCGCGGGGCCGTCGATCGCGGGGCCGTCGTCGGTCTCGCCGGTGGAGGCGCCGGCGAGCACGTCGCAGCAAGCTTCGGCGGCGGCGAGGGTCGAGGTCTCGGACAGCGAGGCGACGCGCGAGGTGCTGGTCTCGGAGGTGCCGACGCGGGCGTCGCGATCGGGGTCGATGAATGTGCCGGCGACTGTGGTGGACCCGGCGCCCGCGGCGACGACGTCGACGCCGGCACGCGAGGTGAAGGCGGTGATCCCGACGAGTGAAGAGGTCTCGCTGGCGATGCGCGGGGTGCAGAAGCCGGCGGAGTCGGCCGCGGCGGAGCCGACGACGAAGCCGGGGCCGTCGTCGAGCGTGCCGACGAAGTCGGGGGCGGGGTGGGCTTCGGGTCCTTTGAAGGCGGCGAGGCCGTTGGCCGCGGCGGTCGAGCCGGCGGCGACCGCGGTGCACGGGCCGATCGCGCCGATCGGCGCCGGCGGGGCCAAGCCGAGCGCGCCGGCGGTGGTGTTCGCAACCAAGCCGGCGCCGAGCTTCGTGCTGCCGACGCGCGGCGGGCCGTCGACGCCGGGGGTGATGCCGTCGCGCTCGCAGGCGTTCGCGTCCGCGGGCGGGGCGGCTGCGCCGACGCGTCAGGTCGGCGGGCAGCCGGTCGGGTCGCTGCTGGCGTCGCTGGCGATCGACGACGAGCCGACCGGCCTGGTGAGCCTGCCGACGGCGGTGGCGGCTCCGGCGGAGGTGGCCGCACCGACGGCGGCACCTGCGGCGGCTCCGACGAAGTTGGCGGAGATGGCCTCACCGGCGGCTGCGCCGGCGGAGGTTGTGACGCCTGCGCGCGAGCCGGTGGCCGTGGGGTCGCCGATGCTCCCGGATGACGCGCCGACCTTGATGTTCAACTCGCCGTCGATCGAGGAGCTGGCGGTCGACGAGGACGAGGACGAGTCGCCCGCGACGGAGGTCGTGGCCGGGGCGTCGTTGGAGCGCGGGCTCGAGGAGGACCCGCTGATCGGGACGGTGATCGACGAGCGCTACCGCCTCGAGGAGATGCTGGGTTCCGGGGCCATGTCGCGGGTGTACCGGGCCACGCACGTGCGCTCGGGCGGGCCGCTGGCGGTCAAGATCGTCGAGCTGCACCTGTCGCACAGGCCGGAGACGGTCAAGCGGTCGGTGCAGGAGGTGCGGGCGATGATGGAGATCCAGAGCAACCATGTGGTGCGCGCTCTGGACGTCGGCACGTTCCCGACCGGGCAGCTCTACGTGGTGATGGAGCTGCTGGTCGGCGAGACGCTCGAGGAGTTGCTCGAACGCGAGGGGCCGCTGCCGTGGGAGCGGGTCGGGCTGATGGCCCTGCAGATCTGCAGCGGGCTGACCGCGGGCCACCGGCGGGGCATCTTCCACCGCGACATCAAGCCGCAGAACTGCATGCGCGTCGACCTCGACGACAACGAGGACCACATCAAGCTCATCGACTTCGGGCTGGCGCGCGACGTCAACGTCGAGGCCGGGGTGACGCAGGAGGGCATCATCCTCGGCACGCCGGAGTACATGGCGCCGGAGCTGATCGCCTCGCGGGCGACGCCCGACGCGCGCTCCGACGTGTACGCGCTCGGGGCCACGATGTACAAGCTGCTGACCGGCGAGGCGGTGTTCCACGAGAAGAACGCCCTCGACACGCTGTTTCAGCACAAGCACGCGGCGCCGCGGCGGCCGAGCGAGGCGGCGTCGCACCTCGGCATTCCGGAGGCGGCCGACGCCATCGTCATGCGGGCGCTGGCCAAGGACCCGGCGCAGCGCTTCGCCACCGCGGAGGATATGGGCCAGCGCCTGCGCGCCGCGCTGGGGCGCCCGCGCAACACGCTGCTCGGGGAGATCTCGAGCAGCTCGACGCCGGTGTCGGCGCTGCGGCAGACGCCGCCGCCGACCGACGACGAGCCGGCGCGGACGCACGAGCGGACCACCCCGGCGCCGGTCGAGCCGGCTCGTACGATCACGCCGGCCCCGGCCGACCTCGAGGCGGCGGCGACCGGGGCGCGCGAGCGGACCGACGGCGGCGAGCGGGCGGTGACCTCGGCGCCGGCCCCGGCCGCGGTCGCCGTCGCGGCGGCGGACGTGGCGACGCCGCGGGCGAGGGCTCGCTCGTCGGCGTCGCTGCGGGCGGCCCGGCTGGCCGCGCGCAGGGCCGAGGAGGTCGACGAGGTCGAGGAGACGAGCGCGCGGCCGTTCCCGTGGCAGCGCGCGGCGCTGGGGCTGGTGGCCGTGGTCGCGGCGGTGGTGCTGTTCGTGCGGTTCACGGCGCCGCCGGCCGACGATCCGGCGAGTGCGACCGGGGTCGCGGAGGCAGGGCCGGCCGCGGGCGAGGCGAAGGGCGAGCCGACGAAGGCCGGCCCGCTCGCCGCCGGCGCGTCGGCGGCGGACGTGGATCCGCGGCCGGGGCCCGGGGACGACGAGGGCGCGGACGAGCCCGAGGCGCCGGCGGGCGAGGTCCCGGCGGCCTCGGCCAAGAAGCGGCCGGAGCCCGGCTTCGACTATCGCTCGGCGCGCAAGTACGTCGAGGAGCAGCACGCGTTCCTGCGGGCGACGTGCATGAAGAAGGGGCCGAAGCCGCTGGCCGCGCTGAAGTTCCGGGTCGAGGTCAAGCCGGGCGGGCGCGCGAGGGTCGAGATGCCGGGCGACGCCAAGGTCCGCGCCTGCGTGCGCTCGGCGCTGGCCTTCATGTTCGACGCGAGCCCGAAGGGCGGGGCGTTCCTGTACACGCTGACGGCCACGAGCAGCAAGCTCGACCGCAAGCCGCTGTGATTGCGCCGGCGCGCGCGGCGGCTTGCGCTTGACGGTGATGCGCCGCGGGCGTGTCATCGCGGGCCTGGAGGTCGCGATGCCGGAGCAACAGAAGGGGCGTTTTGTCGGTCATTCGAAGCAGTTCTCGCTGTCGGAGGCGCTGGACGATGCGGTGCAGCAGGCCTTGAAGGCGGAGGGCGTGGCCGACGGCATGGTCGAGTTCGAGGTGGTGAACGTGCGCGGCCGGAGCGGCGGGTTCGCGGGGTTCCGCGACGTGTGGGTCGAGATCTCGGTGGGCGCGAAGGGCGGCAAGGACGAGGAGCCGAAGTACACGACGCTGGCGGTCGGTGAAGAGGGCGGCGACGAGGCGGCGCCCGGCGAGGGCGAGGCGGCGGCCGGCGGTGAAGAGGACAGGACGTACACGACGCTGGCGGTCGGCGAAGAGGGCGGCGACGAGGCGGCGGCCGGCGGCGAGGAGGACAAGAAGTACACGACGCTGGCGGTCGGCGAAGAGGGCGGCGAAGAGGCGCCCTCCGACGCGGCGCCGAGGGATCCGGACGGCATCACGCTGCACGCGGCGGCGGTGGCCGCCGCCGACGCGGCGCCGCCGGAAGGTCGCTGAGTCGGACGTGAGCTCGGTGGTGTTGATCGTCGGCGGTCCCGACGACGCGCACGCGGCGGCCGTGGCCGCCAAGGTGGCGTCGCGCGGGGCCGCCGCGGTCTTTCTCGACTTCAATAATTTCCCCGCGGAGGCGACGCTGGCGTGGGACCCGATCGAGCGGCGAGGCGCGCTGGGGCTGGCGAGCGGGCGGCTGGATCTGGCGGAGGTGCGGTCGGTGTACTGGCGCACCGCCCGGGCCACGCGCGCGGCCCGCGGGCTCGCGGAGAAGCTGCACAGGTTCGCCGAGCAGGAGACGCGGCGCGCGCTCGAGTCGCTGCTGCTGGGGCTCGGAGTGCCCGTCATCAACCCGGCGACGGCGATCGCGGCGCACCGCTTCAAGCCGGTGCAGTCGGCGTCGGTCGCGGGGCTCGGGGTGGCGGTGCCGGAGACCGTGATCACCAGCGATCCGGCGGCGGCTGCGGCGATGTTCCACGCGCACCCGGAGGGGGTCATCATCAAACCCGTCGGGGGCGGGGCGTACGCGCGGCGGATGACGCGGCGGGACCTCGAGCGGACCGACAGCATCCGCGCGTGTCCGATGCAGCTCCAGCGGTGGATCGCGGGCGAGGACGTGCGGGTGTACGTGATCGGCGACGTCGTGTGCGCCGGGCGGATCCTATTAAAAGATCCGGGGCACGTCGACTTTCGCACCGACCCGACGCACGTCAGCGAGGCGGTGGTGCTGAGCGACGCGGAGGCGCAGCTGTGCCGGCGGATCGCGCGGGCGCTCGGGCTGGTGTGGACGGGCATCGACTTCCGGCGCACGCCCGCGGGCGACCTGGTGTTCCTCGAGGCCAACCCGAGCCCGATGTTCCTGCGGTTCGAACGCGACACCGGACTCGAGATCGGCGACGCGCTGGCGGACCTGCTGGTGACGCGCGGGGACGAGGCCTTGAGCGCCGCGCGGGGGTCGTGTATGCGCGACGTATGAGCTCGCGCTGGTTCTTGTCGTTCGTCCTCGCCGCTTGCGGTGATTCTTCCATGACCTCGGAGACGTCGGCGACGGCGACGGACGCGTCGACGTCGGCGTCGACGATGACGACGACCGCGGGCTCGAGCGGCGGGACCACGCAGGAGGCGCCGACCGGCGGCGAGACGACGGCGGCGGAGCCGACGAGCGCGGGGCCGACGAGCGCGGGCGAGGAGAGCACGAGCACGGGCGCGGCGGCGACGAGCGAGGGCACGACGGAGGGCACGACGGGGACGGTGGAGCCGCCGATGAGTTTTGACGAGATCGTCGACGGCGAGCTCGAGTTGATCGCCGACGGGCACATGTTCACCGAGGGGCCGCAGTGGTCGCCCGAGGGGTTCTTGCTGTACACGGACATCCCGGCGGACACGATCTTCCGCTGGGCCGAGGGCGAGGGCTCGTCGCCGTACGCGACCCCGAGCGGCAACGCCAACGGGCTGGCGTTCGACGGCGTGGGTCGGCTGCTGGCGGCGCGGCACGGGCCGCGGGAGGTCGCGCGGTACGACGCGCCGGACATGACGACCGCGCTGGCGGGCGCGTACATGGGGCTGAAGCTCAACAGTCCGAACGACCTGGTGGTGCGGTCGGACGGCACGATCTACTTCACCGACCCGCCCTACGGGATCGCCCCCAACCAGCAGGAGCTGGGCTTCCAGGGGGTGTTTCGTATCGACCCGCAGGGGCAGCTGTCGCTCGTCGCCCAGGACTTCGATCGGCCCAACGGGATCGCGCTGTCGCCCGACGAGTCGCGGCTGTACGTCGACGACACGGCGCTCGAGCACGTGCGGGTGTTCGCGGTCGAGCCGGACGGCGCGGCGGTCGGCGGCGAGGTGTTCGTCGACCTCGCCAGCGACCTGCCGGGCGACCCCGACGGCATGGCGGTCGACGTGTTCGGCGACCTGTACGTGACCGGCGGCGGCGGCGTGCGGGTGGTGACGCCGGACGGCGTGGTGCTCGGGACGATCGCGGTGCCGGAGTCGGCGACCAACTGCGCGTTCGGTGACCCCGACGGCATGGCGCTGTTCATCACGGCGCCGCCGCGGGTGTATCGCCAGCGCTTGAAGGTCGCGGGGATCTTGTAGCGGCGAGCGGGTCGGCGACGAGCGCGGCCCAGCGCGGGTCCTCCAGCAGACCGGCGAGGGCGCTCCAGCGGGGGCCGGCGAGGCGGCGGCCCACTGGCTCGCGATACATCGCACGGCGCCGGTCGGTGGTTCGATTGACGGTCGTCCGGGCTGACGCCCGCGTGCACGAGCGGGTAGACTGGCCCGCTGGGGGGACGGGCCGATGTCGAGGACGATCGCCGCGATGCTGCGGATCTGCGGGTGGAGTGTGGGGGCCGCGGCGCTCGGCGGCTGCCCGGGCATCGGCTACGTGTACACCGATCCGGCGGAGTATCCCAACGACTCGGGCGACCCGCCGCCGCTGATCACGCTCGACACTTCGACGCTCGACGTGACGACGGAGGCGGCGCCGACGACGAGCGGCGACGCCACGACCGGGGCGCTCGACCCCACGACGACGATGAGCGAGCCGCTGACGAGCATCACCAGCGTCACCGATGCGCCGACGACGGACGCGACCGACGGCACGTCGGCGGCCGGCGACACCGACACGACCGGGGCGGCGGCGGTGTGCGGCAACGGCACGCTCGAGGGCGACGAGGCCTGCGACGACGGCAACCAGGACGCGGGCGACGGCTGCGAGGCGGACTGCACGCTGACGCCGATCTGCGGCAACGGCACGGTCGAGCCGCCGGAGGCCTGCGACGACGGCAACGTGGAGGACGGCGACGGCTGCAGCGCGGACTGCCTGACGGCGGCGATGACGTGCGGCGACGGGGTGGTCGAGGGCTCGGAGGAGTGCGACGACGGCAACCAGGACGCGGGCGACGGCTGCGAGCCGGACTGCACGACGACGACGCTGTGCGGCAACGGGGTGGTCGACCTCGGCGAGGAGTGCGACGACGGCAACGCGATCGACGTGGGGCCGATGGACGCCTGCTCGAGCGCGTGCGTGGCGACGGCGACGGTGTGCACGGCGCCGGTGGAGTACGTCGAGTGCGACGCGGGGCTCGACCTGGCGGACAAGGCCGACGCGACCAACGCGCAGCGGGCGCTCGGCGTGTGCGACGACCTGGCGGACAACTCGGTGCAGGTCACGGGCTTCCAGCTGACGGCGGCGGACGGGGCCTCGTGGCAGGTGGCGCGGGCGTTCGGGTCGTTCAAGTACGATGACGACGGCGATCCGGCGACGCCGGACCGGGCGTTCTACGCCCCGCGCGAGGGCGACGCGCTGCTGATGCTGAGCTCGGGCAAGATCGCCGCGCCCGACGGCGAGGGGACCGTGCTCGAGGGGCCGAACTCGCAGTTTGGCAACGGCGACAACGGCAACGACGACGCGGACGTGCTGCCGGCGCCGTTCGACGCGACGCCGGGGTCCAACGGCGGCGTCGGCGACCAGCCGTTCCACGCCTGCGACGGGGTGCACGACTGCTCGGACAGCCTCGACCCCGAGTGGCAGGCGCTGCCGGACCCGAACGACGCGGTCCACTTCACGCTGACGGCGACGGTGCCCGACGGGGTGTTCGGCTACACGCTCGACCTGGCGTTCTGCAGCTCGGAGTGGCCGTCGCAGATCAACACGCCGGCGCGCGACCTGCTGACGGTGTGGCAGTCGGACCCCTCGGCGGTCGATCCGCAGGTGGTGCCGACCCAGCCGTACACCGGCAACGTGGCCTACGTGCCCGACATGTTCGACCCGCAGCGCGGGCTGCCGCTGACGGTCAAGTCGCTGCACCCGCACTTCCTCGGGCCGGGCTTCGTGTTCGCCGAGCCGCAGCTGCAGGGCACGGGGTTCGAACAGCACGCGTGCTCGACCTGGATGACCGTCCGCGGGACGGTGCGGCCCGGCGCCGAGGTGACGATCGGCGCGCTGCTCGCCGACCGCGGCGACAGCGAGCGGGCGACGGTGGTGCTGCTCGACAACTTCCGCTGGAGCTGCGAGTCCTGCGACATCACGGCGGTCGACGCGTGCGCGACGGCCCCGAAGCCGTGACGCGGGGGGCGGAAAAATTCGGGAGATAGCGTCGGCGTGAAGGGAAAAAGTGGGACTTAAGGGGCTGGTCTTGGGAAAAAGTGGGGGTTAAGGGTTTGCGTTGGTCGCGCCAAACATCGGATCAGGGATTCGGAGGCGGACGCCCCTTTCTTCGGCGTCGCTGGATTCCAGGAATGCGTGGGACAGCTCCAGTTCGCGTCGGGTCTCGTTCACGCTCGTCCACTTCACGGCCGCGACCCAGCGCTGCGCGAAGTCGAGTGTCGCTATGAGGGGTTTCGGGTCCCTCGCGTGGGACATGGCTCTAAGCGCACTGAGGTAGTTGTCCCGCAGAATGGTGGGGATGATGATGCGCTCCTCGCCGTTTGCGATCAGCTCAGCGTTCATCATGATGCGAGCGATGCGGCCATTACCGTCGGTGAAGGGGTGGACCTCGGCGATAAGGAACATCAGATAGATGGCCCTGGCAAACGATGTTTCGAGGGATCGATAGAGGTCGAAGCCACGGGCCAGCGTGCCCTTGACCAGCTCGGGTGCGACGAACACGGTGCTACCGGCCACGTTCGTTCGGGTCTTGAACTCCCCGGGGGATAACCCGGGTCGGCCTACCATCACGGCCATATGGCGATGTTTGAGCAGTTCAAAGAGCTCTGACGGGGTTCGTGCGAGTCGCAACATCTCGGTAGGGTCGGAGACGATCTGCCAGGTGCCCAGGATGTCGTGGGCATCCTCGGGGCGGCGTTCCGGAATCTCGCCCTTGAACACGATCCCCTCGGCTTCATCGACTTTGAACTTCGTACCTTCAATGAAGTTCGAGAAGTAGGCTTCGTAGAACGCGAGGGTGTTGCGGTCCTCCGGGTTGCGTTCACGGGCGCGGCGTACGGTAGGCAGGGTGGCGCGGAGTTCGTGGTGGAGGATCTCGAGGAGTTGCAGGCGCTCCGGGTCATACGAAGCGCCTGCCTGTCGCGCGAGCCCGTTTGCGGTCAGGAGCGGAGCGTCGTGTGTGCCCATGAGGCTGGAGAGGAGTCGATCGAAGGCAGAGAATTCTGCCTCGCGTCCCAGCGAGGGGGCGATCTGTCGGGCGAGGTCCCTGGTCTTGTTCAACGCGTCGAGTCCTCCGTGGAAGCGGAGTTTGGCCTCCAGGTGGGCCTCCAGCTCCGCGCGGCTCAACGTCCGGGCGGCTCTGTCGTCGCGTTGACGTGAGGGCGCCATGTTGTCGAGGTAGGCACGGGCATCGGAGCTGAGGAAGAGGGACCCGATGAAAGGACGATCCGAACCGACGAGGGGCGGTGGACCTTTTCGGGGCCGAAGAATCAGCCCAGGGAGCTCGATGTCACGTTTGTGGTCGGAGACGACGAAGATCGACCCGTCTCTTGCGGGCTTTAGCTCGAGAGCAGTGCGGTCGGAGATGAGGGCTCCGGGCAAGAGCTCCGAGATCAACGGCCATCGATGACGGTTGATGATGCTCTCGGGTCGGTCGGTAAGGTTCTTGGTGTAGATCCGTGGACCGAGCTGGCGAAGCTCGCCCTTCGCAACTGCGCGCGAGACCGCGCGAGAAATTACTGTCGATGAGGAGAAAACCTCTGGAAGGTCGGCCAGGGGATTCTTGGAGTTCACGAGTGGGCTTCTTGGGACGATGTCCAAAAGTGGGGAATAGGCGACTGCTTTTAGGAAAAAGTGGGAGATAAGGGCCACTTTTTGGAAAAAAGTGGGGGATAAGGGTGGGCGAATTCGCTCTTGACAACAGGCTGTTTCGCGCGGCGCGTTATCCACCTCAGACAACGCGCGTGGCGCAGGGTGGTGAACAGGTGAACACCTCACCCGTTCACCGCCTACCGTCATGACTCGTCGTCGTCGCCTGCGCATCACCCCGAATCCCTCGACGGAGCCGACGCGACCGGACGACCCGGCGTTGCCGCGGGTGCCGGAGGCGCCGCGGCGTGAGGAGGAGCCTGAGCCGGTGCCGCCGCCGCGGGAGCCCGAGCCGCAGGCGCCGGTGCGGCGCAAGTGGCTGCCGTCGTGAGTGCGGCGGGGTCGCGGGCGAGGGCAAGAAAGTCGCCGGAGTCGACGCGCGGCGGCGTGCGGCGGCGAGATCGTTGAAATGTTGCGTGGCGGCGCGCCGCGGATACGGTGCGGGTCCTCGCATGGTGTGGGTCAACCGTCTCCTGCTCGCCGCGCTCCTGGTGTTCGCCGTGGCCTACGTGCCGCAGCGCATCGGCACGGGCGCCGGCGCCGACGATCTGACGCGGGTGGCCCGCGAGCACTCCGAGCTGCAGCAGCGCAACGAGCGGCTGCGCGGGGAGATCGCGGCGCTGCAGGCGGAGGTCGCGGCGCTGAAGCGTGACCCGGCGGAGGTCGCCCGCATCGCGCGTGAAGATCTGAACCTCGTCCGCCCCGGCGAGGTGGTGTTCGAAGTGCAGCGCAGCCAGCCGAAGGGCCACGCCTCCTCCCCATGACCACGATGACCCGCATGTTCACGGACCTGCTCTGGCGCACGCGCTGGGGCCTCGTCGCGCTCGCCTCGGCGTGGATCCTGCTCGCCACCGGTCAGGCCGCGGCGGGCTTCTCGGGCGGGAGCCTGCCGCTGATGCTCGGGCTGACGATCTACGCGGTCGTGCTGGCCCGGGCGGTCTGGCGCGAGCTGTTCGACGAGACGGCAGCCCGCACGCCGCGCGCGGAGCTCGAGCTCGGACTTTTAATTATTACGGGGGTGTACCTGCTGCTCGGGATGACCGGGGGGCTCGCCAGCCCGGCGCACCCGCTGGTGTACGCGCTGGTGTCGTTCCTGCTGATCGTGCACCGCACGCGCTGGGTCGGGATGGCGTGGCTGGGGGCGATCGCGGGGCTCGAGCTGCTGCTCGGCGTGGGCGAGGGGCAGCAGGTGCTGTACCACCTCAGCTTCATCGCGTTCTTCGCGGCGGGCAACCTGCTGGTGCTCGGCGGGCTGGTGCGCCGGCTGCACCGCGAGCACGAGGCGCGGGTCGAGGGGGAGATCGAGCGCATGCGCGTCGAGGCCCGCGACTTCCGGCTGATCGCGCCGTACACCGGCGGGCGCCGGCGTGAGGTCGACGAGCTGCAGCTGGCGCAGGGGGCGGTGCACGGGATCCTCGAGCAGGTGGCGTTCAATTTGGCGCTGCTGCGCGACGCGCTCGGGCTGCACAGCGCGGCGCTGCTGTGGCTGTCGGACGAGACGCTGACGATCAAGGAGGTCACCGGTCCGGCGCACGAGCTGCGGGACGGCAAGACGATGGACGGGCCGGGGGTGCTGGCCAGCATGCTGCGCGACCCCAAGCCGCTGGTGCTTAAAAACATGTCGGACAAGCGGCTGCCGCCGTACTACGCCGACGACCGCCAGGGCGAGCCGGTCACGGACCTGTGCGCGGTGCCGCTGCTGCGCCGCGGGTCGCTGCTGGGGATCGTGTGCGCCGACCGCACGGGGTCGCGGCCGTTCACGCAGGAGGAGCAGTGGCGGGTGGCGGCGGCGGCCCAGCACGTGCAGCGGATCGTCGAGCACGAGCGGGTGTTCGCGGCGATCGAGCGCGGCAAGTACGAGCAGGAGCAGTTCTACCGCGCGAGCGAGCTGCTGAGCGGGGCGCTCGGGCTCGACGCGGTCTATCAGAAGAGCTTCCAGGCGATCCGGGCGATCGCGGGCTACGACCTGGCGGTCGTCACGGGCTACGACCCGCACGCGCGGGCGCACCGGGTGCTCGCGGTCGACGCGCCCGGCGGCGATCACCGCGACGCGGGCGAGGACTGGCGCACGGTGGCGGCGGCGCTGACGGACCTGGTGTTCGAGGACGGGGCGGGCATGGTGGCGATGGCGGTGAAGAACCGTCACCACATGCCGGCCGAGGACGAGGCGCCGGGGCCGGAGACGGTGGTGTTCACGCTGCACACGCGGCTGCGGCGGGCCCAGAGCCTGCTGGTGCTGCCGCTGGTGCGCGGCGACCAGGTGCTGGGGGCGATCACGCTGGCGTCGATGCACGAGCGGCGGTTCCCGCGGGCGATCCGCGACATGCTGCGGGTGATCTCGCATCAGGTCAGCGTCAGCCTGCAGAACGCCCGCATGTACCGGGCGATGGAGGAGCGCGCGACGACCGACGGGCTCACGGGGCTGACCAACCACCGCGCGTTCCGCGAGCGCCTGGCCGGGCTGCACGCGCTGGCCGAGCGCACGGGCCAGAAGTTCGCGGTGATCCTCACCGACATCGACCACTTCAAGAAGGTCAACGACACCTACGGGCACCCGGTCGGGGACGCGGTGCTGAAGCGCGTGGCGGCGGTGTTCGCCGGGCGGGCCCGCAAGGTCGACGTGGTGGCCCGCTACGGCGGCGAGGAGTTCGTGCTGGTGCTGCCGGACACCGATGGCGAGGGGGCGGAGCTGTTCGCCAACAAGCTGCGTGAAGAGGTCGCGGCGCAGACGATGACGTCGGAGCAGGGGCCGTTCGCGGTGACGATCTCGATGGGCGTCGCGGAGTACCCCCAGGACGCGCGTGACCCGAGCGAGCTCGTCGAGCGGGCCGACCAGGCGCTGTACCGCTGCAAGCGCGGCGGTCGCAACTGCGTGACGCGGTGGAGCCGCGGGCGGGCGACGGGCGAGCGCGCGGCCGTGTAGCGCGCTTGCGGTGACGCCGGCGCGAGGCCAGCGGGCGCGGCGGTGTCGCGGGGCGCGGCTCGCCGCGCGGCTGTCGGTCGGGCGGCGGCCGCGATATCGTGGCGCGATGGACCCGCGCGACGCCAACCCGTATCAGCCGCCGAGCGCACCGACCGACGCCCGCCTCGACCCCGCGTTGCTGGCGGGCGGCAAGCCGACGCACCCGGCGACCAAGTTCCTGACGATCGGGCTGTGCTGCCTGGTCGGGGTGTTCCCGCTGGTCACGTTCAGCGGCTACGCGGCGATCGGGCTGTGGATCGCGGCGTTCGTGTGCGGGCTGCTGGCGCTGGGCTACGGGGCGATCGGCGTGCGCATGTACACCGGCGACGCGCAGCGGACGAGCGCGCCGGTCAGCGCGGTGTTCGGGATGATCCTGGCGGTCGTCACGTTCGCGCTGCCGGTGTGGGTGCTGTCGAACATGTCGGGCTTCGCGCCGTGGGGGCGGCCGCTGCGGATCCGCGGCAAGGTGATCCACGCGGAGCTGCAGCCCGACACGGCCTGGGCCGAGGGCCCGGCGCCGCGGTGCGGCGAGCTCGACGAGGCGACCAGGCTGGCGCTGGCGACGTTGTGGCACCACGACGCGCAGAAGGAGCACGCGAGCGTGCCGGCGTTCAGCCGAGTGTCGTGGCTGCTGACGGGGCTCGGTGCGCCGCCCGAATTGCTGGTGCGCACGCACGGCGCGGCGGTCGAGGAGATCGTCCACGCGCGCCGCTGCTTCGCGCTGGCGGGCGGCTACGCGGGCGAGCCGCAGGGGGCCATGCCGATCCCGGAGATTCTGGGGGAGGGCCTCGGCGTGCCGGGCGATCCGCTCGAGATGGTGGCGCTCGAGAGCCTGCGCGACGGCTGCTTGATCGAAGATTTTAATGCTGATGTCGCGGGTCGGGCGGCCGAGCGGGCCAGCGATCCGGCGGCGCTCGAGCTGGTGCGGATGATCGCCCGCGACGAACGCTCGCACGCGGAGCTGGCGTGGGACATCCTCGCGTGGTGCCTCGAACGCGGCGGGGACGAGCTGCGGCGGGCCGTCGCCGACGCGGCGGCGAAGCTGCCGGAGCAGGGCCCGGGTGCGTACTCGCCGGACGACGCGCCGCTGGTCGCGGCGGCGGATCCGGCGCTGATGCTGGCCCACGGGCGCGTACCGGCCGAGGAGTGGCCGAGGATCTACGCGGCCCGGCGAGCGGCCACGCGGGCCCGGCTGACCGAGCTGCTGGCGCGCAGCGAGACGCGGGTCCGCGCGGCGGCGTGAGCTTCACTCGGCGGGGGCATCGGCTTCGGGCTCGGCCTTCCTCTGCTTCTCGTAGGTGCCGACGAGCTGGCCTTGCGCGAGCACGTGGCCCTTCATGGCGGCGTCGAGCTGTTTGCGGTCGGGGGCGTCGAGGGCGGTGAGCGTGGTGTCGAGGGCGTAGACGGTGAAGCGGTAGCGGTGGCGGCCGATCGGCGGGCAGGGGCCGCGCCAGCCGGCGGCGCCCCAGTCGTTCTTGCCCTGCCTGGTGCCGGTGGGCAGGCGCTCGGGGGCGATGGCTTCGGCGAGGTCGCCGGTGGTCGGCGGGAGGTCGTAGAGCAGCCAGTGGACCCACTCGCGCTCGGGCTTGGCGGGATCGGGGGCGTCGGGGTCGTCGACGACGAGGGCGAAGCTCCGGGTCGCGGCCGGGGCGTGGGACCAGTGCAGCGTGGGCGACACGTCGTCGCCCTCGCAGGTGTACTTGGTGGGGATCGGCTGGCCGCTCATGAACGCGGTCGAGTCGAGCCGCATGTCGTTGTCGGCGTCGTCGGGGTCGTGGCGCGCGTCGGTCGAGGCGCAGCCGGCGAGGACCAGCGCGAGGAGGAGGCGCGACGCGGGGCGAGGCATGCGGCACCTTGGCAGGAAAGCCGCAGCCGCGACAGGCCGGACTGCGCGCGGCGCCTGCGGGGGCCGTCAGGGCCGGCGCAGGCGCGCGAACGGGTTGTTGCTGAACTCCTCGCGGTGGCCGCGGGCGGGGCGGTCGTTGCCGCCGGACCGGTTTTGTGGGGCGCGGGCGTCCTGCTTGCGGCGGTCGGCGTCGCGCGGGGCGCGGGGGTCCGGCTTGCGGTCGACGGGCTCGCCGAGGCGGGCGGTCAGGGAGATCCGCTTGCGCTGCTCGTCGACCTCGAGCACGCGGACCTTCAGGCGGTCGCCGGGTTTGACGACGGCGTGCGGATCTTTGACGAAGCGCTCGCTGAGCTGGGAGATGTGCACGAGGCCGTCCTGATGCACGCCGACGTCGACGAAGGCGCCGAAGGCGGTGACGTTGGTGACCACGCCCTCGAGCTCGAGGCCGGGCTTCAGGTCGGCGAGGGTGTTGACGTCGGCGCGGAACTTCGGCGGGTCGAAGCGGTCGCGCGGGTCGCGTCCGGGCTTTTGCAGCTCGTCGAGGATGTCGCGCAGGGTCGGCTCGCCGAGCTCCTCGCCGACGTACTTGGCGACGACGACGCGGGCGGCGAGGGCGGCCGAGCCGACGAGCTCGCGCAGGCCGACGCCGAGGTCGGCGGCGATGCGCTCGACCACGGGGTAGCGCTCGGGGTGCACGGCGCTGGCGTCGAGCGGGTGCTCGCCGCCGCGGATGCGCAGGAAGCCGGCGGCCTGTTCGAACGTGCGGGGGCCGAGGCCGGCGACGTCGAGCAGGCGGGCGCGACTCTTGAAGGGGCCGTGGAGGCTGCGGTGGGCGACGATGTTGGTGGCCACGCCGGGGCGCAGGCCGGCGACGCGGGACAGCAGCGGGGCGCTGGCGGTGTTGAGGTCGACGCCGACGAAGTTGACGCAGCTCTCGACGACCTGGTCGAGCTTGCGCGCGAGCAGCGGCTGGAACACGTCGTGCTGGTACTGGCCGACGCCGATCGCCTTCGGGTCGATCTTCACCAGCTCGGCGAGCGGGTCCTGCAGGCGGCGGGCGATCGAGATGGCGCCGCGGAGGGTGAGGTCGAGGTCGGGGAACTCCTCGCGGGCGACCTCGGAGGCGGAGTAGACGCTGGCGCCGGCCTCGCTGACGGCGACGACCACGGCGTCGAGCTTGGCCTGGCCGACGACCTCGCGGCACAGGGCCTCGGCCTCGCGGCCGCCGGTGCCGTTGCCGACGGCCACGGCGGACGGCTTGTGGCGCTGCAGGAAGGCCTGCAGCTCGTGGCGCGCGCGCGCGGCCGCGGCGTCGCCGCTGCTCGGGTAGATCGTCACGGCCTCGAGGTAGCGGCCGGTGGCGTCGACGGCGACGCACTTGCAGCCGGTGCGCAGGCCGGGGTCGACGCCGACCACGGGCTTGCCGCCGAGCGGGGCGGCGAGCAGCAGCTGGCGCAGGTTCTGGGCGAACACCTCGACGGCCTCCTGGTCGGCGCGCTGCTTGAGCTCGACGCGGAGGTCGAGCTCGAGGCTGGGCAGCAGCAGGCGAGTGCAGGCGTCGCGGCAGGCGGCCGCGAGCTCGCCGGCGAACGGCGAGCCGGGGTCGACGCGCACGCGGGCCTCGACGCGCGGGGTGACGGACTCGAGCGGGACGGCGAGCTTCAGGCGGAGCACGCCCTCCTGCTCGCCGCGGCGGACGGCGAGGAAGCGGTGCGAGGGGATGGTCGCGAGCGGCTCTTCGAACGCGTAGTAGCGGTCGAACTTGGTCGGCTCGTTGGCCTTCTCGGCGAGCACGGTGGACTGCACGGTGCCCTCGGCGAGGTAGAGGGCGCGGACGGCGGCGCGGACGTCCGCGTCCTCGGCGATGCGCTCGGCGACGATGTCGCGGGCGCCGGCGAGGGCCTCGGCGACGCCCGGGACCTCGCGGGCGGCGGACACGAACGCGGCGGCCTCGGCGGTCGGGTCGCCGTCGGCGGGCTGGGCGAGGATGCGGTCGGCCAGCGGCTGCAGGCCGCGCTCGCGGGCGATCATCGCGCGGGTGCGGCGCTTGGGCTTGAACGGGAGGTAGAGGTCCTCGAGCGCCGCCTTGGTGGTGCAGGCGAGGATGCGGGCCTTCAGGTCGTCGGTGAGTTTACCCTGCTCGCTGATCGAGGCGAGGATCGCGGCGCGGCGGTCGACGAGCTCGAGCAGGTAGGTGCGGCGCTCCTCGATCGCCCGGATCTGGACCTCGTCGAGGCCGCCGGTCTGCTCCTTGCGGTAGCGGGCGATGAACGGGACGGTGGCGCCCTCGGCCAGCAGGCGGACGACCGCGGCCACGCCGGGCCGCGGCAGCGAGAGTTCTTCGGCGAGGGCGGGGACGGGGTCGAAGCTCGGAGTTGCAGCGTCGGTCATGCGGGGCGGGGAAGCTGACACACGCGCGATCGCTTGTCACCCTCCGCGGTTCACGCGTCGGCGCCGAAGACGGCGCGCAGGCCGAGCAGCGAGACGTAGGCGAAGCCGGCGCTCATCGGGATGGTCAGCACCCAGGCCGTCAGGATGTTGCCGGCGACGCCCCAGCGCACGGCGGACAGGCGCTTGCTGGCGCCGACGCCCATGATGCAGGCGCTGATGACGTGGGTGGTCGAGACGGGGATGCCGAGCGAGCTGGCGGTGAGGATCGTGGCGGTGCCCGCGGTCTCGGCGGCGAAGCCCTGCAGCGGGGTGATGCGGATGATCTTCGAGCCCATCGTCTTGATGATCCGCTGGCCGCCGGCCATGGTCCCGAGGCCGATCGCGGCGGCGCAGGCGAGCACGATCGCGAGCGGGACGTCCTTGCCGTGGGGCACGAGGTAGGCGGGCAGGCCGGCGTGGCCGGCGGCGAGGTAGGCGGTGAGCGCGAGGGTGATCACGCCCATGGCCTTCTGGGCGTCGTTCGAGCCGTGGGAGAAGGCCATCGCCGCGGCCGACAGCAGCTGCAGTCGACGCGAGCCGCGGTTGACCCCGGCCGACGAGCGGTGGCGCAGCAGCCACAGCAGGCCGACCATCACCGTGAAGGCGACGACGAACCCGAGCAGCGGCGAGAGCACCAGGGGGATCAGGACCTTGTTGCCGAGGGTGGTCCAGTTGAAGGCGGAGGTGCCGGCGTGGGCGACGACGGCGCCGGCGAGGCCGCCGATCAGCGCGTGCGACGAGCTCGACGGGATGCCCCACCACCAGGTCAGGAGGTTCCAGATGCAGGCGCCGACGAGGGCGCTGAGCACGACCACCTGGGTGACGATCTCGGCCTCGGCGAAGCCGGCGGCGATCGTCTTGGCGACGGCGGTGCCGGTGATGGCGCCGGCGAAGTTGAGGATGCCGGCGAGGAACACGGCGGTGCGGACCGGCAGCACGCCGGTCGAGACCACGGTGGCGATCGCGTTGGCGGCGTCGTGGAAGCCGTTGATGTAGTCGAAGATCAGCGCGACCACGATCACGACGACCAGGAGTGCGAGCGCGCTAACCATGCTTCACCGCCAGGTTCTTCAGGCGCTCGGCGACGGTCTCGCACTTGTCGATGGCGTTCTCGAGGTCCTCGAGCACCTCCTTGTCGCGCAGGAGGACCTTGGCGTCGATGCCGGGGTCGCGGAACAGCTGGCCGACGGCGTTGCGGAACACGCGGTCGCCCTCTTTCTCGCCGAGCTTGATCTCGCGGCCGAGGTTGATCAGGTCGATGTACTTGTGGCGGCGCAGGTTGGGCAGGCCGGCCTTCAGCACGCCGGTCAGCTTGACCAGGATCTGCATGAGCTCGGTCATCGGCGCGGTCGGCTTCGGCACGTCGTAGAGCACGAAGGTGCGCGCGGTCAGGTTGATGAGGTCGACGACGTCGTCGAGCGCGGTGGCCAGCAGCTGGATGTCCTCGCGGTCGATCGGGGTGACGTAGACGCGGGCGAGCTGGTCCTCGACCTCGTGCACGATCGCGTCGGCGGCGTGCTCGAGCTCCTGCACCTTCTTGTGCACCTCCTCGGCCGACGCGCCCGCGGCGAAGCCGGCGAGAGTGTGGGCGGCCTCGTCGAGCAGCTCGCTCTGCTTCTCGATCAGGGTGTAGAACACGTCCTCCCGCGGGAGGATCCAGCGAACGATATCCTGAAGGCCCATGGCGGGCGCGAGACTATCAGGTCGGCGCGCTACTGGACGGGCCCGAACGGAACATCAAGCGTTTGAAACGTTGCTGTAACAAGCGCAGCGTCGGCGGAGAATGGTGGTCTTCAGCCGGGCTTGCGGGGCTCGCGGAGCAGGCGGACGCGGACGTGGTGGTGCTGGCGGTGCTTGTACTGCGCGTGCGAGTTCTCGCCCTGTTCGTTGGTCTCGGCGGTGTACTTGTCCATGATCTGGAACTCGGCGAGGACGAACACGACGCGGTGGCGGCCGGCCTGGCGGGCCTCGGGGGGGACGAGGGCGTCGACGCGGACGGGCAGGTCGGCGATGAAATTGAGGAGCTGGAAGCTCTTGCCGGAGAATTCGTTGCTGGCGGCGGGGCCGGCGGTGTCCTCGGTGTCGAAGTTCTCCTGCTGGACCTTGAGGCTGGCGAGGTCGATCAGGGTATTCACGGTCTGGCCGGGGACGATGTAGTTGAAGGGGATGCAGCGGTGGAGGAGGATCCGCAGGGTCGGGACGAGGTCGGCGGCGTCCTTGACGATCAGGCGGAAGCGCAGGCGGTCGAACACGCGGGCGGCGTTGGTCTCCTTCTTCAACAGGAGCTTGGTGATCTGCGAGTCCTTGGTCTTGCGCGACCACGAGAACTCGACGACCGGCACGCCGGCGGTCCGCAGCTCGTCGAAGATGCGGGTCACGCTCTCCTCGACGAGCGAGAAGATCTCGTTGTCCGTGAGCGGCAGGGTGGTCCGCAGCTCGCGGGCGTCGAGGTGATAGATGATGTGCATCACCTTCAGCAGCATGCACGCCTGGCGCTGGTGGGCGCCGGCCTTGCCGGAGGCGATGAGGGGCAGCTGGACGATCGGGGCCTTGTCGGCGATCGTCTCGTCGAGCCGCAGCTTTAATACTTCGACGATGTAGCGGACGGCCTGCTGGCGCAGCTCGACGAGGCGGTCGTGGTCGCCGGGGTCGTCGAGGTCGAGGCTGTTGAGGGCCAGCAGCCGGCGCACGTCGTCCTCGGAGGTGAGGGCGAGGCGGTGCCAGTCGACGACCGATTGGCCGCGCAGCAGCAGCTGGATCTCGCCGATGTCCTGGAGGCTCAGCTCGCCGAGCCCGCCGCCGCGCCACAGCGCTTGCGAGGTCAGGAAGGCGCCGAACGGGTCGGGCCGCTTGCTGCTGGTGGACATCCGGGGCTTCTGAGCGAATCAGGCCCGGAGGGCCGTGAAGTTGGAGGCCCGGAGGGCCGTGAAGTTGGAGGCCCGGAGGGCCGTGAGGTTGGAGGCCCGGAGGGCCGTGAGGTTTGTTTGGCCCGGAGGGCCGTGAAGTTGGCGGTCGTCAGCCGTTCACGCGCCGCGAGAATCGCAGGGTGCCGACGAGCAGACCGATGGTGACGAGGGCAGCGCAGATGTTTCCGAGGTAGGCGGACATGTCGTAAACCGTGCTCCGGTCCTGGTGAGGCTTCGCTGGATAACACGCGAGGCCGTCTGAAGGAAAAAGTCGGACATGTAGGACAAGGGAGTAGGTCGAAGTCTCTCGCTTAAGGCAGGCTCCGAACCGGGGAACGGAGCCGTGTAAAGGAGATCCGGGACCCGGATCACGAACGCCGGGCCGCAGATATCACATTCCCGACAGCAGAGGAAGTCTGAAAGGCCCAGTTCTCCGGCGTGCGCGGAGAGAACCGGGAAAGTTGGCCGGTGCGCGGGGGGGACGGTATTTTGCCGATCATGCGAGACCCGGAAGACGACGACGACTTCTCCCCGCCGCGCGAGGAGCGGCTGTTCGGGACCGGCGGGTTTCGTCGGCGGCTGAGCGAGGGGCTGACGGGGCTGCTCGACCCGGACGGGGCGCTGGGCAAGGGCAAGGACTACGTGACGGGGGTGACGCAGGCGACCAAGGCCGAGGTCGTCCGCATGATCTCGTCGGAGGTCCGCAATTTTCTTGATGGCATGGACACGGTCGAGCTCATGCAGCAGGTGATCGCGGGGCTGGTGATCGACGTGAAGGCGGAGATCCGCTTCTCGGTCGACCCGCAGGGTCAGCTGAAGTCGAAGGTCACGACCAAGGAGTCGGAGGTCCGCACGAGCGAGGAACGCCCGCGCGCGGACTCGAAGCCGGCGGCGCCGGCCCCGGGCCCGGCAGCGCCGCCGCCGCCCGAGGTGAAGAAGCCGCCGGAGCCGCGCGCGGAGGTCAAGACGAGCAAGCCCGACAAGGGCTGAGTCAGACCACCGGGGTGTCGAGGGCGCCGAGGGTGAAGCCGACGGCGTCGACGCGGGTGGTGCAGCCGGGGCGCAGGGCCGAGACGCCCTCGGGGGTGCCGGTGAAGATGAGGTCGCCGGGCTGCAGGGTCATGGTCTGGCTGATGTAGGCGACGATCGTCGGCACGTCGAAGACCATGTCCGAGAGGGCCGCGTCCTGGACGAGCTTGCCGTCGAGGTGGCCGCGGATGCGAATGTCGGCGGCGGGCAGCACGAACCCGGGCGGGGTCAGGCGGAGCAGCGGTCCGACCGGGCCGAAGCCGTCGAAGCCCTTGGCGCGGGTCCACTGCTTGTCGCGCTTCTGCAGGTCGCGGTTGCTGATGTCGTTGCCGAGGGTGTAGCCGGCGATGTGCTGCCAGGCGTCGGCGGCGGCGACGGCCTTGGCGGGGCGGCCGATGACGATGACGAGCTCGGCCTCCATGTCGATGCGCTCGTAGCCGCGGGGCAGGTCGAGCGCGGCGCCGTGGACGGCGAGGCAGCTCGAGGGTTTAAAGAAGAGGAGGGGCTCGCTGGGGACCTCGTTGCCGAGCTCGGCGGCGTGGGCGCGGTAGTTGCGGCCGACGCAAACGATCTTGCCCGGGGCGGGCGGGAGCAGGCGGTGGTCGGAGAGCGGTCCGATCGCCGTCCCAGGGGCGGACGCCGCGGTGTACGGGTCGGCGGGGCTGAAATTATTAAAGGGATCGGGGATCGACTCGGCGGGGGCCTGCGGGTCGGGCAGGGCGCCGTCGGTGATCACACGCAGCCAGCCGGGGCCGTCGGGGAGCATGGCCCGGGAGATCCAGAGGACGCGCGCGCCGTGGGTGGTCGTCATGGGCGAGGAGGGTGCCGTGCGGCGCGAGATCCGGCAAGCCCCGCGCGGGCGGCATCCCGGTTATGCTGCCGCGGACATGAGCCGGTACGTCCAGCGCGCGCTGATCGGCGTGGTCCTCGGCGTGCTGCTGTACGTGGGGGCGGTGCTCTACGTCGACTTCGGGCGCGTGCGCGAGGCGCTCGGCGGGTACGCGTGGTCGATGGTGGCGGTCGCGCTGGGGCTGTCGAGCGTCAATTATCTGCTGCGGTTTCTCAAATGGGAGCTGTGCCTCGGGTGGCTCGGCGTGCGAGGCGACGGGCCGGAGGACGCGCCGGGGCTGACGCGCGGGCGCTCGCTGCTGATCTACCTCGCGGGGCTCAGCATGAGCGTGACGCCGGGCAAGATCGGCGAGGTGCTGCGCAGCTACCTGCTGCGGCTGACCGACGGGGTGCCGTTCACCCGCACGGCGCCGGTGGTGGTCGCGGATCGCCTGACCGACCTCGTCGCGCTGGTGGTGCTGAGCCTCGTCGGGGTCACGCAGTTCAGGCAGTACGTGCCGGTGGTGGTGGCGACGCTGGTGCTGGTCGCGGGCGGGGTGGTGGTGCTCGGCACGCCGCGGCTGTGCCACGCGCTGCTCGCGGGGCTGGCGAGGCTGCCGGGGCTGGGCAAGCTGGCGGCGCGGGCGGAGGCGCTGGTCGACAGCAGCGCGGCGCTGCTGCGGCTGCGGCGGCTGATGGTGCTGTCGGCGATCAGCGTGGTCGGCTGGGGCCTCGAGTGCGTGGGCTACTGGTGTATCTTGAACGGGCTGGTCGGGGCCGAGGCGAGTTTGAGCCTGTCGACGTTCCTGTGGTCGACGACCACGCTGATCGGCGCGCTGAGCTTCCTGCCGGGCGGGCTCGGAGCGACGGAGGGGTCGCTGGCGGTGCTGGTCGGGCAGCTGGCGATCGGCGTGTCGGCCCCGGCGGCGCTGGCGACGACGCTGCTGATCCGCGCGTGCACGCTGTGGTACGGCGAGGTCGTCGGCGGCGTCGCGCTCGCGGCGCTGGTGCGCAGGACGCCGGCCGCGCGCGCGCAGTGAGCTCCAGGTCGGGCGATAAGAGCGCCGTGGGAGGGGTCCTGCGGGCGTTCGGCGGCGAATTGTCGGAGGGGCGAAATTAGCTCGACCCACCCGGGGGGGTAGCGACACCTCGGGGCCGAACCCAAATGGGCCCGGTCTCGACCCGCTCGCTCGTCGAGCGCGGGTGGTGCGTCGGGCTCGAACTTTCAGGAGTCATCGCCATGTCGTTCGTTTCTCATCGTGTCTCTCTCGCCTGTGTCGTGCCGTTCGGGGTGAGCCTCGCGCTCGTGCAGGGCTGCGACCCGGGCTCGGATCCCACCGGCGGTGTCTGCAACCTCGAGTGCGCGGCCGAGGGCATCGCCGAGGGCAACGCGTCGATCTCGGGGCTGGCCAGCGTCGACGCGTTCTTCGGGGCTGTCGTCGGTTTTAATAAGGCGGCGCTCGAGGTGCAGGCCGGCGTCGACGCCGAGCTGCGGGCGCTGGCGCTGTCGCTCGAGCTCGACGCCGGGGCGAGCGCGGGGGAGATCCGCACGGCGCTCGAGGGCAAGCTGAAGGCCACCGGCGGGCTGAAGATCACGTACAAGGCGCCGGAGTGCAAGGTCGACGCCAAGGTGGCGATCGACGCCACGGCGAAGTGCGACGCGGAGGTCGACCCGGGCATGGCGTCGGTCGAGTGCAAGGGCACGTGCACGGTCGAGGCCAGCGCCGAGGCCAGCTGCGACGCCAGCGCGAAGGTGGTGTGCAAGGGGACGGCGCCGAACCTCGAGTGCAGCGGGTCGTGCACCGGCACGTGCGAGCTGTCGGGCGACCTGCAGTGCAACGGCACGTGCAACGGCGAGTGCGACGGCGAGTGCAGCGTGCGCGGCGCGAACGGCGAGTGCGCGGGCGAGTGCATGGGCCAGTGCAAGGGGTCGTGCGAGCTGAAGGCCGGCGCTTCGTGCGAGGGCAAGTGCCAGGGGTCGTGCGAGTACGAGGCGCCGTCGGGCTCTTGCGAGGCGGGCGCGGAGGTGCGGTGCGAGGCGTCGGCGGACGCGAGCGCGTCGTGCAACGGCAGCTGCGACGGCGAGGTCGTGCCGCCGAAGGCGAAGGCGGAGTGCGAGGCGAGCGTGGACGCGGAGGCCAAGCTGCGCGCCGAGTGCACGCCGCCGGCGCTGGACATCCGCTGGCAGTGGTCGGCCGAGCTCGAGGGCGACGCGCAGGCGCAGGCGGAGTTCAAGGCGTGGATGGAGGGCTTCAAGGTCCGCTACGCCGGGCTGCTGGCCGCGAGCGCGCGGGCCAAGCTGGTGCTGAAGGCGGGCGACGGGCTGGTCGCGGCGGCGGCGGATCTGGGGGCCAGTCTGCCGGGCGAGCTCACTGCCGACGCCAACCTGCGGACGACCGTGGGGATCGGCTGCGCGGTCACCGAGCTCGGGGCCGTCGGCGCGGTGATCCAGGAGGCCGGGACGTCGCTCGGCGGCAGCGTGTCGGCGATCGGCGAGATCACGGCGGCGGTCGGCGGCTAAAAGCCGCGGTGAGCCGCGTACGCGTCGACCGGACGACGACGCGAACCTCGGGACGACGCGGGCGGCAGGCGGCCGCCCGCGTCGTGTCGTCCGCGTGAACCCCGGGACGATGCGGGCGGCGGGCGGCGGCCCGCGTCGTGTCGTCCGCGCGTTCGGACGGGCGTGCGAGGCCCGCTCGCGCTCGCCCGGCCTGCGTGAGGGCGGACGGGGCGGGCTGGTCGGTATGAGGCGGGCGTGCCATCCTGGCGGCCCGCATGGACAAGCCCGCAGCAGACGAGGCGCCGGCGCCCGACGGACCGCGGGCCCAGGCGCAGGCCCGCAACGACGAGGACCTGGCGCTGCTGGCGGCCTGGCAGGCGGGCGACGCCCGCGCGGGCGACAGCCTGGCGCGCCACTACAACGGGCCGGTGGTGCGGTTCTTCGCGGAGAAGGTCCGCGACTTCGACGTCGACGACCTCGTGCAGCAGACGTGGGAGGCGATGGTCCACGCGCGCGACCGGTTCGCGGGCGCGGAGGAGGACGGGCCGGGGATCGAGAGCTTCCGGGCGTACCTCTACGGGACGGCGCGCCAGGTGCTGTACGGGTACTTTCGCAAGCGGGTGCGGGCGCAGCAGTTCGACCCGGGGGTGTCGTCGCTCGAGGATCTGTCGCCGTCGCCGAGCCAGCAGGTGTCGGCGCACGCGAAGCTCGAGCGGCTGGCGACGGCGCTGCGCAAGCTGCCGGTCGACTTGCAGATCCTGCTCGAGCTGCGCTACGCGCACGAGCTGACGAGCGCGGAGATAGCGACGATCCACGGGATCCCCCGCAACACCGCGAAGAGCCGGCTGCGGGTGGCCAAGCAGCGGCTCGACACGCAGCTCGCGCGCATGGGGCTGGCGCCGCTGGCGTAGCGGTCAGAGCATGAACACGTGGTCGAGGCGGCCGCCGGTGGCGCTCGCCTTGAACTGCAGGGACTCGACCAGGCGCTCGATGCAGGCGTTGACGTCGTAGCCGGGCGGCAGGGTGACGACGGCCTTGCCGCGCGGGCTGATCTGCACGTCGCCGTCGAGGCGGATGCGGGCGGCGACGCCGCGGAAGCTCGAGGCGGCCTTGCAGGCGGCGAGGCCGTCGGTCTGGCGTTTTAACAGTGCGCGGGCGGCGGGCTCGTCGAACGGGGCGCGGCGGGGCTGGCCGTCGGCGGGTCTGGGGCGCGGGGGCTTGTCGGCGGGGCCGGGCGTCGGCGCGGGCGCGTCCGGCGAGGTGGTCGAAGGGACAGGTTCGGGCGGGGCGGGGGCGGCGGTCGAGCTGTCCGCGGGGACAGGTGCGGGCGCGCTCGTCGGGGTGTCCGCGGGGACAGGTGCGGGGGAGCTCGAAGAAGTGTTTGCGGGTGTGGGTGAATTCGAAGAGCTGTCCGCGGGGGCAGGTGCGGGGGGATTCGATGAGGCGTTCGCGGGGGCGGGGCGGGGCGAGCTGACCGTGGGGACAGGTGGGGCGGCGGGCTCGGCGGGCGGACGGAGCTGGAAGACGGCGAGCGTGAGGGCGAGCGCGCCGGCGGCGGCGAGGGCGAGGGGGCGGCGACTCGGCCGGGGCGGGGGCGAGGTGCTGGTCGAAGGGACAGGTGGTCGCTCGAGGGCGGCGCGGGTGGCCTCGAGGTCGCTGATGAAGGCTTCGGCGGTGGGGTGGCGCTGGGCGGGGTCGTCGCGGGTGGCGCGGGCGATCAGCGCCTGCAGGGGCGGCGGGAGGTCGGCGGTGTGGAGGACGGGGGCGCCGGGCGGGAGGTCGACGTCTTCGGGGGTTTGCGCGGGCAGGCGGCCGACGAGCAGGGTGTGGAGGAGGGCGCCGAGGGCGAACAGGTCGACGCGGTGGTCGGTCTTGCCGCCGCGGTAGATCTCCGGGGCGATGTAGCCGGGCGACCCGCCGACCGTCCACGCCGACGTGCCGGTGCCGGTGAGCACCTTGGCCAGCCCGAAGTCGAGGACTTTAATAAAGTCGGGGTTGTCGTCGCGGGTGATGCGGACGCAGTTCTGCGGCTTGATGTCGCGGTGGACCACGCCGCGCTGGTGGGCGGCGGCGAGCGCCCGCGCGACCTGCTGGGCGATCGGCAGGGCGCGGCGCCACGGCAGCGGGCCCTCGCGGGCGACCATGCGGGCCAGGTCCTCGCCCTCGAGGTGCTCCATGGCGAAGAACGCGGGGCCCTCGTCGGGCACGCCGAAGTCGGTGATGCTCACCACGTTCGGGTGGTCGATCTTCGAGGCGGCGCGGGCCTCCAGCAGGAAGCGCTCGGCGATCGCGGGGTCGTCGAGGAAGCGCGGGCTGATGATCTTCAGGGCGAAGAACTTGTCGAGGTGGACGTGGCGGGCCAGGAAGACCACGCCCATGCCGCCGGCGCCGAGGCGGCGCACGACCTCGTAGCGGTCCTGCAGGAGCTTGCCGAGCAGATTGTCGTAGGCGAAGAGGCGGCGAAACTCCGGCCAGTGGGGGAAGCTGCTGTCGGCTTGGTGATCCACGGGCCCCGGGCCGCTCGCGGGCGAGGGTAGCACGGCGCGGGGCTCGGGTTAGAACCTGCCGACGATGCCGAGGCCGAGCTCGCCGGGGGCGACGCGGGGCGCCAGGGCGGCGCGGCGGCTCCGGTGCAGGCGCTCGCCGACGACGATCAGGGCGATCCCGGCGAGCAGGGCCACGCCGCCGATCACGGCGCCGACGCGGGTGAGGCGGTTGCCGCGGTCGCCGTCCTCGCGCAGCTCGGTGATCGCGTAGTCGAGGGTCGAGCAGGCGAAGTCGTTGGCCAGGCACTTGCTGTCGCCGAGCGCCAGGGCCTCGCGGCTGACGGCCACGCCCCGGCCCATGACCGCGAAGCCGGCGACGCCGAGGGCGACGCTGGTGATGCCGGCGGCCAGCAGGGCGCGGCGCTGTCGGGGCTCGCGGTCGGCCGGCGAGGCGGGCGCGGGGGCCGGCTCGGGCTGCGCGGCGGGGCTGCGCGGCTGGGGCTGCGACTGCGGTCGGGGCCGCGGGGGCTGCGGGGGATCGGCGGGGACGGGCGGGGCGAGCAGGGCGGCGCACTCGGGGCCGGGGTTCTGCGACAGGCGCTGGTCGATGCGGCCGAGGCTCGCGTGCTCCTCGGTGCTGACGGCGTCGGTGCCGGCGAGGTACTCGCGCAGCAGGCTCTGGGCGCGGCACAGCTGCAGGCGGGTGGTCCCCTCGCCGTCGGCGCCGTGGAGGTAGGCGGCCACGCCGGCGCGCAGGAAAAGCAGGCGCGGGCCGGTCTCGCCGGCGGCGGTGAGGCGGTAGGCCCGCTCGTAGGCGGCGGCGGCGGCGGCGTGGTCGCCGGCGGCCTCGGCCTGGACGCCGCGCTCGTAGGCGAGGTCGCGCTCGCCGGCGGGGGCCTGGACGCGGGCGGGTGGAGCTGTCTCTCGGGACAGGGCGACGAACGCGGCGAGGGCGGGCTCGTAGGCGAGGTCGCGCGCGCCGGCGGGGGCCTGGGCGCGGGCGGGTGGAGCTGTCTCTCGGGACAGGGCGACGAGCGCGGCGAGGGCGGGCCCGCAGGCGAGGTCGCGCGGGCCGGCGGGGGCCTGGGCGCGGGCGGGTGGAGCTGTCCCGAGGGACAGGGCGACGAGCGCGGCGAGGGCGGGCGAGCGGCTCATCGCGGCACGCACACGTCGCCGCGGCACTGCATCGACTCGGGGCAGGCGACGTCGTCGGCGCAGGCGATCGCGCAGAGCTGCTGCTCGTCGACGGCGAGGCAGGTGCGGTTGTCGGGGAGGGGCTCGTCGGGGTGGCTCTCGCAGAAGGCGGCGTCGCTGACGCAGAGGTCGGTGCAGAAGCCGGTGTCGGCGCCGTCGAGGCGCAGGCACAGGGGGAAGCCGAGGGCGTGGCAGTCGTCGTCGTCGGCGCACTCGGAGTACGCGCCGGGCAGGGGCGGGAGCTGGTCGTCGACGCCGCGGTTGCACAGGGCGAGGGGGCGACAGCGGCCGCCGTTGCAGCAGTTGTCGACGCCGCAGCTGGCGTCGCGGAAGCAGAACGCGCCGAGCAGGAAGTCCTCGTGGTAGCAGCCGGCGGTGGCGCCGAGGGCGAGTCCGAGGAGGGACGCGGCAGGGCTGAGGAGGCCGCGCATGGCGGCCCAGGGTAGCGCGGCGTGGCGGCGCGACACAAGGCGGGCGGGATGCTGTAGGCTGCGAGGTCGTGGTGGACGAGGATGACGCGGCGCTGGTGGTGGCCTGGCGCGACGGCAACCGCGAGGCGGGCAAGCGGCTGTTCGAGCGCCACTACCCGGGGGTGGCGCGGTTCTTCCGCAACAAGGTCGGGTCGGCCGAGCCGGACCTGATCCAGCGGACGTTCCTGGCGTGCGTCGAGGGGCTGCCGCGCTTCCGCGGGGCGGCCAGCTTTCGCAGCTACCTGTTCGCCATCGCCTACAAGATCCTGTGCAAGCACTTCCAGCAGCAACGGCGCGACCGTGCGCAGAGCGGCGAGCTCGACCCGGAGGTCGAGTCGGCCGACGTGCTCGGCAGTCCGTCGCAGATCATCGCCGGGCGCGAGGAGCAGCGGCTGTTATTAAAGGCGCTGCGGCGCCTGCCGGTCGAGTATCAGGTCGCGCTCGAGCTGCACTACTGGGAGGGCATGACGGCGGCGGAGCTCGGCGAGGTGCTCGAGCTGCCCCTCGGGACAGCCAAGACTAGGATCCGCCGCGGGCGGGCGCTGCTCGAGGAGCAGATGGCCGCGCTCGCCGACAGCGCCGAGCTGCTCGAGAGCACCCGCGCGAACCTCGAGATGTGGGCGAGGCAGCTGCGCCAGCAGGTGCTCGGCGAGGGGAACTAATTCTCGCCGGCGGCGGAGTCGAGCTCGGGCTCGCTGTCCGCCTCGGCGACGCTCGCGAGGTCGAGCAGCTCCTCGCGTTCGGCGGGGCTGAGGGTGATGCGCGGGAGGCTGCGGTAGAGGGAGCCCATCTCGCGGTGCTCGACGTCGCTGACGTGGGGGGTGTGGGGGATGTCGTCGAGGTGGGGGGGGAAGCTGATGAAGCCCTTGTCGAGGGCGACGCTGAGGCGGCCCTCGCAGTTGCAGGGGTTCTGCTTGTCGATGTGCTGGCAGCGCGGGGTCAGGTAGTTCTCGAGGCGCTTGCGGGCGCGGGTGAGGCGGACGCGGTAGGCGGACTCGTTGATGCCGAGCAGCTCGGCCGAGGCGGAGGGCGAGTAGCCGAGCAGGTCGGTGAGGATGAACGAGATGCGCACGCCGGGCGGCAGGCAGCCGAGCACCGACGTGAGGCAGGTGCGCTTCAACTCCCACAGCAGCGGGTGGACGCGGCGGGGGTCGCCGTCGATGCCCTCGATGTCGAGGTCGATCGGCTGGGTGATGTCGTCGCGGAGGATGTCGTCGAGGATCTGGAACGACTGCACCGCCTTGCGACCGAGCGCCTCCTCGATGTGGCGGGCCAGCTGCGACAGCAGCGCGTCGCCCGGCTTGGTGGCGGCGAGGACCGCCGCGCCGCCGGTGCGGGCGACGTCATGCATGACCTCGCGCAGGCGCTCGAGCGCGTAGGCCCGCGTGCCGCTCATCTGGTAGGCGACGGCGTACAGGACGGGGAGCGCGTCGTCGACGACCTGGCGGAGGGTTTGCGAGGGGCGTGACATCGACCGGCTCTGGTCTAGCACCAAATTCGGGCCCGCAGGGCCGTGAAGTCAATTATCGCGCCTAGCGCAGCTTGGCGGACAGGGCGGTCCAGAATTTCGCCTGCATCGTCGCGTCGCCGGTGAGCTGCTCGAGGCGGTTGATCTCCTGCATGCCCGTCGGGCTGGTCACGTTGATCTCTGTGAGGCAGTCGCCGAGCACGTCGAGCCCGGCGAAAAATTGCCCGCGTTCGCGGAGGAAAGGGCCCACGCGGGCGCAGATCTGGAGGTCGCGGGCCGTCAACGCCGTCACGGCGGGGTGACCGCCGGCGTGGAAGTTGTTGCGGAGCTCGCCCGCCGCGGGCACCCGCAGCACGGCGCCGATCGGCTCGCCGTCGACCAGCAGGATGCGCTTGTCGCCCAGCTTTGCCTCAGGGACGAACGCCTGGGCGATCGTCCAGGTGGTGCCGTCGCGGGTCGCCAGCTCGAACAGCGTGCTGAGGTTGGGATCTCCCTCGCGGGCGATCAGCACCTCGCGGCCGCCGTAGCCGTACACCGGCTTGATGATCATCTGGCCGCCGAGGGCCGACAGCGCGTCGCGCAGGTCGCCGACCGTGCGCAGCAGGAATGTTTGCGGGATGAGCTCCGGGAATTCGAGGATCGCGAGCTTCTCGCTGAGGTCGCGCAGGCCCTGGGGCGTGTTGACCACCAGCGTGCGCTGGGCGGCGCGATCGAGGCACCATGTGGCGAGGATGAAGTTGGCATCCACCGGCGGGTCCTTGCGCATGAGCACCACGCGGAAGCTGGCCATCTCACGGAATTCGGCGGGCCCGCGGACGGCGACCGGCTGCCCGAGCTGCGGCACGGCGATCGGCACGACGGCGGCGCAGGCGTCGGCGCCGCGCAGGCTGAGGCCCTCGAGCTGGGCGGCGTAGGGCTGGAAGCCGCGGCGCTGGGCCTCGGCGATCATCACGTACGAGCTGTCCTTCTCGGGGTGGATGGTCGAGAGCGGGTCGAGGATGAAGAGCACGTCGCCGTGGGCGGTCATCGTGCGGGGAGCATACGCGCGGGCGGGCTCGCGGTGGAACGGCGTGCGTCGCCCTGGCGTGCACGCATCCGCCTCGGTGCCTGCATGTCGACTGCATGGTGATGCGCGCCGACCGAAATTTGCAGGCGGTGGGGCGATGTCTTACATGTGTGTCCGTTGAGCACCACGACGAGCAAGAAGCTGTCCGAGCAGCTCCCCGAGGGCCCGTGGGTGCGGGTGCGGCAGGTGCAGCTGATCCGGCGGGAGATCCGCGAGGTGCTGTCGCCGAGCGCGATCGAGGTGCTGTGGCACCACGGCGAGAAGGTGATCGAGGCCGGGCGCGAGCTGAGCCACGGGCGCGGGGCGGCGGGGCGGCGGTTCTACGCGACGGTGATGGTGACGTTCGACCTGCGGCGCCACGTGGGCAGCTTCCGTGAGCCGGCCGACGTGGCGACGGCGGAGCGGCTGGCGGAGCTGATGCTGGGGAGCCCGCGGGTGCAGAAGAAGTTGGTGGAGCTGGCGCGGCCGGAGCTGGCCCGGTTGGCGCAGATGCCAGAAGCGTGCCTGTGCATCGAGATGGATTTTCACGTGCGTGCGGAGGGGACGCGGATACTCCTCGACGGCGATGCCATGGTATCGCTGGAGCCCGCGCGCAAGGCAGGGACGTATGACTGAGCGACCGATGGCGGCGAGGCGTGGCGATTCGGGTCCGGTGCGGGCCCAGGCGACGGAGGAGACGGCGCCGGGGGCGGCGTACTCGATCCGCGACGTGTCGAAGCTGTTCGACATGCCGGAGAGTCGCCTGCGCTACTGGTCGCAGACGGGCTTCATCCAGCCGTCGATCCGCGTCAAGGGGCGCACGTGGTACAGCTTCCGCGATCTGATCGCGCTGAAGGTGGCGCGCGAGCTGCTGAACGCGGGGCTGTCGCTGCAGCGGGTGCGCCGGAGCCTCGACGCGCTGAAAATTAAACTGCCGGACGTCGATCAGCCGCTGGCTCGCCTGCGCATCCGCTGCGAGCACGACCGGGTCATCGTCGAGGACAGCGAGCGCACCTACGAGGCCGGGACCGGCCAGGGCATGCTCGACTTCCGGGTCCAGAGCCTGCACCAGCAGGCCGCGCAGGTGGTGGCGATGCCGCGGGCCGACGAGGCCGAGGCCGACCGCAGCGCCTACGAGTGGTTCACGCTGGCCCTCGAGCACGAGCGCGGGTGGGACGGCGCCGACCCGGACGACGCCAACTTCCTCGACGCGCGTCAGGCCTACGACCGGGCGCTGGACCTCGACCCGGAGTTCGCGGCGGCGTACACGAACCTGGGGGCGCTGCTCGCCGCGGTCGGCGACCTCGACGGCGCGCGCGACCACTTCGACCAGGCGCTGCGCTGCGACCCGGACCAGGCCGAGGCGCAGAGCAACCTGGCCGCGCTGGCGCTGCGGCTCGGCGATCACGACACGGCGATCGCCGGCTACAGGCAGCTGCTGCGCAGCGTGCCCGACAACCTCGAGGCGCACTACGGGCTGGCCCGTGCGCTGCTGGCGGTCGGCGGCAAGGGCCAGGCGCTGGCCCACCTCGAGCGGTTCTGCCACGGCGTCGACGGGCTGGCGCCTGCCCACAAGGACAGCTCGCTGAAGGAGCGGCGGCAGCACGCGACCAGGGTGATCCTGTCGCTGAAGCGCGAGCTCGGCACGGGCTGATCAGCGGTGACGAAGCGAACGGCCCGCTTCACCTGGGGGTGAGGCGGGCGAGGACCCGCGGACCCGGAGGGTCCGCGAGAGTCAGTCGAGCGAGGACCCGGAGGAACCGCGGAGGTCAGCCGGACAGCTTCTTCTTCAGCTCCTCGAGCTGGGCGTCGATCTCGGCGGCCTTCATGTCGTCGGCGGAGACCTCGGCGGTGTTGCCGACCACGGTCTTGGCGGTGCCGATGGCCTTGGGGTCCTCGGACTTGCCGGCGGTGAGGGCCATCTTGCGCTTCAGGGCCTCGAGCTGGTCGTCGACGCTGCTGGCCTCGAGGGCCTTGAACTGCGACTCGAGGCTGCCTTCTTGCAGGGCGCCGCCGATCTCCTGGGAGGCCTCGGACTCGGCCTCGAGCTGGGTGACGCGGTCCTCCATGCGGCCGAAGGTGTCGAACGCGGAGGTGTTGTTGATGCTCGAGAGGGTCTCGTTGATGGTGCGCTGGGCCTCGGCCCGCTTCTGGCGCGAGACCAGGAGGTTGCGCTTGCGCTTGGCCTCCTCGATCTTGTTGTCGAGGCCGCGCAGGGCGCCCTTCAGGGCCTCGACGGAGTTCTTCTGGGCCTCCCACTGGTCCTTCAGCTGGCCGGAGACCTCGTCGTGGTCGGCCTTGCGCTGGAGGGCGGCGCGGGCGAGGTTGTCGTCGCCGGCCTTGATGGCCAGCATGGCCTTCTTCTCCCACTCGGAGGCCTTGGCGGCCTCCTGCTCCCACTGCTTCTTGATGCGCTTCTCGTCGGCGATGGCGACGGCGACCTGCTTCTTGGCCTCGATGAGCTGCTGCTTCATGTCGACCAGGACCTGATTGAGCATCTTCTCAGGGTCCTCGGCCTTGTTGATGAGCTCGTTGATGTTTGAGCGGATGAGGGTGCCGAGTCGTGAAAAAAGTCCCATGGTCAGGTGCCCTCCTGGACGGCGGTGGGCCGCCACGGAGCGAGCTGGTCGAGGTGGCTGTCAAGCGCCATGGACATGTCTTCCACCATGGCCTGGAATTCTCCGAAGTCGAGGTCTTCGATCTGCTGGGCGCCGGAGAGGACGATCTGGTTGTTGTCGAGGCAGTAGGCGCAGTGCAGCAGACTATCATTAAACTCGAGGAGGCGGCGGTACAGGCCCTCGCGGTCGCTGGTGGCCTCGTTGACGCCGAACAGGGGCGTCGAATAGAGGACGATCGGCTCGTCGATGCGGACGATGATGCGGGCGTGTCGCAGGCTGTCGGGAGCGATCACCCACGTGTCGTCGGAGACCTGCTCGTGGGGGAGCTGCATGCGGACCATGTAGGATTCCAGTGTGTCGGCGTGACTCATGAGTGACCCGATCCCGGCCTTTCGGGGCCGTGCAGCGCTTCACGGCCGTATGGGCCGTGAACCTGCCCCCGCGGCCTCGCGCGCTGGCGAGCCGAAAACCGGGGAGGACAGTCTATGTCATGGGCCGGAGGGTCGGCAACCTCGAACCCGCCAAGGTGCTTTCGCGGGGCGCATGGGCGTGGTATTTGCCGCCCGGTCACCTCTGAAGGCCATGGGAATGCCGAGCATCACTGAATCGTTGCCAGCGCGGGACTGCCGGCGGGGGTGTTCATGACCACGAGCGCGGAGGCGGAGACGAGACCGCCTGGGATCGTCAACTTGCCGCGGCACGTCGGCATCATCATGGACGGCAACGGTCGCTGGGCCCGGCAGAAGGGCCTGCCGCGCGAGGTCGGGCACGAGCACGGGGCCGACGCGGTGCGGCGCGTGGTCCGGGCGGCGCGATCGCTGGGCATCGAGGCGCTGACGCTGTTCGCGTTCTCGAGCCAGAACTGGGACCGTCCGCCGCAGGAGGTGTTCCACCTCATGCAGCTGCTCAACCGCTACCTGATGGAGGAGCGGGCGGAGATCCTCGACAACGGCATCAAGCTGATGACCGTCGGCGAGACCAAGCGCCTGCCGAGCTACGTGCGCGAGCCGATGGAGGAGCTGATCGCGGCGTCGTCGCACAACACGTCGATGACGCTGTGCCTGGCGCTCAGCTACGGCGGGCGCGAGATGATCACCGAGGCCGCGCGCCGGCTGTGCCGGGCGGTCGCGGCCGGCACGCTGAAGCCGGACGACGTCGACGCCAGGGCGTTCGAGGGTCAGCTCGACTCGAGCCGGTTCCTGCCGCCGCTCGACCTGCTGATCCGGACCTCGGGCGAGCACCGCATCTCGAACTTCTTCCTGTGGGAGGTGGCCTACGCCGAGCTGTTCTTCAGCGAGGTGATGTGGCCGGACTACGCGCGTGAGCACCTGCTGGTCGCGCTGCAGGACTACAGCGGGCGCGAGCGGCGGTTCGGACAGGTGCCGGAGGCGGAGACGACCGACGAGCCGGCGTTCCCCGTGTTCGCGGGTCCGCGAGGCAAGGGGTAGCGTGGCCGACTTCATCCGCCGGCTGTGGGTCGCGATCCTCCTGATCCCGGTGCTGGTCGCGGGGCTTTACCTCGACCCCACGCCCTACAGCATCTTGATTATGTCGGCGATCGCGACGATGTTCGCGCACGACGAGTTCCTGCGCATGGCGCTGCCGGTGCGCGCCGAGGACGGCGAGATGCCGCTGCGCGTGGTCGTGGTGCTCGGGCTCGGCGGGGCGATCCACTCGCTGCCGATGCTCGTCGGGCCGGCGCGGGCGTTGCCGCCGCTGCTGACGTTCTCGGTGGTGGTGGTCGCGGCGACGACGCTGCTGCGCCGGCATCACCTGCCGAGCGGCGGGCGGCACATGGCGGCCTGCCTGGCGAGCCTGGTCTACGTGCCGCTGCTGGCCTCGGTGTGGCCGCTCATCAAGCACGATTTCGGGCCGGGGTGGCTGTTCCTGACGCTGGCGCTGGCGTTCCTGTCGGACACGGTGGCGTACATCTTCGGGCGGCTGTGGGGGCGTCACAAGCTCTACCCGGCGGTCAGCCCGGGCAAGACCTGGGAGGGCTCGCTCGGGGGGGTCGTCGGCGGCGTGCTCGCGGCGGTCGGCTTCGGCTCGCTGCTGCTGGTGCCCGAGCTGCCGGTCCTGCACGCGCTGGTGCTCGGGGTGCTGGCCTCGCTGTTCGGGCAGGTCGGCGACCTGTTCGAGTCGATGCTGAAGCGCAGCTACGGGGTCAAGGACTCGAGCTCGCTCCTGGGGGCCCACGGCGGCATGCTCGACCGCGTCGACGCGCTGCTGTTCGTCGGGCCGGTCGTCTACTACTACAACGTGCTCGTGCTGCGCTGACGGCCGGCGGGGAGATCCTCGGGGTTACCCGCGGCCGGGGCCGAGCGCCTTGGGGCCGTCCTTCTTGGCGAACAGCCACCAGCCGACGCCGCCGATCAGGGCGACGGGGACCAGCACCGAGGCGACGCTGAGGGCGACGCCGGTGACCACGGCGCCGCCGAGGCCGGCCCCGGCGGCGGTCACGGCGGCCACAGGCGTCGAGGCCTGGCGCTTCTTGGCGAGCGCATAAGCAGCGCCGCCGACAGCGGCACCAACGATGAGCGTCAACATGCGGAGCCTCCCGAACCGCGAGGAAACTCGCGGAGGCCGGCAGTATAGACCGACTCGCCAGCGCACGCCCGTGCGGACTGGACGCGGACACCGCGGGGGCCGATACTTGCCGCCGTGTCAGAGGACTCCCCCCTTACCAAGGACAAGGACAACAAGCCGCGCAGCGCTGCACCGGAGGCGCAAGGCCGCGGGCGTCGCGACCGGCCGCCGCGGTCCGAGGGGGCTCCGCGCGATCGCGCGGGCGCGCCGGCCGGCGCCGAGGGGCGCCCGCAAGGCGAACGCGGCGAGCGTCGCGGGCCTCGCGAGGGCGGTGAGCGCCGCGAGGGCAACGGCCGCGAGGGCGAGCGGCGTGAGCAGCGTGAGGGCGGCGGTCGCGAGGGCGGCGAGCGTCGCGAGCCGCGTGAGGGCGGCGAGCGGCGTGACGACCGCCGACGTGACGATCGGCGCGGCGGGCGTGACGACCGCCGCGGCGGGCCCGGGCGCAGCGACACCGCCTCGCCGCTGACGGCCTCGCTGTTCAGCGCGATGCAGGACAAGCAGGTGCCGTGCCGCATCGCCGGCTGCCCGAACACGTGGACGTGGTTCGCGGCGCAGCAGATCCGCGGGTTCGGTCAGCCGCCGCCGGATCGCATGTGCGACGAGCACCTGGCCCAGTTCAACGAGCTCGCCGACCGCGAGGTCCCGTGCCGCACCCCGGGCTGCCCGAACACGTGGCTGTGGAAGCGCGGGGCCCAGCTCGCCGAGCTGCAGCGGACCGGCAAGCTGCGCCGGCCGTCGCGGCTGTGCGCCGAGTGCTTCAACGCCGAGCGCGAGACCCACGACCAGGAGCTGCCCTGCAAGATCGACGGCTGCCGGCGCTCGTGGACGTGGACGCGCGACGCGCAGCTGCGGCATCGCCTGTGGGTGCTGCGCCAGCGGGCCAAGGCGGCCCGCCCGGCGCCCGAGCCGACCCCCGCCGAGGCCGGGCCCGAGGTGCTCGTGCTGCGCGGCTCGGGTCGGGCCGTGCCGGCGGGCGAGGCGGCCGACGAGGCGGTCCCGGCGAACCTGTCCGAAGGGGCAGCCGAGACCCCGACCGAGGTGACCGCGCGCGCCAGCGAGGCGAGCGAGGCGCCGACCGAGGTGAAGGCCGAGGCGTCGACCGAGGTGACGGCCCGCGCGAGTGAGCCGGCCGAGGAGGGCGACGACAGGCGCAAGCGGCGGCGCAAGCGGCGGCGCGGCGGCAAGGTCGTGGCCAACCCCGAGGGCCCGCCGGAGCGCATGTGCGGCCTGTGTGCGGCCAAGCTGAGCCGTCTGCAGGCCAAGGAGCTGCCGTGCAAGGTGCACGGGTGCACGCGCTCGTGGACGTGGGACCGGGCCAGCCAGATGCGGGCCTGGGTGAACTCGGGCAGCGACGACGTCGACTACGACCCGCCGTCGCCGAAGCGCATGTGCGAGGTGTGCCGCGAGTTCTGTCGCACGCACCCCGACCGCGAGGTCGCGTGCGGGCGTCCGGGTTGCACGTCGACGTGGACGTACAAGACCGGCGCGCAGCTGCAGGCGTTCCTGGCCGGGCGCACGGCGGACCCGCTGAAGCTGTGCGGCGAATGTGCCAAGGGCGAGTTCGCGGCGAGCTTCCGGCCGTCGGGCGACGCGGTGCCGGAGGGCGCGGAGATCATGCCGTGCGTGGTGTCGGGCTGCGACGGGACGTGGGTGTACATCCCGGGCATGAAGCTGCGGGACACGCCGTACGGCGAGCTCTCGACCGACCGCATGTGCCCGAAGTGCCGGCGTGAGCGCGGACTCGACGGCGGCGACGCGCCGGTCGAGGTCACCGCGGCCGACCTCGAGCCGGACCCGGCCGAGGAGGACCACGAGGAGCACGACGACCTGGCCCACGACGAGGCCAGCCACGACGAGGCGACGACCGACGAGGCCGGCGCTCCCGAGGAGGAGGCGATCCTCAAGGCCGACACGATCGTCGACGAGATCGTCGTGCTCCGCGACCCCGCCGGGGCGCCCGACGAGGCCGACGGACCGACCTCGGGCTAAACCCGGGTCATGCTGACGCCCGGTCAGCGGGGAGCCGTCCCCGTGCGACCGGGCGTCGCCGTTGACCGCCGGCGGCCGCTCGTGCGAGTCTCCGCTCGCGCACGCCCCCGCACTCCCGCGACGCCTCGGCCCGCGACCATTCGTCCTCCTGCTCGGTGCGCACCCTCTCTCGTCATGCCCCACGGCGGTCACGCCGCGGGGCATGACGCTTTTTGGCGCCTGTCCGTCGGGACAGGTGGTTGACAGCGGCGCGGCCGGGGCGGTAGAGCCGGCGCGCATGAGCGACGCGCTCGCACCGATCCGCCAGCGCTACGAGGCGACCCCGCGGACCCTCGACGACGACCTGATGCGCATGGCGCGGGGCGACCGCGGGTGCCTCGGCGACGCGCTGACCGGCGCGGGCGGGGTCGGCATGGTCGTGTTCGGGGTGCTGGCCTCGTTCGAGGTGCTCGGCTGGGGCTTCATGATCGGCGCGGTGGTGCTGATGATCGTCGGGTTCTTCATGAGCGCGGCGGCGCAGGCCCGGTCGGCGCCGATCCGCCGCAAGGCGATCACCGAGGGTCCGCTGGTCTACGGTCGGGTGGTGCAGAGCGACCCGGCGCTGTACGAGCCCGGCGACGCGGTGCTGCCGGCGCGGGTCGTGTGGGTGGCGGAGCCGGCGCGGCGGTTCGACGACGCCTACCTCGCCGACGTCGGCCACAAGCTGCAGGCGCTGGCGCGGCAGGACGCGGCGCCGCCCGAGCTCGCGGCCGCCTGGGCGGTGCTGCGTGAGCCCTCGCGGGTCGAGACGGTGCGGCTGGCGTCGTCGCTGTCGGGCGAGGCGACGGCGTACCTCTCGGTCGTCAGCGTCGACCAGCGGCGCTTGCCGGGCCGGCGCATCGACGACGGGCGGGTCGCGCTGATCGTCGACCCGAGCAGCGGGTTCGCCGAGCACGTGTGACGCCGTTCGCTCGCACGGCGATCGCGCGATTTTGCGCCAGTGGCCCCTGCTGGCCCGCAGAACGACGATCTGACGCCTGGACATCGGCGCGCGGTTTTGTCAGGCTCCCGCGCCCACAAACACCCGGTCTCACGCCGGGAGAGAGTGACCCCCCCATGAAGTTCACCAGCAAGTTCCTGACCCTCATCGCCCTCGCGCCGCTCGCCTGCGGGGCGCCCAAGGCCGACACGGCGCAGCCCGAGCCGGCGCCCGCGCCCGCGCCCGCGCCGGTGGCGAAGGCCCCGGTCAAGCCGATCCCTGACGGCTTTTTCACGTTGACCCCGCAGATCACGGTGAAGGGCGTCGACGAGGCGGTCGAGTTCTACACCAAGGCGTTCGGCGCGCAGAAGCTGTTCGTGATGGCCGGTCTGGACGGCAAGACGACGATGCACGCCGAGATCAAGATCGGCGACTCGATCCTCATGATCGAGGGCGAGGACCCGCAGCACGGCAACAAGGGCCCGCTGATGCTCGGCGGCTCGCCGGCCTCGCTGATGATCTACACGGCCAACGCCGACCAGGCCGTGGCGACCGCGGTGGCCGCCGGCGCGAAGGTCGAGATGCCGGTCGCCGACATGTTCTGGGGCGACCGCTACGGCGCGCTCGTCGACCCGTTCGGCCACAGGTGGTCCGTCGCCCACCAGGTCGAGGACCTCACGCCCGAGCAGATCAAGGAGCGCGCCGCGCTGCTGTTCCCGGCCGACCCCAAGAAGGCCAAGAAGGTCAAGGCGGCCAAGCCGGGCCAGGAGCCGTGGCGCAAGGTGGCCGGCGCGCCCGCGAAGCAGCCGGTCCCCGGCGACTACCACACGGTGACCGTCTCGATCGTCGCGCCGAAAGCCGCCGAGGTCATCGAGTTCTACAAGACCGCGTTCGGCGCGGTCGAGAAGGGCGAGCGCATGCTCATGCCCGACGGGCGCATCATGCACGCGGAGCTCAAGTTCGGCGACAGCACGCTGATGCTCAGCGACGCGTTCCCTGAGCACGGCAGCAAGGGCGCGGCGGAGCTCGGCGGCTCGCCGGTGGCCCTCCACTACTACACCCCCGACGCCGACGCGGTGTACACCAAGGCCACCGGCAGCGGGGCCAAGTCGGTGATGCCGGTCACCGACATGTTCTGGGGCGACCGCTACGGCGCGGCCGTCGACCCGGCGGGCTTCCAGTGGGGCTTCGCCACCCACACCGAGGACGTGAACCCCGCCGACATGCCGGCGCGCATGAAGAAGCAGATGGAGGAGATGCAGGCCCAACAGAAGCCGACCGCCTGAGGCGCGTCGCGGCCAGCCGGACGCCGGGCACCGACCTCGGTCGGACCCGGCGTTCGTCGTGCGTCGGTGACGGGATGTCCCGAAGGACAGGTCGCGGGTCGAGCCGCGGTGACGTCCCGCGACGGTTGCACATGCCACGAAGTGGGGCCTGAAAGCCCCACCTGCGACCGGCGATCGGACCGCTGTCCGTTCGCTGCACGACGGGCATGGACTTCCGTGCGCGCGGGCGATATAGAGCGTTTCGTGGCCAAGAAACGCGCATTCCTCACGGTGACTCTCCTCAGCCTCGTCCCACTCGGTGCGCATGCAAATGTGCACCAGGGCTCTCCGGGCCGCGGCGTCAACTATGACGCTTCACAGGTGGCGGCGACGTCGCGGGCTCCGTCGCCGGCATTGCCGGGTTCGGCCGTCGCGCTGGCGCGGGACCCCGGCCGAGGGGTCCCGAACATGCTGGTCGCGCCGTCGGCGGACCTGCCGCCGGCCGGAGCGAGCGCCGAGGAGGCCGCGCGCTTCCACTTAAAAAATCAGCGCGAGGCGTGGAAGGTCGGGCGGGCGGCGCTCAGCGACATGCGCCTGCGCTTCGTGCACGACCTCGGGCGCGGCGGCGTCATCGTCTCGCTGCGGCAGCAGCTCGCGGGGGTCGAGGTCTTCCACGGCGACGTGAAGATCCTGCTCGACCGCAACGACAACCGGCTGCTCGGCGTCGTCGGCGCGCCGCATCCGGCGGCCGTTCCCGGCAACCGACAGCGCTTCACCCTCGGCAAGACCGAGGCCATCAATAAAGCCCTGGCCGACCTCTACGGCGAGGCGCGCGCGAACGTACGCCTGGCCCCGACCGGCGTGCAGCGCGGCGGCTGGCAGCACTTCAACCACTCCGAGGCGGGCCTGAAGTTCCGCGAGGACGCGCGGGTCAAGCCGGTCTACTTCCCCGTGGGCGACGCGCTGGTGCCGGCGTGGTTCACCGAGGTGCAGGTGCGGGTCGGCCGGGTCGGCGAGGTCGACGCGTTCCAGCACGTGATCGCGGCCGACGACGGGCGCCTGCTGTACCGCCGCAACCTGACGGCGGACGCGATGTACAAGTACCGCGTGTGGGCCGAGCCCGGCGGCGACCGTCGGCCGCTCGACGGGCCGACCGAGGACTGGTCGCCGCACCCGACCGGCGCGCCCGACCTCGGACCCACGAAGTTCACCATCCCGACGCTGGTCCAGCTCGAGGGCTTGAATCACAACCCGCTGGACCAGCCCGACCCATGGCTGCCGGCCGGGGCGACGACGACCAACGGCAACAACGCCGACGCCTACGTCGACTGGACGGCGCCGGACGGGCTGACGATGGACATGAACGAGTTCCGGGCGCCGACCTCGGCCCCCGGCACGTTCGACTACATCTACAACACCGCGGCCGAGCCGCTGGCGACGACCAACCAGTCGCGCGCGGCGATCGTGCAGCTGTTCTACGACGTCAACTGGCAGCACGACTGGTGGTACGACTCGGGCTTCGTCGAGGCCACGGGCGTGGCCCAGAAGGACAACTACGGGCGCGGCGGTGTCGACGGCGACGCCATGAAGGCCGAGGCGCAGGACGGAGCGATCACCGGCAGCCGCAACAACGCCAACATGAACACCCCGGCGGACGGCATGCAGCCGCGCATGCAGATGTTCCTGTGGACGCCGATCGACAAGAGCGCGACGCTGACGATCGACCCCGCGGCGACGATGACGACGCCGAACGTGGCCAACTTCGGCAAGAAGAACTTCGACGTCACCGCCGACCTGGTGCTGATGAACGACGGCACGGGGACGACGACGGACGGCTGCACGGCGGCGATGAACGACATCAGCGGGAAGATCGTGCTGATCGACCGCGGGTCCTGCAACTTCGAGTCGAAGGTCAACCTGGCCCAGTCGAAGGGCGCGGTCGGGGCGCTGATCGCCAACAACACCGGCGGCAACCTGCCGCTCACCCTCGGCGGCGACAACGCCATGCCGGACCCGACGATCGGCGCGTTCGGCATCACCCAGAACGACGGCGCGGCGCTCAAGGCGGCGCTGATGAACGGGCCGCAGTCGGCGCACATGGTCGGCGTGGTCGGCCTCGAGCGCGACGGGACCATCGACAACATGATCGTGGCCCACGAGTTCGGCCACTACTGGCACCACCGCCTGCAGGAGTGCGGGTCGAAGATGTGCAGCGCCATGAGCGAGGGCTGGGGCGACTTCAACGCGATCATGCAGGCGCTGAAGGACGGCGACGACCTCGACGGGACGTACGCCGACGGGACGTACGCCAGCTTCGACAAGTTCTCCTACTTCGGCATCCGCCGCGTGCCCTACTCGGTCGACTTCGAGAAGAACGCGCTGACCTTCAAGCACGTCACCGACGGGGTCGCGCTGCCGAACACCCACCCGGTCGCGCAGAACGCCAGCCCCAACAGCGAGGTCCACAACGCCGGCGAGGTCTGGACCACCGCGGTGTGGGAGGCCTACATCGCGCTGCACAAGGCCAACGAGGGCAAGCTGAGCTTCGAGCAGGTCCACCGCCTGATGAGCGACTACCTGGTGTCCGGCCTGATGCTGACGGCGGTCGACCCGGACTTCACCGAGCAGCGTGACGCGATCCTGATGGCCGCGCGGGCCAACAGCGAGATGGACTTCCTGACCATGGCCAACGCGTTCGCCCGGCGCGGGCTCGGCTCGTGCGCGGTGTCGCCGGCCAAGGACTCGACGACCTTCGCGGGGGTGGTCGAGGACTTCGAGCTGCACGCCAACGGGACCATCAGCGGGCTGGCGTCGATCAGCGACGACGTGCTCTCGTGCGACGACGACGGCATCGTCGACGTCGGGGAGATCGGCACGCTGAAGGTCAAGGTCGTCAACGTCGGGGCGCTCGAGCTGCCCAAGGGCAGCACGCTCGAGGTCATCGACCCGCCGGCGGGGCTGGTGTTCCCCGCGGGCATGGAGGCCGTGGTCGACAAGCTGGCGCCGTTCCAGGCCCAGGACGTCGGCATCCAGGTCGCGCTCGACGACAAGCTCGTCGACAACGACCTCGTGACCCTGAAGTTCCGGCTCAACACGCCGAACGGCTGCGTGGACTTCACCGAGGGGTTCCTGCCGGTGGTCATCAACGCCGACCTGGCGCCGATCTCGTCGAGTACGGACGACGTCGAGACCAGCGCGTCGGTGTGGAAGATCGGCGGGGCGCTGTCCGACACCGTGTGGTCGCGCCAGCCGGCGCTCACCGACGGGTGGTACTGGCACGGCGCCGACATCGGCACCATGAGCGACACCAACCTGATGTCGCCGCTGCTCTCGGTCGCGGGCGAGGAGCCGTTCATGATCACGTTCGACCACCGCTACACCTTCGAGTTCTCCGACAACACGAACTGGGACGGCGGCCTGGTCGAGGTGTCCGACGACGACGGCATGACCTGGAAGGACGCCAAGGAGCTCGGCGCGGCGCCGTCGTACAACGGGAAGATCAACAGCATGGTCAACCCGATCAACGGCAAGGACGCCTACGTGCACCGCAACGCGTCGTACCCGGAGCGCGACGTCGAGACCCTCGACTTCGGCATGGCGCTGGCGGGCAAGGCGGTGCGCTTCCGCTTCCGCATCGGCACCGACGGCGCGGCCGGCGACCTCGGCTGGGACATCGACAACATCACGTTCTCCGGCATCACCAACCAGCCGTTCCCGAGCTGGATCCCCGACGCGGGCGAGTGCTCGGCCGACACCACCGGCTCGACCGGCGGCGAGGAGTCGAGCGGCACCAGCGGCGGGCTCGACGACACCAGCGGCAGCGAGACGTCGGCGGGGACCGACGAGACGTCGGCGGGGACCAACGAGACGTCGGCGGACACGTCGGCGGGGACCAACGAGACGTCGGCGGGGACCAACGAGACGTCGGCGGGCTCGGTCAGCGACAGCGACAGCAACGGCTCGACGCCGACGAGCTCGGACACCAGCCCGTCGGGTCCGTCGTCGGCCGACGAGGGTGACGAAGAGGGCGCGAGCGAGACCTCCGGCGATCCGGGCGAGACCGTCGACGACGGCTGCGGCTGCGACGTCGAGGGTCGCGGCTGGGGCTGGCAGGCCCTGCCGTGGCTGGCGCTGCTCGGGCTCGGGCGTCGGCGCCGCTCGGCGGCGTGACGTCGCGCGGTGAGCGGCCGACGAGGCGCACGTCCAGGGGGCGTGCGCCTCGTTCGTTCGCGCGGGCCTTCAGTCGGGCGGTCCGACCAGGCGGCGGATCTCGGCGAGCAGGCCGTCGATCTCGAACGGCTTGCGGAACACCGGGATGTCTTGCCACTCCTCGGGGCCGCCGGGCAGCGAGGCCGCGCTCATGAGGACGATCGGGACGGCGCGCAGGGCGGGGTCGCGGCGCATGTGCAAGATGAGCTGACGGCCGTCCATCGCCGGCATCATCAGGTCGGTGAGCACGAGGTCGGGCGGACGTTCGCTCATGGCCGTGAGGGCTTCGCGGCCGTTGCCGGCGGACGCGACGAGGTAGCCCTCGTCGACGAGCAGGTCGGAGAGCGCTTCGACGATGGAGTACTCGTCGTCGACGATGAAGATCGTCCGCATGGGTCACCCGGAGCGGCCCGGTGTCTCCTCCCTGCGGCCGAGGCGGATCCCGCCGGCGTCGATGGTGAAGGGGATGCTGACGCCGTGGGCGCCGTTGCGGCGCTTGACGATGGCGAAGCTGCGGGTGACCTCGGGGGCTTCGACGGCCGAGGCGTTGGCGCGGAGGACGACCATGTTCTCCCACAGCGCGGACACGTGGGCGAGCGGGAGGTCGAGCTCGCCGAACGGGGTGTCGCGCTGGTCGTCGGTGGCGAGGGTGGTGACGCCGAGGGCGCGCAGCTCGTTGGCCAGCGCGGCGAAGAACCGGGTCAGGCGGCCCGGCGAGGCCGACGACAGCTTGAAGCCGATGAGGCCGTCGATGACGAGGCGGCGGGCGTCGATGCGCTGGACCGCGGTGAGCAGGCGGTCGGCGAGGGCGTCGAGCACGTGCTCGACCGGGGCCTGCCACAGCAGCTCGATCTGGCGGTCGCCGACGAGCCTGCGCAGGGGGATGCCGACCTGCTCGGCCTTGGCGAGCAGCGCCTGCGGGTGCTCGTAGAAGCCGAAGTAGAGGCCGTTTTGCCCGAGGCGCGCGCCCTCGGCGAGGAAGTGCAGGCCGAGCAGCGTCTTGCCGGAGCCGGGCGTGCCGAGCACGAGGGTGGTGGTGCCCGCGGACACGCCGCCGCCGAGCATGTGGTCGAACCCGGGCACGCCGAGGCTGGTGTCGTCGAGGCTGCCGGCGGGGAACGGGCGCGAGGGCAGGGCGAGGCGGCTCTCGAGGCGCGGGTAGACGGTCACGCCGTCGCCGCTGATCTCGAAGTAGTGGCGCCCGCGCAGGAACGGGGTGCCGCGCAGCTTGCGGACCACGAGCGTGCGGGCGGCTCGCATCTCCTCGACCTCGTCCTGGAGGTCGAGGATGCCGTCGACCATGGTGTGCTCGGGGCGGACGACGTCGTCGCTCTTACCGCTGCTGAGCAGGAACACGGTGCAGCCGACCACGCCGACCAGGGTCTGGAGCTCGTGGATGAACTTCTTGAAGGCGAGGTCGGAGCCGCTGATCTGCTCGGCGGTGACGAGGCCGTCGAGCACCAGCACCGAGGCCCTGTGCTCGCGGATGGTGGCGCGCAAGAGGCCCAGCAGGCCGGTGAGGCCGTCCTTCTCGAGCACGCTGTAGCCGTTGATGAAGTTCAGCGAGCGCGACACGGCCTCGGCGTCGTAGAAGCTGAGCGACTCGAGGTTGGCGAGCAGGTGGCCGTGGGTCTCGGCGAGCAGGGTGATGAACAGCGCGCGCTCGCCCTCGCGGGCGACGTGGAAGCAGATCTGGCTGCCGAGGATCGTCTTGCCGGCCCCGGGGCGGCCGTTGATGATGAAGATGCTGCGATGAAAGAAGCCGCCGCCGAGGACGGCGTCGAGCCCGGGGATTCCGCTGGTCAGGCGGCGGCGCGGCGTGCGATCGGGGGTCGGGATGTCGGTCAAGACCGGCCTCCGGCGGGTTCAAGTGGCATGGTGGGGTCCTAACACGATCGATGCGCGAAAAGAATCCTCACCATTGACCGCGGCGAGATGGCGATTTTATCCTCGCCTGTGCCAGCCGAACGGGAATTCTTGCGCACGCGACGGCACTTCCTTCGCGCCGTGATCGCAGGTGGAGCTACAGCGGCGTGCAGGCCCTCCGAGACGAGCGCTCCGTCGACGCGCGTGGCTCACGCACCTGATTCGGGGTCGATCGTCACGCCCGCGGCGACGTCGACGCGAGCGCCGCGGCGGCTCGCGGGCGAGGCGTTCGCGACCTGCCACGCGGTCCGCGACGGCGAGGCGCTGCCGCTGGCGACCGAGTTCGCGGAGCACGAGCTGGTGATCGTCGGCGGCGGGCCGAGCGGGCTGGTCGCGGCCCATCGCCTGCGCGACCGCGACGTGCTGCTGCTCGAGAAGGAGGCGACGCTCGGCGGCAACTGCACGCGCGACGAGTGGGAGGGCGTGCGCATGGCCACCGGCGCGGCGTTCTACAGCGAGAGCGAGGCGGACATCGTCGCCTTGCTGCGGGAGATCGGCGCCGAGGGCACGCCGGTGGTCGGACCCGACGCGCTCATCGTGCGCGGCGAGGCGTACCCCGACTTCTTCCGCGAGGGCGCGAGCCGGCTGCCGTTCTCGCCGCGGGTGCGCGACGACTTCAAGCGATCGCGGGAGGCGCTGCTGAAGCTGTATCGGACGCGCGAGGAGGCGGAGCTCGACGCCCTGACGTTCGCCGAATTATTGCAGCCGTATGCATCGGAGGTGAAGGAGTTCTGGGACCGCTTCGGGCGCTCGAACTGGGGGGCCGACGCGGCGAACACGTCGGGCTACATCGGCTGCGAGGCGTATGCGTGGGCCGGCGGGGCCGAAGATCCGCGGCTGTCGTTCCCGGGCGGCCTGGCGGGCGCGGCGGAGCGGCTGGCAGCGGCGGTGACGGCGACGCTGCAGGAGCGGGTGATCACGGGCGCGGCGGTCCATCGCATCGCGCGGGTCGGCAAGGGCGCGGCGGAGCGGGTGGAGGTGCACTACCTGGTCGACGGCGCGCCGCGGGCGGTGCGGGCGCGGGCGGTGGTCGTGGCCATGCCGAAGTACATGGCCCGGCGCGTGGTCGTCGACCTGCCGGGGCCGCAGGTCGCGGCGCTGGGGCGGGTGCGCTACACGCCGTACCCGGTGTTCAACGTGTGTCTGCGACGTCCGGGGCCGGAGCCGGCGTACGACAACTGGTGCCTCGACACGCCGTTCACCGACTTCGTGGTCGCCGACTGGGTGGTCCACGGCGGCAAGGGGCCGGCGGAGCGCAGCACGGCGCTGACGGTCTATCACCCGCTGCCGGAGGCGGCGCGCGGCAAGCTGCTGGTCGACGCGCAGGTGCTGGCGCTGGCCGACGGCGTGGCCGACGGGCTCGAGCGCCACTTCCCGGGCACGCTGGCGAAGATCGCAGAGGTCCGCGTGCACCGTCGCGGACACGCGATGAGCCAGTCGAACCCCGGGCGCGCGTCCTGGGCCCAGCAGGCGGCGCGGCCGTTCGGGCCGGTGTTCTTCGCGCACACCGACCTGGCCGCGATCGCCAGCTTCTCCGGGGCGATCGAGGCGGCCGAGGCCGCGGCCACGGCGGTCCGCAAGCGGCTCGGCGGGCGACGGTGAGGTGGGGGCGACGGGGGACTTTCGCGGTCGGGCGAGTTCGGATTATGGTGCGCGCATGACCTCCTTCTCGCGGTTCTTGCGGCGTTCAGGGCTCGTCGCGGCGGCGCTGACGACGGGCTGTTACTCCGGGTTCTCCGACCCGGGGATGACCGGCGAGGAGGCGTCGGGCGGCGCTGCGTCCGACGCAGGCGCGACCGGCGAGACCGACGCGCTCACCGGCGGGCCGCAGACCGGCGGGGCCTCGCAGACGGCGACCGAGCCGACGACGACGCCGCCGACGACGATGTCGCCGACGACCGACGCGACCGGCGACGCGACCACGGGCGCGATGGACCCGACGACCGGCGGCGACGAGACGACCGGGCAGGTGACGACCATGGACCCGTCGACGACGTCGATGACGACGATGACGACGATGGACCCGACGATGACGACGATGGACCCGACGGGCACGCCGCCGGACGCGGACGTGCCGGACAACGCGTACTGTCTGCCGGTGGCGGGGGTCGACCCGGCGTGGAAGCAGCTCGAGGAGGACGTGCTGGCGCTGGTCAACCAGGCGCGCGCGCAGGGGGCGAACTGCGGCAGCGAGGGCATGTTCGGGCCGGCGGGGCCGCTGACGATGGAACCGGCGCTGCGCTGTGCGGCTCGAAAACACTCGGCCGACATGGACGCGCGAGACTTCTTCGACCACGTCAACCCGGACGGGCAGACGCCGTGGGACCGCATGGATCTCGCGGGCTACGGGTCGTACTCGAACGCGGGGGAGAACATCGCGGCGGGCTCGCCCGACGCGGCCGGGACGATGATGCAGTGGATGCAGAGCGACGGGCACTGCAGCAACATCATGAACCCCGACTTCCAGCAGATCGGCGTCGGCTACCACCCGGGCGGGCAGTACGGACATCTGTGGACGCAGGTGTTCGGCGCGAAGTAGCGCCGACCTGAACCGCCGGCGAATTCGGCTAGGATGAGGCGCCCTGCGGGGCGACGATGGCCTCCTCCGCGACCCTCAGCTTCCGTCGGTTCGTCGAGATGGCGAGCGAGCCGATGGCCGCGCTCGACCTCGAGGGCGTCGTGCTGGTCGGCAACGAGGCCCTCGCCTCGCTGCTCGGCGTGGACCGCTGCGAGGGGGCGACGCTGGAGACGGCGCTGCACCGCGAGGACCGGGCGGCCTGGCGAGAGGCGTGGTCGCGGCTCGGCTCGCACGCGAAGGTGAGCGTGACGGCGCGCGTGGGCGACGGCGAGGTCGCGTGGGCGCTGCAGCGGAGCGACGAGGAGGGCGCGGTGTACGTGGTCGGGCGCGCCGCGCCGACCCAGGTGCCGCGCCAGGGCGGGGCGCTGCGGCTCGAGGTGCTGCGCAGCGTGGTGGCCAACGTGCCGATGGTGCTGTTCGCGGTCGACACGCGGGGCCACGCGGTGCTGCTCGAGGGCCAGGGGCTGGCGACGCTCGGGCTCCAGCCGCTCGGCGAGGGCGTCACGCGCTCGGTCTTCGAGATCTTCCGGAGCATCCCGGCGCTGTGCGACGGGGTCCGCCGGGCGCTCGTCGGGGCGGCGCTGCGCGGGGTGTTCGAGCACAACGACCGCCACTTCGAGACGTGGACGGCGCCGCTGACCGACGAGCGCGGCCAGGTGCACGGGGTGATCGGGCTGGCCAACGACGTGACCGACACGGTCCGCTCGGAGCGGCGGCTGCAGGACCTCAACGAGAAGCTCGAGGTGGCCCGCGACGACGCGATCGAGGCCAGCCGGGCCAAGAGCGCGTTCCTCGCCAACATGAGCCACGAGCTGCGCACGCCGCTCAACGCGATCATCGGCTACAGCGAGATCGCCCAGGACGAGCTGCGCGGGCTGGTCGCGCGCACCGGCGGGGCCGAGCTGGTCCAGCTGTGCGCCGACGTCGGCAAGATCCACGTCGGCGGCACCCACCTGCTGGCGATCATCAGCGACATCCTCGACCTCTCGAAGATCGAGGCCGGGCGCATGGAGCTGCACGTCGAGACCTTCGCGGTGCAGTCGATGATCGACGACGTGGCGTCGACCGCCCAGCGCCTGGTCGCCTCGAACAACAACGTGTTCGAGGTGACGGCCGCCCCCGGGCTCGGCGAGATGACGGCCGACCTGACAAAGGTGCGGCAGATCCTGTTCAACCTGCTCAGCAACGCCGCCAAGTTCACCGAGCACGGGCAGGTCACGCTCGACGTGCGCCGCGGGCCGACGTTCGAGGGCGAGGAGACGCTCGACTTCGCGGTGATCGACACGGGGATCGGAATGACCCCGGAGCAGAAGGACCACCTGTTCCAGACGTTCTACCAGGGCGACTCGTCGGCCACGCGGCGCTACGGCGGGACCGGGCTGGGCCTGGCGATCAGCCGCAGGTTCATCCAGATGATGGGCGGCGAGGTCACGGTCCACAGCGCGCCAGGCCTGGGCTCGACGTTCCGCGTGCGCCTGCCGCTGCACGTCAGCGGGCAGGCGCTGCCGCGCGAGGCGACGCTCGGGCGCGGCGTGCCGGACGACGTGCCCGAGGAGTCGGCGCCGCAGGCGATGCTGGTCATCGACGACGACCCCAACGTGTACGACATGATGGAACGCATCCTCAGCCGCGAGGGGCTCGACGTGTACGGCGCGGCGACCGGCAAGGAGGGCCTGGCGCTGGCGCGGCGGCTGAAGCCGGTGGTGATCGCGCTCGACATCATGATGCCGGGCATGGACGGCTGGGCGGTGCTGCAGGCCATCCGCGCCGACGAGGAGCTCAGGGACACGCGGGTGGTGATCGTCAGCATGCTCGACGAGAAGCCGCTCGGCATGGCGCTCGGCGCCGACGACTACCTGACCAAGCCGCTGCGCCGCGAGCAGCTGCTGGCGTGCATCCAGCGGCTGGTGCCGGTGCGCGACGGGTACATCCTGCTCGTCGAGGACGACGAGGCGCTGCGCGAGCTGCTGCAGCGCACGCTGATCGAGGAGGGCTGGTCGGTGCGGGTCGCCGAGACCGGGCAGGCGGCCCTCGACCTGGTGGCGCAGAGCCGGCCGGGGCTGATCCTGCTCGACCTCAAGCTGCCGGGGCTCGACGGGTTCGCGGTCATCGAGGGCATCCGCGGGCGCCCCGAGTTCTCGCAGGTGCCGATCACGGTGATCACCGCCGTCGACCTGGCCCGCAGCGACTGGGAGCGCCTGCACGGGCGCGTCGAGCAGGTCATCCAGAAGGGCCTGTACTCGCGCAACCGGCTGCTGCGCGAGGTCCGGCGGCTGGCCGCGCACTTCGTCGGCGGGCGCTGATTTCGGGGGCCTCTTAAACGACGCGGCCCGGGAGGCCCCGGGCCGGTGCGACGAGGCCGCGGTGGCTCAGTCGTCGGAGCCGCTGGCCTCGTCCTCGTTGTTCCTCATGAACTCGCGGGCCTCCCTGCTCTTGAAGATGCGCACGCGGAAGCCCTCGACCTGGAGGAGCTGGCGGATGCTGGCCTCGGTGATGTAGGTGGCGCGGCGGGCGATGATGCCGAGGTTCTTGAACAGCGGGCCGAGCTCCTTGGTGATGTCCTTGGTGGCGGCCTTGAAGTCGGTGCTGATCACGCGGAGGTTGGCGACGGCGACGGAGCCGTCGTCGAGCATCTTGCTGACCTTGTCGCCGAAGCTCTCGTCGAAGATGTCGGCGGCCTTGTCGAGCTTGTCGATCAGCCGCTCGCCCTTGGCCAGCAGCTTGGGCGTCTCGTCCTTCAGGTCGTCGATCAGCGCGTCGGCGTTGTCGATCATGCGCGGGAGCTTGGGGTTCTGCAGCAGTTTGCGGCTCGAGCTGACGATGTGGCGGATGTCCTCGCGGTTCTCCTCGAGCATGGCGCGGGAGGTCGAGAGGATGGCCGAGGTGTCTTCGAGGATCTTGTCGAGCTTGTCGCGCGGGAGGCCCTCGGCGCCCTCGAAGTCGGCGGTCAGCTTGTCGAGCCGGCCGACCAGTCGGGCCACGGGGGCCAGCAGCTCGGTGTCGCCGTAGACCATGTCGGCGGTGGCGTTGAGGGCGGTGCCGACGTCGACGGTCTCCTTGACGCAGGTGACCTCGCCGCCGGCCGGCAGCGGGGTGCCGGTGGCCTGCTGGGTGAGGCCGAGGAACTTCTCGCCGAGCATGCCCTTCATCAACGAGGCGGCGCACACGTCGGCGAACAGCACGTTGCCCTTCTTGACGTTGATGGTGACGACCGCCTGGTTGCCCTCGACGTGGATGTCGTCGATCTTGCCGATCTCCACGCCGGCGATGCGCACCGCGTTGCCCTCGACCAGGCCGGCGGCGTCGTTCATGCGCACGGTGTAGCGGGTGCCGTCTCGCGGGGAGAAGCCGAGCTGGGCGGCGAGCCAGGCGAACGCGCCGAGGGTGACGAGGACGAACGTTCCAAGGGTGATGTATCGCGTGTTCATCACAGCACCTCGATCGGGCCCGTGGTGTCACGGGCGAAGAATTGACGGATATGTTCCTGGCTCGACTTCAGGATCTGATCGGCGGGGGCGAAGGCCTGCAGCTTGCCCTTGTAGAGCAGGCCGATGTGGCTGGCGATCTTGCGGGCCTCGGCGGTGTCGTGGCTGATGACGATGAAGGTCATGCCGAGGGTGGCGTGGAGCTCGAGGATGAGGTCGTCGAGGGTGGCGGACATCACCGGGTCGAGGCCGGAGGACGGCTCGTCGCACAATACGATGTCGGGGCGCAGGGCGATGGCCCGGGCGAAGGCGGCCCGCTTGCGCATGCCGCCGCTCAGCTCGGAGGGCATGAGGCCGGCGGCGCGGGGCAGGCCGACGCGCTTCAGGTTGTCGTGGACCTTGTCCTGGATCTCCGTCTCGGACCAGCGGGTGTGCTGGCGCATCGGGAAGGCCACGTTCTCGCCGACGGTCATGTCGTCGAACAGGGCGCCGTCCTGGAACAGCATGCCGAAGCGGCGGCGGATGGCGAACAGCTTGTCGCGGTCGCGCGAGCGGTTGTCGTCGAGGCAGGTGATCTCCTCGTTGAACACGAAGATGCGGCCCTTCTCCGGCTTCATCAGGCCGACGAGGCAGCGCAGGAGCACCGACTTGCCGGTGCCCGAGGGCCCGAGCATCACCATGATCGCCTTCTGCGGGATGCTCAGCGACACGTCGTCCAGCACGCAGTGCTTGCCGAAGCTCTTCGAGACGTGCTCGAGCATGACGGCGGGCGGTTGTTGGATGGCGACGGGGGGCATGACGGCGGCGGTGGTTCTCAGTGGGCGTACATGAGGGCGGACAGCAGCATGTTGATGACGATGCAGAGCACGGCGGTGTGGACGATGGCGCGGTTGGTGGCGACGCCGACGCCCTCGGCGCCGTCGCGCTTGGCGGCGCGGTAGCCGTGGTAGCAGGCGATGATGGCGACGATCCAGCCGAAGATGACGCCTTTGATTACGCCGGCGGCGAGGTCCTCGAAGCGGACGATGTCGCGGACCTGGGCGATGAACACGCCGCCGTTGATGCCGAGCTGGTAGACGCTCGCGAGGTAGCTGCTGACGATGCCGACGGCGTCGGCGTAGGCGCACAGCAGCGGGAGCATCAGGGTGACGGCCCACAGGCGCGGCGCGACCAGGCGGCGCATGGGGTCGATGCCCATGACCTCGAGGGCCTCGACCTGCTCGGAGATCTGCATGTTGGCCAGGCTGGCGGCCAGCGTGGCCCCGATGCGGGCGCCGCAGATCACGGCGGCCATGACCGGGTAGAGCTCGCGGATGCCGCCGACGCCGCAGAACAGGCCGAGCATCTCCTGGCCGCCGAAGCGGGCGAAGGTGCCGTAGGCCTGGACCGCGAGGTTCATGCCCGAGAAGACGGTGAGCAGGGTGAGCAGGGCGAGGCTGCCGACGCCGGCGTCGATCGCGTGGCGCACGAACTCGTCCCGGGGCGGGAGGCCCTGGAACTGAGCGCGGAGCGCGTGGCGAAGGAAGCGGTCGAAGCGCATGGTGTGGCTCACAGGCCGAGCGAGAGCAGGATCATGCTGGCGGCGTAGTCGGCGACGAGGATGAAGACGATGGTGTAGACGACGGTGTTGTTGGCGGCCCGGCCGACGCCCTCGGCGCCGCCGGAGGTCTGGAGCCCGAGGTAGCCGGCGATCAGGCCGACCGCGGTGCCGAACACCAGGCACTTGGCCATGCCGACGTAGAGGTCGACCATCGAGACCTGGCTGTAGAGGTTGACCATGAAGGTGCCGTGGTCGACGCCGCAGATCGGCACGGCGAACAGCCACCCGCTGGCGATGCCGAGGATGGTGGCGAGGATGTTGAGCAGCGGGGTGATGAGGGCGCAGGCGACCAGGCCGGGCACGACGACGTAGCGGATCGGGTCGACCGACATGACCGCGAGCGCGTCGATCTGGCCGCGGACCTTCATCGTGCCGATGCGGGCGGCGATCGACGAGCCGGCCTGGGCGGCGACCATCACCGAGGCGAGCGCCGGGCTGAACTCGCGGAACACCGAGGTCGCGAGCAGCGAGGACAGCAGGCCCTCGGTGCCCATGCTGCGGAGGATGTGCACGCTCTGCAGCGAGATGACGGCGCCGACCGGGGCGACCGCGAGGCCCACGGGCACGAGGCAGCGGCGGACCAGCAGGTCGGCGATGCGCACGGTCTCACCGAGGTAGCGCGGTCCGGTGACGAGCGAGCGAACGATGGCAAGCAGATAGACGACGACGGATCCGAGGGTCTCCAGGAGGCGCAGGACCGCAGTCACTGCGAACCTCCGCCGGCGGTGTGACAGCGGCCGTTCGGGCCGTTGTTCGGACCGTCGTTCCTTCCGGGCTCGGCCCGGCTGTGGGACAGACTTCGCATCCTCATCCGGAATGTAACAGAGTTGTCATGGGCGACCTACGAAATTACCGCGGAGACGGCGCGGCCTCTGCAAGGGCGCGGCAAGGCGTGCGTTGACGCCCTGCCCGGGATCCCGATCACAGGCGGACAGGTGTTTGCATGTCGGGGCGACCGCCGGGCTCCAGCGACCTGGGCCTTCGGTCAGGTCCGATGGGTCCGGTCGCAAGGTCCGCTGGCAAGGGACATGCAGGGAACGCGGGAGATCGCAACAATTTGACTTGTGCCGGCCGGGCGCGCCAAGTTCTAACCGATGCCTGTGCCGAGCCCACGGCCCCTCGAGCCCGCGCGCCCGCGGTTCCTGCTTGCGGTCACCCTGTCGCTGGGGGTGGGATGCGGCCCGCTGGGAGGCTGTCACTCGCAGCAGGGCACGCCTTCGGCGCGCGAGCCGGAGAGCGTGACGAGCGCAGCGGCCGAGGCGCCGCGTACGGTCGTCAAGCTGGCGCCGCCGGGGCCGACGCCGATGTTGACCGACGAGGCGCGCGCGGCACGGCTGCATGCGCAACGGGTTGCGCTCGGCGAGCGGGCCGCGTTGCTCGAGGACGCCACGGGTCAGCCGTTTCCGAGCCTGGCGCCGCTGTCCGGGGCGGATCCTCTGGTGCAGCCGGCGGTGGCGGGTGCGGGGCTCGGCGAGCCGGTGACCGCGGCGAGCAACCTCGACGCGCTGCCGGGCTCGCAGACGGCGATGGCGGCGGCGGTCAACGGCAACCTGCTCGGCAACTTCATCCTGCTGGGCGGCGCCGGTGCGAGCGGGCTGACGCGCTTCCACGAGGCGCTGCGCACGCTGAAGCGCGGCGAGGACGCCGACGGCAAGGTGCGGGTGGTGGTGTACGGGGCGTCGCACACGGCGGCCGACATCTACCCGAGCTACCTGCGGGCCTACCTGCAGCAGCGCTTCGGCGACGGCGGGACGGGGTTCGTGCCGCTGGTCCGGCCGAGCAAGTTCTATCGCCCGCTGGGGCTGACGCTCGAGGCCTCGCGCGGGTGGAAGGTGGACCACGCGCAGAAGGGCGAGCGGGACGACGGCCTGTTCGGCCTGTTCGGCGCGAGCGCTACGAGCGCGAAGAAGCGGGACTTCGGCAGGGTGATCCCCGCGGTGGCCGGCAAGGACAAGGCCGCCGCGGCCGGCGAGCACAAGACCCGCTACGAGCTCTACTTCCTGGTCCAGCCCGGGGGCGGCAAGTTTAAACTCAGCGTCGACGGCAAGCAGGTGGCGACCGTCAGCACCAGGGCCGGCAAGAACAAGCCGGCGTCGCCCGGATACTACGCGCTGGAGCGCGAGGGCGGACCGCACGCGGTCGAGGTCCAGCCGGTCGGCGACGGCGAGGTGCGGCTGTTCGGGATGACGCTGGAGAACGACCGGGACGGAGTGGTGGTCGACAACCTGGGGATCGGTGGCACACGCGCGGCCAACCACCTCAAGTGGGACGAGCACGTGTGGGCCGACAACCTCAAGCGCCGCGCGCCGGACCTGGTGGTGCTCGCCTACGGGACCAATGAGTCGGTCGACGAGGACCAGCCGATCGCGGTGTACCGCGAGCACCTGCGCGAGGTGCTGGCCCGGCTGCGGCGCACGGCGCCGGAGGCCAGCTGCATGCTGGTGGGGCCGGGCGACTTCCCGACCAAGATCGCCGACGGGACGTTCGGGCCGCGGCCGCGCGTCGTCGCGATCGTGGCGACGCAGCGCGAGGTGGCGGCTGAGCAGGGCTGCGCCTTCTGGGACATGATGCAGTTCATGGGCGGCGAGCAGTCGATGGTCACGTGGGCCGCGGCGCAGCCGGCGATGGCGCAGTCGGACCACTTGCACCTGACCCGCCGCGGCTACGCGCGCATGGGCATGGCGCTGACCGACGCGCTGATGTTCGACTACGACGCGGCGGCGATGCCGGGCCCGGTCCCGCTGGTGACGCCCGCGGGCACCGCGGTGGCGGCCTCGGAGCCGACCCCGGGCGCGGCTGTCCCGGCGGACAGCCGGCCGGTGACCACGGCCGGGACCGTGATGGCGGCCCCGTCGGCCCCGGCTTCGCAGCCGTAGGCTGTCGGCTGTCCGAACGGGCAGGTGGGGTCGGCGGCGCCGCGCGGCGGCTCGTCGGCGAGCCGCCAAAGGCGATGGGAGAGGAGGGCTAGATGATCATCCGGCGCGAGACCTCGGGGAGGTGTCGATCGGGGATGTGGGGGAACACGTGGTGGAGGAAGTGGAAGCGGATGCCGACCAGGTTTTCCCAGCCGACGACGATGGTCCACAGATGGGCGATGAGCAGCGGAAAGCGAGGCGGTCGAACCTGGCCCCAGAGCCAGGGGGCATGGACGAACCAGCTGAAGACCATCCAAGCGATCGTGTTGGCGACGCGGACGGTGATATTGAAGAGGAGAAAGCCCTCCCAGCCGACCGCGGTCATGAGTGCGACGTAGACAGCGGCCCGTGCGGTGAGACCGGCGATGAGGCGCGGACGCAAGCCGAAGCGTTGGATGTAGTCGACGACCGACAGCTCGGGCTGGAAAAAGCACCAGAACAGCGAGCGGAGGGCAGACCGCTGCATCATGAGCAGGTCCGGGTCACGAGCGCTGCCCTCCTCACGATGGTGAAGGTGGTGGATTTCGCGGAGCTCGCGGTAGCCGAGGTAGAGCGGGCCGACGAGGACGAGGAACACGCGCGCGGGGTGCCAGCGAGCGGCCCTGCGATCGTCGGCATGCAAGGCCTGATGGAACCGGTTGAGGTATCGGAGGAAGAAGACGACTCCGAGCACGCCTCCGACCGGGGTCGGTAGCCAGCCGAGCGTGGTGACGGCGAATGTGACGTAGAACGCGACGGCCCAGCCGAACATCGGGTTCTCGTAGCGACGCACGGGGTCCGGGGGGTACTGAACCCAGGCTTGCTGTTCGGTGAAGCGCGGAGTCAGGGGCCGCACGGGGTGGGCGATTTCGAACGGCACCCCTGGGTCATAGCGGGAATTATGCGGCTCGCCAAGCGCGATAAGGGCACCGCGGGGGCGTCCTGGCCCCCGATTCTACCGCTGCGCGATATCGAGCGAGGGCAGCGCCGAGGGCAGCCCGCGGGGGACGGCCACCGGGGCGGGCAGGCCGGGGCGGGCCCAGCGGAACATGTAGTTGCGGATGACGCTGCGCACGAGGGTCTGACAGTGCCACCAGACCAGGCGCTGGAGGAGGGGCGAGCGGACGCCGTAGATGAGGCGGGCGCCGCGGTAGCGCCGGCGCAGGGCGCGGCCCATGGGGCTGGAGTGGACGCGCTGGGCGTAGTCGGTGAAGCGGAAGTCGTCGGCGGCGAAGGCGTCGAGCACGGCGCGGGAGGCGAGGTCGCCGTAGCCCATGGCGAGGGAGATGCCCTCGCCGAGCAGGGGGTCGGCGCCGGCGGCGTCGCCGGCGAGGATGACGCCCGGGGCCGAGAGGCGGGTGCGCGGGGTGAAGGTGTGGATCGGGTGGCCCTCGATCTTGCAGTCCTCGAGGCGGAGGCCCTGCTTGATGAGCTCGGGGGCGAGGAACTCCTTCAAGGAGCCGGACGAGGTGGCCTCGACGGTGCGGCTGTCGTAGACCCCGAGGTTTCGCATGGGCTTGCCGCCGTCGACCATCGGGAAGCTCCAGAAGTAGCCCTGCATGCCGTCGGGGACGAAGCGAAAGTCGAAGATGGCCTCGTCCCTGGGGTGCGGGGGCTCGCTGCCGCCGGGCGGAGGCGGCGTGATCACCTCGATCACGCGGGCGACCGGGCCGCCGTCCTCGCCGTGGACCGCGCGGCGGACGACGCCCTTCGAACCGTCACATCCGACGACCACGCGGGCGCGGTAGACCCCGCGCGAGGTGTGGACCTCGACGCCGCTGGCGGTCGGGCGCACGTCGTCGACCCGGGTCTGGTCCTGCAAGGCGATGCCGCTCTGCTGGACCTTGCCGGCCAGCCAGGCGTCGAACTCGCGGCGGCGCACCACGTGGAAGGCGATGTGGCTGAGGGTGATCGGGAAGCCGCGGTCCTTGAAGTTGAGCTGGGCGACGCGCGCGTCGGCGTAGGGGACCTCGTTGATGTCGAGGCCGAGGTTCTTCAGGATGACGTCGACGTCGGACACGACCCCGCCGCCGCACAGCTTGTAGCGGGGGTGGCTCGCCTTCTCGAGCACGAGGGTGCGGGCGGCCATCGTCGGGTCGAGGCGGGCGAGGTGCAGCGCCGTGGAGCAGCCGGATGGGCCGGAGCCCACGATGATGGCGTCGAAGTCGGTCTTCATGACGAGCTCCCTGGGGAGTGCCAGGGTAGCGCGCCTTCGCACTGGCAGGATCTGATGCCAAGCCGTGCGCGCTCTCACCCGTGGCGGGCGACCACCTGGGTCTCGAAGGCGTGGCCGATGGAGCCATGGACATCGAAGAGGAGGGCGTCCACCAGACCAACGCCGTTCGGCTGCGAGGTGTGCCGTGCGGCCAACTGCACCCAGGACCCCGAGGGCAGACGGTGGAGGTGGAGCGTGAGGTCGGCGTTGACGAAGGAATAGCGGGAGAAGTCGAGGACGAAGCCTACGCCGTTGATCGCGTCGGCGACGATCAGGAGGCGCTGCAGCGGGGTGAGTGGTTCGCCGGCGACGAGCGGGTGGCGGGGGCGCAGCCACAGCGCGCCGTCCTCGGCGCGGCGGCCCTCGACGGCGGTGTGGTAGCCGACGTCCCAGCGGAAGAACTCGAAGTGATGGGGCGGGAGGGCCTCGGGGTCGGCGGGGCGGGGGGCCGGCAGGGCGTGCGCGGGCAGCTCGACGGCGGCGGTGCGCACGTAGAGGGCCGAGGCGCGGGCGAGCGGGCGGCCGTCGGCGACGATGGAGCCCTCGAGGCCGAGGATCTTCTGGCCGCGGCGGGTGACCTCGGCGGTGGTGTGGAGCGGCGCGCCGATGGGGAGGGGGCGGTGGAAGTCGATGGTGAAGCGGGCGCACTGCCAGTCGTCGCCGACGAGCTGCTCCATGGCGCGGGCGACGAGGGCCGCGGGCGGGCCGCCGTGCTGGTGGGCGTCGTGCCAGGGGCCGCGGGTCAGGGTGGTGGCGACGAGGGCGTCGGCCTCGCGGGTGTAGAAGGCGTCCGCGGACATGCGGAGGGGACGCTAGCACAGCGCGGCGTCAGCGGATGCCGGCGGCGGAGGCGACGAGCTGACCGCTGAGCGAGACACTGGGCGGGACGACGGGTGCGATCGGCAGCTTGATGGTGAAGACGGTGCCGTCGCCGGGCTTGCTGATCACGTCGATGTCGGCGCCCATCATGGCGCACAGCTCGCGGGTGATGGCGAGGCCGAGGCCGGCGCCCTCGTAGCGGCGGGTCGGGGAGGCGTCGATCTGGGTGAACTTCTCGAAGATCACGGCGAGCTTGTCGGGCTCGATGCCGATGCCGGTGTCGCGGATCTTGAAGGTGAGGATCGACTCGCCGGGGTCGCGGTGGGCGGACAGGCCGATCTCGCCGTCGTTGGTGAACTTGACCGAGTTGCCGAGCAGGTTGAGCAGGATCTGCTTCAGCTTGCCGCGGTCGGCGATCACCGAGCCGATGTCCTCGTTGCAGTCGATGACGAGCGAGTTGCGGCGCTTGCGGGCCTGCGGGAGGATCGTCTGCTCGACCTCGCGGACGAAGTCGACGACGTTGAACTGCTCCTGGATCAGCTCCATGCGGCCGGCCTCGATCTTCGAGAGGTCGAGGATGCCGCCGATGAGGCCGAGCAGGTGCTTGGCCGAGAGCACCACGTTCTTCAGGTCGGGCATGACCTGGCGGACGCGGGTCGACTCGTCCTCGCGGGCCTCGTCCATGATCAGCTCGGTGTAGCCGATGATCGAGTTGAGCGGGGTCCGCAGCTCGTGGCTCATGTTGGCCAGGAACTGGCTCTTGGCGCGGTTGGCCGCCTCGGCGCCGTCGCGGGCGCGCTCGGCGTCGATGCGGGCCGACTCGAGGCTGCGGTTGGCCAGCTCGAGCAGCTGGTTCGACACGGCCAGCGCGTTGCGGGCGCGCTCGGACTCCTGCAGGGCCTCGAGGATGCGCTGGTTGAGCGCGCGGACCATGAACCACAGCACCCAGAACGCGGCGGGCGGGATGAACAGCTTGATCGTGAACTCGGACCACGAGTCGAGCACCGTCTCGCCGTGCAGCGAGCCGCGGATCGCCACGCTGGTGATGTAGACGGCGCACACGCAGGCCACGTTGTAGGCGCTGGCGCGGAACGAGCGCGTGCGGAAGGCGATGCCGGGCAGCAGGACGACGAGCGCGTAGGCCGAGGCGCCGAGCACCAGCGACGACAGCGGCGAGCCGGTGATGACGATGCTCGCCGTGCAGAAGTAGGCGGTGAGGATGACCATCACCTCCGACATGCGGATCAGCGTCGTGCGGGTGACGGCCGCGGTGGCGTAGCAGCACGAGGCGCACACCACCCACGCGAGGGCGTTGACGCGTTCCCACGACTCGGTGTTGAGCGACGACGACAGCAGCATGACTGCGCCGACGACGGCGGCGGCGGAGCCGGCGAGGAGCATCACGCCGATGCGCACCTGACGGATGACCTCGTCGGGCAGCGACGCGAACGTCATCGCACGCCCACGACCAGGCATGGCCTGGCTCTGGCCCGCATCCGTCAAGGTGGACACTGCCCTGACTGTAGCGAAACTCGGGAGGTCGTGGATCATGCGGCTGCGGCTGCGGGCGCAATTCTGCGCGAGCGCGGTGCAATCGCAGCGTCGGCGAGCGGGCGTGGGGGCGTGGCGGGGGGCGCGGCGGGGGCGATAGGGCGCCTCGGGGGATGCGCGGACGAGTGGACCCGGTTTCAGGGCGGGTCCAGGCGGCCGAGGCCGCAGATCTCCGCGAGGGGGCGACCTGTCTCTTGAGACCGCCGGAGCTGGGCCGCTCGCCAGTAGGTGTAGATCACCGGGATGAGCTCGAGGGTGAGGAAGGCGCTCGACAACAAGCCGCCGATCATCGGCGCCGCGATTCGTTTCATGACGTCAGCGCCGCTGCCGGTGGCCCACAACAGCGGAGTCAGGCCGATCAGCATGGTGGCCACGGTCATGAGCTTGGGGCGGACGCGCAGGACGGTGCCCTCCATGTGGGCCCAGATGATGTCGCTGCGGTCGCGGATCTTGCCGGCCCGCAGGCGGCGCTCGAACGCGTGGTCGATGTAGACGATCATGACGACGCCGGTCTGGGCGGCGAGGCCGACCAGGGCGATCACGCCGACCCACACGGCGGTCGAGAGGCGGTAGTCGAGCAGCCACAACATCCACGCGCTGCCGACCAGGGCGAAGGGGATCGAGAGCAGGACGATCAGCACTTCGGTGAGGTTGCGAAATTGCAGGTACAGCAGCAGCGCTACCAGCAGCAGCGCGAGCGGCACGAGCACGCGCATGCGGGCCTCCATGGCCTCGAGCTGCTCGTACTGGCCGGTCCAGCGCACGTACATGCCGGGGCCGAGCGCGACGGCGCCGCGCTCGATGGCCTCGTCGACGCGCGCGCGGGCGTCGTCGACGTAGCCGCCGAGGTCGCGCCAGGGCTCGAGGTCGATGTAGACGTAGCCGACGAGCAGGCCGGCCTCGCTGCGCAGCATGGGCGGGCCGTCGGCGAGCACGACCTCGGCGAGGCGGCCGAGCGGGACGGTGGCGGTGAGCTCGCCGGCGGAGGTCGCGGCGGCGCCGGGCCGCGGCGGCAGCGGGACCGGGAGATCGCGCAGGCGCTCGGGGGTGCCGCGGGTGTCCTCGCTGAGGCGGACCTGCACGGAGAAGCGGCGGCGGCCCTCGACGGTGGTGGTGATCGTCTCGCCGCCGACGGCGGACTCGACGAGGTCGGTGAGGTCGGCCGGGCGCAGGCCGTGGCGCGCGAGGGCCTCGCGGTCGGGCACGATGTCGACGTAGACGCCGCCGAGGCTGCGCTCGTAGAGGATGCTGCGCGTGCCGGGCACGTCCTTCAGGAGCGCCTCGATCTCGAGGCCGGCGCGCTCGACGGCGGCGAGGTCGGGGCCGAAGACCTTGACGCCGACGGGGGTGCGCACGCCGGTGGTCAGCATGTCGACGCGGGCGCGGATCGGCATGGTGTAGGCGCCGGTCCAGCCGGGCAGCTGCAGGCTGGCGCTGAACTTGGCGATCAGCTCGTCCCAGGTCTCGGGGGTCCGCTCGGGCCAGAAGTAATTAAAAACTCCGTCGAGGGCGTCGGGGGTCCAGCCGGAGTGCCAGCGGGTGCGCTCGACCAGCGGCCACTGCTCGGGGGGCTTCAGCATGACGACGGTCTCGACCATGCTGAGCGGCGCGGGGTCGGTGGGGGTCTCGGCGCGGCCGACCTTGCCGAAGGTGCGCTCGACCTCGGGGAAGCCGGCGAAGACGGCGTCCTGGCGGGCGAGCTGGCGCTTGGCCTCCTCGATCGAGAGGCCGGGCAGGGTGGTCGGCATGTAGAGCACGTCGCCCTCGTTGAGGGCGGGCATGAACTCGTTGCCGAGGCGCAGGGCCACGGGGATCGCGGAGAGGATGGCGAGGCCGCCGATCGCCAGGGTGGTGAGCGGGCGGCGCAGGGCGATGTAGACGAACGGCTCGTAGACGGCGCGGATCAGGCGCGAGACCGGGTGGTCGACCTCGCGGCGGATCTTGCCGCGGATCAGCAGGTCGCGCAGGGCCGGCGCGAAGGTCACGCTCAGCAGGGCGGCGGCGAGCATGACGAACGTCTTGGTGTAGGCCAGCGGTTTAAATAGGCGGCCGGCCTGGCCCTCGAGGCCGAACACGGGGATGAAGGCGACGGCGATGATCAGCAGGCTGAAGAAGATCGCCGGGGTGACCTCGCGGGCGGCCTCGCCGAGCAGGCGGCGGCGCTCGGGCTCGCTGATGTCCTTCGGGGCGTGCTCGAGGCGCTTGTGGCAGGCCTCGAGCATGACGATCTCGGCGTCGACGGTGGCGCCGATGGCGATGGCGATGCCGCCGAGCGACATGATCGTCGCCGGGATGCCGAGCCAGGCCATGGGGATGAAGGCGAGCAGCACGGCCAGCGGCAGGCTGAGGATCGGCAGCAGGGCGGAGCGCAGGTGCAGGAGGAAGATCAGGATGACGAGGGCGACGACGACGCCCTCCTCGATCAGGGCGTGTTTGAGGGTGTCGACGGCGCGGGTGATGAGGGCGGAGCGGTCGTAGGTGGTCACGACCTCGACGCCGGGCGGCAGGCCGGGGCCGATCGAGGCCAGCTTATCCTTGACGCGGTCGATGACGTCGAGGGTGTGGGTGCCGTAGCGGGCGATGACGATGGCGCCGACGACCTCGCCCTGGCCGTCGAGCTCAGCGAGGCCGCGGCGGAGCTCGGGGCCGAGCTGGACGCGGCCGACGTCGCCGACGCGGACCGGCGTGCCGCCGGCGCTGGTGGTGACGACGAGGTCGGCGAGGTCGTGCTCGCCGCGGAGGTAGCCGCGGCCCCTGATGAAAGCCTCGCGGCCGCCGAGCTCGAGCACGCGGCCGCCGACCTCGGCGTTGCCGCGGCGGATCGCGTCGGCGACGCTGGTGGTCGTGAGGCCGTAGGCGCGCAGGCGTTCGGGGTCGAGCTGGACCTGGTACTGGCGTTCGAACCCGCCGACGGCGGCGACCTGGGCGACGCCGGGCACGCTCTCGAGCGCGTAGCGTAAATTGAAGTCCTGCAGGGCGCGCAGCTCGGCGAGGTCGTGGGCGCCGGTGCGGTCGACGAGGGCGTACTCGAAGATCCAGCCGATGCCGGTGGCGTCGGGGCCGAGGGTGGGCGTGACGTCCTCCGGGAGGCGCGCCTTTATCCCGCTCATGTACTCCTGGACGCGGCTGCGGGCCCAGTAGACGTCGACGTCCTCGGCGAACAGGACGTGCACGAACGACATGCCGAACATCGAATAGCCGCGCACGGCCTCGACGCGGGGGGCGGCGAGCAGGGCGCTGGTGATCGGGTAGGTGATCTGGTCCTCGACGAGCGTCGGGCTGCGGCCGCGCCACTCGCTGAAGACGATCACCTGCGGGTCGCTGAGGTCGGGGATCGCGTCGAGCGGGACCTCGCGGGCGGTGCGCACGGCCAGCAGCGCGAGCATGGCGTACAGCAGCAGCACCATGCCGCGGTGGCGGGCGCAGACGTCGAGCAGGCTGCCGAAGAACCGAAGCATTTAATTTTTATTCTCTTCGGCCGCGGGGACGAGGGCGGCGCGCAGGCGGCTCTCGGCGTCGATCAAGAATGTGGCGCCGGAGACCACGCGGTCGCCGGCCTCGACGCCTTTAATTATTTCGACCTGCTCGTCGAGGCTGTCGCCGACGGTGACGCTGCGGGGCTCGAGGCGGCCGTCGCCGCGGTCGAGGAACAGGTAGGTGGCGCTGCCGGTGGTGACGAGCGCGTCGCGGGGGACGGCGACGACGCGGCGCGGCGTCGCGGGGAAGCTGACGGTGGCGTACTCGCCGGCGCGCAGGTCGGCGTCGTCGAGGGTGAGGCGCACGCGGAAGCTGCGGGCGGCGGGGTCGAGCTCGGGGTAGACGAGGTCGACGGTGAGGTCTTTCTTGTAGTCGGGGCGGGTCGCGAGGGTGAGGGTGGCCCTGTCGCCTTTATTGATGTGCTCGCCGCGGCCGGCGGGGACCTCGGCGACGACGTAGAGGCGGGCCTTGCTGCGCAATTCGTAGAGGGCGCTGTCGGGGGTGACGTAGGCGCCGAGCACGGCGGTGCGGGCGACGACGACGCCGGACGCGGGGGCCTCGAGGGCGATTGTGCGGGCGGGCTTGCCGGAGCTGAGCACGCGGTCGATCGCCGCGGGGGACATGCCGAGCAGCTCGAGGCGCTGGCGGGCGGCCGCGAGGGCGTTGCCGCCGGCGCCGCCCGACCAGCCGCGGGCGGCCAGCAGCTCGGTCTGGGCCTGGTAGATCTCCGGGCTGTAGAGGTCGAGCAGGCGCTGGCCGCGGTGCACGGTCACGCCGGTCTCGTCGACGGCGATCTTCTCGATGAAGCCGGCGGCGCGGGCGTGGACCTGGGCGGCGCCCTCCTCGGCGAGCTGAAGAATTGCCGGGGCGCGCACGCTGGGGGTGAGCTCGATGTGCCTGGCCTCGGCAGTGCGCACGCCGATGGCCTGCAGGCGGTCGAGGCCGAGCTGCAGGGTCGAGGTGCCGGGCGGGGGCGCGGCGGCCCTGGTCGGCTCGAGGTCCATGTTGCAGATCGGACATGTCCCCGGGGACATGCTGGTCTGGTCGGGGTGCATCGGGCAGGCGTAGGCGGCGGCCCTGGTCGGCTCGAGGTCCATGTTGCAGATCGGACATGTCCCCGGGGACATGCTGGTCTGGTCGGGGTGCATCGGGCAGGCGTAGGCGGCGGCGCTCGGGGCCGGGGTGGGAGCGGGCTCGGCGGCGCGGTCGTCGGCGATCGGCTCGAGGTTCATGTGGCAGATCGGGCACTCGCCGGGGTCGGCGCTGGTGATCTGCGGGTGCATCGGGCACTGGTACCTGGGGGCGTGCGCGAGGGTCGGGTCGGCGTGGGCGTACGACCACCAGGCGGCGCAGGCGGCCGCGAAGGCGCCGGCGAGCAGCAGCCAGCGGACCCACGCGAGGATGGCGACGCCGCGCGGCGGGGCCTCCTCGCCCTCGTGCATGGGCTCGTGATCGGGGGTCATGGCGCGGTCGGGCTCGAGGGCAGGGGTCGGCGGGCGATGCGGAGGCCGCCGGCGCGGTCGAGGTCGGCGAGGGCGTGGTCGAGCTCGGACTTGGCGGCGATCAGCTCGACCGAGATGTCGACGTAGGTGGCCTCGGACGACAGCATGGCGAGCAGGTCGGCGCGGCCGACCTCGTAGCCGGACAGGGCGACCTGACGCGCGCGCTGGCTGGCCGGGAGGGCGCTGCGGCGCAGCACGACCCAGCGGCGCGCGGCGCTCTGGGCGGTCTGCAGGGCGGCCGCGACCTCGCTGGCGATCTCGAGGCCGGCCTCCTCGAGGTCGGCCTCGGCGGCGGCGACGAGCTCGGCCTGGGCGTCGCGGCGCTTGCGGGCCTGTCCCGAGAGCCAGGGCAGCGAGAGGTTCACGAGCACGCCGTAGCCGTTGTAGGTCATCATCGACCGGGTCGCGGGGAAGAACGCGAGGCCGACGTCGGCGGCGGGCAGGTTGGCCTCGCGGCGGGCGGCCTGCAGGTCCATGGCGGCGGCGTCGCGGCGGGCCGCGGCGGCGCGGTGCTCGGGGCGGGCGCCGCGGGCGCGGGTGATGAGGTCGGCGGGGTCGACGGCGGTGGTCTCGGCGGGCAGGGGGACGGGCGGGCCGAGCGGGGCGTAGGCGGGGCGGGCGAGCAGGCTGTTGAGGCGGGTGCGGGCGGCGTCGATGGTGGTCTCGTCGGTGGCGACGGCGGCGTGGGCGCGGGCGACCTCGGTCTCGGCGCGGGCGATGTCGAGGAGGGTGCCGGACACGGTCTGGCGGGCCTGGGCGAGCTCGAGGATGCGGTCGCTGACGCTGCGGTGCTCGAGGTGGAGCTGGTGGCGGGCGGTGGCGGCCTCGTAGTCGATGAAGGCGTGGCGCACGGCGGTGGCGAGGGCCTGGGCGCGGACGTCGCGGTCGGCGGACTCGGCGTCGGCGAGGTGGCGGCGGGCGGCGGCGCGGCGCTTCAGCGAGCCGGCGGGGGGGATGGGCTGGCGCAGCGCGAGCATCACCATCGGCGAGTCGTAGATCGCGTAGGGGCGGGCCAGCGGGACCTGCCAGAGGTCGAGGCTGAAGCTGGGGCCGGCGGGCTTGCGCTCGGCCTCGGCGAGCAGCTCCTGGCTGCGCACGCGGTGGCCGGCCGCCCGCAGGCCGGGGTTGTTGGCGAGGGCGACGCCGACGGCGCGCTCGATGGTGAGGGGGCCGGAGAGGTCGGCGTCGCCGGCTTGTGGGCTGGCCTTCGGGACAGGTGCATTGAGGGCCGCGGCGGCGAGGCTGCCGGGGGCGGGGCTGTCCTGCGGGACAGGTGTGGGCGAGGCGGCGGGCGCGGGGCCGGCGGCGCGCGTCTCCGCGATGCTGTCCTCGGGGACAGGTGCGGTGGGCGACGCGGGGGCGCGCGTGCTCGCGGGCCTGGCGTTCGGGACAGGCGTCGGGCCGGCGGCGGCGGGGGCCGACGTCAGGAGGGCGAGGGCGATCCACGGGCCGGCGGCGGGGATCGTTCGCGGGCAGGGAGGCACGGTGGCACCCGGGTCGCACGATCCGGGCCAGCGCGCAAACTTGGTGATCTCGCGGGGTCCCGCGGGGGGCGCGGGGCGGCTCGCGAATATTCTCAAGGCGGGTCGAGGATAGTCTTCAGGGGCCTTGCAGCGGCGTTCCGGCGCGAGACATGGGGCCCGGCGTGGGCCCCATGTCGATCGCTGGGTCGATGGTCCTTACACGTGCGGGACCAGACAGGCTTGTTCCTGCAGGCGGCAGTCGTTGGTGCAGGCGTCGGTGGCGGCGTCGCAGTTGAGGCGGCAGGTCGCGTCGTTGCTGGCGGACAGGCGGCTGCGGTCGCACTCGGCGGCGCAGACCGGCAGCTCGTCGGCGCAGGTCGACACGCAGCTCTGTACGCGCGCGGCGCACTGCTGCTGGCGGGCGGACGGGGTCGGCGGCGGCGGGGGCGTGGTCGGGAGGAAGGCCGGCGCGGCCGTCGTCGCGGTGGTCGTGGTCGCGGGGCGGGAGGGCAGGGTCGGCTGGGCCGCGCACTGCAGGCGGCAGGTCGCGCGGTCGGTGGGTGAGCCGGTGGTGCAGGCGGTCTGGCAGCTGGCGATCTGCTGCGGGGACTTCTGGGCCGCGGTCGCCACGGGCTGCGACGTCGGGTAGCGGTGGGCCGCCGGGGCGGGCGGGTAGTGGAAGTTCGGGCTCAGCGGCCGGGGCTGCGGGGGCAGGGCGGCGGGCTGCGCGGACGTCGTGGTGGTCGTGGTCGTGGTCGTCTGCTTGCGGCCGTCCTTGACGACGGTGGTGGTCGTCGAGGACGTGGTGGTCGTCGGCTTGACGACCGGCGCGGGCATTGTGGTGACGGTGGTGACCGGGCGGACGGGCGGCGTGGTGGCGCTCGCGGGCGTGCACTGCAGGCGGCAGGTCTCGCGGTCGGTCTCGCGGGGCTCGGCGTTGCAGGCCACGGCGCAGGCGCTGTCGGGGGCGGCGGGTCGGGGCGTCGCGGCGGGCGGCTGCGCGGTCGCCACGGGCTGGGCGGCCTGCTGACAGGCGAGCCTGCAGGTGGCGGCGTCGTCGCTGGACAGCGAGGCGTCGCTGCAGCCGGACAGGCAGGCGTCGGACGGGCTGGCGGCGGTCGCGTGGGCGGCGAGCAGGGCGCCGAGGGCGAAGGGGGCGAGCAGGGAGATGAGACGCATGGCGAGCCTCCGGACTACCGAGGAGGGTAGCGGGGGAGGCCGGGGGCGCAACGCGTGCGAGGCCGCGAAGCCTGCGGGGTCGGGCGCAAGCGGGGAGGCTGTCCTTCGGGGCAGGTCGCGCGACATGTCCCGGGGGACAGGTGGGGGGCGCGGCGCGGGCGCGGCCGGCGACGGCGCGGCGTCGCTGCGGAGGTGGTTCGGGGCACGGGCGGTGCGGCGCCGCGGAGGTGGATCGTGGCACAGGCGGTGCGGCGCCGCGGAGGTGGATCGGGGCACGGGCGGAGGCGCGGCGGAGGTGGGGCGCCGCACGGGCGGTGCGGCGCTCGGCGTCGGCGGGGCGGATGTCCCCGGGGACAGGTCAGCTCAGCACGGGCCGCCGATGCAGCAGTCGCCGGCGTTCACGCAGAACGCGTCGCAGTAGCAGAACGGGCCGCCCTTGGCGCCGCACTGGCAGGGGGAGCAGGTGTTGGGGTCGTCGGCGCAGTCGGACGGGCAGCCGCACGAGTCCTCGCCGGGCTGGCACTGGCCGTCGCCGCACACGATGTTCTGGCAGCCGCCGGTGTTGAACGAGCAGTCGCCGTTGCAGCCGAGCGCGCCGCCGCCGCTGAAGCCGAGGCCCTGGCAGGTCTGGCCGGCGATGTCGCCGCCGTCGCACGACTCGCCGCCGTTGCGCACGCCGTCGCCGCAGTAGGTGCAGGCGGTCTTGTTGAAGCTGCACGAGGCGGGACTGTTGCAGGCCAGCGCGCCGCCGGCGTAGGGGCTGCCGTTGGGGCTGGGCAGGCTGGTGCAGGTCGAGTTGGCGAGCTGGGCGCCGGAGCAGTTGGTGCCCATGCCGCCGCAGTCGCACTCCTCGCCGGGGTCGACGGTGCCGTCGCCGCACGACGGGCTGGTGCACGCCGACTTGTCGAAGATGCAGGCGGGGGCGCACGCCAGCGTGCCGCCGGAGAAGCCGAGGGTCTGGCACGACTGGGCGTTGAGGTTGACGCCGTCGCACTCCTCGGGGGCGTCGATGAGGCCGTTGCCGCACAGGATGACCGGGCCGGTCGAGGTGCCGGGGTCGACGGGGCCGGTCTCGTCGGCGGAGCCGGTGGTGCCGACGATGCCGGTGTCGTCGGCCGAGCCGGTGGTCGGCAGGGTCGGGTCGGACGTCGGCGGGCGGGTGGTCGCGTCGGTGTCGTCGGCGTCGCCGCTGGTGTCGGTGAGCACGCCGGTGACGCTGGCGCCGCCGGTCATGGGCATCGGCGTGGACGGGACCGGGGACGGCCCGCCGAAGCTGTTCTGCTCCTCGGTGGTGCCCTCGCCGGCGGCGCAGGCGGCGAGCAGGAGCAGGGCGAGGAGGCGACCGGACGTGCAGGCCATCACCGCACTATAGATGCGCCGCGGCGGGCCCGGCAATCGCAAGACCCGGGGGCGGCCGTCCCCGGGTCCTCGTCCGCGCGCCGAGGCATCTGCGTGCCTGTGCAGCGATGCGGTCAGTAGCCGTTGGCGCGGTACCCGGGCGGGGGCGGGGCGTAGCGGTTCGGGAACGGGTCGGCCGAGTCGCGGCGGCGCAGCTCGTCGGGCGAGGCGGCGTAGCCCTCCTCGGCGAAGAACGCGACGCCGACCACGCCGATGTTGCGGCCCTTGCCCATGCGCTCGGCGTAGGCGTCGTCCATGTCGCTGAAGCGGAAGGCCGCGACGGTGTCGTCGGACGTGCGCCAGCCCTCGATCACGAAGCTGGTGTAGGGGTCGACGAGGTAGCCGCGCTTGCTGAAGTCGGCCTCCTGCCCGTCGATGACGTCGAGGCCGTCGACCGAGGCGAGCACCTCGTAGCGCTGGTTGGAGTTGTTCTCGACGCCGATGACGTAGCGGGCGCCGGCCTCGCCGACGGCGTAGACGTCGCTGCCGACCTGGGCGCCGGGCAGCGGCGAGCCGGAGTCGTCGCGCAGGGTGAGCGTGAAGGTGCCGGTCTGGTAGGTCGCGCGCTGGGGGTAGCCGCCGGTCTTCCACTGGGAGATCTGGCGCACGCCCTCGGCGTCGTTGTAGCGCAGCGACAGCAGCGCGGTCGGCTGCGTGGGGGCGGCGCGGCGGAAGCGGACGCTGCGCACCGAGGAGAAGCGCTGCTCGCCGTACGAGGTGCCGAGGCCGGGCTTCGGCTGCGGCTGGGGCATCGCCTCGCTGCTGACGCTGGCGTCGCCGGCGGCGCCGTAGTTCGACTCCTCCCGGGCGGCGTAGCTCTTGTCGTAGTTCGCGGCGGGCGCGGCGGCCCCGGTCGGGCCGGCGGTCATGCGGGCGCCGCCGGCGTCGGCCATCGGCTCGGGGGCGCCGATCGAGGGGGTGGTGTCTCGCTTGGCACACGCGGCGAGGACGGCGAGGGACAGGAGCGCGGAGGCGGCGAGCGGGCGGTTCATCATGGGAGGCTCTCTTTGCGGCGACACCTCCCGAACGCTGGCGCGGGGCGGGGCTTACACCGCGAGCGGCGGGGGTTTGCGGCGGCGGTGACAAGGTCGCGCGGGGCAGGTAATGTGCCGGCCCATGCAGCGTCTCGCCGGCAAGGTTGCGATCGTCACCGGTGCCAGCCGCGGCATCGGTCGGGTCCTCGCGCTCACGTTCGCCCGCGAGGGCGCCGACGTGGTGGTCGCCGCCAAGAGCGAGGCCGAGACCGCCAGGTTGCCGGGCACGATCTACAGCGTCGCCCGCGAGGTCGAGGCGTTCGGCGTGCGCGCCCTGCCGATCAAGGTCGACGTGCGCCAGCAGCCCGACATCGAGGCGATGGTCGCCGAGACGGTGCAGCAGTTCGGGCGCATCGACATCTTAATTAATAATGCCGGGGCGCTGTGGTGGCAGGACGTGGCCGACACGCCGATGTTCCGCTTCGACCTCATGCACGAGATCAACGTGCGCGCGTCGTTCGCCGCCTCGCAGGCGGTGCTGCCGGCGATGACCGCGGCCGGCGGCGGTCACATCATGGTCTGCTCGCCGCCGATCGACCTGTCGGTGCTGCCGCACAAGACCGGCTACCTCATCAGCAAGTACGGCATGACGATGCTGGCGCTCGGGCTGGCGGAGGAGGTCCGCGAGCGCAACATCGCCGTCAACGCGCTGTGGCCGGTGACGCTGATCGAGAGCCAGGCCACCATCAATTTTAATATCGGCGGGCCGAAGCTGTGGCGCAAGGCGGAGATCGTGGCCGACGCGGCGCTCGAGGTGGTGACCAGCCCGCCGATGTCGGTGACCGGGCGGGCGCTGCTCGACGAGGATTTTTTACGCGAGCGCGGCGTGACCGACTTTAATAAATATAGATGCGACCCGGAGCACGAGCCGCCGCGGCTGACGGCGGCGGACGTGCCGAAGGTCGGGCGCGCGCAGGGCTAGTCAGGGCGTCGCGAGCCGCGAGGCGAGGTGGTCGAGGTGATTGATTAAATCGGTCACCGGCGGCGGCGGATCGCCGTGCCAGGTGACGTCCATGGCGGCGTCGCCGGTCATTTTAATATTGTAGGACGCGCCCTCGCCCGAGGGGCCGTGGACCGGGGCCGCGCGCAGCGAGGGGTCGATCAGCTTTTTGGAGAGGTACGACAGCTCCTCGGGGGTGAGCTCGCGTTCGCGGCGGGCGGCGCCGGGGCCGGCGTCGACGAGGGCGATCGTGCGGTCGCTGGCGCGGACCGTGAGCGTGCGCGGTGAGCCCGGGCCGCCGGCGCCGGTGGTGCGGCGGGTGTAGACGAGCTCGTAGGCGCTCGGCGGTTTTAATTTTGCCTCGACGACTTCGCCGAGGCGCAGCACCTCGGCGTGGACCGCGGAGCCTGTGCTCTTGATAAAAAGGTCGACGGGGCCCTCGGCTTCGAAGTCGCCGGAGATCTTCAGCTTCGCGGGCGACTCGGGGGCGGTCCATGACTTGGGGTCGCGCGTCGCGGAGGCCGAGAGCAGGGAGATCAGCGGCTGCAGTGAGGCCGGGGCGGGGAGGAAGTGGTCGGCGACCTTGCTGCCGCCGCGCGTGACCTCGACGTAGCCGTTCGACGAGACGAGCACGCTGCGGTCGGCGGCGGTGGCCGTGACTTTAAAGTCTTCGGGCGGGCCGACGAGGTCGCGCAGGCGCTCGACCTCGTTGATCACGGGGCCGAGGCCGGGGGCCGGCGGCTTGATGTCGAGGGTGACGTCGCCGGTGACGACGAGGCGCGCTGTCGGGCCCACGTCCGGGCCGCCGGTCGACCTGGCGGCGGCGAGCTCGGGGGAGGCGAGCAGGCGCGACAGCAGGTCGATCTGCGCGGGCTGCAGCGTGGACTCGGCGGTGAGCTTGCCGTCGACCGAGGTGTTAATTTTGCCGGCCGAGTCGACCTTGATCTCCTTCAGCGGGCCGAGGGCGGTGCCGAAGAATTGGGTGGTCAGGTGCAGCTGCCAATTTTTTAAACCGACGGCGGGGACCAAGGGCTCCTCCGGAGCTGCGGGTTTGATAATTTCGGGTTTGGTCTCGGTTACGGTCGGCTTGGACTCGTTACCTGGCGGCGGCGTGGTAGGTGTGCAGCTGATACAGGCGAGGAGCAGGGCAGCGGGGAACCGCATGGTGGCGATGATACGCCACGGACGGGGACCTGCGTGGCGGGCGATCGCGGCGAGCGAGGCGAGCGATCGCGGGCGATCAGCCGGGATGGATGTCGGACCACTGCAGGCCGAACTTGCCGAGGTACTTTCTCAAACGGTCGGCGTCGTTGTGGCTGCTGCGGCGCTGGCGTGAGGCGGCGAACAGCACGCGGCCGGCGTCGGACAGGCTGCGGGCGGTCTGACACACGCGCAGGACGTCGGCGAGCTGGACGCGGTCGAAGCGGTCGAGCTCGGCGAGGCGGGGGCCGAGGAACTGCTGGAGGACGGCGTCGTCGTCGTCGACCTGGCCTTCGGACCAGGCCGACTGCAGGCGGGCGACCTCGGCCTCGACGTCGACGGGGGCGATGCGGGCGGCGTCGGCGAGGGTGGCCATGCGTTCGACGGCGGCGGCGAAGTCGCGGAAGTTGCCCGGCCACTGCGCGTCGGCGCCGGCGGCGAAGCGGAGGAACAGGGCCCTGGCGGCGCGCGAGAGGGTGACGCGGCGGCCGTGGCGCTGGGCGTAGCGCTCGAGCTCGTAGTCGAGGTTGGGCTCGATGTCCTCGGGGCGCTCGCGCAGCGAGGGCATGCGGAAGGTCCAGAGGTCGATGCGGGCGAGCAGGTCGTCGCGGAAGCGGCCGGCGCGGACGGCGGCGCGGAGGTCCCGGTTGGTGCCGGCGATCAATTGAAATTCGGAGTGGACCTCGCGGTCGGAGCCGACGGGCAGGAAGGTCTTGTCCTCGAGGGCGCGCAGCAGCATGGCCTGCTCGTCGGGGCCGAGCTCGCCGATCTCGTCGAGGAACAGCACGCCGTTGTCGGCGCTGCGCAGCACGCCGGGGCGCTCGCGCACGGCGCCGGTGAAGGCGCCGCGGGTGTGGCCGAACAGGGCCGACATCGCGGCCTCGCCGCGCAGGGTGGCGCAGTTGAGCTCGACGAACCGGCCCGAGACCTGGTGGCGCGACTGCTTCAGCTCGAAGATGCGGCGGGCCATGCGGGTCTTGCCGGCGCCGGTCGGGCCGGTCAGGAGGATGGGCGATCGGGTGGCGGTTGCGACGCGCTCGATGCGCTCGATGAGGGCGTTGAAGCCGGGGCTGCGGGTGGCGATGCCGGCCTTCAAGAATGACAGGCCCTCGGCGCGGGCGGCTTGCACGCGCTCGGCGATCCGCTGGTAGCTCGTGAGGTCGAGGTCGATGATGCGGAGCTCGCCGGGCTCGCCGCTGCCGACGGGGGTCGGCGGCGAGGTCTGCAGCAGCTTGCCGGGGAAGTAGCGGGCCTCGGTCAGCAAGAACAGGCAGATCTGCTGCACGTGCGTGCCCGTGGTGATGTGCACGAGGTAGTCCTCGTCGTCGGGGCGGAACGGGTAGGCGTGGGCGAAGTCGAGGAGGGTGGTGAACACCGACTCGAAGTCCCAGGGGTCGGTGAAGGCGCGTTCATGCAGGCGCACCCGCGTCTCCGGCGAGACCGCGGCGACGTCCTGGGCGATGGTGCCGGCGAGCTCCTGCGAGTGGGGTTGATGCAGCAGCTCGAGGCGGTCGACGAGGAAGTCGTCATGGCGGCAGAGGTCCACGGTCGGCCTCCAGCGCTCCCAGCGGGCGCGGGTGCTGGCGTCGAGGGTGGTGCCGAGCAGGCCGAAGACGACGGTGGGGCGGCGCATAAAAAGGCCCTGGGTGAGCGGGTCTGCGCGCGGCGGGCCGCGCGCAGGTACGGCGATTGTCGTATAAATCCGTAGAAAAATGGCGAGAAAATTGCCCTGGTGCACCGCGATCGAAGCCGATAAGATGCCGAAATTGTTCGTGCTTACGCGACGTTTGCGGTCGGGTCCGGAGACTGCTCTCCGGAGGCGGGACAGGCCCGTGGGGCCTGAAGGGGGAAGCCATGACGCGTCGCGATGAACTGCCGTACGAGGTCTCTCAGCCGAGCGGGGGCGTGCCGATCAAGCGCTGGACGCGAGGCGTCGCGGTCGAGGACGCGGCGCTGCGCCAGCTCGAGAACGTGGCCCGCATGCCGTTCATCCACAAGTGGGTGGCGGCGATGCCGGACGTGCACTGGGGCATGGGCGCGACGGTCGGCAGCGTGATCCCGACGACCGGGGCGATCATCCCGGCGGCGGTCGGGGTCGACATCGGCTGCGGGATGATGGCGGTCGAGACGTCGCTGACGGCGTCGGACCTGCCGGACAGCCTCGCGGGGCTGCGCTCGGCGATCGAGGCCGCGGTCCCGCACGGGCGCACCAGCGACCACGGGCGCGACAAGGGCGCGTGGGGCGAGCCGCCGGAGGCGACCCAGCAGGCCTGGCTCGGGCTGCAGCCGCGCTTCGACGCGATCACGGCCAAGCACCCGAAGATCGAGCGGTCGAACACGATCGTGCACCTCGGCACGCTCGGGACCGGCAACCACTTCATCGAGGTGTGCCTCGACGAGCGCGACAAGGTGTGGATCATGCTGCACTCGGGCTCGCGCGGGGTGGGTAACCGCATCGGCTCGTACTTCATCGCCATCGCCAAGGAGGAGATGCAGCGGTGGATGGTGCACCTGCCCGACGACAACCTGGCGTACCTGCCGGAGGGCACCGAGCACTTCGACGACTACGTCGAGGCGGTCGGGTGGGCCCAGGACTTCGCGCGGCACAACCGCGAGCTGATGATGCAGGCGACGCTGCAGGCGCTGCGCGCGACGAAGGGCGTGCCGGCGTTCACGCTCGGCGAGATGGCGGTCAACTGCCACCACAACTACGTCGAGCGCGAGCACCACTACGGCAAGGACGTGCTGGTGACGCGCAAGGGCGCGGTGCGGGCGCGCACGGGCGACCTGGGCATCATCCCGGGCAGCATGGGGACGCGCTCGTACATCGTGCGCGGCAAGGGCAACGCGGAGTCGTTCCACTCGTGCAGCCACGGCGCGGGCCGGGCGATGTCGCGGGCGGAGGCCAAGCGGCGCTTCTCGCTCGACGACCACCGTCAGGCGACGGCGGGCGTCGAGTGCCGCAAGGACGAGGACGTGATCGACGAGACGCCGATGGCGTACAAGCCGATCGACGCGGTCATGGAGGCCCAGAAGGACCTCGTCGACGTCGTGCATACGCTACGCCAGGTGGTGTGCGTGAAGGGATGAGATGCGTGACCTGAAGGACAGGATCGAGATCGACGGCTCGCAGGGCGAGGGCGGGGGGCAGATCCTCCGCTCCGCGCTGACCCTGTCGCTCGTGACCGGCCGGCCCTTCAGGCTGCATCAGATCCGGGCGCGGAGGATTAAACCGGGGCTGCTGCGGCAGCACCTGACGGCGGTGCGCGCGGCGACCACGGTCGGCGCGGCCGAGGTGACCGGCGACGAGCTCGGCTCCAAGGACCTGCTGTTCACCCCGGGCAACGTGACCCACGGCGAGTACACGTTCGCGGTCGGTAGCGCCGGCAGCGTGACGCTGGTGCTGCAGACGGTGCTGTGGCCGCTGCTGCTGGTGCCGGGCCGCTCGCAGCTGCGCTTCGAGGGCGGCACGCACAACCCGATGGCGCCGCCGTTCGAGTTCATCGCCGAGGTGTTCCTGCCGCTGCTGCAGCGCATGGGCGCGAAGGTCGAGGCCAACCTGGTGCGCCACGGGTTCTACCCCGCGGGCGGCGGCTGCTTCACGGTGACGATCGAGGGCGGGCACCCGCTGCGGCCGCTCGAGGTGCTGCAGCGCGGGGCGGTGGTGCGGCGCCGGGCGAAGGCGCTGCTGAGCCACCTGCCGAAGTCGATCGGCGACCGCGAGCTGCGGGTCGTGCGCAACGACCTGGGTCTCGACCGCGACGAGATCCGCGTGGTCGACGTCGACAGCCTCGGGCCGGGCAACGCGCTGCTGGTGTGGATCGAGTCGGAGCACTGCACCGAGGTGTTCGCGGCGTTCGGCGAGCGCCGCATCAGCGCCGAGCAGGTGGCCGCGCGGGTGGTGTCCGAGGTCAAGACGTACATGGGCCACGACGCGCCGGTCGGGCCCCACCTGGCCGACCAGTTATTAATCCCGCTGGCGCTGGTCGGGCGCGGGAGCTACCGCAGCCACGGGCTCACCGAGCACACGCGGACGAACATGCAGATCCTCGGCAAGTTCCTGCCGGTGCAGTTCGAGGTGACGGCGGACGCCCGCGGGACCAGCCGGGTCGACGCGCGGCCGGCGTGACGGAGGCGGCGTGGCGAAGGAGCATCCGGTCGAGGGGGCGTCGTTCGTGGCCGCGGGCGACGACGACGCGCTGCGGCTGCCCGACAGCGCCGACTTATTAAAGAATTTAAAGTTCTGGCCGAAGGACGGGCGGATCACCCTCGGCGAGGAGCGCATGGTGCTGCTGCACGTGGCCGGGCTGGCGGCGCTGCGGCGCGAGCTGATCGCGGCGCTGGGGGTGGCGAAGGCGCGGGCGGTGCTGACGCGGATGGGCTGGGAGTCGGGGCGGCGCGACGGGGAGTACGCGCGGCGGGTCCGCGGCGCGACGAGTTACTACGAGATCCTCGCGGCGGGGCCGCAGCTGCACGCGCTCGAGGGCATGGTGGTGGTGCGGCCGATCGAGGTGCAATTCGACATCGAGCGCGGGCACTACCGCGGCGAGTTCCTGTGGATGCGCTCGGCCGAGGTCGAGGCCCACCTGGAGGGCGAGGGGCGGGCGGCGGAGCCGGTGTGCTGGACGATGCTGGGCTACGCGAGCGGCTATACGACGGTGTTCATGGGGCGGCCGATCGTGTACCGCGAGGTCGCGTGCCGCGCGTGCGGGGCGCGGTACTGCCGGATCCTCGGGCGGCCGCTCGGCGACGAGGTGCCGCCGGAGTTCGCGTTCCTCACCGACCAGGAGGTCCGCGAGTCGACGACGAGCGAGTTGGCGATCGCGGCGGGGGGCGTGCAGGAGGACGCGGTGATCGGCGCGGCGACGGGGCTGCGGACGGTGTGGTCGGCGCTCGAGCGGGTCGCGGGCGCGGAGCTGCCGGTGCTGCTGGAGGGCGAGGCGGGGGTCGGCAAGCGCCACCTGGCGCGGGCGCTGCACGGGCGCAGCCGGCGGTCGGGCGGGCCGCTGGTGGTCGTGCGCGCGGGGGCGCTGGACGCCGCGGGGCTGGCCTCGGCGCTGGCGCGGGCGGCCGGCGGGAGCCTGCTGATCGCCGACCTCGAGGCGCTGCAACCTGAACTTCAGGCCAGGTTGCTCGAGGCCTTCGACGGCGGGGCCGAGGTGCGCTGGCTGGCGACGACGCGGGCGGACCTGCGGCGCGGGGGGCCGGTGCGGCAGGAGCTGGTCGAGCGGCTGGGGCCGTTCCCGGTGTACGTGCCGCCGCTGCGCGAGCGGCGGGAGGACGTGCCGCTGCTGCTGCGGCGGTTCGTGCGCGAGCAGGAGGCGGCGCTGGGGCGGCGGCTGGCGGGGGTGACGGAGCGGGCGAACAACGCGCTGCTGGATCACGACTGGCCGGGGAACGTGCGCGAGCTGTGGGGGCGGGTGGCGCGGGCGGCGGTGCTGGTGTGCGACGACGAGGCGATCGATCGCGGGCACCTGTTCGGCGGGGACGAGGCGCCGCCGGGGCGCCTCGAGCTGGCGCCGGCGGGCGTGCTGCAGGCGGTCGAGAGCGGGCCCGAGGCGGAGGCCGGGACCGAGGATTTAATCGTGGCGCTGCTCGACCGGCGCGCGGGGCTCGAGGCGCTCGAGCAGGCGATGATCCGCGGGGCGGTGGCGCGGGCGGGCGGCAACCTGGCGGCGGCGGCGCGGCTGCTCGGGTTGACGCGGCCGCAGCTGGCGTACCGCTTCCGCAAGGTCGAGGAGTGAGCTCTCCGTGGCCGCCGTCCACCCGTGGCGGATGAGACCCGGCCCGGGACCGCGAGCCGCGCGACCGGCGTCTCTCGGCCGAGTCTCTCGGCAGGACGGGGCACGGCCGGCGCGTTCGCGCGGGCGCGGTGGGTGTCACGCGAGCGGCTCGCGTGAGGTCGAGGAGGGCCCGCGCGAGCGCGATCCGTGGGCTCGCGCGGGTGAGGCGGACGTCACGGACATCACGCGAGCGGGCTGTAGCGGACGATCTGCGGGGGCGCCGCGAGCAGCGGGCCGAGCTTGCCGAGGGCGGCGCCGACGTACGGGCTGGCCATGTGGGCGTCGGCGGCGGCGGCGTCGTCCCACTGCTCGAGGGTGATGACCTGGGTCGCGTCGGCGGCGTGGGCGTGGACCTCGAAGCGGCGGTTGCCGGGGGCCAGGCGGCTGTCGCGGGCGAGCTCGCCGAGCACGGAGGCGAGCTCGGCGACGTGCTCGGGCTTGACCTGCAGGTTGGCGACGACGTGGACGGAGTTGTTGGCGGTGGTCATGCCGCCAACCTGGCCCGGCGCTCCGCGGCGGTCACTTGCTCAATTGGTCGGGCGCCGCGCCGATCGGCGGGCGGGCGGTGCCTCAAATGCTGAAGCGGCGCGGAAGTGCGTGCACCTGCGCGGGGCCTGGAGTGGTAGGGTCGGGGCCCGGAGGCAAGAGAAGATGCTGAGGTCGCGCAGCCGTTCGATGTTGGTCTCGCTCGTGGTGCTGTCGGCGTGCGGGACCCCGGTCGACTCGTCGGGCAAGCCGGCGGAGTTCGTCAAGGCGTCGGTGGTCGGCGGGGTCGGGCCGAAGAGCCCGGACCGGCCGCTGGCCGCGGACCTGGCGGTCGAGCCGGTGGCGATGCTGGTGATGTTCAACCGCCTGCAGACGCCGGAGAAGCTGCAGGAGGCGCTCAACATGAAGGCGGGGCGGTTTTCGCACCTCGACCTCGACAGCGACGCCACGCCGGACCCGCTGACGGTGATGGGCCGCGAGGTGCCGGACGGGCACGCGTTCGAGATCCGCGTGAAGCCGAAGACGGGGGAGTTCGTGGTCGCGACCATGGTGTTCGACCCGGAGTGGGAGTACGTCGGGCACTACAGCGGGCTGAAGGGCGGGGCCGCATCGACGCAGGGCCAGCCGCTGAAGGCGGAGCCGCTGCCGGGCGCGCCGGCGATCGCCAGCGCGGACGCGGCGAGCGGGACGGCGGCGCCGGCGGGGACGGGCACGCCTGCGGGGGCGAGCGCGCCTGCGGGGGCGAGCGCGCCTGCGGGGGCGAGCGCGCCGGCGGGGGCGAGCGCGCCTGCGGGGGCGACGGGGACGGCCGCGACGGCGACGGCGACGGTGGCGGGGACGGTGGCGCCCGCGCCGGCTCCGGGTGTGGCCGCGGGGGCGCCTGCGGGCGTGGCGGCGACGGCGACGCCCTGAGGCGCGCGGGGCCGGGCGACGGGCGGGTGCGCGTGCGAGGGGCGTGCGCCTGTCCTTCGGGTCATGTGCATGCGAGAACACGGCCTTCGGGGCATGTGCATGCGTGCACCTGTCCGACGATCACGCGTGCGCCTGTTCTTCGGGGCATATGCAAGCGTGCGCCTGTCCTGAAGGACAGGGGGTGAAGAGACCTCGCAGGCGGTGTCGCGCGCCGGGTGTTGACTCGCGGCGGGGCAAGCCGGACGATCCCCGGGTGCTCGCGCTGCTCGAGCTGTGCGAGTCGGGGGCACGATGACGGACGCGTCGCGGTGGATCGGCCGGGTCGTCGACGACCGCTACAAGATCGTCGAGGTGCTCGGCGAGGGCGGGATGGGGGCGGTGTTCGTCGCGGAGCACCTGCGGCTGCGCAAGCAGGTGGCATTAAAAATGATCCGGGCGGAGTTCGCGGACAGCGCCCAGGCGGCGGCGCGGTTCGCCCGCGAGGCGCTGGCGACGGCCCAGCTCGACCACCCGCACGTGGCCAGCGCGATCGACCACGGGACGCTGCCGGAGGGCGGGGCGTACCTGGTGATCCAGCTGGTGCGCGGCCAGAGCCTGGCGCGCCGCATGCAGCAGGGCGCGCTGCCGTGGCCGGAGGTGTGCGTGCTCGGAGCGCAGGTGGCGGACGCGCTGGCGGCCGCGCACGCGCTGGGCATCGTGCACCGCGACCTCAAGCCGGACAACGTGCTGCTCGAGCGACGGCTCGACGGGTCGCTGCACGCGAAGGTGCTGGACTTCGGCATCGCCCGGGTGTCGGGGGAGATCGGCGGGGCGGAGGTGCTGACGCGCATGGGCTCGATCATCGGCACGCCGGGCTACATGGCGCCCGAGCAGGCGGTGGGCTCGGCGACGGTCGACGCGCGCGTCGACCTGTACGCGCTCGGCGTGATCTTGTGGGAGTGCGTGCACGGGCGGCAGCTGTGGCGGGGCGAGTCGATCGCGGAGCTGATCGCGGCGCAGCTCGGCGAGCCGGCGCCGCGGCTGCCGGCGACGGTGCCGGCGAGGCTGGCGGACCTGGTGGCGAAGCTGCTGGCGAGGGCGCCGAACGAGCGGCCGGATGCGGCGCTGGCGGTGCGCGACGAGCTGCGGCGGCTGGCGAGCGAGCAGGCGAGCAAGCCGGGCGCGCGGACGGCGGCGAGCGGCACGGTGGGCGGGCAGGTGAGCGCGCGGGCGGCGGCGGCGAGCGGCGCGGGGCAGGCGTCGGCGAGCGGGCAGGTGGGCGCGCGGACGGCGGCGGCGAGCGGCGCGGGGCAGGCGGCGACGCAGGCGCGGGCGACCCCGGCGACGGTGGCGAGCGGCGCCGGGACGACGTCGGCGGTGGCGTCCTCGGCGAACGGCGCGGAGGCGCCGGCGGGCCAGTGGAAGGGGATCGCGGCGCTGTTCGTGGCGGTCGGGCTGGCGCTGGCGGTGTGGTGGCTGCTGCCGGATCCGACGCGGGTCTCGAGGCCGGCCGAGGTGAAGAAGGAAGATGCGCCGGCGGCGAAGCCGGGCGAGCCGGCGGCGCCGGTGAAGGCGGAGCCGGAGAAGGTCGGGCCGCCGGTGGAGGCGCTGCTCGAAGAAGTGCCGGAGGCGTACCGCGATCACGCGGAGACGCTGCTGCGGGTCGAGGACCGCGTCGCCCGGCGCGACGCGGGCGAGGCGATCGCCGGGGCGCCGAGCCACGAGCTGGCCAGGATCCCGAAGTACGTCCGCGGCCTGGCGGCGCTCGACAAGGGCGAGACGTGCGGCGAGCGCAAGGCGGCGCTGCAGCGCATCTTCCAGGGCATGGACCCGCGCATGCTGCCGGCGCTGCGGGTCCTCGACCGCAGCCCGAAGGACGGGTGCAGCGCGCGCGGCGAGAAGGTCGACTGCTACGGGTGCATGCGCGAGGAGTTGAGCGTCGCGGTGTCGGTGCTCGAGCGGCTCGAGGAGTGAGCCGCAGGCGGCGCCGCGGCCTCAGGTCGACGGGTCCGCCGCGCGGAGCTCGCTGCGCACGCGCATGAGGGCCTCGCCGAGCAGGTTCTGGCCGCGCCACTTGTCGCGGTCGTGGATCCGCGGGTCGTCGGCGCGGAGGCCGACGCCCCAGATGCGGTCGAGCGGGCTGGCCTCGACGAGCAGCTTGTCGCCGGTCGCGAGCAGGGCGGCGCGCATGTCGGGGTTCTGGCTGAACTTGGCGCGGTTGCCGGCGACCACGATCTCGAGGCACTCGCGGTCCCACACCTCGGGGACGAACCCGCGGACCTGGCGTCCGAGGGCCTTGTGCTCGCGTGGGTCGTCGGTGGCGAGGATCTTCCGCAGCGTGTCCGCGTCGCCGAACAGGCGGGCCTTGCCGGCCATCATGTACTGCTCGGCGCAGCCGTAACGCGCGCCGTCGACGGTGAAGACGGAGGGGGTCCACTGGCCGAACACGCCGGGCGGCTGCCAGAACAGGACCATGGTGGCGGTCTCGATGACCTGGGAGCCGTCGAAGTCGTCGCGCTCGCGCCTGGGCATGGCGAGAGCGATAGCCCGTCGGGCCCGCGGGAGGCAAGGGGCGTGGGGCGCGGGCGTGCCCGCTCGCGAGCGCACGCGGGTCGTGATACGGTGGTGGGATGCATTACGGGCGCGCTTGGCTGGTGTCGCTGGTGCTCGCGGGTTGCTTCGTCGATCCGGGGTCGGGGGTGACGACGGCGACGCCGGGCACGACGAGCGATCCGGACGCGACAGGCGGGCCGGGCACGACGGGCGGACCGGGCACGACCGGGGGGACGAGCGGGTCGGAGGCGCCGACGACGGAGGCGACGTGCGCGGGCGCGTGCGGGACGTCGACGTCGACGACGACGGAGGGGACGACGGCGGCGACGGAGACGACGGACACCACGAGCGGCGGCGGGTCCGGGTTCGTGGTGGCGGGGAGCCTCGAGATCCCGGGGGCGGCGGTGCTGGTGACGGGGCGGTTCGACGGCGACGAGCGCGACGACCTGGCGGTGATCGGCGACATCGGCCTGTATGTGATCCTGGGGAGCAGCAACTTCGAATCGTTCGAGATCTCGCCGGCGATGCAGGCGACGGCGATGGCGCGGCACGACATCGACGCGGACGCCGACGACGACCTCATCCTGGCCGGCGGCGGCCACCTGTACGTGGTGCACGTGGACGCGGGGGAGCTGAAGAACGCGGCCGCGCTGCCGGTGACGTGCCCGACGGCGCTGGCGCTGGCGCTCGGGCTGGTCAACGCCGACGCGAGCGCCGAGGCGCTGCTGGCCTGCGGGTCTGGGGGGATCCAGCAGTTCCCGGGCAACGACCAGAGCCTCCTGGCGCCGATGAAGATCTCGTTCGAGGCGGCCGAGGACCTGCGGGTCGGCGACTTCAGCGGCGACGCGTTCGCCGACTTCGCCTTCATCGACCGCGACAAAGGCGCGCTGGTGGTGGTGCAGGGCGGCGGCACGCTCAACGGGTGGAACACCGACGACCCCCAGGAGTTCGCGGTCACGTCGCCGGTCGCGCTGGCGGCGGGCGACCTCGACGGCGACGCCGTGCTCGACCTGGTGGTGGCGGCGGACGCGGGGCCGTGTCGGACGTTGCGCGGCGCGAGCGACGGGGTCAAGGCGTGGCACGACTTCGCGTGCCACCAGGGCACGCGCGACGTGGTGCTCGGCGACTTCGACGGCGACGCGGTCGCCGACGTGGTGACGATCTGGGACGCGGCGGTGGAGGTGGCGCGCGGGGCCGGCGACGGCACGTTCTCGGCGCCGCTGAGCTTCGACGCGTCGCCGGGCGGGTCCAGGGTGGCGCTCGGCGACTTCGACGGCGACGGCCGGACCGACGTCGCGGCGCTGCGGCAGGACGGGCTGATCGTGTACGTGCAGGCCGGGTGACGCGCGAGGGCGGCGCGCCCGCCCGGGCTCGTGTGAGCCGGGGCGGGCGTGTGCGCGTGGTGCTCAGAGCGGCGCGCGCTCGAGGGCGACGCCGAGGGCGTCGGCGAGGGTGAGGAGCTGCTGCGGGGCGCTGCAGCCGAGGTGCTCGGGCGAGAGCTTGCCGGCGCGGCGGCGCTGCAGCCACGAGGCCGCCGGGTGCGCGGCGGCGACGCGGCCGAAGTCGTCGCCGGCGTCGGCGGCGATGCGGGCGACCTCGACGTCGAGGCGGTCGCGCAGCCCGGGGATCGCGGCCTTCAAGCCGCGGGCCCACGCGCCGATGCGGTCGATGACCGAGTCGTCGAGCTCCGGGTCGCGCAGACCCTTCAGCTTCTTGTCGATCTGCTCGAACGTCATGCTCGTCCAGGGGAGCGTGCGCAGGACCGGGGCCTGCCACTCGAGGCGCACGTGGGCCCAGTGATCGGCGCGCGCCGGGACCGAGACGATGCGCATGGCCGGGAGCAGGAGCCCGGTCAGGCGCATGCCGTGGCAGGCGCCGGTGTCGAGGCCGAACACCCTGTCGCGCAGGACCAGCGGCTCGGCGCCGACGACCGCGTGGCCGAAGGCGACGGGCTTGTCGTCGTCGTAGAAGTCGTACCAGGGGCGCTCGCCGTACCGCTCCTTCAGGCGGGCGTCGCCGGAGGTGGTGCCGCAGCGCACGTCCTCGGGGACCTCGTCGAGCGGGACGCCGGGGTAGAGGCCCCAGTGGACCACGCGCACGTCGTCGCGCTCCCAGTGGTAGGGGAGCGCGGCCATCCACGCGACGTCGTCGTCGTAGCGCGCGCCGAGCTGGCACTTCGTGACCTGCTGCGAGTACGAGAGCACGCTCCGGACGTGCTTCCTCTCGTGGTTGCCCATGATGACGACGCTATTCTTCCGGGCGCGGAAGAACTCGACGACGGGGCCCGGGTCGGGGCCGCGGTCGACGAGGTCGCCGACGCTGACGACGAGGTCGTCGTCGCCGATGGCCGCGCGGTCGAGGAGCTCGAGGAGCTCGCTGTGACAGCCGTGGATGTCGCCGATAATTAAAGTCTGCATGGGAATTCCCTCCGTCGTGCGGGCCCGGTATACCGATCCGTCGATGCTGACACCCGGACAGAATTCCGGACAACCCTCGTGGGCGGTGTACATCGACGGGCTGGTCGCGGAGCACGGGACGCTGGCGGCGATCGGCGAGCGGCTGGCGGCGACGGCGGCCTGGCGCGACGACGTCGAGAGCATCACGCGCGCGCTCCGGCGCCTGCGCGGGCGCGGCAGCCTGCCGGGCGGGAAGTGGGGCGAGCGGCTGCTGCGGACCTTCGGGCTGCCGGCGAGCGTGGACGCGCGCCTGCGCTTCATGGGCAGCTACCACTCGCGGTTCGTCGACCTGCCGGTGCCGCTGTGCATGGACCTCGTGCAGCTGTGGGACCGCCCGCCGACCAGCGAGAGCCGGACGGGTCGGCTGTGGCTGTCGCTCGCGCGGGCGACGCTGGCGCTGCGCGAGCGGGCCGGCGACGAGGCGCGCGGCCATTTAATTACGGCGAGCACGATCGCCGCGGGGGACCCGGCGGCGCAGATCGAGGTCGCGCTCGGGCTGTCGGTGCTGGCGAGCAAGCAGCGGCCCGCCGAGGAGGCCGAGGCTTTGCGCGAGGTGCCGGGCTGGCTGGCGCAGACGCGCGGCGAGGACGCGGACTGCCTGCGGGCGCGCTACGTCGGGCAGGTGAGCCACGCGCTCAACCACGCCGGGAAGATCGACGAGGCCGAGGCGCTGCATCGGGGGCTGCCGGATCTGGCGACGACGCACGCGTTCGCGAGGAGTCGGCGGGCCAACGGGATCGCATATGGAAGATTCAGGCACGGCGACGCGGCGGAGGCGCTGCGGCACGCGCGGCTGGCCGCGCGCTACGCCGGCGACGCGGGGCACGTGCGGCTGCGGGCGATGGCATTATTGATGGTGGCGCGGGTGGCGGACGGGGCCGAGGCCGAGGAGGCGCGGGGCAGGGCGCGGGCGATCGGCGCGGCGCTCGCGGACGCGGTGTTGATCGCCCGCTGCGAGGTGTCGGCGCGCGGGCGCGGGTGACGAGCGGCGCCGGGTGTCGATATGCTCGGGCCGATGACGCGCTAGCAGGCCCGGCGGTGGATCGGCGAGCAGTGCGAGTACCCCGGGTGGCTCGGGCTCGTCGATCGGGTGTTCGACGCGCTCCCGCCGCACGTGTGGGTCGAGCAGGTCTTTCAGAAGTGGGGCTGCGCTTCGACCTCGAGCGCGTCGTCGAGGACGAGCCGTTCGCCGCGCTACGACATCACGATCCGCGGCGGCGCGAACGACGTGGCGATCGTCGCTGTTCAATTATTTTAATAATATCTTCTCACCTGGTTTGTTCGAGGTAGCGCTGCTCGAGGGAGCGGCCCTTGCCGACGGCGGAGATGCGGGCGCCGCAGGCGAGCAGCTCGCGCAGGACCTCGGCGATCACGTCCTCGGCGACGCGGGTGGGGGTCGGCTGGAAGCGCACGCGGAGGGCGCGCTTGGCGGGGTCCCAGTGCACCTGTTCGGCGGGCACGCGGGTGTGGAGGTCGTGCGGGGGCTCGGGGCCGGCGGCGAGGAGGACGTGGATCTCCCCGTCCTGGCCGGTGAGCGCGGCGACGGCTCCGGCCTCGATGGTCGCGCCCTTCTCGATGAAGGCGGCCTCGTCGCAGATGGCCTCGAGCTCCTGCAGGTTGTGCGACGAGACGACGACGGTCCGCTTGCCGCGCTGCTCGCGGATGAGCTCGCGCAGGTCGTGGGCGTGGCGCGGGTCGAGGCCCGCGGTCGGCTCGTCGAGGAGGATCAGCTCGGGCTCGCCGAGCAGGGCCTGGGCCACGCCGACGCGCTTGACCTGGCCGTGCGAGAGGGCGCCGGCGCGGCGCTCGGCGAGCTCGCCGAGGTCGACCTGGGCGAGCGCGCGGGCGGCGTCGCGTTCGGCGGCGGCGCGGTCCATGCCCTGCAGGCGGGCCAGGAACACCAGGTGCTCGCGCACGCTGATGTCGCGGCCGAGCAGGGCGTCCTGCGGCAGCGCGGACATGCGGCCCTTCAGGCGCAGCGGATCCGGCGGGCCGCCGAGGACCTCGACGCGGCCGGAGTCGGCCTGCAGGTAGCCGCAGCACAGGCCGAACAGGGTGGTCTTGCCGGCGCCGTTGGGGCCGATGAGGGCGAACACCGAGCCGCGCGGGACGGTGAGGTCGACGCCGCGGAGCGCGTGCACGTTGCCGAAGCGCTTCTTGGCCTGGTGGAGTTGGAGGGCGGCGTCGGCCATGGGTGCGGTGAGGGGGACAACAACTATTAGAGGTCGCGCTTGCGGAAGCGGAGGTAGCCGAGGGCGGTGAAGCCGAGGCAGATGGCGAGGCAGGCGACGACGGCGGTCACGCGGGTGGGGACGTCGGGGTGGAACAGGCCGTTTTTCCACGACCAGGGCGAGAGGGGGGAGAGGACGGACCAGGCGCCGAGGCCGAGGGAGGACAGCCAGGCGAGGAACAGCGCGCCGACGGCGACGGCCCGGGCGGCGCCGGGGCTGCGGCACATCTGCGAGGCGAAGCAGACGATGCCGAGCACGGCGAGGGAGTAGACGAGGGTGATCGGCCAGGTGGCGAGGATGGAGCCGATGTTGGCGACGGGGTCGAAGCTGGGCAGGTAGATCGCGCCGATGAGGATGACGGGGAGCGTGCCGAGGGCGGCGACGCCGGCGACGAGCGCGGCCTGGGCGGCCAGCTTGCCGGCGACGTAGGCGGCCCGCGAGGTGCGCAGGGCGGCGTAGCGGATCGTCCGCAGGTGGAGGTCGCCGGCGATCTGGTCGTAGCTGGTGAGGGCGATGAACCACGGGAGGAAGGCCAGCGAGGTCCAGGCGAAGATGAGGACCATCGCGGGGTAGGTCGCGAGGTGGTTGGCGAGGGTCGCGTCGCCGCCGCTGACGAACAGGAGCACGCCGCGGTAGCCCTCGTCGCGGGCCATGGCCATGGCGACGTCGGCCTCCGCGCCGGCGGCGGCGCGCAGGGTGTCCTCGATCGCGCGCACGACCTGGACGTAGATCCCGCTGGCCGCGGCGGCGATGAGGAGATAGAGCAGGACGAGCACGAGGGCCCGCCGGGTCCGCAGCGACTCGCGCAGATCGAAGCCTGCGATCAGGGCGGCGTCGCGGACGAAGCTGTGGGGCACGACGGCCACGGTATCACGTTCCACGGCGCGGGCAGGTCCGGACGCACAGTTCCGCTGTCTATGCCGAGACGGCGGGCGCGGGTTTGGCTAGGCTCTCGCGGCATGCCGAGGATCTCCATGGTTTGGCCCGCGCTGCTGCTGGCGGCGTGTCAGGTGCAGAACCCGGTGTTCATGGTCGGGACCGCGGGCGACGCCGACGGGACGTCGAGCGGCGCGCCGCAGACGTCGACGAGCGCGCCGGGCACGACGAGCGCGGGGCCGACGAGCGAGACGGGGCCGCTGCCGGTGACGAGCTCGGAGCCGGCGATGACGACGACGACCACGAGCCCGGACACCGAGGCGACCGCGGCGGTCGACCCGTCGACGACGAGCGGGACGACCGGCGGCGAGTCGACGAGCACCGGCGCGGGCGAGTCGTCGAGCACGGGCGAGGGCTCGACGAGCACGGGCGAGGGGACGACGAGCGCGGGCGAGTCGAGCGCGGGCGAGTCGAGCACGGGCGCGGAGGAGTGCGACTACGGCGACGTGGTCTATCAGAAGCTGTACCCGCTGTGCGACGCGCCGGGCACGACGTGGACCGGCGGCGCGGGCGGCGACAGCTACCCGGTGACGTGCGGGTCGAAGGTGCTGCCGGCGCAGGCGCTGACGCACGAGCAGGTGCTCGCGGGGCCGTTCGACCTCGAGTTCTGCGAGGTCTACGAGCTGGCGCCGGAGCCGAAGGTGGGGGGCTACGTGAAGGGCGTGTTCACCGACCTGACGCTCGCGCCGAACCAGGGGATGGACGCGGAGTTCTTCACGGCGGTGCTGTGCGTGGAGTCGGAGGCCAACGGGACGTGCAACGTGCAGGCGACCGCGTACGTGTCGTTCCCGGGCATGCAGATGGTGCTGCCGGTGTCGAAGCAGGTGGCGAACCTGGGCACGGCGACGCTGATCATCCCGATCTACATGATCCCCGGGCTCAGCGAGGGGCAGGCGTTCAACCTGCACCTGACGCTCAGCGTCAACGGGCAGGCGGACATGATGGACCGGGCGTACTTCATCGCCCCGCGGATCCGCAAGAAGGGCGGGTAGCGTCAGCCCTGGTGGGCGGCGTCGAGGCCGTCGCGGGCGACGCTGCGCCAGGCCTCGTCGGTGACGGTCGCGAGGTCGACGCAGGCGCCGGGCGGGCCCGGGTCGGGGCCGGGGACCGGCACGATCGCCTCGCGCGCGCCGTCGCGGACCCACCACCACGGGGCCGGCGTGCGGCACACGCGAAAGCCCCAGGTCTCGAACCACAGCAGGCGGTCGAGCGTCTGCGCGGGGCTCATCGGCGCGAGCGCGTAGTCGGCGGCGAGGGCCGCGAGCGCGGCGGCGTTGCGGCGCACGGCGGCGGCGAACCAGTCGAGCATCGGCACGAAGTGCTCGGTGGTGGCGCTCGGGGTCTCGGCGGTGTCGGGGCGGGCGACGCTGCCGAGGGCGAACCACAGGGCGGCGTCGTCCATGAGCGGGACGGTGTCGGGGCAGAGCAGGGCGAGGACCTTCGACAGTCCGGCGGCGGCGCCGGCGGCGGGCTGGCCCTGCGGGGTGTTGCGGGCGGCGGCGTCGACGGCGGCGAGCACGGCGAGGCGCTCGGCGAGCTCGGAGCGCTCGTCGGGGGAGCGGGCGGACCAGGCCTCGCCGTCGCCGGACAGCAGCTCGACGACGCGGGCCCACACCGGGCGCAGGCCGGGTTGCAGCCAGCGGTAGAACACGGGCGAGGGGACCTTGTTGTTGACCATCCAGCTGCCGGGGAGGGCCATGCGCACGAGTTCGTCGGCGGGCACGCCGGCGCGGCGGGCGGCGCGGTAGGTGTCGGCGGCGAGGTCGAAGCCGAAGGCGCCGGGCAGGCGGCCGCGGGTCAGCAGCTTGGCGCGGGCCATGCCGAGCCGCCAGGGGGCGCCGGCGCGATCGAGGAGCAGGGCGGACATGCGGCCACGAGGATCGTCCACGCCGGGGCCGCAAGTCCAGCGCGGAGGCGTCGGCGGCGCGCGATCGTGCGGCGTGGCGACGTCGCGGGTTTCGATCACGGGGGAGCTCACCGGGCGGACCGCGTAGCGACGTCGCGGGTTTCGATCACGGCGACCGTCGATCGCTGTGCGATGCATGCCGAGTAGCGACCGTCGGGGATTCGATCACGGCGAGCAGACGGGCAGGAGGTGAGGTCGCGACAGCGTTCCTGGGTTGCGTCGGGTGATCGAACCGATTTATAGCGGGACTGTAGTGATGGTGCGGTCGCTCGCGGTCCTTCGGGGCCGCGGCTCCGCGGGGCTGTTCTTTCGCGTTCGAGGGGTGTCGATCATGAAGAGTTTCACGGAGGGTGTGTCGATGACCAGGCTTTCCCTGCTGGCGGTGGCCGGTGTGCTGGCGGTGACCGGCTGTGACGCCGAGGAGCCGACCGCGGACGAGCTGTCCGACGAGGAGCTGTACGACCCGGCGTCGGTGCTGGGCGGCGAGGAGTGGTGGGACGAGGGTCCGCCGGCGGGCGAGGAGTCGCTCGAGGATCCGGACACGCTGCGCGGGGCCGGGGACCAGGCGGCGGCGCCGGCGTTCCAGCTGCCGTTCCCGTGCGGGCAGGTGTGGGCGGGGCAGACGCGGTCGAACCACAGCCCGCAGAACTCGGTCGACTTCAACCGCACCGACGACGTGAACGACCCGGTGGTGGCGTCGGCGTCGGGCAAGGTGGCGCGGGTGGAGAACCTGGGCGGCACGAGCTACGGCCGGTGGATCGAGATCGACCACGGCAGCGGGTACCGCTCGCGCTACGCGCACCTGAACTCGCAGACGGTGTCGGTCGGGCAGAGCGTGAGCCGGGGCCAGAAGATCGGGACTGTGGGCAGCACCGGCGGGTCGACGGGTCCGCACCTGCACTACGAGGTGCGCCTCAACGGCACGGCGATCAAGCCGGTGTTCAACGGCAGCACCGCGCTGTTCTTCGGGACCAAGAACTACACCAGCCAGAACTGCGGCGGCGGCGGCGGCGGCGGCGGGAGCGGGGTCAGCGGGACCGTCAACACCAGCGGCGCGCCGCTGACGATCCGCTCCGGTCCGAGCACCGGCGCGACCGCGGTCGGGTCGGTCGCCGACGGCGCCAAGGTGACGATCTCCTGCCAGAAGAAGGGCACGCAGGTGACCGGGACCTACGGCACCACCACGCTGTGGGACTTCATCGGCTCGGGCTACGTCTCCGACGCGTACGTGAACACCGGGTCCGACGGGCAGGTCGCGCCGACCTGTCAGTGAGCGGCCGGATGTGACGAACGACGCGGCGCGGGCCCCGGCGCGGCCGCGTCGCGCGGTCGTCACGGTTTCGTCTCGTTGTCGGCGACGTGCTCGCGTAGGGCGGTCATGAGGCTGCCCCACCACATGCCGATGTGGTGGCTGAAGGCCGGGCCGGTGAGGCCGTGGCGGGCTGGGTGGTCGTCGGGCAGGCTGGCCCAGCCGCTGTGGCGGACGGTGACGAGGGTGCCCTCGCCCTGGGCGGCGAAGCCGACCTCGACGAGGGTCTGCTCGTGGGGCTTGAAGTTGACGCCGCGCCACACCAGCGCGAGGCGGTGCGGGGGCTCCCACACGGTGACGCGGCCGACGTCGACGGTGTGCGTGTTGTGTTTGCCGGCGAAGGTCTCGAACAGGCGGCCGCCGAGGCGGGGTTCGAAGCACAGGCGCCCGCGCTCGCGGCCGGCGATGCGGTAGGCCGGGCCGGTGCGCCACCACAGGTCGATCTCCTCGGTGAACACGGCGAACGCGTCGGGCGGGTCGACGTCGACGTGGACTGTCACGGTGGCGGCGTCGCCGGGCTTGTGGGGTGTCATCGCTGCCTCTGCTTCCCGCGGGTGCGCTCGGCGTGGGCCTTGAAGCTGGCCAGCTCGCCGGCCCAGAACGCCTCGACGTCGTCGAGCCAGCCGCGCAGCTGCTGCAGCGGCTCGCGGCGCAGGCGGTACACGCGGACGCGGGCGTCGTCGCCGCCGCGCTGCTCCTCGACCAGGCCGCAGGTCCGCAGCACCCGCAGGTGGCGGCTGAGCGCGGGCGGGGTGATCTCGAGGGCCTCGGCGAGCTCGCCGGCGCGGCGCGGGCCGGCCTGCAGGTGCGCGACGACCCGCAGGCGGGTGGGCTCGCCGAGGGCGGCGAAGGTGTCGACCAGGTCGGTCATCGCGCGGGCTTGGTGTCGCGCAGGCGCTGCATGAACCACCAGTGGTGGCCGCCGATGTCCACGCAGCCGTAGCCGCGGTCGGACCAGTACTCCTCGCCGTAGTCCGACGTCTTCATCTCGTCGACGATGGCGGCGCCGGCCGCGACGGCGCGGCGCTGGTGGGCCTCGACGTCGTCGACGTAGACCATGATGTTCTGGGTGTTGGCGCCGCCGACCGCGGCGGGCGGGCGGGCGTAGGGCATCTTGTCCGGCTTGGTGTCGCTGACCATGATGACGCCCTCGCCGAACACCAGCTCGGAGTGCTCGACGCGGCCGTCGTCGCCCTCGACCTTGAGGCGGACCTCGAAGCCGAACGCGCGGCACAGCCAGTCGATGGCCTCGCCGGCGCGGTCGTAGTAGAGCGCGCTCGAGATGCGCGTCCAGTTGTTGGGTGCTGGCTTCATGGGGGGGTTGCTCCGTGGCGAAGTAGTTGCCTCGCGGAGCAACAGTTAACCCGATCGTAAACTATTGTCAAGCGCGCGAGGGCCCGCGATCGGCGGGCCCTCGCGGCGAGCTCAGCGGCAGGTGCCGCAGTTGAGCGCCTCGACCTCGAGCGCGCAGTACGAGTCCCACGCGCCGCTGCAGCTGGGGTCGTAGGTGGCGACGCAGGCGGACACGCCGGCGCTGCCGCAGCCGGGGTTGCCGGTGGCGCTGCAGCAGGCCTCCTGGTCGGCGAGCAGGGCGGTGACCTTGCTGACGCACGCGGCGCCCCAGCGGACGTTGCAGCAGGACGGCGCGGCGGCGCAGACGACGGCCTCGATGCCGGGGTCCTCGCAGCCGCGCTGGAGCGAGGCGGTGGTGCACGACGGCTTGTCGGCGGTGGTGGTCATGTCGGGGTCGACCTTGATCCACATGAACTGGTCGGGGCCGGTGATCCAGTCGGAGCCGTACTGCCTGCAGCTCGCGGTCAGGGCGCCGCCGCAGGTGTGGGTCGAGCCGGAGTCGAGGCGGTCGTCGGTGACGCGGCACAGCGAGCCGTTGGTGCCCCACACCGACTCGATCTGCTCGGTCGCGTCCTCGAACATGTCGTAGTAGCGGTCGCGGACCTGGATCGGCGTGCCGTCGGCGGTGTTGCTGGTGCCGTCGGCGCAGAAGTCGGCGCGGATCGCCCGGGTCGCGGCCTGGAGCTGCTGCACGCCGTTGCGGCCGAGGTAGCTCGAGACCCACGGCGGGTAGCCCCACAGGCCGGCCTTGCCGACCGCGCCCGAGACGCAGGCGACGGTCGCGACCGCGGGGTCGTTGGCGACCGCGCCGAGCTCGCTGACCTTGACGTTGCCGTAGAGGACGGCGGCGTACTCGGCCCTGAAGTTGTTGGGCACGCCGGGCGGGGTGCGGTCGGGCGGGGTGGTGACGATGGTGTTGTGGGTGAGGTCGTCGAGCCGGTCGCAGGCCGAGTAGTTGCCGTTGTCGTAGTACTTGGTCGCGGGCGTGAGGTTGAAGTTGTAGAGCGGCAGGGTCCCGGCCGGGGTCACGGCGATGCCGACGCCGGTGACGCGCAGCACGGTGTTGCGCGGCGGGGTCGAGGCGCTGTCGAGGGTGTAGTGCCACTCGGAGCCGAGCAGCTCGCCGGGGTCGAGCAGCACGCCGTTGAGGCGCACGCGGCCCTGCTCGACGGTGATGGTGTAGAAGTTGGGGTCGTACTCGCCGCCGCCGCCGGCCAGGCGCAGCTTGGTGAAGGTGACCTGGGTGGCGCCGGGGTCGTCGTAGGTGACGGTGTCGCCGTCCCGGTCGAAGTGGCGGATCGGCAGGCCCTCGACGAACAGCTTGGCGGTGTTGAGGCGGGTCGAGCCGCCGAAGGTGCCGGGGGGGTCGCGAAACTCGACGAGCGCGGGGTCGTCCTCGCCGCGGTCGGGCACGAGGTCGGGCGCGTCGCAGGCGAGCGCGAGGGAGGCGGGGAGGAGGATGCGCAAGAAAGTGGTTCGCGGCATGGCTGGGCTCGTCGCGGTCATTCCAGTGGGGTATCGACGGATTTTCAATTGCCCGCGCGGGAACTTTCTCGGCCGCCGGTCACCTGCCGGTTGCGGACCGGGTGCAGGCGAGGATCGGTGCGTGATATGTTGACGAGGATGCTCGATGGTGAGCTCTTCGAGGCGTGGTGTCGTGGCGATCGGCGGGCGGGGGCGCAGCTGTTCGAGCGCCACTACGACGCGGTGGCCCGGTTCTTCCACAACAAGGCGGCGGCCGACGCCGACGACCTGATCCAGCGGACCTTTTTACGCTGCGTGGAGACCCACGGGCGGATCCGCAAGCCGACGAGCTTTCGCTTCTTCCTGTTCGGCGTGGCCCGCAACGTGCTGCTCGAGTACCTCGGCGAGAAGGGGCGCCGGCAGAAGCGGGAGGTCCTCAACTTCCTGACCACATCGGTGGAAGATCTCTCGCCGACGCCGTCGACCGCGCTCGACCGGGCCCGCGAGGAGCGGCTCATCCTCGGAGCGCTGCGCAGGATCCCGCTCGAGCTGCAGATCGTGCTCGAGCTCTACTACTGGGAGGAGCTGCGGGCGCGCGAGCTGGCCGAGGTGCTCGACGTCCCGGAGGGCACGGTGCGCACCCGCATCCGCCGGGCCAAGCAGCTGTTCGAGGCGGAGATCGCCCGCCTCGCGGCCACGCCGGAGCTGGTCCACAGCACCCTGTGCGACCTCGAGGGCTGGGCCCGTCGCCTGCGCGGCGACCTGGTGGGGCGCGCCGGCGACGGCGGCCAGGACGCGGGTCCGGGCCGGGACCGCAATTGATCGGGACCGGTGGACCCACCCTCCCGGAGTGCAGGCACGACCCCGACGAACAGGTGAGACCGCGGTGACCGAAGCGAACGACGAGGCCCCGGCGCGAGCGAGCGGGCTGGCCGCGACCCACGCGGTCGACCCGGTCCGCCTCGCGCTGGCGGCGACCCACGGGTCGAAGGGGTCGGGCGAGGACCTGCGGGCGGGTGTCCTCGAGGACAGGTCGGCCCCGTCGTTCGGGCTGGCCCTGACGCGCGCGCCCGCGGCGGGCGACGCGGAGGCGACGGCGCGCACCGAGTCCGACGACGACGGCCCGCGCGAGCGCATGGCGCGGCCGCTGCTCGACGACCTCGAGGAGCGGCGCCGGCGTCAGGCGCTGAAGGCCAGGCTGTTCGGCGACGCGGCCGACGCGGTGAAGATCGGCCGCTTCCAGGTGCTCGGTCGGCTGGGGGCCGGCGGCATGGGCGTGGTCTACGCCGCGTACGACGAGCAGCTCGACCGCAAGGTCGCGGTCAAGGTGCTGCGCCAGGACGGCGGCGACCGCGGGCAGCAGCGGCTGCGCCGCGAGGCCCAGGCGATGGCGCGGCTCAGCCACCCGAACATCGTCGGGGTGCACGAGGTCGGCGAGGAGGGCGACAGCGTGTACGTGGCGATGGAGTTCGTGCGCGGCGAGAGCCTCGACCGCTGGCTCGAGCGGCCGCGGCCGTGGCGCGAGGTGCTCGCGGTGTTCATGGCCGCGGGGCGCGGGCTGCAGGCGGCGCACGCGGCCGGGCTGGTGCACCGCGATTTTAAGCCGGCGAACGCGATCCTCGGGGAGGACGGGACCGTGAAGGTCCTCGACTTCGGGCTGGCGCGGGCCGAGGTCGAGGCGATCGCGGGCGAGGAGGGCGAGGCGACGTCGCCGATGACGGCCCGGCTGACGCGCACCGGGGCGATGATGGGCACGCCGGCGTACATGTCGCCGGAGCAGTTCGCCGGCGAGCCGCTGTCGGCGGCGAGCGATCAATTTTCTTTCTTCGTGGCGCTGTACGAGGGGCTGTACCGGACCCAGGCGTTCGCGGGCGACAGCGTGGGCGCGCTGGCCGTGAGCGTGACGAAGGGCCGGCCGAACGATCCGCCGGGCGCGAGCGAGGTGCCGGGCTGGCTGCGGGCGGTGATTTTAAGAGGGCTGGCGCGCGAGCCGGGGGCGCGCTGGCCGGACATGGCGGCGGCCCTCGCGGCGCTGGCCAGCGACCCGGCGCGCAGGCGCCGGCGGATCGCGGCGGTGCTGGGGCTGGCGCTGGTCAGCGGGGGGGCGAGCGCCGCGGTCGTGCGGGTCGCGGGCGGCGACGGCGGGCGCTGCGAGGGCGTGGCCGCGGCGAGCGAGCGGGTGTGGCACGCCGAGCGGGCGGCGACGGCCCACGCGGCGTTCGCGGCGAGCGGGCCGATCGGCGAGCAGACGTGGGCGCTGCTCGAGCCGAAGCTCGCCGCGTGGATCGAGGCGTGGGCGCGGCGCCGCGGCGAGCGCTGCGCGGCGTACGCGGCGGGCGAGCTGTCGGACACGCTGCACGATCGATCGGTGGCCTGTCTCGAGCGACAGCTCGCGCGGGTCGACGCGCTCGTCACGGCGTTCGTGGTCGCCGACGCGAGGACGGTCGAGCAGGCGCCGCCAGCGATCGCGGGGCTGCCGGAGCTGGGGCTGTGCGACGACGCGGAGTACCTGCTCGCGGAGGTGCCGCCGCCGGAAGATCCGCAGGCGCGGGCGGCGGTCGCGGACGGGCGCGAGGCGCTCGAGGCGGCGCGGGCGGCCATCGACCTCGGAGCTCATGATGCGGCGCTGGCCCGGGCGACCACGGTCGCGGCGGTCGGGCGCTCGCTGCGCTACGAGCCGTTGGTCGCGCAGGCGGAGGTGGTCCGCGGAGAGGCGTTGCTGTGGCAGCAGGACGTCGCGGGTGCCGAGGCGGCGCTCGGCACGGGTCTCGAGCTGGGCCTCGCCGGCGGCGACGAGCGCACGGCGGTCGAGGCGCTGGCGCGGCGGATCTACGTGCAGGCCGAGCTCGCTGGGCGGCCGGCGCAGGCGCTGGACGACGCGCCGATCGACCGGGCGCTGCTGCGGCGGGTGCCGTCCGACGGGCGCCTGGCGTGGTTGGTCGAGAACAACATCGCCGTCGCGGAGGAGCGCCAGGGGCGGGTGGAGGCGGCGGCCGAAGGCTACGCCGCGGCGCTGCGGATCGCCGGCGAGCTCGGCGACGGCGCCGCGTTCGAACTGCTGGTGTCGCAGTACAATCTCGGGCTGTTGCGCGGCCAGGCCCGGCAGTTCGTCCGCGCGACCGAGCTGCTGCGCGCGGCGCGTACGACGGCCGAGCGCATCTACGGGCCCGACCACCCGGCCCTGATCGCTTTTATCGAGGGCGAGGCCGGTTCGGCGCACGAGGCCGGGCGCTCGCTGGAGGCGCGGGAGCTGTGCCGACGCGCCCGGGCGATCGCCGCGCGCTCGCCCGACGAGACCCGGGGGCTGGTCGTGCCGGTCGCGGTGCTCGAGGCGCGGATCGCCGTGCAGCGACGCGAGGCCGACGCGGCGGCGCGCGTCGACGCGGCGCGTTCGCTCGCGGCCGCCGCATTCGGCCCCGACAGCCCCCAGGCGGCTTATGCGACGCTGCGGCCGCTGCTCGACCGACCCGAGCGCGACGCGGAGCTCGAGCGGGCGGTGGCGACGCTGGCGGCGACGGGGGCGGCGCGGCGGATCGAGGCGGTCGTGCTGCAGGCCGAGACGTACCGCAACGGAGGTCGCCCCGAGCTGGCCGTACGCCGGCTCGCGGAGCTGCGCGCGGACGAAGGGTGGGGCTCGTGGGCGGTGAGCGAGCGCTTCACGATCGCCCACGTCGACGTCGAGGCGAAGCTGGCGAGCGGGCAGGTCGCGGCGGCCGAGGCGACGCTGGCGGAGGCCGAGGGGCTGCTCGCCTCCGCGGCGCGTGCGGACATGGAGCCGCTGCTCGCGGGGCTGCGCGGCAGGATCGCCGCGGCGAAGGGAGAGCACGCGTCGGCGGTGACGTCGCTGCGGCGGGCGCTCGAGTTCTATGTCGCGACGTTCGACGCGGATCATCCGCGACGTCTGGCGGTGCAGGCGGCGCTGGCGGAGTCGTTGCGGGCGAGCGGGCAGCAGGGCGAAGCGACGGCGCTCGGGCGCGAGGCGCTGGCGGGTTACCGCGGGCTCGGGGCGGGGTTCGAGCGCGAGGCGGCGGCGCTGGCGGCGTGGGTGCCGGCGACCTGACGCGCCGAGGTCGCAGCCGGAGAACGCGGCGACGCGCGAACACCAGAGGGTCAGGGGATGCGGCCGTCGAAGTGGAGGAGCTCGTCGCCGGCGGTGATGGTCAGGCGGAAGGCCGTGTAGGAGTCCTGGCGCGACGTCGGGGGGAGGAACGAGAACGTCGCGGCGCGGCGGCGGGACGCGTGCTGCTCGAGCCACTCGTTGACGTTGGCCTCGAGGTTGGCGGCGACGCTGGGGTCGCTGAGCACGCCGGGGTGGAGCTGGGACAGGCGGCCGGTGAGGCGTGACAGGAGGAGGATGTCGTGCAGGGTGGCGGCGCGGGCGGCCATGGGGAGGGGCTGCTCGGGCGAGGCGACGAGGGCGACGAGGCCGAGCTCGGCGAGGGCGAGGGCGAGGGCCTGCGAGGGGCGGGCCTCGAGCGGGCTGATCGCGCGGGTGCGGCGGTTGCGGGCGAAGGCGTCGGCGACCTGCGAGGCGAGGGTCAGCGAGGCGGGGCCCCACAGGCGCGGGTCCTCGTGCTCGCCGGTGTACTCGCGGAAGCGGATGAAGAGCGTGCGAAAGTCGTCGTCGTGCTCGCCGTAGGGGGCGCGCAGCAGGAAGCGGGGCAGGCAGAGGGCGACGAACCGCGCCGACGAGCGGGCCTGGAAGGCGCGCCACTCGGCGTAGCGCGGGGCGGTGGCGCTGGTCTGCGGGGCGGCGGTCAGCGCCGCCAGGCCGGCGAAGCCGGGCAGGTCGAGCAGGGTCGGGCTGGCGTTGGTGAGCAGCGGGACGAGCGTGCGCTCGCAGATCGCCGCCATGCCGGCGAGGATCTCGAGGTCGTCGCCGACCGGGTCGAAGGTGTGGGCCGAGCACACCAGGTTGTAGGGCGTCGACTTGAAGCGGAGGATCTTGAACAGCGCCGCGTCCTCGACGGACAGGCTGCAGGAGCGCAGGTCCTCGAGCAGCGCGGGCTTCGAGGCGTCGAGGATGTCGACGGCGATGCGGGCCTCGAAGTCGATGGTGTCGACGAGGTACTTGAGGCTGCGCCAGGCGGTCTCGAGCCGCTGGACCTCGGGCGCGTGCAGCAGGGTGTTGAGCTGGGCGTTGATCCGCCGGTCGATCTCTTTGATGATGCGGAGGATGTGGACCGGGCTCGACTCGCGGTCCTCGTCCGGCGGGGTCGGGTCGGCGAGCAGCGACCACAGCAGGGCGACGAGGGCGAGCAGGGCGTCGCGGTCGCGCAGGTCGAGCTGGTCGCGCAGCTGGTCGAAGGCGGCGTCGAGCTGCCTGTACTCGATCCAGCGCGGCAGGGCGCTGCCCTCGTCGAGCAGGTAGGCGACGAGGTCGGCGGGGGCCGGGCCGAGCTCGTGGATCAGGCGCGGGCGGGTCGCGTCGCTGCGCAGCGCGTCCTCGACGAGCTGGCGCCCGGACACGGCGCGCAGGCGCAGCAGGGCGTCGCGGCGCTTGCACGCGGCGGCGAGCGCGGGCATCTGCACGGCGATGCCCTCGGGCAGCAGGTCGTAGAGGTCGCGGAACTGCAGCCACACGCGGGCGGGCGAGCCGTCGGTGAGGTGGTTGGGGACCGGGGCCTCGACCTCGGCGTGGTGGGCGGCCATGACCGCGGCGAAGGTGTCGGGCTCGACCGGCATGGCGCGCCGGCGGTACAGCGGGTGGTTGGAGCCGGCGGTGAACTCGCCGACGACGAGGATCCGCAGCGGGAGTTCGTCGTCGTCGTGCCGGAAGTGGATCATGGGTCGCGGGCGATGATAGCGGACGCGCGCGCGCCCGCGGGTGTGGCGCGGATCAATACGAGAGCGGGAGGTCCCAGGCGGAGATGTCGCCGGGCACGAGGTAGTCGGCGGGGATGAAGTAGAGCTTGCCGCTCGGGCTGACGGCGACGCGGCCCTTGCCGGGCATGGTGTCGAACGGCTCGATCACGCCGGTGAAGGGGTCGACCTCGACGACCTCGAGGGTCGAGAGCGAGGCGTACACCTGGTTGGTGAACGGGTCCTGGCTCAGCGCGGTCGCGTGGGCGCCGAGCTCGGCGACCGGGGTGGCGACCTGGGTGACGACGTTGTAGCGGACCAGCGCGCCGCCCTCGAGCGCGACCAGCAGGTGGACCGGGCTCACCGGCGCGGACGCGTGCACGCGCGCGGGCAGGGTGGTGACGAGCTCCTGGGTGCCCATCTCGAGGTCGGCGCGGTTGAACTCGCCGTTGGCGGTCGAGTTGCCGACGTAGAGCACGCGGTCGACGCCCCACGTGAGGCCCTGGGGGCCGGCGTCGGCGACGGGCGCCTCGAACGGGCCGACGCCGGTGGTGACGGTGGCGACGATGACGATGGGCAGGGGGTCGTTCGGGTTGTCCTCGACGAGGCGCGCGACGCCCTGCGGGGCGTCGCCGTCGCACCCGCCGATGCACGTGTAGGTGATCGCTACCTCGCCGAGGCCCTCGACGGGCGACGGCGGCGGCGGCTCCTTGGGCTGGTTGCCGAGCGGGAACGGCTTGCTCAGCTGGGGGACGGTGAGCGAGCGCAGCACCTTGACCTCGCCCATGTCGAGGTTGGACACGCCGGGCCACTCGCTGAGCTCGCCGTTCGGACGCAGGCGCCGCAGGTAGTCGACGCCGTCGCGCAGGGTGACCATCCAGGCGGTGCAGTCGTCGGCGAAGTCGACGCCGATGATCTTGTCGGAGAACGGGCCGTTGAGGTCCGCGAGGCCGGGGTCGGCGCAGGCGACGGGGCGCTCGCACTGGCAGAAGGCGCCCCAGCAGGCGCCGGCTTCGGTGCAGGCGACGTCGGCGCAGGGGGCGACCGGCACGCACGAGCCCTGGTCGTCGCACGCGCTGCCTGGGCCGCAGGTGCGCTCGCCGCAGGCGATGTCGGGGCCGGCGAGGGTGCAGGCGCTGGCCTCGGGCTTGCACTCGCCGGAGATCACGTCGCACACCTGTCCCATGGGACAGGGCGAGGGGTCCTGGCCCTGGCACAGCGTCACGCAGGTGTCGCCCATGCACACCTGGTTGGGGTCGTCGCAGTCGACGCACGCGCCGGGGCCGGTGTCGGCGGTGGTGGTCTCGCCGGTCGCCGAGGTGTCGGTCGGCGGCGGCGCGGTGGTGTCGGTGAGCGGTGGCGCGGTGGTGTCGGCGCTGCCGGTGGGGACCGGCTCGCTGGTGGCGTCGGTGGCGTCGCCGGTGCCGGTGTCGCTGCCGGTGGTGGTGGTGGGCGGCGTGGTCGACGGGGCGCTGGCGCTGTCGTCCTGCGAGGTCTCGTCGCGGCCGCCGGAGTCACCGCACGCACACACCGTCGCGAATACCAAGGATCGTGTCACTGTCCGCATCGCCGCCGACCTCCCCGCGGGGCAGTGTATCCGGAACCGCGGGCGCGGCGGCGGGTGACACCGATGTCAGGGTCACAGGTCACGTGCACGGGGCTGCGCAGGCGTGGCGACGTGCGGGGCCGGCTGCTACAAGAACCGCTCCGCTCGAGAACGTCATGACGTTAAGTAAAGCTGTAATTCGTGGTTCTGCGGTGGTTCTGGGGCTGCTCGTCGCGTGTGGTGACTCCGGCGGCGGCGGCAGCGACGAGACGACCGCGTCGTCCGCGTCGACCGGCGGCGGAGCCACCGACACCGGCGGCGCGACCGACGAGGGCTCGACGGCCGACGCGCCGACGAGTGCGGACACGACCGCGGCGCCGGGGAGCTCGACCGGCGAGACGACGGCGGCGCCGGGCACGACGGGGCCGGGCACCACGAGCGAGCCGGGCACCACGAGCGACGCGCCGGAGACGACCGGGGGCGTGGCCGACTGCGGCTTCGACGACGGCGTGGTGTACGGGCGCCTCGAGACGGTCCTCCAGCTGGTGAGCGCGGACGGCGAGACCTGCGTGTGGCTGGCGCGCGAGGACCTCTCGGAGCCGGATACGATCTACAAGGCGGTGCCGTTCAAGCTGATCGAGTTCAAGGCCGGGCACGCGGGCGGGGTCGACCACCTGACCGACCCGGCGAGGATGTCGTGGGAGAGCACCCACCACAACTGGACCGACGTCGGCGAGGCCTGGGACGACAGCGTGCGCTACCACCTCGAGGACTGGTACACCAAGGACGGCGCGTTCATCGAGATGTACGGGCTGACCGCGTACGACGAGGCGACCGACGCTCTGCTGTGGGGGCCGGTCGAGCTGGTCCCGTACGCCCCGTGAGGTGCACCGTGCGCGCCGTATTCGCGGGTCTCTGCGGGCTGCTGGCGTGCGCGCCGGTGGATCCGCCGATCGTCACGGGTGACGATTCGAGCGGCGACGGGTCCTCGTCGGGCACGACTGGCGAGGCGAGCACGCCGTGCTCCGAGGCGGAGGCGCGGCTCGGCGTGCGGGTGTGCGTGCACGCGGTCGACGCGGAGGTGTGGCCCGAGGTCGCGGTCGCGGTCGACCTGGTCGACCAGGTGCGCACGGCCAAGTATCTCGTGCCGGCCCGCGCGGACGCCCGCCTGCCGGCGCTGGTCATGGACGTGCACGCCCACGAGCTGCACTTTCAGTTTCTAATTAAAGCGTTCGCGGAGCTGTTCGCGGGGCTCGATCCGGCCGGATACGAGGCGATGATCTCCGACCCCGCGCGGCGCGAGTTCTTCGCCGGGCCGATCACCGAGTACCGCACCGCCGACGACGGGCGGGTGTTCGGGTTCGTGGCCTGGGACCCGCAGACGGACCTGGCGAGCACGGTGACGTGCGACCAGTTCAAGGCCCTGCACGCGGCGCTGGCGGAGATGGTGACGGCGGGGCCGCTGGCGGCGGTGCCGACCGGGGACCTGCAGCGCGAGGTGCTGAGCGGCTGCGACGTGCCGCAGTACGACGCGACCGCGGCGGTGGCGTACGAGCCGTACACGGTGGCGGCGGGGTTCGGAGCGATCCGCCGCTACACGCCGGCCGAGTTCGCGGCGGCCACGGGCGCGGCGGCGTATGGCTTTCAGGACATCCTCGTACTGGAGGAGGCGCCGCTGGACGTCGAGCGGGTGATCTCCGGGGCCGTGACCGGCGGGCGGCAGGCCGAGCTGTCGCACCTGAACGTGCGCAGCGCGGCGCGGGGGACCCCGAACTGCTACCTGCGCGACGCGTACACGCGGCTGGCGGAGTGGGACGGGCAGCTCGTGCGGCTCGAGTGCGGCGAGCAGGAGCTGGAGATCCGGGCGGCCACGGCGGACGAGGCCGAGGCGTGGTGGGAGCAGCTGCGGCCGGCGCCGGTGGAGCTGCCGGCGCCCGACCTCGAGTGGTCGGCGCTGACGCCGTTGCTCGAGTTGCCGACGGCGACGGCCGACGAGCGCGCGCTCGGGGTGCGGCGCTACGGGGCGAAGGGGCGCAACCTGGCGGCGCTGTACCAGCGCATCGACGCGTCGCTGCAGATCCCCGGGTTCTTGATCCCGTTCCGCTACCACGACGAGTTCATGCGCGGGCACGGCTGGCAGGTCGACCTCGGTGCGGGTGAGGAGTGGCTGACGTTCGCGGACACGGTCGAGCGGCTGCTGGCGGACCCCGCGTTTCGCACGGACCCGGTGCTGCGGCGGGTCCGGCTGGCGGCCCTGTACGAGGGGATCCGCGACGGCGCGTGCGACCCGGCGACGATGGTCGCGGTGCACGAGCAATTATCAAAGATCTTCGGGTCCGACGATGTGATGGTCCGGTTTCGCAGCAGCTCCAACGCGGAGGACGCGCTGGGGTTCAGCGGGGCGGGGCTGTACGAGTCGACGAACGCCTGCGCGGCGGACGACCTCGACGGCGACGAGAGCGGGCCGAGCCGCTGCGACGCGGACGAGCCCGAGGAGCGCGGGGTGTGCCGGGCGTTATTAAAAGTGTGGGCCTCGCTGTGGCTGGTGCGGGCGTTCGAGGAGCGCGAGTGGTACGGCATGGACCACGCGCAGGCGGCCATGGGGATCCTCGTCGACGAGCGCTTCGCCGACGAGCGGGCCAACATGGTGGTGTTCACGGGCGACCCGAACATCGCCGGTGACCGGCGGTTCCTGGTCAACGCGCAGGTCGGCGACGCGGAGGTGGTGAGCCCGGACCCGGGGACGTGGCCGGAGCGGGTGCGGCTGACGCTGGTCGACGGCGGGGTGACGGAGATCGAGCGCGTGGAGGGGTCGTCGATGCTGCCCGAAGGTCAGCATGTGGTCGGCGACGCCCAGCTGCAGGAGCTCGGGGCCGCCCTGTGGGGCATCCGCGAGGTGTTCCCGATCGACGAGGAGCCGCCGCCGGACAGCGTGTTGCTGCTCGACACGGAGTGGAAGATCCGCCCGGACCAGAGCTTGATGATCAAACAAATTCGTCCGTACCTGCGCCGCGAGTGAGCCGCGCTGGGGTATCTTGGCGAAGATGACGGGTGCGCCGGTCGTGATCGGGCGGGCCGTCGGCGAGGTGCCGGCGGCGGGTCCGTTGCGGCACGACGCCGACCGCGGGGTGCTGCTCAGCCGGCGCGCGCGGGTGTTGACGCCGACGCGGGCGGGCTGGCGGTTGACGCGCGAGGAGCTCGGCGTGCTGACCTTGCCTTCGGGACAGGTGATGGCGCGCGACCCGACCTACGAGTGCTTCGAGGGCGAGCCGTTCGCGCGGCGGGTGCGGCCGGGGCGCTACCCGGTGGTGGTGACGCACGCGGGCGAGGAGGGCTCGCCGCACGCGACGGTGGCGGCGGCGGCGATCTTGCTGCGCGACGAGGCGCCGGCGCGCTGGGAGCTGGCGCTCAGCGGGGACCAAAAGCTGGCCGACCTGCGGGCGGGGCAGTTCTACGGCTACGGGGTCGACGGCGGGACCGGCTGCTTCGTCGACGCGGAGTCGGCGGAGGAGTTCGCGGGCAAGCGCAACTTCTCGCGGCTGTTGAAGGCGTTCGAGCGCGGGGGCTACCGGCCGCTGATGTACGTGCACAAGGAGGAGCCGACGATCGCGGTGTTCATGTCGGGCCACGGCGACGGGTGCTACGCCTCGTACTGGGGGCTCGACGCGCGCGGCGAGGCGGTCTGCCTGGTGACGGACTTCGGGGTGCTGACCGAGTGGACGACGGCGACGCTGCGGTTCGGCGAGGCGGCGCCGCTGGGGCCGTGTCGGCTCGAGCATCCGGCGCTGGCGCGGGCGGAGGTGGCGGCGGAGGTGCTGTCGGCGGCGCCGAACGCGGTGAAGGTGCGGCTGCGCGGGGCGGCGCACGCGGTGCAGGAGGTGCACCTGCTGGCGCGCGAGGGGGCGTCGTGGGCGCCGCGGGCGTGCGCGAGCGAGGTGACGGTGGACCAGGACGAGAGCACGTACACGCTGCTCCCGGAGGCGGCGGTGGAGGCGGCGGCGCTCGAGCTGGTGGTGACGGTCGGTGCGGAGCTGGTGCGCGTGGAGGAGGAGCCGGTGGCGAAGTCGCCGGTGCTGCGGCGCCGGCGGGCGTAGGCGTTCGCGGGCTGGCGCGAGGTCGGTGCGCGCAGGCGGACGGGGGCGCGCGGGGCCGCCGGCGGTATCATGCGGCGCTGTGGCGGGGGAGTCCGAGGCGCAGGGGGGCGAGTCGACGCGGGTCGACGAGGAGCTGACCCCGAGCGCGCACGCGATCCGCCAGGGCGAGGCGCGGCAGAACCTCGTCGACCGCCTGAAGGAGCAGGTCGAGGCGTCACTCGGGGCGCGGCTCGGCCGCTACGCGTTATTAAAGGTGCTCGGCGAGGGCGGGATGGGCGTGGTGTTCGCGGCCTACGACGACCAGCTCGACCGCAAGGTGGCGATCAAGCTGCTGCGCACGCGGGCCCGCGGCGAGTGGCACGAGTCGTGGCTGCGCAACGAGGCCAAGGCGATGGCGCGGCTCAGCCACCCCAACATCGTGCAGATCTACGACGTCGGCCAGGAGGCGGGCACGCTGTTCGTGGCCATGGAGTTCGTGGTCGGGGTGTCGCTGCGGCGCTGGTGGAAGAAGACCAGGCGGAGCGCGCGCGAGGTGCTCGAGGTGTGCATGCAGGCCGGGCGCGGGCTGCAGGCGGCGCACGAGGCGGGGCTGGTGCACTGCGACTTCAAGCCGCAGAACATCCTGGTGGCCAAGGACGGGCGGGTGCGGGTGCTCGACTTCGGGGTGGCGCAGCTGCGCAAGCGGACGCACGCGCCGACGAGCGAGGAGGCGAGCGAGGCGGCGCCGCGGACGTCGCTGCTGGGCGGCACGCCGGCCTACATGGCGCCCGAGCTGCACGCCCAGCGGGGGCCCGACGCGCGCAGCGACCAGTTCGCGTTCTGCGTGACGCTGTACGAGGGGCTGTACGGCGAGCGGCCGTTCCGCGGCGACGACGCGGCGGGGCTGCGGCGGGCGATCCTCGAGGGCAAGCTGGCGCCGACGCCCGACGTCGCGGTGCCGGCGTGGCTGCGGCGGGCAGTGCTGCGCGGGCTCGCGGTCGACCCGGGCCAGCGCTGGCCGTCGATGGCGGCGCTGCTGGCCGAGCTCGGGCGCGACCGCGGGCGGACGCTGCGGCGCTGGGGGATCGGCGTGGGGGCGGCGGCGCTGGTCGGGTTCGCGGGGGTCAACGCGGTCGAGCGGCGGGCGCTGCAGGCGGAGCTCGAGGCGCACCGCTGCGACGCGCCGGCGGCGGCGTGGGACGAGCCGCGGCGCGCGGCGGTCAAGGCGGCGCTCCTCGGCACGGGGGTGAGCTACGCGGGCGACACGTGGCCGCGGGTCGACGCGCGCCTCGGCGAGTACGCGGCGGCGTGGTCGGCGATGCGGGTCGAGGCGTGCGAGAGCCACCGCAGCGGGGCGCAGTCGGATCTGCTGTACGAGCGGCGGGTGGCGTGCCTCGAGCAGCGCGAGGCCGACCTGGCGGCGCTGATCGAGGTGCTCGGCGCGGCGGACCGCGAGGTGGTGGCGAAGGCGGTGCGGGCGGCGTTCGAGCTGCGGCCGCTGGCGGCGTGCGCCGACGCGGAGGTGCTGCTGGCCGCGGTCGCGCCGGCGCCGGTCGAGGTGGAGGACGCGGTCGCGCGCGTGCGGGCGACGCTGGCGACGGTGCGGGCGGAGCTGTCGGCGGGGCAGGCCAGGGCGGCGCGCGGGCGCTTGGCGGCGGCGACGGCGGCGGCGGAGGCGACGGGCTATCGCCCGCTGCTCGCGGAGCTGAGGTTCCACGAGGGGATGGCCGAGCAGGCGCTGGGCGACTACAAGGCCTCGGCGGCCGCGTTCGAGGCGGCGTGGCTGGCGGCGGAGGCGAGTCGTCACGAGCAGATCGCGGCGGAGGCGGCGATCCGGCTGGTGATGAACGTGGGCTACTACCTGGCGCGGGTCGAGGAGGCGGGGCTGTGGGAGCGGCTGGCGACGGCGGTGCTCGAGCGGCGCGGCGGGGCGCGCGAGCTCGAGAGCCGCTGGCTCGGCGCGCAGGCGACGGTGCGCATGCGGGCGGGCAAGTTCGACGAGGCGCAGGAGAAGATGACGGCGGCTCTGGCGGCGGCCGAGCGCACCGGCGGGCCCGACAGCTACGAGGCGGTGCTGTTCCGCGGCAACCTCGGATCGATCGCCGGGACCCGCGGCGACATGGCCGCGGCGACGGAGCTGTCGGCGCGGTCGCTGGCCGGGCTCGAGGCGCTGCTCGGGCCGGGTCACCCCGACGTGGCCACGCTGTGCGCCAACAGCGGGGCGGCGGCGCTCGGCCGCGGCGAGTTTAATAAGGCCCGCGAGTACCTCGAGCGGGCCCGGCAGATCTACGAGCGCTCGGTCGGCGCGGAGCACCCGGAGCTCGCGCGCGTCGACAACAACCTCGGGTCGGTGCTGTCGCGCATGGGCGACTATCCGCGGGCGCTCGAGCTGCAGCGGCGCAGCCTCGAGTCGCGCCGCCGCACGCTCGGCGAGCGGCACACCGACACGGCCAACAGCGAGGGCAACCTGGCCGACACGTACATCGCGCTCGGCGAGCCGGCGCAGGCGCTCGCGCACGCGGAGCGGGCGCTGGCCGGGCACCTGGCCTCGGTCGGCGACGGGCACCCGCGCTACGGGGCGGCGATGGTGATCCGCGGGCGGGCCCGGGTGGCGCTCGGACAGACCAGGGCCGGGGTCGCGGACCTCGAGCAGGCGCTGGCGATCGTGCAGGCCGCGGGGGCGCCGCGCGAGGAGCTCGCCGAGGCGAGGTACCAGCTGGCGCGTGCGTTGTGGCAAAACCCGCGCCAGCGCGCGCGGGCGGTGACGCTGGCCCGCGCGTCGCTGGCCGACTACATGGCGGTCGGGGCGGCGTACGCCCGCGAGCGGGCCGACAACGAGGCCTGGCTGAAGGAGCATGTCCTGTAGGACATGTCGCCGAGGTCAGGCCAGCGCGGACGCCCCATGGCGGCTCGCCCGGCTCAGAAGCTCCGCACCCACGTGCGGCTCGGGGCGTCGTTCGGGAACACCGGCTCCAGGCTGCCGACGGCGACGATGCGCCCGAGCGCGACGTCGAGGGCGCTGACGTCGCTGTGCGCGAACTGGCCGTCGTGCGGCGTCTCGAGCACGTTCGTGACCGGCCCCGGCGTCCCGTCGGGCGCGACGTGGAACAGGCTCGCCGCCCCGGCCACGCCGTCGATGTCGACGTCGCTGTACCCGCCGAGGTACACGCCGCCGCACGGCGAGGCCGCGAGGGCCCCGAGGCGGTGCCCGGCGAGCCAGGTCTGGCTCGGGGCCTCGGCCTGGTCGCGCGTCCAGGCCCACACCGGCGCGCCGGCGGTGGTCAGGGCGCCGACGAAGAACGCCGCCGGGCGCTGGCCGAGCACGTACACCTGGTCGCCGACGCTGACCGCGAGCGCGAGCACGTTGTTGTCGGTCTCGACCTCCACCGGGTCCGCGGCCCAGCGCTCGCCGTCGGCGTCGAACGAGCGCACGCGCAGCTCCCAGGTGTAGTCGAAGCCGCCGTTCGAGGTGCCGGCGATGCGGGCGGTCGCCAGGTACACGCGCCCGTCGGCGTCGACGTCGAGCGCCGGGTCGAACTCGTAGGCGCCGCCGTCGGCGCTCCACACCAGCGCGAGCGCGTCGTCGTAGCGGTCGACGCGCAGCCTCGCGTCGGGGTCGCCCTCGACCGCGACCGAGAGGACCGCGGCGGCGACGTGGCCGGCGGGCGAGGCCCCCATGGCCACGACGTGCTCGTCGCGTCCGGGCTCGTGGTCGACGGTCTCGACGGCGAGCAGCTGGCCGTCGGCGCCGAACAGCCACAGCCTGCTCTCGCGGCCGGCGTCGTCGTCGAAGGCCATGCCGCCGACGACGACCCGGCCGTCGGCCAGGGCCGCCAGCGCGACCGGCGACTCGTCGTCCGCGAACGTGTGCGACCACGCGACGCCGTCGACGCCGAACTTCTCGAGCGCCGCGACGCCGGTGCGCAGGAGCAGGACGTCGCCGTCGGCGGCGGCGGCCACCCTGCCCCCGCCGTTCGCGGGCTCGCCGGTCCACACCGGGGCGTCGAGGACCACCGGCACCTCCGCGCAGTCGACCGCGGGGGGCGGCTCGCCGGTGGTGGGCTCGCCGGTGGTGGGCGCGTCGGTCCCGGTCGAGTCCGCGCCGCTGGAGGTCGGCCCGGGCTCGGTCGCCGACTCGTCGGCGGCCTCCGGACCACACGCCGCCGCGAGCATGAGCGCGAGCAACCTCCAGCGTCCGCGATGTCGATGCAATGGTTCGAGTTCAAGCATAAGTGAGCGCAGGCTAGCACGGCGGCGCCGCCGGCGCATCGCCGTCCCGACCTGCGCTCGCGGTGCCTGCGCTAGCGAACCCGCGTCGCCGGACATGTCCGAATGAGCATGTCCTGTAGGACATGGCGGAGAGGTCAGGCCCGGCGTCAGGGCTCGGCGAGCGCGGCGAACACGGCCGCGACGGCGGCGGCGCCGGGGTCCTGGACGCCGCGCAGGGCGTCGGGGCGGACGTAGCTCGCGCGGCCCGCCGCGGTCTTGACGATCTCGGCGGTGCGGGCGGCCCCGGCCGCGGCCTCGCGAGCGGCGACGGCGAGGTCGTGGGTGCGGGCGAGGGCCGCGAGCGCGGGCGCGAGGGCGTCGAGCATGGTGCGGTCGCCGACGGCGGCGCCGCCGTACTCCTGCACGCGGCGCATGCCCTCGCCGAGGGCCGCGGGCCAGTCGGGCGGGTCGCCGACGGCGGCGCCGGCCGCCGCGCAGAAGATCGCCAGCAGGATCCCGCTCGAGCCGCCCATGCTCCGCGCGAGGCGCTCAGAGATCGCCGCGAGCAGCTCGGAAGGCTGCGCGAGCGGGAGGTCGTCGACGGCGGCGAGCAGGGCGCGCGCGGCCGTCGCCAGCGTGGTGCCGGTGTCGCCGTCGCCGACGCGGGCGTCGAGCGCGTCGAGCTCCGCCTGTTTAATAATTAACGCCTCGCAGACGCGGGCGAGGGCGCGGCGGCGGGACGGGTGAGGCGAGGCGGGGCGCCCGGGCTGGCGCAGCGCCGGCGGGAGCGGGAGCGGCTGGAAGGCGCCGGGGGCGCGTGGGGATGGCCAGGCGCGCGGGCCGACGGGGGAGACGAGGGCGGCCTCGAGGTCGGGGGCGGACAGCGGGAGGGCGGAGATCGAGAAGCCCTTCATGTCGAGCGAGGTCATCAGGCGCGCGGGGCCGAAGACGTGGCGGACGGGGCGACGCACGGCGGCGACGGCGGCGTGGGCGGCGATCGCCAGCTCGATCGGCGGCACGCCGCCGAGGTCGTTGATCAGCAGCGCGAGCGGGGCGTCGCGGGCGGACGCGAGGGCGGACTCGAGGAGGCCGGTCATGGTCGCGGTGAGCTCGCGCGCGGACGGCAGGGGCATGAGGCGCGCGCCGGGTTCGCCGTGGATGCCGAGGCCGAGCTCGACGTGGCCGGGGGCGATGCGGTTCTCGGCGGGCTGGCCGGGGATCGTGCACGACGACAGGGACACGCCGATCGAGACGACCGAGCGGGCCACGCGCTCGGCCGCGGCCTTGATGGCCGGCAGCGAGGCGCCGGCGCGGGCGAGGTGGCCGGCGACCTTGTGCACGAACAGGGTGCCGGCGACGCCGCGCGGGCGCGGGGCGTTTAATAGTGCGATGTCGTCGCCGACGATCACGGTCTCGACGGCGAGGCCGAGCGCGCGGGCCCTCTCGGCGGCGAGGCCGAAGTTGAGGCGATCGCCGGTGTAATTTTTGATAATTAAAAGGCAGCCGGCGGGGCCGGTGACGGCGACGATCGCGGCGAGCACGGCGTCGACGCTGGGGGACGCGAAGATCTCGCCGGAGACGGCGGCGGTCAGCATGCCGTCGCCGACGAACCCGGCGTGGGCCGGCTCGTGGCCGGCGCCGCCGCCCGAGACCACGGCGACGCGCGTGGGGTCGAGGTCGGCGCGCACGACGACCTTGATCGCCGGGTAGCCGTCGAGCCGACGCAGGGCGCCGCCCGCGAGGGCGACCTCGGCGTCGAGGGCCTCGAGCACGATGCTCGCGCGGTCGTTGATGAAGTGGCTCACCGCGCGATGGTAGCTCAATCGAGGTCGAGGAGGCGCAGGTCGTAGCGCGGGTCGACGCCCGAGGGCGACTCGAACAGCTGCTGCCAGTCGGCGTAGTCGGGGCAGGCCTCGACGACGGTGAGGTTCTGCTCGAGCACGACGTCGTAGTAGTCGAGGTAGGTCTCGCCGACCCCGCCGAGCTTGCGGAACAGCAGCAGCGAGGCGGCGGCGACCAGCGCCTCCTCGAGCTCCCACTTGGCGCAGGCGTCGTTGTCGACGCGGTGGTCGTAGAGGAGGTTCATGCCGGGGTCGACGCTGTTGAGGCGGTCGATGCGGGTGTGCAGCAGCTCGTGCACGAGGGTCTCGACGGCGCCCTCGCGCATGTAGCGGAGGAAGTTCTCGTCGGCGGTCGGCTTCATGTAGATCGGCTCGCTGCCGATGTCGGGCATGGTGCCGAGGATCGTCTCGCTGTCGAGGGAGATGGCGGCGACATTATTGTACTCGTCGAGGCCCGACTGCATGTTCTTGATGGGGGCGGTGTCGAGGATCGTCAGGCCGGCGGCGATGTAGAACGGCGAGGGGTCGAACGAGAGCACGAGGCTGCGCAGGCGGTTCTTCCAGCCGAAGCCGTCGAGCACGTCCTCGGCCGGGAGCTCGAACGGTTTAATTAAGAGTTGCTGCCAGGCTTCGGGGTAGCCGGTGCGCAGGACCTCGAGCGCGCGCACGGCGTAGTAGACCTCGAGCTGGTCGGCGGGGCCGTCGCCCACGGTCATGATGTAGATGTGCTGGTCGTAGCGGTAGATGTGGCGCATGCCGTCGAGCCACGAGAAATTGTCGGGGGCGACGACGTCGGCCTCGGTGAAGGCGCCGGTGGCGTTGATGTGCTGGTGGCCGAGGTAGGTCAGCGGGACGTCGGCGAGGTCGAGCGGGGCGCACAGCACGCTGGGCTCGCCGGGGCCGGGGGCGTCGTCGGGGCCGCAGGCGGTCAGCTCGCAGCCGACCCAGGCGAGGTCGTGGGCCGCGAGGGCGTCGCCCGCGACGTCGGGCACGACCCAGCTCGGCTCGCAATCCACCGCGCCGGTGTCGGTGGATCCGGTATCGGTGGAGTCGGTGGTCAACGAGCCTCGCGTGGTGTCACCGGTGTCGGTGGCGGACGAATCGGTGGTGATGGTGTTCGTGGTGTCGCCGGTGTCGCCGGTGAGCGAGGTGTCGCCGGTGTTCGCGGTCGTGACGGCGTCGCCGGTCTCGGTCGGGGCGGAGGTGCCCTCGCCGGCGGTCGAGGTCGAGGCCGGGAGGGCGCTCGTCGAGGCGTCGCCGTCGTCGCCGAGCGGGGGATCGGCGCCGGGACAGGCGGCGAGGGCGAGGGCGGCGAGGAGGGGCAGGGCGCGGGGGGACGTGAATGGCCTCATGGCCCGCCGAGCCATAGCAGAGTTCGCGGCGGCGAATGTGGGGGCTTCGCCGTCGACGATTCGCGGGTCAGGTGCCGGTGAAGTCGGCGGGGCGGCGCTCCAGCATGGCGCGCACGGCCTCGTTGTGGTCGGCGGTGTTCTGCGCGACGCCCTGGTAGGTGGCCGCGAGCTCGAGGGCCCGCTCGAGGTCGGCGTCGAAGCTGCGGTAGGCGGCGCGCTTGGTCAGGCGGAGGGCGACGGGCGGGAGCTCGGCGAGCTGGCGGGCGAGCGCGGCGGCGGCGGGCAGCAGCTCGGCGGGCTCGACCACGCGGTGGACGAGCCCGATGCGCTCGGCCTCGTCGGTGTCGAGGACGCGGGCGGTGAGCATGAGCTCGAGGGCGCGGGCGAAGCCGACGGTGCGGGCGAGCAGGTAGGCGCCGCCGTCTCCGGGCACGAGCCCGACTTTGACAAAGGTCGAGCCGAGCTGGGCGCCGCGGGCGGCGATGCGGAGGTCGCACATGCAGGCGAGGTCGAGGCCGGCGCCGATCGCCGGGCCGTTGATCGCGGCGATGATCGGCTTGTCGGCGAGGGCGAGGCGCCGGGGGATGCGCTGGATGCCGTCGATGTAGCGGCGGCGCAGCTCGGCGGGCCCGCCGGCGAACATGCCGTCGTGCTGCAGCATGCGCTTGAGATCGCCGCCGGCGGAGAAGGCCGGGCCGGCGCCGGTGAGGATCATGCAGCGCACCGAGTCGTCGCGCTCGGCCTCGTCGACGGCGCGCACGAGGCTGTCGACCATGGCGTCGCTGTAGGCGTTGCGGGCGTCGGGGCGGTCGAGCACGATCGTGAGGACGGCACCATCCTGGCTGCGGCGGAGATCCGGAAGCGGGCCTTGCATGCCGCGAGGGTAGCCCAGATCGCGCACGATCGCGCGCCCTTGTGGAGTATTGTGACAGTGCGTGGTGGAGCTGGAACGGACGATCAACGCGGAGCAGGCGACGACGCTGGCCGGCATGGCCGACTCGATGGGCGCCGAACCTGGGGACGAACAGACGGAGGCGCTGGCGCCGGGCACCCGCCTCGGCCGCTACGTGATCGTCGGGGTGCTCGGTCAGGGCGGGATGGGGGTGGTCTACGCGGGCCACGACCCGGAGCTCGACCGCCGGGTGGCCCTGAAGCTGCTGGTGCGGGCCGGCAGCGGCGACGCGGCCCGCGTGCGGACGCTGCGCGAGGCCCAGGCGATGGCCCGCCTGCAGCACCCCAACGCGGTGGCGATCTACGACGTCGGGGTCGACGACGAACGCGTGTGGCTGGCGATGGAGCTGGTCCAGGGGGTGACGCTGCGCCAGTGGCTCGCGCAGGCGGACCACGGCTGGCGCGCGGGGCTCGAGGTGATGCGGGCGGCCGCGCGCGGGCTGGCGGCGGCCCACGCGGCCGGGCTGGTGCACCGCGACGTGAAGCCCGAGAACATCATGATCGGCGACGACGGGCGCGTGCGCGTCATGGACTTCGGGCTGGCGCGCGCGGGCGAGTCGCTGGCGATCACGCAGCCGGACCTCGGGCGCTCGGACACTTCGGTGCTGGGGTCGGAGCTGACGGTGGCGGGCTCGCTGCTCGGCACGCCGACGTACATGGCGCCCGAGGGGCTGGTCGGCGGCCCGACCGACGCGCGCGCCGACATCTTCAGCTGGGCGGTGACCTGCTGGGAGGTGGTGTACGGCGAGCGGCCGTTCGCGGGCGAGACGCTCGAGGAGCTGCGCAAGGTGGTGCTGGCGGGCAAGCGGCGGGCGCCGCCGGCCGGTGGCGGGCTGCCGGCGGGGCTGCGCAGGGTGCTGGAGCGCGCGCTCGAGGCCGACCGGCGGCGGCGCTATGCGTCGTTCGCGGAGCTCCTCGCGGCCCTCGACGCGGCGCTGCGCGGGCGACGCTGGCGGGTCGCGGGGCTGGCCGCGGGCGGGCTGTCGCTGGCGCTGGCGACCGGGTTCGCGGCGCAGGTGATGCAGACGCGGGCGACGGCGGAGCGCTGCGCGGCGTCCGGCGCGGCGATCGCGGAGGTGTGGGGCGAGGCGGCGGCGACGACGGTCGAGGCGGCGTTCGTGGCGACCGGGCAGGCGGGCGCGGCCGAGGCGTTCGCGCGCACGCGGCCGTGGCTCGATGCGTACGCGAAGGAGTGGGCCGACGCGCGCGAGTCGCTGTGCCTGGCGGAGGTGCACGGCGCGAGCGCGGTCGACGACGGGCTGGCGTGCCTCGAGGAGCGGCGCGCGAGCTTCGAGGTGCTGGTCGGCGAGGTGCTGGCGAAGGCCGAGCCGGGCACGCTGACGCGGGCGGTGATCTCGGCGGCGCGGCTGCCTCCGGTGCGCATGTGCCTCGACGCGGGCTGGCTGGCCCGGGTGCCGCGGCGGCCGGAGGACCCGGGGCTGCGCGCGCGCATCGGCGAGACGCGCGTGGCCATCGGCAAGGCGGCGGCGCTCGACCGCGGCGGGCTGTACGCGCAGGCGGGCGAGCAGGCGGCCGCGGCGGTGCGCGAGGCGGAGGCGATCGGGTGGCTGCCGCTGGTGGTCGAGGCCCGGCTGCAGGCGGCCGGCGTGCACGTGGTGCGCGGCGAGTTCGCGGCCGCGGAGGCGATGCTCGAGCAGGTGATCTGGAAGGCGGAGGCGATCGGCTACGACCTGATGGTCGCCGAGGCGACGCACCACCTGACGTACGCGGTCGGGGTGGGGCTCGCGCGCCCGCTCGAGGGCGTCCGCTGGGGCCGCCTGGGGGTCGCGGCGCTCACCCGCATCGGCGCCGAGGAGAGCCTCGAGTCGACCAATGTGTACGCGGCGCTGGCGATCGTGCTCGAGTCGCACGGCGAGCTGGCGGAGGCGCGGGCGCTGAAGGAGAAGCTGCTGGCGGTGCGCGAGCGCCACCTCGGCGCGGACCACCCGTCGGTGGCCAACGCGCTCAACATGGTGGCGGTGGCCCAGATGCATCACGGCGAGTTCGAGGCGTCGTTGCGCTCGCACGAGCGGGCCCTGGCGATCCGTCTGGCGACGCTCGGGCCGGCGCACTTCGAGGTCGCGGCCTCGCGGCTCAACCTCGGAGTGGTGCACCAGGCCCGCGGCGACGCGGCGGCCTGCGTGGCGGCCATGCGCGAGGCGCAGCAGAGCTTCGTGGCGAGCGCGGGCCCGACGCACCCGGAGGTGGCGTCGGCGCTGGCGAACATGGCCGCCTGCGAGGTCGACCTCGACGACCTGGCTTCGGCGCGCACGCACTTGCAGGCGGCGTTGACGATCCGCGAGGCGGTGTTCGGCGAGGACCACCCGATGGTCGGGCAGATCCACGCGGGGCTCGGCGACATCCTGCGCGCGCAGGGCGACCCGCGGGCGGCGCTCGGCGAGTACACGGAGGCGCTGCGCTGCATCGAGGCGGTCCACGGCGGCGAGCACCCGTCGGTCGCGGAGCTGCAGCAGCACATCGCCGCGGCCCACCGCGAGGCCGGCGACTCCACGGCGGCGCTGGTGTGGATCGAGCGGGCGGACCGGCTCCGCACGCGCAGCGAGATCGACGCGCGCGTGGCGGCGGCGATCGAGGCCGAGCTGCTGCGGCTGCTGTGGGAGTCGGGCGACGAGGCGAGCCGCGAGCGCGTGCGAGGCCGGGTCGACGCGGTGGTGACGGAGCTGCGGACGTTCACGCCGTTCGGCCCCCACGACCCGCTCGCCGAGCTGCGGCGGTGGTTCGACGAACACGCGGCAGAGCTGCGCAGGTGAGCGTTCAGAGGGGAATTGCGCGTAGTGCGCGAACGCGATCGATGAACTACGAAAGTTTTCGTTGACACTACGAAGCTCGTCGTACATGTTCGTCGAGCGATGCCGCCGCCGCGTCCCACCGATGCCGAGCTGTCGATCTTGCGGGTGCTGTGGTCGACGGGGCCGGCGACGGTGCGGACCGTGTTCGAGGCGCTGCAGTCCGAGCGGGCCGTCAACTACACGACGGTGTTGAAGCTGCTGCAGATCATGACCGACAAGGGGCTGGTGATCCGCGACGAGTCGGCGCGCAGCCACGTGTACGCGCCGGCGCAGGCGGAGTCGGAGACGCAGGGCTCGCTGGTCCGCGACCTGCTCGACAAGGCGTTCGCGGGCTCGGCGTCGCGGCTGGTGATGCGGGCGCTCGAGGAGCGGCCGGCCAGCGCCGACGAGCTGGCCCAGCTGCGCGCGCTGCTGGCCCGGCTCGAGCGGGAGGAGGCGCCGTGACCGCGCTGGCGCTGTTCGGCGTGGTGGTGCTGCACGCGACGTGGATCGCGGCGGCGATCGCCGCGGTGGTGGCGATCGGGCTGCGCTGGATCGGCGCGGAGCGGCCGTGGCTGCGGCACGCGCTCGCGCTCGCCGGATTTTTGACGATCGCGCCGGCGGCGCTGGCGTTCGCGGCCGGGCCGCGGTTGGTCGAAGAGGCGGCGGCGGTCGGCGTCGGCGCCTCGCCGGCGGCGGCGGAGGTCGCGGCGACGATCTCGCTGGCGCCGGTGTTGCCGTGGATCGGGCTGGTGTGGCTCGTGGGCGCGGCGTGGGGGCTGCTCGGGCTGGCCGTCGCGGTCGTGCAGATCGGGGAGATCCGCCGCGGGGCGCGTCCGTTGCCCGTCGCCGAGGCGGAGCGGCTGCTGGCGCGGGCGCGGCGGGAGGTCGGGTACCGGGGGTCGGTCGAGCTGGCGCTGTCCGACCGCGTCGGGGTGCCGACGTTGATCGGCTGGCGCCGGCCGCTGTGCGCGCTGCCGGCGGCGACGCGCACGTCCGACGCGGACCTCGAGCTGTTGCTGGTGCACGAGCTGGCCCACGTGCGCCGCGCCGACATCGCCTGGAACTGGGCCCAGAGCCTGGCCGAGGCCCTGCTGTTCTTTCACCCCGCGGCGCGCTGGCTGGCCCGGCAGATCCGCGACGAACGCGAGTGCTGCTGCGACGCGGTCGTGGCCCGCACGCCCGGGGCGCTCGCCCCTTATGTCCACGCGCTCACGCGCCTCGTGATGGCCGGGCCCACCCCGGGTCCGGCGCTGTCTGCAACCGGAGGTTCTCTCGTGTCTCGCATCGAACGTCTCATCGAACCCGGGGCCGCCGCGGCTCCGTCGTGGAATCGCTGTCTGTTGCTCGCGCTCGCGGCCGTCGCGGCCGGCGGCGTGCTCGTGGCCTGCGAGACCGAGGAGGTCGAGACAGGCGCGCGCGAGGTGGCGGCGCCGGCCCCGGTGATCGCGGAGCAGGCCGAGGCCGCCGTGGTGGGGGGCGAGCCGCAGACGGCGGCGCCGCAGGCCAGGAGGATCGTCGACCCGTTCGGCAACGAGCTCGTGCTCACCCCGGTGAACGCGGGCGGCGCGGAGGCGGCGAACGAGGCGGCGTCGGAGACCCGCTACCTGCTCGAGCCCGGGCCGTGGCTCGACGATGTCGCGCTGAACAACGGCACCGACGGCTGCTGAGCGCGCGTCGCGGTCCATGCGAACGCTGGGCGGTAGCGACGCGGGCGGTGACGATCGAGCGGTCGTTCGGAGGTCGGGACAGGGGTCGGCTCGTTCAGCCGTCGTCGTTCTTCTCGAGGAAGACGCCGCCCTTGTATTCGACGTAGTTCAGCACGCCCTCGGGCAGGAAGCACAGCAGCTCGCCGCCCTCGGCGACGGGTAGCGCGACGAGGCGATCGTCGGCGGTCGGGAGCGAGACGCGGAGACCGCGGTTCACGACGATCTCGTCGAGCGCGTCGAAGAACTCGTCGCGGGTCATGCCGGCGCGGAGGAGGGCTCGCATCTCGTCGAGGGTGGGCGCGTTCGGGGTCGGGCGGGGCGCGCGAGCGTCGCGGGGGGCGGGGCGCAGGGCGTTGCGGATGCGGTCCCAGAGGCTCATGACGACCGCAGTGTATCCGAGCGCTCGTCGACGCCAGCGCAGGATCCGTCGGGCCTCGGCCCGCGCAGGCCTCCGACGCTGGTCGTCGGCGACGAGCGCACCCGCGGTCATCGCAGCGGGTCCTCGATGGTGCAGTCCACGACGAGGAGCCGCTCCGAAGGAGCGCGTCACGGGTCACTCGTCATTCGGAGTCGTGCAGGTCGGAGCCTTGCCCTTGGCGATCAGGTCGGCGATCTGCGTCAGCGACAGGCCGCGAGCGCGGCAGTCACGGACCCAACGGGCGCGCTCGCGGGCGCTCGGGTCGTAGTACACGCGCACGCCGCGGCCGAAGCTGGTCTTCGACATCGGCGGGCATAAAAGGGCGGCGTAGGAGCGATGGAACGTCGGCTTCGAGACCCCGAGGATCTCTCGTAGCTCGTCCGCGGTGACGTGGTCCGCCAGCATGGCGCGCGCATCCTACCGCCGCGCGTCGGAGCCTGGATGATACGTTCGTCGAGATTAAACTGCAACTAAACAAAGACTATGGTAAGACACCAAAGTTCGAGGCCACAGAGGCCATCAGCGGCACGAGGAGCGCACCATGTCAGAGGACGATGACCAGGAATTTTCAGACGAGGTCGAGGTGGACCTCGATGACGGGGATGAGCCACGCGCAGAGGCGCCGGAGGAGGGCGACGAGTTTCTCGGGGAGTACGCGTCCGTCGAGGACTACTTCGCGGGCATGCTCGGCGAGTTGATGCACCCGGAGATCATGTGGGTGCTCGAGTGCGTGGACTTCGCCGAGGTGCGGCGGCGGTTCGAGGCGGACGGTTCGCGGTACTTCCGCGTGGCGGGGGCCGTGTACCGCCGGGGGTAGGGCGCTGGTCCGCGTGTGGGTGACGAGGGCGCGGCCGTGGTCGTCGTCGCGGGCCGGCGCTCGCGTGTAGACTCGTGGTCGTAGGGGGTGAGGGTGCCATGAGCGGCGGTCTGACGACGGCGTACCGCGCCGGCGGGAGACCGCCCGGAAGGCCCTCCCGCCGGGCAACTCGCCCGCCGAAGACCTGGCGTCGGGGCCTGGCCACAGCGGATGGATCCGCAGCGAAAAGGCGCCCCCCTCCGTGTCTGGCATGGCGACCCAGACATCGTAGCGACCGGCGTACAACATCACGGGCTCGGCCCAAATCGTGGTGTTGATGCCGGCCCAACGTTTCAGCGGCGTCTCCTGCCATAGCCACTCGTCGATGATCGGCAACTCGGATTGTATGAGCTCCGCCTTCGTCGCCGGAGCCATGAGGCAACGCGTGAGGACGGCACCGCCTCCGGATACATCGACCTGGTAGACGCCGTCGTTCGGGATGTCGACGCTCCATCGTCGCCAGAGCTCGACCGTGGAATCGTCCACGTAACGCCCGATCGAGGCCTCGTCGCCGCATGCCATCTCCCCGGCCCATGCCACTTCATCGTCCCGCCAGGGCATCGACTCCTCGCGGCCGCACGCGAAGGGTCCGAGGCTCGGGTAGATGTCCGGCGCCGACGCGACATACCGCGCCAGTGCACCTGCCAGCGCCTCGCCAGTGGACGCCTCGAATGCAGCGTCGATCTCCGCCCTGCTCATCTTCGACGACGTCGACGCGAACCATCCATGCACCGCCACCATGCCGTACTCCTCACGCATCCACCGGAGAAAATGGGCTGCGATCGAGTAAGCAGCCCATCCGAACTCGGCCGTCGACATCGTCAAATAATCCGCGACCAGACCGCGCTCGGACGGGTACGCCCGGGCCACCGTACCTTCCAGCATGGTCGCGGCTCCCTCATCGAGGAAGTCGAGCGGATCTTCCTGACGAGAGTGCACCGCGGCGTGGGCCAGTTCGTGCGCCAGGAAGTCCCATGACCCCTTCGCCGTCCCGTCCCAACAGCCTCCTACCCGTGATTCGCCGGCGTACTCGCAGGCATCCGCGATCGACTCGGATTCGTCATCCGCGTAGAGATACACCCAGATCGGCAAGCTCGGTTCACCCGCGAACTCCGCGTTTAGCCACTCCACCTGCGCATCGAGCAGATCCAGGGATCCTCGACAGACAGAGCCGTCGAACGTCGTGCCCAGAGCCACACTCTCCGTCGAGTAACGCACCGCGAACGGGGGCTCCGTCGTCCCCGGCTCGGACGCCGTCGAACTCTCGTCCCCCGCGCAACCCATCAGCGATGCGGTAAGGACAACCCCGAGTCCCGCGCGAGCGGAGTTCGTGTCGTTCCTGATGACCCTCACTATCTTCATCGATCCTTGTGCGGCTCGGCTATAGCCGGATTAGCCGGGTGTCAGGGCGATGGCCAAATTCGCGCCAGGTGTAGTGTAACTGACATTCAGGGCGCGCTGACCCGGACACCGGTGGCGATCCGGGAGCGCCTCGCAGAGCTCTTCCGGCTTGGTGTCCGCGCACGAGGGCGCGGCCGTGGTCGTCGTCGCGGGCCGGCGCTCGCGTGTAGACTCGTGGTCGTAGGGGGTGAGGGTGCCATGAGCGGCGGTTTGACGACGGCGTACATGCCGGGGCGGTTCTCGCCGCCGACGCGGGGGCACATCCAGACGATGCTGTGGCTGCTGGCGCGGTTCGACCGGCTGATCGTCGGCGTCGGCAGCTGCTACGAGGTCGGCACGGTGCGCCACCCGCTGCTGGCGAGCATCCGCGAGAAGATGGTGCTGGCGAGCCTGCACGCGGCGGGGGCGTCGCTGCGGCGGGTGCGGGTGGTGCACCTGGCCGACTTCCCCGAGTGGGACACGTGGTGGGCGCACACGACGGAGATCCCGGGGATCGAGGAGGTCACGCACTTCGTGACCGGCAACGAGGACGACATTTTAAAGGTGATGCGGGAGAAGGGGCTCGCGCTGCCGTTTCGGTTGATCGACCCCGAGAAGGAGGACCTCGGAGCGTTTAAATTCGGGTTTCACGCGACCGACCTGCGGCGGGCGATCGTCGCGGGAGACTACGAGAAGTTCCGCCTGATCGCGGCCGAGGGCACGATCAATTTAATGGGGCTGGTCGGCGGGTTCGCGGGGATCCGCAGGGCCATGCAGGATCGCGGGGTGAAGTTCGTGCCGGGGCGACAGGCGGCCGACGCCGTCGTGACCTGCGAGCACGACGATCGGCGGTGGCTGCTGTGCGGCTATCGGCGGGAGGGAGATTTTAAGGATGTGCTGGCGATCCCCGGCGGGGCGATCCGCGTGTACGAGTCGCCGCTCGACGCGGCGCTGCGCAAGCTGGCGGAGGAGACGGGGCTCGCGTTCGAGGTCATGAACCGCGGCGTCGAGCCGGTGCACCTGCGGCTCGCGGACTCGCGGCTGTGTGAGGCGCGTACGCTGGGCATCCGGTCGACCGAGGACCCGCGGCTCGGCGGCAGCCGCGGCGGCTCGGCGCAGGCGTTTCACGTCGCGCTGGACTGCTCGCCCGCGGAGGTCGGGCCGCTGCGCGGCGACGCGGGGCTGTACGACGTGGTGTTTCGGGCGGAGGACGCGGTGGCGGCGGCGGGGCTGGCGTTTCAGCAGATGCGCTCGGTGCGGGCGGCGGGGCTGTGCCTCGGCGCGGGTCAGGGGCTGTAGAGCTGGCCCTCGCGCAGGCGCACGAGGTCGCCGTATCTTTTCAGGTCTCCGGGGCGGACCTTGCGGGGGTCGCCGACGACCATGATGGCGAGGGGCTTGCCGGCGACGTAGCGGCGGTAGAAGTCGACGATCTTATTAAACTCGAGGTGCTCGTAGGCGGGCATGCGGGCGCGGCGGGGGTCGTCGTCGTGGCCGAGGTGGTGCCACAGGCGCAGCTGGTCCTGCAGCTCGCGGAACGACGGGCTCTCGGTCTCCTGGCTGCGAAGGAGGGCGGAGCGGACCAGCTCGAGGCGCTCGGGGCGGGCGGGCATGTCGGTGATGAGGCCGAGCATGACGTCGAGGGCGTCGAAGGTCTTGTCGGCCTGGCAGGCGACGTGGCCGAGCAGGTGGCCGCGCTGGCCGGGGTGCTCGTCGCGGCCCCAGCGGGCGCTGGCCGAGTAGGCGAGGGCCCGGAACTCGCGGATCTCCTGGAACACCAGGCCGGCCATGCTGCCGCCGAAGTACTCGCCGAAGGCGTCGGCGGCGGGGCGGTCGACGACGGCCACGGGCGCGCCCTCGACGGCGAACCACAGCTGGGTCTGCACGGCGTCGCGGCGCGGCACGAAGTAGACGGTGGTTTTAACTGGGGCGTTGCGCGCGTAGACGACGTGGGGGACGGCCTTTTGCGGGGACTCGGCGAACGTGAGGTGTTTATTAATTGCTGCGGCGACGGTCGCCGGGGTCTCGCGGCCGACGTAGCCGATCTCGACCGCGTGGCGCTGCACCTCGGCGAGGGCGCGCAGCAGGCGGCGCGGGCCGAGCAGGCGGGCGCCGGTCGGCCCGACCTCGCGGTGGTACTTCGAGTTGTCGCCGTAGAGCACGTGGTCGCGCAGGGCCTTGCCGACGCTCGACGGGTTCTTGCGCTCGTAGCGGCGGAAGGCCCAGACCTCGCGGCGGACCTGGCGGAGCGGGCGGCGCTCGCCGGAGGGGTGGGCGAGCAGGTCGGCGAGCAGGGCGAGGGCGGCGTCCATGTGGACCTGCGGGCCCTGCAGGCGCACGACGAACCGGTCGAGCTCGGACCTGGCGGTGAGGGTGGTGCTGAGGTCGAACAGCCGCTCGCGGAGCTCCGCGGCGGGGGTCGTGGTCGTGCCGATGCGCTGGAGGTAGTCGGCGAGCAGGTCGAGGCCGTGGATCGCGTGCTCGCCGGCGCCGAAGCGCAGCTCGAGGTGATAGATGTCGTTGAAGGGGTTCGTGTTGTGGCGCAGGGTCACGCCGTCGCGCAGGTGCACGCTGGCGACGGCGGTGGGCGCGACGAACGCGACCTGCGGCGCGGGTTTAATGATGGCCTGCTCGGTCTCATAAAATTTGGAGTGGCCGCGGCCGGGGGTGACCGGCGGGAAGCGGGGCTTGTCGAGGCGGGTCTTTTTGGGGTAGCCGACGCGCGAGCGCAGGATGAGGCGGCGCTCGCCGAAGTGCTCGCGGGCGACGCGCATGACGTCGGCGCGGGTGACCTCGGCGAGGCGCGCGAGGAAGTCGAGGTGGCCCTGCCAGCCGCCGCGGGCGACGTAGGCGTGGGCCATGGCGAGGGCGCGCTTCTCGTTGTCCTCCCACCTGGCGGCCTCGGCGGTGAGCAGGCCCTGCTTGAGGGCGGCGAACGTGCGCTCGTCGAACTCGCCGTCGCGGATCTTCTCGAACTGCGCGAGGACCTTGCGCTCGGCGCCGCGGAAGGTCTGGAACACCAGGCGCGGGATGTAGGCGACGACGTCGAGGTTGGTGTCTGCCAGGTCGGCTGGCACGTGCACGGCGAACAGCAGCGCGCCGCCGTCGGACAGGCGGTCGATGAGGCCGGAGCGCTGCTCGTTGGACAGCAGGCGGCGGGCCAGCAGCAGGGCGGCGTAGTCGGGGTGCGACTCGGGCACGGTGCGGAAGGCGACGGCGCCGACGCGCACGGGGGTGGCGCGGGCGGCCAGGCGTTGATCGGGTTCGAAGGGGGCGGGGGCGGCGAGGTCCGACTTCGGCAGGGGTCTGGCTTTCCAGGCGCCGAAGGTGGACTCGATCACGGGCAGCACGCGGGCGACGTCGAGGTCGCCGGACAGCACGAGGGCCATGTTGCCGGGCACGTACCAGCGGTCGAAGTAGGCGCGCATGGCGGTGAGCGAGGGGCGCTTCAGGTGCTCGACCTCGCCGAGGATGTCGTTGCGGCCGTAGGGGTGGCCGGGGAAGGCCCCGCGCATGAAGCTGCGGAACAGCTCGTAGCCGGTGGTGTCCATCGCGGAGTTCTTCTCCTCGTAGACGGCCTCGAGCTCGCTGGGGAACAGGCGGAACACCGGGTCGGCGAAGCGGTGGGCCGAGACGCGCAGCCAGCCGTCGATCTGGCTGGCGGGGAAGGTGTTGTGATAGACCGTCTCGTCGTAGGTGGTGAACGCGTTGATGCCGGTGCCGCCGAGCTCGCCGAGCATCTGGTCGAGCTCGTTGGGGACCGTGAACGCGTAGGTCTTTTTTAATGTGGCGGCGATCTCGGCGTCGATGGCCTTCTGTTCGGCGGGGGTGGCGGCGCGCTTGCGGTCGAACAGCGCGGCGAGGCGGTCCTGCAGGGGCTTCTCTCGCTGCCAGTCGGTGGTGCCGAGGTCGGTGGTGCCTTTAAACAGCATGTGCTCGAGGTAGTGGGCCATGCCGGTGTCGTCCTGCGGGTCGTTCTTGCCGCCGGTGCGCACGACCACGGCGCCGAACACCTCGGGGCGCTCGCGGTTGACGCTGAGCATGACGGTGAGGCCGTTGGCGAGCACGACGCTGTGGACCTGCAGGGGGTCGTGCTGCGGCGGGCGGGCGACGACGGGGGCCGGCGCGACAGGGGCCGGAGCGGCGGGTTCGGTGGATGCCGGGGCCCGGGTGGCGGTTGCGAGGGCGAGGGCGAGGACCGGGCCGAGCACAGGGGACCTTGGTAACACGATCGCAGGGGGGCGATCGGGTAAGTTCGGCGTGTTCGGGGGACAGCGCGGGCGGATCCTCGTCGAGGGCGCGGCGGGCGCACGCCGACGACCACGGGACGTGATCGATTAATAAATTATCGAATCATCGAACCTCGAGGGCGCCGAGCGTGCAGGGGTCGGCGCGGGGCGTGCCGCGCTGGTCGGTGGGCGGGCAGTCGGTGCCGGCGGCGAGGGCGGGGCTGCCGGGCAGCGGCGCGAGGGTCTGCGTGGGGCCGCCGTTGTCGGCGAGCGGCGCGAGCAGCGGGTCGGCGCGGGTGATGCCGGGCGTGCAGTCCATGTCGTCCTGCTGGCCGTTCGGCCACTGCAGGTTGTGGTCGCCGGCGCCGGGCGGGCTGGCGTACATGCTGCCGGTGCAGTTGAGCGGGGTGTAGACGTTGTCGGCCTTGTTGCTGACGATGGTGTTGCGCACGGTGAGGGGCGAGACGCGGGCGATGCCGGAGGCGAACTGGGCGTCGTTGTCGGCGATCGTGCAATTAATAATTGTGCCGACGGTGTTGTCGCCGATGACGAGGCCGCCGCCGATGCCGCGCATGGTGAAGTCGCGCTGCGGCCAGGTGCTGTTGCCGGCGATGGTGACGTTGGTGAGGTTGGCGGTGGCCTGCTGCGGGCCGTGGCCGAGGATCCACAGGCCGGCGCTGCCGCGCGACCTGTTGCCGGAGATCGTGGAGTTGGTCAGCGTCACCGCGGTGCCCTGTATATAAAGGCCGCCGGCGCCGCTCGGCTCGTCGTCGTCGTCGTGCTCGACGATCTGGTTGTCGGCGAAGGTGCTGCGGTCGATCACGCTGGGCTCGCCGGCGTAGCCGGTGCGGAACAGGGCGCCGCCGAAGGCGTTGCCGCGGTTGCCGGTGACGGTCGCGCCGCAGATCGTGAGCTCGCGGCCCTCGCCGTCCATGACGATGGCGCCGCCGTTGCCGCCCTGGCCGACCTGCATGCCCATCTCGACCGAGTTGGCGCCGTGGCCGGTGGCCTCGTTGTCGCTGAGGGTGCTGTTGACGATGGTGAGCGCGGCGCCGAGGGCCCCGAGCGCGCCGCCGTTGGCCGCGCGATTGTTATTAAATGTGCAGCCGACGACGGTGAGGCCGCCGAGGCCGATGCCGTAGATCGCGCCGCCGGCGACGTCGGGGCCGAGCGTGGCGGCCTCGTTGTCCTCGAACACGCTGTCGATCGCGGTCACGCTGCCGCCGACGAAGAAGATCGCGCCGCCGCCGCCGTCGACGTCGGTGCCGAGCGGGATCTGCGTGCCGCTCGACTTGCCGTCGACGAAGCGCAGGCGCTGCACCGTCAACGCGGGCGAGAGGGCCTCGTAGTTGCCGGTGTCCATGTTGATAATTCGCGTGGTGCCGCCGCCGCTGAGGGTGACGCGGGCGTCGCCGTCGAGCACGGTGTCGCTGGTGATCTTCAATTGGGCGGTGACGGTGATCGTCACGGGGTCGGGGCCGCAGTCGAAGGTGATCACGCCGCCGGCGGCGACGGCGGCGACGAGCGCGGCCTCGGTGCAGCTCGCGGGGGTGCCGTCGCCGACGACGCGGTCGGGGCTGGTGGTGTCGACGAGCTCGGCGGGCACGTCGCAGGTGCCCGCGGGCGGCGGCGGCGGGCCGTCGGTGTCGGTCGGGTCGGTGGTCGGGTCGGTGGTCGGGTCGCTGCTGGGGTCGCCGGTGGGGTCGCCGGTGGGGTCGCTGCTGGGGTCGCCGGTGGGGCCCGCGGTGGTGCCGCTGGTCGGCGCGTCCTCGGTGAGGGTCGCGGCCGGGTCGCCGGTGGGGCCGCTCGGCGCGGTGCCCTCGGTGGGATCCGGGGTCGAGGTGGGACCCTGCGTGGTGGAGCTCGCGCTCCCGGACGACGAGTCGCCGCAGGCGAGCGAGCCGATCAACAGTGCCGACAGCGTCCGACCACGCGCCATGTGCCAGGCCTCCGAAGCGGCGAGGATAGCGAGGGCGCCGGCGGTCGTCGCGGGTTCGTGAGACCCCAGCGGGTCAGGGGCGCTCGCTCGCGGCGGTGATCGTCGGGCGACGGAGCGCGGCGGCGCGGCGCCACGCGTGGACACGCGGGCACGCGCGGGTGCGGGAGGCGCCGGGCGGGCGGCTGGTGCGGGGGCGAGGCGACAGGTATCGTACGCGCATGCAGCGTGTCGTCCTCGCCCTCGTATTCGTCGCCTGTTCGTCGCCGCCGCCGGAGGTGAAGAAGCAGCCGGAGCCGGTGCAGGACGCGAAGAAGGTCGAGGAGCCGGTCAAGGCGCCGGACACCGGGGCGGAGCCGGTGAAGCCGCCGGAGCCGCAGAAGTTCGCCGACCAGGCGGCGGTGCTGGACGCGATGGCGACCGAGGTGGCGGGGCTGGCCGACACGGCGGCGATGGTCGCGTACCTCGGGCGGGTCAAGGGCGTGAGCGGGATCAGCTCGGCGGAGGTGACGACCGGGGCGGCGGCGGACGGGTTCGGGGTCAAGCTCGACCCGCCGATCGACGCGGCGGAGCTGGCCAGGAAGTTCGCCTGGACCACGCCGTTCGCGGTCTCGGGCGACGCGCAGCAGAAGACGTTCGCGGTCCAGCTGTCGAAGGGCGAGGTCGAGGGGTCGAAGGGCAAGCGCATCGCCACCGAGTTCCCGCGGTTCGGGCCGTTCCGCGTGGAGGCGCGGCTGGTCGCGCGGCCGGAGGGCAAGCCGCCGAAGATCAGCGCGGGGGCCTCGCCGGCGTACGACCTGACCAGCTACAAGGGCAACGTGAACTGGCTGTTCTTCATGCGCGAGGGCTGACGGCGGCCGCTCGCGCGCGACGGACGGCGCGGCGAGATGAACGAAGGGACAGATCGGCGCCGCGGGCCGCGTGGGTCCGGGCGTGTGGTGGACCGCCGGCGGAGGGCCATGGTTTCACGGCGCGGCGGGTTTCGCCGGTGAGTCGACGGCGGTGGCGGCGGCTTGGCGAGGTGGGGCCGACGCGATAATGGTTCGGCCATGACCCGGCGTTTGCGTTCTGTGGTGATCTGCGGGCTTGCGTCGCTCGTCGGCTGTGCGCCGGTGGGACCGGGGGCGGACACGCCGGTCGCGGAGGCGCCGGCGGCCGCACCTGCGCCGGCGGAGACGCGGCCGACGGAGGCGCGGCCGGTGGCGGGGGCGCGGGCGGACGGCTCGCTTATCCCGCGGGCGATGCTGTTCGGCAACCCGGAGCGCGAGTCGCCGGCGATCAGCCCGGACGGGGCGCGGCTGCTGTTCCTGGCGCCGGTGCAGGGGGTCATGAACGTGTGGGTGGGGCCGGTGGATCGGCCCGACGAGGCCAGGGCGATCACGCAGGAGACGACGCGGCCGATCCGCACGGCGCTGTGGAGCGCGGGCGGGGATCGGGTGCTGTACCTGCAGGACCGCGGCGGCGACGAGAACTGGCACGTGTACGCCAGCGACCCGGCGAGCGGGAAGACCGTCGACCTGACGCCGTACGCGGGGGTGCGGGCCAACCTCGAGGGGCTCAGCGACCGCCGGCCGCACGAGGTGCTGATCGGCATGAACGACCGCGACCCGGCGTGGCACGACCTGTACCGGGTCGACGTGCGCACGGGCAAGCGGACGCTCATCCACAGGAACGAGCAGCGGCTGCGCACGTACGTCGTCGACGAGGACTTCAAGCTGAGGTTCGCCGATCGCTCGACCCCGGACGGGGGCAAGGAGCTGCTGGCGCCGAAGGGCAAGGACGTCGCGCCGGTGTTCGCGGTCGGGCAGGCGGACGAGCTGACGACGGCGCCGTTGACGGTCGACAGGGCGGGCAAGACGCTGTACCTGCTCGACAGCCGCGGGCGGGAGACGGCGGCGCTGGTGGCCCGCGACGTCAAGACGGGCGAGGAGACGGTGCTGGCCGACAACCCGAAGGCGGGGGCGGGCGCGCTGATCTTCGAGCGCGCGACCAGGAGGCCGCTGGCGGTCGCGTTCACCCACCTGCGGCAGGCGTGGCGGGCCGTCGACAAGTCGGTGGAGGCCGACCTGGCGGCGCTGGCGAAGCTGGCCGAGGGCGAGTTCTATGTGGTGAGCCAGTCGCGGGACGATTCGAAGTGGGTGGTGCAGTACAAGTTCGACGACGGGCCCAACCGCTATTACCTGTACGACCGGGCCAGCAAGGCGGCGAAGCTGCTGTTCACGGCGGACGCCGAGCTGGCGGCGCAGAAGCTGGCGAAGATGCGGTCGGTGGTGATCCGCGCGCGCGACAAGCTCGAGCTGGTGTCGTACTACACGCTGCCGCCGGGCAGCGACCCGGACAACGACGGGGTGCCAGACGCGCCGCTGCCGCTGGTGCTGCTGGTCCACGGCGGGCCGTGGGGGCGCGACTCGTGGGGCTTCGTGCCGACCCACCAGTGGCTGGCGAGCCGCGGCTACGCGGCGATGAGCGTGAACTTCCGCGGGTCGACGGGCTTCACGAAGAGCCACGTGAACGCGGGCGACCGCGAGTGGGCGGCGAAGATGCACGACGACCTGCTGGACGCGGTCGGCTGGGCGGAGCACTACAAGATCGCGGACGCGGGGCGGGTGGCGATCATGGGCGGGAGCTACGGCGGCTACGCGACGCTGGTCGGGCTGACGTTCACGCCGGAGCGGTTCGCGTGCGGGGTGGACATCGTCGGGCCGTCGAACCTCGAGACGCTGATCAAGAGTATCCCGCCGTACTGGGCCAGCATCGCGGCGATGTTCGCCACGCGCATGGGGGACGCCAGCACCGAGGAGGGGCGCAAGATGCTGTACGAGCGCTCGCCGCTGCACCGGGTGGAGGCCATCAAGAGGCCGCTGCTGATCGCGCAGGGGGCCAACGACCCGCGGGTCAAGCAGGCGGAGTCGGACCAGATCGTGGCGGCGATGCGGGCCAAGGGCCTGCCGGTGACGTACGTGCTGTACCCGGACGAGGGCCACGGGTTTCATCGCCCGGAGAACAAGGTGTCGTTCAACGCGGTCGCCGAGGCGTTCCTCGCCGGCTGCCTCGGGGGGCCGTACCAGCCGATCGGCGACGATTTTAACAATTCGTCGCTGACGGTGCCGGCGGGGGCGGAGCACGTGCCGGGGCTGGCGGAGGCGCTGCGGGCGGCCGGCAAGTAGCGGGCCTCAGGCGCCGCGGCGGTCGCGGAAGCGCAGCAGGTAGAGCACGAAGGCGGCGGCGATCCAGGCGACGCCGACGATCGCCGCCGAGCGCACGCGGGGCTCCATCATCGCGCCGAGGATCACGCCGATCTCCGAGGCGACGAACAGCAGCGGGACCGCGGGGAAGCCGGGCGGGCGGATCGGCCGGGTCGCGCGCGGGTGCCGGCGCAGCAGGGCGACCGTAGCGAAGGCGGTGAGGGCGAAGAAGATCCCGTCGACGAGCACGACGCCGGTGAGCAGGCGGTCGATGCCGTCGAAGCCGGCGGCGAGCAGGAGCAGCATCGCCGTGCCGGACAGCAGCAGGATGGCCGGCACGGGGGTGCCGAGCGAGGCGTGGATGCGGCCGAACACGGGGAAGAACCGGCGGTCGTGGGCGAGGGCGAAGATGAGGCGCGGGCCGGTGAGGATCTGCGCGTTGAGCACGCCGAGGGCGGAGACCGCGACGGCGCCGGCGACGGCGCGGGCGGCGAGGCCGGGGAACAGCACGCCGACGGCGTCGGCCGCGAGGGCCTGGCTGTGGGCCACGCCGCCGATTCCGAGGAGGTGGAGGTAGGCCCAGTTGGTGCCGAGGTAGATCAACACGACCACGCCGACGCCGCCGATGATGGCGCGCGGGACGTTGCGCGTGGGGTCTTTAATTTCGCCGCCGATCCACAGGGCCTGCTGCCAGCCGCCGAAGGCGAACAGCACGGGCACGAGGCCGGTGGCGAGGGCGACGAACGGGCCGCGGGTGACGACCGCCGGGGCCGGCGCGGGCGTGCCGGTGAAGCCGACGCCGACGAGGACCACGGCGATCAGCGCGAGCAGCTTGGCGGCGGTGGTGAGGTTCTGGATGTGCGCGCCGGCCCGCACGTCGCGGATGTTGGCGGCGGCGATCAGGGCGATGAGGCCGAGGGCGGCCGGCGGGGCGGCGGCGATCGGGAGCTCGTGGCCGGTGAGCGCGGTGGCGGCGTTCTGCACGGCGACGAGGGCGATGATGGCGATCGCCCCGGCCTGCACGGCGGTGGCGTTGCAGACCACGTACAGGAAGCCGACGGCGGGGCCGTAGGCGTCGCGCAGGGCGGTGTACTGGGCGCCGGTGCGCGGGTACATGCCGCCGAGCTCGGCGAAGGTGAGGGCGCCGAGCATGGCCACGAGGCCGCCGAGGGCCCAGGTCCACAGCGCGAGGTCGCCGGCGAGGCCGGCGACGCGGCCCGGCGTGAAGAAGATACCGACGCCGACGATCGCGCCGATGACGACGGCGGTGGCGTCGAGCGGGCCGAGTACGCGGCGAAGGCCCCCGGGTTCGTCGGCTTCGGACAAGGCCGGTAGCATCGCACAAAGCGGCGGCGGGAGGACCTCGCGTGCGAGGGGTTTCGCGGTGACGCGGCGGCTGGGGATGGTCTACGATGCGCGGGCGTGGAAGCCGGGGCGACCAGGGTGGAGGCCTTCGAGGAGGCGACCCAGCTCGCGCGGCTCGAGCGGTTCTTGCGGGTCTTGAACGGCTTCGTGCTGGGGCCGCTGGCGGTCGCGTACGGGGTTTTGTACGTGCGCTACGGCTCGCCGGTGGGCGTGCAGCTCGCGGGCGTGTGCGTGATGATGGTGGTGTGCGGGGAGGTCGCGCGGCACCTGGTGCGGCGCGGCAAGCTGGTGCCGGCGGCGCTGCTGACGGGCGGCTACTTCCTGATCGCGCCGGCGACGGCGAGCCTGTTCGTGCCGTTCGCGTTCCCGACGCTGGTGATCTGCTGCATCATCGCGTCGACGGTGGCGGTGCCGTACCTCGGCGCGCAGGCGCTGCGGTGGTTCTTCGCGGCGTGCCTGTTGACGGCGGCGGTGATCTGCCTGCGCGGGGCGTTCGGGCCCGAGGTCTCGGGGCTGTCGCCGGAGGCGTGGTCGGTGACGACCTACGGGCTGCCGGTGGTGACGGTGTTCCTGGTGCTGCTGCTGCAGGCGCAGGGGCACCAGCGCCAGCGCGAGCACATCGCCCTGCTGACGCGGATCCTGCGGGAGGTCGAGCAGGGCATCTTCCGCGAGGCGACGCTGCTCGGCGAGAAGGCGGAGCTGGTGGTCGCGCGCCAGGTGGCGGAGGAGACGTCGCGGGTGCGCAGCGAGTTCCTGGCCAACATGAGCCACGAGATCCGCACGCCGATGAACGCGGTGATCGGCATGTCGGGGCTGCTGCTCGAGACCGACCTGGGCGCGCAGCAGCGCGACTACGCCGACACCATCCGGTCGAGCGGCGAGCACCTGCTGACGATCATCAACGACATCCTCGACCTGTCGAAGCTCGAGGCGGGCAAGGTCGAGCTCGAGCTGGCGCCGTTCGTGCTGCGCGACTGCGTGGAGGAGGCGCTCGACCTGGTGTCGCTGCGGGCGGCGGAGACCGGGGTCGACCTGCTGTACTTCATCGAGGACGGGGTGCCGGTGGGCCTGCGCGGGGACGTCGGGCGCATCCGTCAGGTGCTATTGAACCTGCTGGCGAACGCGGTGAAGTTCACCGAGCGCGGCGAGGTGGTGGTCAACGTGCAGGCGCTGCCGCGGGAGGACGGGCAGTTCGAGGTGCGCTTCAGCGTGCGGGACACCGGCATCGGCATCGCGCCGGAGGCGCTGGGGCGGCTGTTCTCGGCGTTCTCGCAGGTGGACACCTCGACGACGCGGGTGTTCGGGGGGACCGGGCTCGGGCTGGTGATCTGCAAGCGGCTGGCGCTGCTGATGGGCGGGACGGTCACGGTGGACAGCGCGCCGGGGGCGGGCTCGACGTTCGCGTTCACGGTGGTGGCGCCGGCGGCGGACGTCGCGGGCGCGGCGGGCGTGCCGTCGGGGCCGGAGCTGGCGGGCAAGCGGGTGCTGGTGGTCGACGACAACCCGACGAGCTTGAAGATCCTCGAGGCCTACGTGCGGCAGTGGCGGTTGACGCCGACGCTGGTGCGCACGCCGCTCGAGGCGCAGCGCAGGGCGGACGCGGGCGAGCCGTTCGACGTGGCGATCGTCGACTACGCGATGCCGGGGGTCGACGGGCTCACGCTGGCGACGCGGCTGCGGTCGGTGCGCTCGGAGGGGCAGCTGCCGATCGTGCTGCTGAGCGCGGTCGGCGACATGCGCGGGCGGGCGGAGGGGCAGGGCGTGCAGACGGCGCTGACCAAGCCGATCAAGCCGGCGGCGCTGTACACCGCGCTGTTCGAGGCGGTCACGCGGGGGGCCTCGCCGCTGCCGCGGCGGGCGGTGCTGCCGGCCTACGACGTGGAGATGGCGACGCGGCTGCCGCTGCGCATCCTGGTGGCCGAGGACAACCCGGTCAACCAGAAGGTGGCGCGGGCGATGCTCGGGCGGCTCGGCTACGAGGCGGACTTCGTGGGCAACGGGGTCGAGGCGATCCGCTCGGCCCAGCGCCAGCCGTACGACGTGATCCTGATGGACGTGCAGATGCCCGAGCTCGACGGGCTGGCGGCGACGCGGGAGATCTGCGCGCGCATGCCGACGCAGCGCCCGTGGATCGTCGGCATGACGGCCAACGCGATGGCCGAGGACCGGCGCATGTGCGTCGAGGCGGGCATGGACGACTACCTGGCCAAGCCGGTCGTGCCGGCCAAGCTGGTCGCGGCGCTCGAGGGGGCGCGGGCCCGCCAGCGCAGCGCCTCCGACGAGCCGATGGTCGAGGCGACGCCGGGTGACATCGAGGCGGCGCTGACGCGCGACGCGGCGGTGGCCCGCGCGACCCTGCTGGCGCTGTCGGACGGCAGCGTGTCGCAGTTCTCGGCCTGCCGCGACCTGCTGTTCGGGTCGCTGACGGACTCGCTGGCGGGGCTCGAGGCGGCGCTGCAGACCGAGGACCGCGCGCGCGTCCGCTTCCACGCGCACACGCTGAAGGGGGCGGCGGTGTCGGCGGGGCTGTCGGAGGCGGGGCGGCTGGCGGGGCGGGTCGAGAAGGCGGCGACGACGGTGGCGTCGCTCGCCGAGCTGCGCGCCGACATCCGCGACCTGCGGGGCTTCGTGGACCACGTGTGTCGCACGCTGACGCGCGGCGGTCCGGGCGAGCTGCCGGCGCGCGGCGAGGCGTCGTGACGTCTAGCGCTGGCTGAAGCCGCGGGCGCGTCGTTCGCGGGGCGCGAGGGCGGCGCTGCGGAATTGGGGTTCGACGCCGAACTTGTCGGCGAGCACGGCGTCGGCCGAGCGGTAGGCGCCGATGGACCAGCCGGGGCGCTGCGGCCAGTAGGCCTCGCCGACGAGGCTGAGGGTCGACTCGCCGGGGACGGGCGTGACGGCCCACGCGGCGACGTCCTGGTTGGAGGCGTCGGCGCCGGCGCGGGTGTAGTACCAGCCGCCGGGCCACACGTACATCTCGGTCTTGCGGGGCCGGGGGATGCCGACCATCGCCGGCGACGACACGCCGTTATTGAACAGCGCGTCGAGGCCGCGGAGGATCTCCGCCTCGACCGCGGCGATGCCGTCGTTGGCGAGCAGCTCCTCCCAGAACTGGATGCAGTGGAGGTCGTCGGTGTAGATCGACCGGGTGGTCTTCTGGGCGGCGGCGTAGGGCTCGAAGGGGATCTCGATGAAGTTGATGCAGTGCTCGCTGGTCCAGGCCCGCCAGGTGTGGGGCTCGTCGGCGGTGGACTCGGGGTCGCGGACGTCCTGCCACCAGGCCTCGTCCCACCACTGGTTGACGATGGCGACGCGCACGGGGATGAGGCCCTGGTACTCGGGGCGCTCGCGGATGTCGTCGGCGACGGCGCCGGTGATCTTGTCGAGGCCGACGGGCGGGACGGCGAGCACGAGCTCGGCGGCGGTGACGTCGTGGGCGCTGGTGCGGATGCGGTAGCCGCCGCCGTCGCGGGTGATGTCGACGGCGGGCTCGGACCTGTAGATGCGGCCGCCGGCGGCGGCGATGCGCTCGGCCATGGCGTCGGTGAAGGCGCTCATGCCCCCGACGGGGTACGAGGGCACGCAGCAGGTGTCCCACTCCTCGTCGAGCATGGCGAGGTAGTTGGTGGGCGAGAGCGGGTACTCGAAGTCGGCCCGGAAGCGCGACATGTCGCGCAGGAAGTTGTACTCCTCGTCGCCGAGCACCTCGCGGACGTAGGCGCGGTAGTCGGGGTAGTTGCCGGCGCGCTCGCGCTCGGGGCCGAGGCGGAGCACGTCGTAGAGCTCGGTCTCGCGGTCGGTGGCGTCGTCGGCGTCGAGCGGGCCCTGCAGCGCGGGGTAGGCCGGCAGCAGGGCGTCGCGCGAGAAGCCGTACAGGCCGCGGGCGTTGATCAGGTCGCTGCCGAGCGGCGGGGTCTCGAGCTCGACGCCCAGCTCGTCGGCGAGGGCGAACATGTCGAGCTGGTTCTCCATGATGCGCCGCGCGCCGGTGCCGACGCGCGGGCCGTCCTCGCCGCCGTCGAAGGTGACGTCGTGCATGCGGCCGCCGAGGTGCGCCTCCTTCTCGAACAGACACACGCGCTCGCCGAGCTCGGGGGCCAGGCGGTAGGCGGTGTAGACGCCGGCCGCGCCGCCGCCGACGATGGCCACCTCGCAGTCGAGGGCCGGCAGCGGCGGGTCCTCGCCCGCGTCGTTGGAGCCGTCGCAGCCGACCAACAGGAGCGCCGCGGAGAGGGACAGCGAGGATCTCATGCGCGCAGGAGCGTACCGGAGGAGCGGCGCCGGAGTCACGCGGGGATGTCTCGCGCCGCGCTGATAGCGTACGCCCGCGTGCGAGCCGCGGACGCGGGCCTGTGGCGCGGATCACGGGGGCACGCGGCGGTCCGCATGGGCGCCCGATGCAGGCGGCGGTCGGCGCGGGCGGGCGGGAGATTTTCGCTGGACACGGGGCGGCGGGTCACCCGCGATCGTGCCAGTACCCCGGCCGCCAGCTGGTGTGGGCCACGGCCAGGACGAGCGTCGACTCGCCCTCGCAGGTGAACCACAGGCGGTAGGGAAAGTCGCGGAGCCCGCAGGTCCGGCAGCCGCCTGGGCCTCGCGGCCAGGCCTCGGGGTACTCGCGGATCAGGCGCTCGGCGGCGGTCACGGCCTGGAGGAATCGTTCTCCCAGGTTCGGGCGATGCGCCTCGTAGAACGCGGCGGCGTCGGCGAGCTCGTCCGCCGCCGCCTCGCTGTAGATCAGCGGCACGGGCGCATGCGCGAGCGCGCCGCCGCCATCGCCGCGTCGGCGGGAACCACCTTCATCGCCCCGGAGCGCACCAGCTCGAGCCGCCGCAGCGACTCCGCCTCCCACGCCTGGTCCCACTCGTGGCCAGGCGAAGCGCCGAGGCTGTCGCGCAGGCGGGCGAGCAGCTCGGCGCGCTCGTCGGCGTCGAGCTGCAGCGCGTCCTCGGTGATCTGCTTGGCCGAGCGCTCCACCGGGTCAGCGTATCGTCCTCGCCGCGGCGGCGCAACCCGGACGGGTCAGCGCTCGTCGGCGCCGAGGTCGTAGGGGGCGGTGCGGGGGGCGGCGTCGATGTCGAAGGTGACGCCGGGGGTGGCGGCGGGGAGGACGTCGATCGCGGGGCTCGCGGGGTCGAGGTGGGCGTCGGCGGTCAGGCGCGGGTCGTCGAGGCGCGAGGCGGCGTCGAAGTCGGGGGCGTGGGCCTGCCAGGCGGCGAGGTCGTCGCCCTCGAAGGTGGCCTCGGGGCGGGCGTCGCGGAAGCTGCAGCCGGCGCCGCCGGCCCAGTAGAGGTTGTCGCGGACGGTGGCTGCGCCGGTCAGGCCGGCGAGCGCGCCGAGCTGGTCCTCGACGGTGTGGCGGATCTCGAAGCAGACCGGCGCGGGCATGCCGGTTTGATCGACGATGTTGCCGACGATCGTCGGCGCCTCGTTGGCGGGGCGGCCGGCGGCGGGGTCGTAGTCCTGGGTGGCGACGCCGAGGTAGATGCCGGACTGGCCGCGGGCGCCGGCGCGGACGACGGTGTTGTGCAGCAGGTGGGCGCCGCGGGTGGCGTAGAGGCCGAGGCCGCCGAGGCCGGTGTCGCTGATCACGCAGTTGCGCACGACGCCGCCGATCGACTCGTAGTAGTCGGGGTTGGCGGCGAGGTCGAAGAACTCGGGGCTGGTGTCGAAGCCGAGCACGATGCCGAGGTCGCCGCAGCGCTCGACGCGGGTGCGCTCGATGACGGTGCCGATCGAGCCGCCCTTGACGTACAGGCAGGTGGTGGCGGTGTCGTGGATGTACGTGTCGACCACGTGCATGCGGTCGGCGTTGACGGCGTCGATGCCCTCGGCGTTCTTGTCCTCCTGCGGGGTGCCGTCGGGGTAGCCGGCGCCGGAGTTGTAGATCTCGCAGCGGCGGACGGTGACGTCGTCGCAGCCGGCGGGAATTTTGACGACGTCGCGGCCGGTGTCGTGGAGGATGCAGTCCTCGATCAGGACGTCGCGGGCGGTCAGGTTGTCGAGCGGCGTGTCGTCGTAGTCCCACTGCGAGCCGAGGTAGACGGCGTAGAAGCCGCCCGAGACCTCGAGGCCGCGGAGCGTCACGCCGGTGGTCTCGGCGTCGATCTCGACGCACAGGATCGGGGCGTCCTCGTCGATCGAGACCGGGCAGGCGATGTGGGCCTGCTCGCCGGGCGCGGACTGCAGGGTGAGGTCGCTGTGGCGGATGCGGACCGCCTCGTCGTAGGTGCCGGCGTGCACGAGGATCACCGAGCCGGGGCCGGCGACGTTGTCGAGCACGTGCTGGATCGTGCGGTAGGGCGCCGCGGCGGTGCCGTCGCCGGACTCGTCGCTGCCGGTGACGGCGACGTGCAGGCCCCCGGTCTCGGGGGTCGACTCGGCGGGCGGCTGCTCGGGCGGGACGTCGCCGGGGTCGACCGGGCCGCCGGAGGTCGGGGTGTCGTCGGTCGGGTCGTCGTCGGTGGTGCCGCCGGCGGTGGTGGGATCGGTGGCGCCGCTGTCGTCGCCGTTGTTCATGACGAGCGTGCAGGCGGGGGCGCACGCGAGGCCGAGGGCGAGGAGCGAGGAGGGGATGGTTACAGCGCTGCGGGACATCGCCCCGGGAGTGTCGTGAGCGCGGGTCGGTGATCCTTACACGCGCATAACACCTCACGGACGGGCGCGGGCGGCCTCTTCGGGGGCGCCGTCGGCGTGCAGGGCGGCGGCGAGGTCGGACCAGGTGACGGCGTCGGCGCCGGTCGCGGTGAGGATCGCGAGGGCGCGGCGGTGGAGCGCGAGGGCCTCGTCGAGGCGGCCCAGCGCGCGCAGCACGTCGCCGTGTTCGACGAGGGCGCGGGCGACGTCGGGGTGGTCGGGGCCGAGGGTGCGCTCGGCGATCGCGCGGGCGCGGGCGTAGTGGGGCTCGGCCTCGGCGAGGCGGCCGGCGCGGCGCAGGACCCGGCCGGCGCAGGTCAGCGGCCAGATCAGCCGCGGGTGCTCGCCGTAGGCCTGCTGCCACACGGCGAGCGCGCGCAGGTCGTCGCGGAGGGCGGCCTCGAGCTCGCCGCGGCGCTCGTGGACCTGGCCGCGCGCGAGCACGCGGCGGGCGGTGCTCGGGTGGTCGGGGCCGAGGGTGACCTCGGCGACGGTGATGGCCCGCTCGTGATGGGCGAGGGCCTCGTCGTCGCGACCGGCGAGCAGGAGGGCGTCGCCGAGCTCCTCGTGGATCGCCGCGAGGGCGGGGTGGCCGTCGCCGAGGCGGCGGGTCTCGAGCGCGAGGGCGTCGGCGAGGTCGGCGCGGGCGGCGTCGAGGTCGCCGCGGGCGATCGCCGCGCGGCCGCGGTGCTGCAGCAGGGCGGCGCGCAGGTCGAGCGCGCCGTCGCCGAGGCCGGCGGCGATCGACTCGGCGAGGCGCAGCCACAGGGCGTCGGCGGCGGGCGGGCGCGGCGGTCCGCCGCTGACGTGCACGAGGTGGATGGCGGCCTCGGCCCGCACGCCGCGGTGGCCGGCCGACTCGGCGGCGAAGTAGGCGGCGGCGAGGCTGTCACCGGCGTCGTCGCCGGCGCCGGTGCGCTCCTGCAGCAGGCCGAGGCGCAGCAGCACGGCGGCCTCGCGGCGGTGCAGGCCGCGGGCGCGCGCGCGCTCGAGGGCGGCGCGCGCGGGCGCGAGGGCGCGGTCGTACTGGCCGGCGCGCTCGAGGGCGCGGGCCTCGGCGAGCAGGTCGTCGACGTCGGCGGCGTCGACGTCGCGCTCGTCGGCGAGCGCGGCGGCGGGGTCCTGGCAGGCGCGCGGGTCGGGCAGCTCGGCGGTGGCGGCGACGGCGTGCTCGACGGCGGTTGCGTCGGCGCGGCGGAGCGCGTCGATCCACGCGGCGAGGCCGCGGCGGTGCTCGGCGAGGCAGCGGCGCGCGGGGTGGTCGTCGGGCAGGACGCAGGTCTGGCGGCCGACGTCGGCCCAGGCGTCGACGCGGGCGGCGAGCAGGCGGTCGGCGCGGGCCAGCGAGTCGGCGGCGTAGGGCAGGCCGGTGGCGGTGAAGGCCGCCGCCGCCGCCGCGCGCGGCTCGGGGCCCCACAGGGCGTCGCGCTCGGCGGCCACGGCGGCGGCGCAGGCGGCGGCGCGGTCGTCGTCGCGCAGCAGCAGGGCCCAGCCGGCCGAGGTCACCAGCGCCGAGGCGGCGGCGGCCAGCCACCAGCGGCCGCGCGAGCGCGGGAGGCTGGCCTCGAGCTCGGCGAGCAGGGCCGGCATGCTCGGCCAGCGGGCGGCGGGGTCGACGGCGAGGCCGCGGAGGACGGCGCGGCGCAGGCGGGCGGGCAGCTTCGAATCGAGGGGGCGGACCTCGCCGCGGAGCACCGCGAGCATGCGCGCGGCCGGGGTCTCGCCGGCGAACGGGCGCGCGCCGTGGAGGGCCTCGTAGAGGGCCACGCAGAAGCTGAACTGGTCGGAGCGGGCGTCGACGGGGCGCTGCTCGTGGCGCTCGGGCGGCATGTAGCCGGGGGTGCCGCCGCGCGGGAGGCTGGCCTCGAGGACAGGTTCGGTCGGGGCGGCGGCGGGGTCGGCCTGGCGGTGGGCGAGGCCGAAGTCGAGGACGCGGAGGCGGCCGTCGGCGCCGACGAGCGCGTTGTCGGGCTTGAAGTCGCAGTGGACCACGCCGGCCTGGTGGGCCGCCGCGAGGCCGCGGCCGGCCTGCAGGAGCATGGCGACGACCTCGGGCCAGGCGCGCGGCTCGGCGAGCCAGCGGCGCAGGGTCTGGCCGCGCACGAACTCCATGGCGATGAAGATGCGCTCGTCGGCGACGCCGACCTCGTAGACGTGGATCACGTTGGGGTGGGCCAGGCGGGCCAGCGCCTGGGCCTCGCCGAGGAGCATCGCGCGGGCGCGGGGGTCGACGTCGGCGTGCTGCACGAACTTGACGGCGACCTTGCGGTCGAGCTCCTCGTCGTAGGCCGCGAACACCACGCCCATGCCGCCGTGGCCGAGGATCTCGAGCAGCGTGTAGCGGCCGAGGCGACGGGCGCGGCCGAGGCCGGCGTCGCCGGGTCCGGGGTCCGCCTCGCCGCGGGTCGTCGGCGCCGTCGACTCTGCGCTGGTGACCACGTGCCGGCGCGATGATGGCCGCGCCGGGGGGTCGCGACAAGCGGCCTTCAGTCGAGGCTGGTGAGCTCGATGTCGGTCACGCCGATGCGCAGCATGCGGGCGCCGGGGCGGCGCTCGACCAGGGCGGCGGCGTCGGCCACGCCGGCGCGGGCGAGCTGGGCGCGGGCGCGGTGGATGGCCACGCCGAGGTGGTCCTCCTTGGTTCGCAGCATGGCGAGCAGGTCGTCCATGCGCAGCCAGCCCTGGTCGTCGGGGCGCAGGGCGGCGGCGCGGTCGGCGAGGCGCTGGCGCGCGAGCAGCAGCAGCGGGTAGTGGTGCGCGCGGACCTGGAGGTCGATGCGGCGCTCGCCGGCGAGGGCGAGCAGCGCGACGGTCTCCTCGTCGCGGCTGACGGCGAAGCGCAGGCGCAGGCGCGAGGTGAGCACGAGGCCGGCCTCCTCGGTGCCGGCGGCGGCGGACGGCAGGTGCACGCGCCACAGGCCGCCGGCGTCGACGACCTCGCGGTCGTCGATGGGGCGGACGGCGCCGTCCTGGTCGAGCAGCCAGCGGCCGTCGGCGTCCTGGTAGACGGCGAGCGCGGGGTCGTCGGGGCCGGGCAGCGCGAGGTAGCCGGCGTCGGCGAGGCGACGCGCGCCGTCGGCGAGGGCGACCGCGAGGGCGCACGGCGGGGCGGCGTCGACGAGCAGCCACGCCGGTCCGGCGCCGAAGCGGAGGCTCTCGCCGGCGACCAGCGGGGTGCGCGCGCCGGGGGTCACGCGCGCGTCGCCGACGAACGTGCCGTTGCGGCTGCCGAGGTCGCGGACCTGCCAGTGGGTGGCGGACCACTCGAGGATCGCGTGCTCGCTCGAGACGTCGCGGGCGGTCAGCACGAGGTCGCAGCGGCGCGAGCGGCCGACGAGGCAGCGGTCGGGCGGCGTGAAGCTGTGCTCGGCGCTGCGGAGGGTCGCCACGGGCGGGCCAGTCTAACAGCCGGGGCGCGGGGCGGGTCACTCGAACAGGCGCACGAGCAGGGCGTCGAGCAGGGCGCGCAGGCCGCCGGGCGCGGCGATGTCGAAGCTGGCGTCGCCGAGCTGCCAGTGGCGGTCGCCGACGCGGACCCACTGGGCCGCGTGGCGCCCGCTCGCGGCCGCGGGGCCGCGCTGCTCGTGGCCGGGCGGCGGGTTGCGCGGGTCGGGGCCGTGGGCGGCGAACACCACGAGGCCGCGGGCGGACAGCTCGGACCAGTCGGTGAGCGCGGCGGTGGTGACGCGGCGGTGGGCGATGTCGTCGGCGAGGGTGAGGGCGACGAGGCGCTCCTCCTCCTCGGCGACCTCGCGGTCGGCCGCGTTGTGGAGGCGCCAGCGCAGGTGGACCTCGGCGCCGTTGGGGCCGAACACCTGCAGCATGTCGGACTGCAGGCGCAGGGCGGCGGCGTCGACGAGCACGAGGGTCTGGGCCTCGAGCTCGGGGTGCTTGTGGCGCTGCTCGGCGGGGGCGTCGAGCACGAGGGTGAGGCGGCGGTGCTGGTCGTAGAGCGGGGACTCGTCGCGCGTGTAGTAGAGCAGCTCGCCCTGGGCGAAGCGGACGTCGAACAGGTCGATGCCGCCGAGCATGTCGGCGGCCTCGCGCACGTAGGCGACCTCGGTGCGCACGAGGTTCTCGAAGCGGCCCTGCGTCGAGAGGGCGTCGAAGCCGCCCATGGGGTAGTGGCTGGCGTCGTCGTCGTCGACGGCGACCTGCTGGGCGCGCCGCTTGACGCGCATGGCGACGCCGGGCGGCACGCCGCCGATCGCCGCGGCGACGGCGTGGATCTCCCGCAGCGCCAGGCGGGTCGACTCGCTGGGGAGGTCGGCGAGGTGGGCGAGCTCCCACAGGTCCTGGGCGGAGAACAGGCGGGCCTCGCCGCGGCAGGCGAGGATCGCGGCGCGCTGCAGGGCGGCCCAGTCGCGCCACGCGGGGTCGACTGGCGCGGCGTCCCAGGCGCCGAAGCGGGCCGGCCAGGCGCGGGCCATGGCCAGGGCGGCCGGCATGACCCCGCGCAGGATCGCCGGGTTGCCGGCCACGCCGTCGGCCGCGCGGGCGGCTGTCCCGAGGGCCAGGCCGATCGCGTGGGCGATCGCGCGGGGGCGCAGGTCGTCGTGCAGGCCGGAGATGGCGACGTGGGCGTCGAGCAGGCTGGGGTCGAGGATCCAGCGCCCGAGCACGCGGTCCTCGTAGTCGAGGCGCGGGTCGCGTTCGTCGTCGGGCCAGGCCGCGAGGTCGCGGCTCGAGGCGAACGGGAAGCCGCGGCCGTCGGCGAGCAGCATGCCGAGGTCGTGCACGAGGTCGAGCGGCAGCGCGTCGAAGCCCTGCTCCCACAGCGCGCGCAGCCAGCCGAGCGCCTGCGGGACCGACTCGGCGAGCGGGCCGCCGTAGCCGCTGACGTAGACCCAGGCGCGCAGCGCCGGCAGCAGGTCGTCCTTGCCGAGGCGCCGCGACATGTCGTCAACCGCCGCTGCCGAGGCCGAGGAGGGCGCGCACCTTGTTGGCGACGACCGGGAGCTCGTCGCGGCGGTTGCCGACGTAGGCGAGCAGGTTCAGGTCGGAGGTCTGGACCGCGCCGCCGTGGTTGAGGAAGGCCTGGGTGCGGATGACCTTGTAGAGCTTCACGAGCTTGCGGTCGGACACCATGACCTTGTCCTCGGTCTCGAGCGCGCGGACGATGCGGCGCATCTCGGCGAACACGGGGCGGGGGAACCACGTCTCGCGGTCGCGGCCGCGCTCGCGCGAGGCGCCGAACATCAGGTCCATGAAGCGCTTGAACTTCAGGAAGTCGTCGAGGCTGGCGTGGCCGCGGGCCCACGGCTTGTGGCCGCTGGCCTTGTAGGCCTCGTTCATGACGCCGGCGTCGATCAGCTCGGCGAAGTGGCGGTCCTTCACCGGCTTGGTCTCGATCTTCAGGATGAAGCGGTCGGCCATCGCGTCGAGCTCGCTCTGGTCGGGGATGTCGTTGGTGGCGGCGAACAGCATCACCATCTTCACCGGGGTCGGCTGGCCGTCCTGATAGAACTTCCGCTCGTTCAGGATGGTCAGCAGGGTGTTGAGGATGGCGCTGTTGCTCTTAAAAATCTCGTCGAGGAAGGCGACGCGGCAGTCGGGCAGCATGCCGCGGGTGCGGCGGAGGTAGCGGCCCTCCTTCAGCACGGCGATGTCGATCGGGCCGAGGATCTCGCTCGGCTCGGTGAACTTGGTCAGCATGTACTCGAAGTAGTCGCCCTCGCCGAGGCCGAGCGACTCGGTGAGCTTGACGACCAGGTCGCTCTTGGCGGTCCCGGGCGGGCCGACGAGCAGCAGCGGCTCCTGGGCGACGGCGCACAGGATCGCCAGCTCGACCTCGTCGTCGCGGGCGACGAAGTACTCCTGCAGGGCGCGGCGGTGCTGCTGGATCCGCAGGCGGATGTCGTCGATCTCGGGCTCTAGCTGGTCGAGCGTCCACATGGTCTTGGTCCCGTGTTAGGCCCGGAGGGCCGTGAGCACGTCGGTCTGGATGCGGCGGCGCAGGGCGTGCTCCTCCTGGTCGAGGAAGCCCTGGATGCGGTCGGAGTGGCGGGTGTGGCTGTCGGCGAGGCTGTCGACGATCGCCTCGAGCATGAGGATCCGGTGGGTGTCGTAGTACTTGCCGGTGGTGAAGGTGTCGCGGAACAGCGGGAGCGCGGCCATGAACTTTCGGAAGCGCTCGACGCGGGCGACGTTGGGCCAGTGACGCAGCGCGCCGGCCACGGCGAGGCCGACCTGGGCGCGGGTCACGTAGTCGAGGTTGCCCGCGAGCAGCTGGCCGATCACGCGGTCGACGAGCGCGTCGGCGGTCCGCTCCTCGCCGATCTGCACGAAGCCCTTGGCGACGGTGGCCAGCAGCTGGCAGCGGTCGCTGACGGTGTGCGGGTGCACGCCGGACAGGGCCTCCAGCAGGCCGCGGGCGGGGTCGAGGCCGCCGAAGCGGCGCAGGGCCACGAAGCCGCGCTCGACGGCGCGGGTCAGCTCGCGCACGCTGCCGAGCTGCGGGTTGCGGGCGATGTCGACGAGCGCGTCGAGCAGGCGGCCGAGCATGGCCGAGTCGCCGAGGCAGGCGGCGCCGTGGATGCAGGTGCCGACGGCCTCGGCGCGGTGGCTGGGGATGTGGATGTTCGCCAGGTTGGGCTCGGCGTTGTGCAGCACGCTGGCGACCAGCGCGTCGCTGCCGCTGGCGAGCGCGCGGCGCAGGCACACGTCGACGGCCTCGGCGATGATGAAGTCGAAGTTGCCGGCGCCGGGGGCCATCTCGCGGGCGAGGTGCTCGCCGATGGCCTCGACCTCGAGGTGGGCGGGCAGCTTGAAGCGGGTGGGGCGGCCGACGAGCGGCTCGTCCTGCTCGCTGCGCAGCCACATCGAGCGCTTCTGCAGCCAGGCGACGGCGCGCTGGAGGCCGGGCTCGCGCACGGCGTCGACGATCTTCTGGGCGTCGGCGGCCCAGGCCTCGGGCGAGCTGCCGGCTGTCTCATGGGCCAGGCGCGCCAGGTACAGGCGGAACAGCGCGCGGTTGGGGACCTCGTGCACGTCCATCTCGCGGTCGAGCGGGGCGACGAGCTCCTGCGCGTGCGCGCGGGCGCCGAGGCGGGCGAAGCCGACGGCGAAGGTGAGGCGGGTGTAGGCGGCCAGCACGTCGATGTCGGGCAGGCCGGCGGCGAGCACGTCGTGCCACAGCGCCTCGAGGGCGACGAGCTGGCCCTGCTGCAGGCGGTCGCCGCGGGGCAGGCCGGGCTCGTGGGCGTCGTCGCCCTCGCGGGCGAGGGCCTGACGCACGAAGCGCGGGAGGTCGTGGAGCTCGCTGAGGCCGCGCTCGTTGATCCCGCCGACGATCGACTCCTTGGCGCGGGTGAGGCCGAGGCGGTCGCGGGCGTGGTGGTACCAGGCCGACAGCACGACCCACGCGAGCCGCCGCGAGACCGGCAGGCGCGGGTCGGCGAACAGCGGCAGCGCGAGCTGCATGACCTCGTCGTGCGGCGGGCGCCCGGCGGCCAGGCGGGCGACCACGAGGGCGCCGAGGCGGGCGGAGTCGGCGGGGGTGCGGCGGTCGCTGACCACCAGCTCGGCGATGGTGTCGTCGCTGGCTGTCTCCGGGGACAGGTCGTCGACGGACGCCAGGGCGGCGGCCACGTCGACGTCGTAGGGCGGGCCGGCGTGCAGCAGCGCCGACTCGTAGCAGGCGGCGGCCTCGTCGGGGTCGCCGAGCCGCTGTTTAATCGCGGCGAGCTCTTGCCAGGGGCCGGGGTCGTCGACGCCGCCGCCGACGAGGCCGCGCTCGAGCTCGCGGGCGCGCTCGCGGAGGGCGGCGAGGCGGGCGGCGAGGTCCGCGTCGACGCCGGCGGCGGCCTCGGGCTCGGCGGCGGCGGCGGGGACCGGGGCGGCGGGGTGGCGCCTGTGCGTCGGGGTCTGCCGCGACTCGCGCGGGGGCGGGCGCTCGAGGGCGGCGCGCGGGAGCTCGGGCCAGTCGATGGTCACGTCGGGGAACTCGAACACGCTGCGCTCGAGCAGGCGGTCGAGCTCGAGGCGGCGGTCGGTGGCGACGTAGTCGATCCAGCGCTGCAGCGGCGTCTCCTCGACCGAGGTGACGGTGACGATGCGCGGGCCGTCGCGGTCCTCGGTGATGACGACGGTGTGCGCGCGGTCGAGGCCGAGCAGGCGCCGCAGGTCGTCGCGGCGCAGCAGCGGGACCAGGCGGCGGCCCGCGGGGATGTAGAGGTTGTCGGCCCCGGCGACGCCGGTGTAACCCGGGACGAGCAGGGTCTCGCTGACGCGGGCGGCCATGCGGGCGGCGCCGGGGCGCACGCGCTCGCGCAGCAGGTAGAGCGCGCCGCCCTGGCCGGTGCGCAGGGCGTCGGGGTCGGCGAGGCGGGCGACGGTGAGGCGGCCGAGCTCGTCGGCGGTGCAGGCCTCGATGAGGGGCTCGAGGTCGAGGAGCTGGTCGGGGGTGAGCAGCCAGAGGTCGGCGTCGGTGACCGGGCCGGGCGCCAGGCGGATGCGGATCTCGAAGCGGAGGTCGGTGTCGCTGGGGACGAGGTCGACGTACGGCGCGGTGAACACGGGGGTGAGCGCGTCGTAGATGCTGCGCGTGCGCCACTCGCCGGGCAGGCGCAGCCAGGCGCCGTGGCGATCGACGAGCGCGGTGTGGCCGATCTTGGCGAGGGCGGCGGCGGCCGGGCCGGCGAGCGGGTGCTCGTACGACCACGCGACCCACAGCGGCGTGGCGGCGTGGCGGGCGTAGACCGCGGCGCCGGCGGCCTCGTCGTCGCGGGCGGTCATCAGCAGGTAGATCGGCGGGTGCTTGACGCGCACCGCGAAGCGCTCGCGGGCGCCGTCGGGCCCGGACGATCGCGCGGTCGGATCGGTGAAGCTGCAGACCTGGACGTCGCCGCGCTCGAGCAGCAAGAGGCGCTCGAGCAGCACGCGGGCGGCGCTCGACTCGGCGGGCAGCACGAACAGGGCCTCGTCGACGAGCGGCTCGCCGGGCAGGCGACGCGGGCGCAGGGCCTCGATCATGTGGGCGGCCTCGCGGCGCAGCGGGGCCGTCCAGCGCTGCGCGGGGCGGTCGTCGCCGACCGGCGTGAGCGCGAGCGCGTCTGTCCCTTCGGACAGGGCCACGACCTCGAGGCCGCGGCGGGCCAGGCGGAGCGCGCGCGCGAGGTCGATGCCGGCCGAGCACAGCACGCTGCCGGGGCCGTTCGCGTCCTGTACGCAAGACCATGGCCCTTCGACCAGGTCGGGCGCGGCCTCGACGAGGACCGCGAGGGCGGCGGCGTCGGCGGGGTCGCCGGCGAGCGGGAGGCCGAATGTCACGCTGCTGCTCACCCGCGGTTACGCTCGGCGACGGGGGTCGATGCGGCCTCCTGCTCGGCGGCGGCGCCGGCCCTGGGGGCGTGTTCGACGACGACGCGGTCGACGGAGCCGCCGACGAGCTCGCCGAGCGGGCGACCGAGCAGGGCCTCGGCCCAGGCGCGGTGGCCACGCTCGTGCTCGTGCGGGAGCGCGTCGGACTCGGACTCGTAGTGGATGACGAGCTCGCGCTCGCCGGTGCGAGGGTTGTGGCGCAGGCGGATGGTGACTTCAGCCATCGGTGGGAGCTCCGGGCGTGGGGGCCTTGGCGAGGGATTGCAGCTCGACGCGGTCGAGCACCTTGCGCACGAGCAGGGTCTCGGCGAGCGCGGTGAGCATGGCGCGGTGCTCCGTGAGCAGGGCCTGGGCGCGCTGGAGCTCGGCGTCGAGGATGCCGGCGACCTCGGCGTCGATGCGCTGGCGGCGGTGCTCGGACACCGAGTGGTCGTGCCCGCGGGGCTCCTCGAGCACGACGGTGATGCCGGTGCCCATGCCGTACTCCTCGACCATGGCGCGGGCGATGCGGTTGGCCTGCTGCAGGTCGGTGTGCGCGCCGATCGAGACGTCGCCGAAGGTCAGGCGCTCGCTGACGTAGCCGCCGAGGCCGACGCAGATGTCGGCGCGCATGTCGGCGGTGGTGACGGCGTAGGGGCGGGCCCGGGCGGCGCGCAGCACGTAGCCGAGGGCGCCCTCCATGTCGGCGGCGATGCTGATGCGCTCGGGCGGGGTGGCGTGCTCGACGAGCATGGCGAGCAGGGCGTGGCCGGCCTCGTGGAAGGCGACCACGCGCTCCTCGGCGGGGCTGAGGATCACCGCGGCCCGGGTCTTGCGCTGGAGGGCGCGGTCGATGTCTTCGCTATTAAAATTGGTGACGCCGGTGCGGATGGCCTGGCGCTTCAGGGCGCGGCACACCGCGTAGATGTGGTCGCCGGTGAACGGCAGGCCGCGCTCGCGCTCGGCGAGGCCGTCGGTGCGGCGCACGAGGTGCTCGCAGAGCGCGGGCGAGAGGCCGAGCTCGAGCTTGCGATTGTAAATTTCGACGATCTCCCGGCGGTCCTGCACGTTGGGCGCGGGGATCTCTATTAAAAATTCGAACCGGCCGGGGCGGAGCAGGGCGCCGTCGAGGCTCGAGAGGAAGTTGGTGGTGCCGACCACGAAGATGCTCTCGCTGCCGCGGAAGCCGTCCATCTCGGTGAGCAGCTGGTTGACCATCGAGTGCTCGACGCCCGAGCCCTCGTAGGTGCCGCGCGCGTGGGCGAAGGCGTCGATCTCGTCGAACACGATGACGGCGGGGGCGCTGCGGCGGGCCTGGCGGAACACCCGGCGCAGGTTCTCCTCGCTCTCGCCGACCCACTTCGACTTGAGCTCGGGGCCGGACACGATGACCACGGTGGCGTCCATCGCCGTCGCCATGGCCTTGGCGAAGTACGTCTTGCCGGTGCCGGGCGGGCCGTAAAAGATGATGCCGCGCGGGAGCAGAGACTCGAGCGCCTGGATGTCCGACTCGCTGGCGAGCGCGTCCTTGCGGACGAGCAGGTCCAGCAGCTCCTCGCGCAGGCGCTGCTTGACCTCGGGGTACCCGCCGATGTCTTTAATTAGATCGACGTTGGGGAGCTCGACGTCCTCGCTGACGGTCTGGCGGCGCAGCTCGCGGTAGACCACGGCGGCCTGCGAGCGGCCGGGCATGGCCTCGCGGCGCAGGCCGACCGCCGCGAGCAGCCGGCGCAGGCGCACGGGGTTGAGGCCGCTGACGTATTTATAGAGGGCGAACGGGTCGAACTGCTCGGAGTCGAGGGCCCTGGCCTCGCGCTGGGTCGTCAGTTTAATTAATGATTCGCGGGGGACGCCGACGATCTCGCGGCGGACGGCGAACACGCCCTCGATCACTTTTGGTAAGGGGAAGCTGGGGTCGCGGAAGCCGAGGATCACGGCCTCGGGGTTCTCGTACAGCAGCGGGATGGCCTCGCGGGCCTCCATCGTCAGGCTGGTGTGCGTCGTGGTCAAAACGTCGAGGTGGAGGAGCACGATGATCGTGCGCTCGACGCTGCCGCGGATCGCCGCGGTCAGCTGGTGGAGCATGCGGCTCATGTTGGTGCGGCCGTCGTCCTCCTCGCCGCGCGGGCGGCCGTCGATGACGATAATTTGTGGGGCCTTGCCGGCGCCGGCGCGGCGCAGGCGGCCGCGCACGGCCAGGTAGATGTGCAGCGCGAGCTCCTTGTCGCACTCGACGAGCACGCTCATGCCGCGGCGCAGGCGCTCCTCGACGAAGGTGACGTCGCTCGCGCAGGCGGCCTCGACGGCGTCCTCGACCCTGACGTCGACGGGGAGCTGGGAGATCGGCGTGGTGCGCTTCACGGGACGCGGACCTTGATCGTCAGCTCGAGCTCGCCGTCGGCGCCGCGGCTCTCCTGCATGCCCTCGATCTCCCCGAGGCTGGCGGCCTTCTTCTTCAGGGCCTCGACGTAGACCTTTTGTAGCGCGGTCTGGACCTCGGCGCGCACGTCGGCCTCGGCGGCGATGACCTTCTGCGACAGCTCTCTTGCGAGGGCCTTCGAAGCGTCTGCCCTGGCCTGCTCGAGGCGGGCGTTGGCCTGGGCGTCGTCGCTGCCGCGGGCGCTCACGTCGCGCTTCAGGGCCACGCGCACGGTGATCGTGCGGCCGTCGGGGGCGAGCTCGGCGACGACCTCGCCTAGCTTGCGGGTCAGCGCGCCGCTGTCGCCGACGGCCCAGCCGGCCTCGCGCAGGCGGGCGCGCAGCAGATCGAGCATCTCGGCCTCGGGCAGGATGTCGAGCAGGCCGACGTCCATGGCGACGGCGTCGGTGCCCTCGACCGAGGTGCTGACGTTGCGCCACACGGGGGCGGGGTAGGCGATGCGGTAGCCACGGCTCATGCGGACCTCGAGAGGGGGCTCATCCTATCCGACCGGTGAGCGCGCTGGCCAGCGCGTCGAGCCGGGGGAAGTGCGGGCGCAGCAGCTGGTCGACGTCGGCGAGCAGCAGCTGCGACTCCTCGTAGCGCGGGTCGCCGAAGCCCTCGGCGGCGAGGCGGTCGCGGGTGCGGAGCAGACGCTCGCCGATCTGGACGACGCGGGCGAGGGCGCGGCGGAGGGCGTCGCGCTCGACGAAGGTGGTCATGGCGGTGTTGCTGAACAGCCGGCGCACGACTTCGCCCGGGGGGTAGTCCCACTCGCCCTCGAGCATGCGCGCGAGTGCGCGGATCACGGGCCTGGCGAGGTCGAGGCGTCGGTGGCGCCCGAGCGCGTCGAGTTGGGCCTCGAGCGTGGCGGCCGCGGCGACGAGGCGGGCGGTCCGCGTGTCGGGGGCGGCGCTCATGCACGCCGAGAGCTGGTCGCACCACTGCTCGACGAGCAGGTCCTCGAGGCACTCGAGCAGGCGCACGGCGGGGCCGTCCAGCAGGCGCGAGAGGTAGTCCGCGAGGTCGATGCCGGCCTCGACGACGTGGGTCTCGAGCGCGAACAGGGTGGCGAGCGGCGAGCCGAGGCACAGGCGCCGGCCGAAGTCCTCGCGGATCTCGAGGGGCATGTCGATGCGCGCGAGGTGGCGGTACGCGAGCGCGTAGACCAGCCAGTCGCCGGTGTCGGTGTCGGCGATCTTGACGATCTTGCGGAGCTGCCGGCGCACGCGCTTGCTGGCGCCCTGGCCCTCGACGACCTCGGAGGTGCGGGCGATCTCCGCCAGGCGCTGGGTGGTCTGGACCCACAGCTCGTGGGTCGCGCCGGTGAAGCGCAGGCGAAAGCCGTCGTTGACGCCGGGGTCCCACACGCGGCTGCGCACGCGTCGACCGTCGCGCAGCAGCACGCGCTCGCGCCGGCCGCCCTCGGCCAGGAGGCGCATGCTGGCGGCGGCGATGCGGCGGGCGGCGAGGCGGGTGAGCTCGGGCCGCGGCTCGCTCAGCGGCTGGGTCGGGACGATGCGGATCGCCCGGCCGCGGCACAGCAGGTCGAGGACCTCGAGCGCGTGGCCCTCGTCGATGCTGACGCGCAGGCTCATCGCGACTCCGTGAGGCGGGTGCGCGGGCCGAGCACGGGCCAGCCGTTGAGCGTGAGCTCGCCGCCCCGCAGGCGCAGCTCGACGGTCTGCGGGCCCTGCAGGCGCGGGTCGTCGGGTGAGTAGCGCGAGCTCAGGAAGTGCATCACCTGGTTGTCGGAGCCGATGAAGCGGCGGCGTGAAGATCGCTGGCGGGCGTCGAAGCGGCCGTCGACGAGCAGGTCGGCGGCGGCGAGCAGGCGGGCGGGGGCCTCGCCGGGCAGGCCCTGCAGCTCGGCGAGGGTGTAGCCGGAGAAGATCATGACGGAGAGGCCGCGCGAGCGGACGGCCTCGGCGAACGGGGCGAGCGCGTCGGCGTGGGCGAACGGCTCGCCGCCGAGCAGGCTGACGCCCTCGACGCCGGCGGCGCAGGCCTGTTCGACGAGGTCGGCGGGCTCGCGCGCGTCGGCGGGGCGGAACTCGAGCATCTCGGGGTTGCAGCAGCCGACGCAGCGCAGCGGGCAGCCCTGGACCCACACGGCGTAGCGCCGCCCGGGGCCCTCGGCCTCGGTGCACGGGACGATCATCGCCACCTGGATGGCCATGGGCCGGCGATGATAACACCGCGGCGGGGCGCGACGGCGAGCGGGACTGCGCGAGGGGGCGCAGCGAGGCCGCGACCGGGTCTGTTAGGCTGCCGCTTCCTCGAGGAGGCGTCCATGCCGTGGGATCGCTCGCTGCGCGTCGTTGTCTGTTCGCTGGTCGCCTCGGCGTGCTCGTCGGGAGGCGCGAGCGACGGTGAGGGACCCGGCCCGGGGCCGACGAGCGCGTCGGCGGCGACCGAGACGGCGGCGACGAGCGGCGGCGAGACGGGCGCGCCGACCGGGGCTGACGCGACGACGTCGACGACCGGCGCGCTGCCGACGACGTCGCCGACGAGCACGACGTCGATGACGAGCGCGACGTCGACGAGCGTGACGTCGTCGACGGGCGCGGACACGGAGACCGAGACGACCGGGCCGATCGGACCGATCGACTACCCGGACCAGCGGGTCGGGATGTTCTATCTGGGCTGGCACGCGTTCGCGTACGACGCGGTGATCAAAACGCCGGGGCCGAGGACGGTCGAGGCGGTGGTCCGCGGCGGGCTGCAGTTCAACGACATGCTCGCCGATCACGGTTTATTTAATGAGGCGTACGCGTTCCACTGGCATCAGGAGCCGAGCCTCGGGTTCTACAGCCTGTACCGGCCGCGCCCGGGCGAGCCGCCGATCGCCGAGCCGAACGCGGCGGCGGCGTTCCCCGACACGACGACGATCACCACGCCGCACGCGCAGATGCTGTGGGACGCGGGGGTCGACTTCATTTATATGGACCTGACCAACATCCCGGCGCAGGGCGACTTCGCGGACGTGCTGGGGATCCGCCCGCTCGAGGTGCTGCTGGAGGACTGGGGCGCGCTGCGGGCCCAGGGCACGCCGACGCCGCAGGTGGCGGCGTGGGTGCCGGCCAGCGCCGTGGACGGCGCGGAGCCGACGTTTCGCAAGGTGCTGTCGGCCTACGCGGCGGCGTACCCGGACCTGATCCTGACGCACGCGGGCCAGCCGGTGCTGTTCCTCGTCGATCACGGGGGGCTGCCGATCGACCCGACGTTCCACGCGGAGATCGTCGGCGCCGGGGTGCTGCCGGTGCCGCTGTGGGGCAACCTCGACGCCGGCAAGCTGGCCTCGGGGACAGCCGCGTGGATGCAGCCGTGCGCGAGCGACGGCAAGTGGGAGACGATCTTCGACGGCGCGACGGTGTGCAACCAGGGCTACACGACGACGTCGCCGCTCGGCACGGTGGTGTCGGTCAGCCGCAGCTTCCAGGTGTCGTACGCGAGCCTGCCGTTCACCGCGCCGGGGCGGCTCGGCGGGCTGACGTTTCAGAAGCAGTTCGCCACGGCGCTGGCGGTCCAGCCGGACTACCTGCTGATCAACGCGTGGAACGAGCACATCGCCCAGCCGCAGCCGAACCCCGCGCCGGAGGGCCTGGGGGCGCTGCGCAAGAGCATGGGCATGGGCCACGTGCCCGACGGCGAGGTCGGCGCGGAGTGGCTGTGGGTTGACGTGTACGGGGCCGAGTACAGCCGCGACTTCGAACCGACGGTCGAGGACGGCGGGGCCGGGCTCGCGCTGCTCGCCAGCTGCCTGCGGGTGTGGCGGACCGGGGCGACGTCGTGCGCAGACGCGAACGAGCCGTGCTGCCAGGCCCCGGAGGAGCGCGCGCTGATCCGCAGCCTGCGCACGGGCGGGGTGACGAGCTTGCACGTGCCGACGTCGGACGCGAACGAGATCGCCACGCTGCTCGCCCAGGGCCCGTGGAAGGAGGTCTGCTCGCTCCACTACGACCCGACGCCGCTGTGCGCCGGCGGCACGACCGGCGACGGTCCGTTTCGCCTGTACAAGACCGACGGGCCCGGGCGCGTGCCGATCCACCGCTGCTACGCGGGCGACAACTTCCTGACGACCGACCCGAACTGCGAGGGCCAGATGCCGGTGGCGCTGCTCGGCTACGCTGCCGCGGGCCCGACCACCGACAGCGCCCGCCCGCTGACCCGCTGCCTGACCGCCGAGAACCTGCACCTGCACTGGCTCGACGGCCCCTGCCCGCCCGGCACCACCGGCGAGGCGGTGCTCGGCTGGGTGCGGTAAGCTCCGCGCGCGTGAGCGACGAGGCCGAGGCGCTGGGGAGGACGCTGCTCGCGGAGATCGGTCGCGCCGGCGGGTCGACATCGGCGCGCCGGCTGACGCGCGGGGCGGTGCTGGCGGATGGACACCTCGATCTGACGGGCGTCGGCGCGGCGGCGTGGACGGTGCTGCGTGGGCTCGACCCGGGGCTCGGGCTGCGCGGGCTGTGGCTGGCCGACAACGCCCTGGGCGCGAAGGCCGGGGCGCCGCTGGCCGAGCTGCTCGGGCGCCACGCGCAGCTCGAGCACGTCGAGCTGGCGGACAACGGGCTGGCGAGCTCGCTGCTGCCGCTGGTGCCGGCGCTCGCGCGGCTGCGTTCGCTCGGGCTGGCGGACAACGCCTGCGACGCGGCGACGACCGGGCGGCTGGCGCGGATGCTCGAAGGGACAGGTGGGCTGCACGTGGCGCTCGGGCGGCGCGCGGGCGAGGGCGGGGCGCGCGGGCAGGCCAACGTGCTCGACGACGCGGCGGCGGAGGCGTGGGCCGCGGCGCTCGAGCGGGGCGCCGGCTGGGCGTCGCTCGACCTGCGCGGGGTGTCGCTGACGGACGCGGGCGCGGAGCGGCTGCTGCGGGCGGTCGCTCGCTCGCGGCTCGTGCGGCTGTCGTGGGATCGGGAGCTGCCGCCGACGCTGCTGGCGCGGCTGTGTCATCAGGCGAACCGCGCCCGCGTGGCGCCGCCGCCGGAGCTCTCGCGCCTGCGGCGCGCGGTGCCGGAGGAGCCGGAGGAGCCGCCGTTGCCGGCGGCGTGGGCGGAGCTCGAGCACGAGCTGGCGGCGGCGATGCGGCTGGTCGAGCGGCTGAGCGAGCGCCGCGAGCTGCTGACGGACGCGCACCCGCGGGTGGCGGCGCTGCGCCGCGGGCTGGCGCGGGCGCTGCGGGTGGAGCGGAGCGAGGCGCGGCGGGCGGTGAACGAGGGGCGGAGCGAGAGCGCGAGGCGGCTGCGACGCGAGGCCGACCGACGGCACGCCGAGGAGGCGGGCATCCGCCGGCGCAGCGGCGGGACGGCGCCGACGCCGGCCGAGGAGCGCGACGCGGGCGCGACGATCCACGAGCTGCACACCCCGCGGCCCTGTTACATCTGCAAACAGCCCTACAAGCGGCTGCACTTCTTCTACGATCGGCTGTGTCCCGCGTGCGCGGCCGAGAGCTACGTGCGGCGCGGTGAGGCGGTCGACCTGCGCGGGTGTCAGGCGATCGTGACCGGAGGGAGGATCAAGATCGGGTTCGAGGTGGCGCTGCGGCTGCTGCGCTGGGGGGCGCGGGTGCTGGTCACCTCGCGGTTCCCGCGGGACACGATCCGTCGGTTCGCGTCGCAGCCGGATTTTTCAGACTACAAGGATCGGCTGCAGGTGCACGGGCTCGACCTGCGGGCGGTGCCGGCGATCGAGCTGTTCGCGGCGCACGTGACCGCGAACTGTCCGCGTGTGGACATTTTAATTAATAATGCGGCGCAGACGGTGAGGCGGTCGCCGCAGGCGCTGGCGGCGATCGCCGCGGAGGAGGCGCTGGCGCTGCCGGACGGGCTCGAGTCGCTGGTCGCGGGCGAGGTCGCGGCGGCGGAGGGGGGCTCGCTGCCGGCGCTGGTGCGCGGCGAGTTCGGGGAGCCGCTCGACACGCGCGCGGAGAACAGCTGGCGGCTGAAGCTGCACGAGGTCGGCACGGTCGAGCTGCTCGAGGTGCAGCTCGTCAACGTGGTCGCGCCATATTTATTAAATGCGAGGCTGCGGCCGGTGATGGCGCGGCGGCGGGCGGAGGAGGCGGCGTACATCGTCAACGTGTCGGCGCCCGAGGGGCGGTTCGACCGCTCGTACAAGTCGCCGTACCACCCGCACACGAACATGGCGAAGGCGGCGCTGAACATGATGACGCGGACGTCGGCGGAGGAGTACGCGGCGGACGGGATCTACATGACGAGCGTCGACCCGGGGTGGGCGTCGAACGAGAACCCGGAGCCGATCGCGGCGGCGATGCGGGCGCGGGGCTTCATGCCGCCGCTCGACCTGGTCGACGCGGCGGCCCGCGTGTGCGACCCGGTGGCGCGAGGGCGCCGGGACGGGGAGCGGCTGTTCGGGGTGTTCTTGAAAGATTTTAGGCGGATCTCGTGGTGACGGCTCACTCGCCCTCGAGGTTGCGCTTCAGCTTCATGAGCAGGTCGACGGCGGCGCCCGCGTAGGGGGAGATCCAGCGCTCGTGGATCTCCCGGAAGGGGGCGGCGTTGAGGTGGTTCCAGCGGGTCCGACCCTCGCGCTCGACGAGGATGAGCTCGGCCTTCTCGAGCACGCCGATGTGCTGCATGACGGTGCAGCGGTCGAGGCTGTCGGCGAAGTGGTCGCACAGCTCGCCGGTGGTCCGCGGGGCGTCTTTTAATAAGTCGAGGATCTCCCGGCGGCGGGCGTCCGCCAGGGCTTTGAAGATCTTGTCGTCGCGGTCCGCGCGGGCGGAGCGGGCGCTGCTTGACATGTTGTAAGTTTATAACATATAGGGATTGCGACCATAACAGGGAGTTTTGACAGACATGGAACGGAAGTTCACAGTGCAGCTGAAGATCCGCCGGCCGGTGGCGGAGGTGTTCGACGGCGTGGCCAACCCGGACAAGCTGAGCGGCTACTTCGTGGAGAAGTCGAGCGGGCCGCTGGTCGAGGGGGCGACGGTGCGCTGGAAGTTCCCGGAGCTCCCGGAGTCGTTCGACGTGGTGGTCCGCCAGGTCATCGTCAACGACCGCATCGTGCTCGAGTGGGAGGCGGCCGACCGCGGCGGCTACAACACGCGGGTCGAGATGGTCTTCAAGCCGCTCGACGCCAGCAGCACGATGGTGCAGATCAGCGAGTCGGGCTGGCGCGACGACCCGCAGGCGCTCGAGGCGTCGTACGGCAACGCCGCCGGGTGGATGCACATGATGTGCGGGCTGAAGGCGTCGCTCGAGTACGGGATCAACCTGCGCGCGGGCGGGGTGTTCTGAGCGTCACACGCCGACGCCGAGCACGACGCCGCTGCCGACCGTGCCGCCCCAGAGGGCCGGGGCGCCGCGCTTCCAGCCGGCGCCCTGGTTGCCGTTGCGCATGACGAACGGCATGCCCGGCTCGAGGTAGAGCGGGGCGCGCAGGTCGATGAGGACCTCGGCGGAGTCGCCGTGGAGGACCATGCCGCCGCCCGGGACCTCGATGGTGCCGGCCATGGCGGCGGCGCCGAACAGCAGGTGGACGACGACGCGGCTCCACACGCCGGTCGGGTGCCCGCCCTCGCGGGCCGGCAGCATGTCGATGCGGGCGCGGAACCTCGCGGTCGCGGCCGACTCGCGCGGCACGACGGCCTGACCGGCGAAGGTGGTGAGCGCCCGCAGGGCGTGGTCGACGCTGTGGAGCTGGAGGCCCACGCGGTCGCCGGCGCGGGCGACGTCGACCTTCTGACGGAACACCTCCATGTCCTCGATGCGCAGCTGGAGGGCGGCGCCGAAGCCGAGCAGGGTGAGGCGGTCGTGACGGCGCAGGGTGCCGCGGCGCAGGCGGCCCTCGACGACGACGTCGCGCGGAGACTGTCTGAGGTCGTGGGCGGCGTGCACGTAGTAGAGCGGGGGCCCGTCGCTGTCGTGGGCGGGCACGGTCATGTCGGTCTCGAGCGCCTCGACGAGGTCGCGGATCGCCGGCTGCCAGGCGGCGTCGCCCATGAGCGCGGGCAGGGCGGCGCCGCGGAGGATGCGGACGGTGTTGCCGTCGAAGCCGCAGCGGTCGAGCAGCTCGCGGATGTCGCGCTCGACGAGGTCGAGCCACTCGAGGTCGGTCACGAGGTCGCACTTGTTGATGAAGATGACGAGCTGGCGCAGGCCGAGGGCGCGGGCGAGGAGCAGGTGCTCGTGGGTCTGCGGCCGGATCGAGTCGACGGCGGAGACGACGAGCACGGCGGCGTCGGCGAGGGCCTGGGCGCGGGCGGCATTCTTCAGCCAGGGGCGATGGCCGGGGCAGTCGACGTGTACGTAGTCGCGGTGCTCGGTGGTGTAGCGCACACTGCCGGCGCACACCGTGCGGGTGGTCTCGGGCGGGTCGAGCAGGGCGCCGGGGCCGCCGCGGCGGTCGAGCTCCTGCACGCGGATCGGCGTGGCGTGGCCGCCCGGCTGGTCGGCGAGCACGCGCGTGATGGCGGCGGTGAGGCTGGTCTTGCCGTGGCGGTAGTGGCCGATGGTGACGACGGAGAGGCTCGGGAGGCGCGGGCTGGTGTCGGAGGTCGCCATGCGGCCGCCATGATAGACCGAGGGCGCGGGCGATTTCGCCGGTCGTTGCATGCGCGACGGGTTACAGTCGCCGGCGATGCGCGCCGGGAATCTCGCAGGAGTGGTGCTGGTCGCGGCGCTCGCGGCCTGTCCGAAGTCGCAGGCGACGCGGACGCCGGCCGGCGAGGCGATCGACGTGGTCGAGCTCGACGCGGGCGAGGCCCAGCGGCGCATGACGGCGGGCTCGCTGTCGGCGGTGGCGCTGACGCGGGCCTACCTGGCGAGGATCGCCGCGGTCGACGACGCGGGCCCGAAGCTGGCGGCGGTGATCGAGGTCAACCCGGAGGCGGAGGCGGAGGCGCTGCAACGCGACCGCGAGCGCGCCGAGGGCCGCGTGCGCGGGCCGCTGCACGGGATCCCGATTCTAATTAAAGACAACATCGAGGTGGCGGGCATGGTGACCTCGGTGGGCTCGCTGGCGATGGCGGAGCACCGTCCGCGCGAGGATGCATTTTTAATTAAGCGGCTGCGCGCGGCGGGGGCGGTGATCCTCGGCAAGACGAATTTGAGCGAGTGGGCCAACTTCCGCGGGCTCGACTCGACGTCGGGGTGGAGCAGCCGCGGCGGACAGACGAAGAACCCGTATGTGCTCGACCGATCGCCGTGCGGGTCGAGCTCGGGCACGGGGGCGGCGATCGCGGCGAGCCTGGGGGCGCTCGGGGTGGGCACCGAGACCGACGGGAGCATCCTGTGCCCGGCGGCGCTCACCGGGCTGGTCGGGCTCAAGCCGACCGTCGGTTTAATCAGTCGCGCGGGCATCGTGCCGATCTCCGAGTCGCAGGACACGGCGGGGCCGATGACCCGCACGGTGACCGAGGCGGCGCTGCTGCTGGCGGCGATGGTGGGCCAGGACGCGGAGGATCCGCGCAGCCAGCGGGTCGGCGGCAGGGCGGTGGACTATGTCGCGGGGCTGCGGACCGACGCGCTGAAGGGCCAGCGGATCGGGGTGCTGCGCCAGGCGATGGGCGGGGCCCGGGCGGTCGACGCGGTGACCGAGCGGGCCATCGCGGCGCTGCGGGCGGCGGGCGCGGAGGTGGTGGACCCGGTGGAGATCACGACGTGGGAGCAGTGGGGCGCGGCGGAGTTCGAGGTGCTGCTGTTCGAGTTCAAGGACGGGATGAATCGTCACCTGTCCCGCGGGGCGCCGGTGTCGTCGCTCGCCGAGCTGATCGCGTGGAACGAGCGCCACGCGGACGCGGTGATGCGGTGGTTCGGGCAGCAGATCCTCGAGCAGGCGCAGGCGAAGGGCGGGCTCGACGCGCCGGAGTACCGCGCGGCGCGCGACACGGCGCGGCGGCTGGCCTGGGACGAGGGGCTGAAGGCGACGCTGGAGCGGCACGCGCTGGTGGCCGTGGTGGCGCCGACGACGTCGGCGCCGGCCTGGCCGATCGACCCTGTCCTCGGGGACAGGGTCGCCGGGGTGGGCTACGGGGCGGCGGCGGTGGCGGGGACGCCGAGCCTGACCGTGCCGATGGGCGAGGTGCACGGGCTGCCGGTGGGGCTGGCGTTCCTCGGCGCGCCCGAGTCCGAGGCGACGCTGCTGGCGCTGGGCTACGCGTTCGAGCAGGCGACGAAGGCGAGGCGGGCGCCGCGGTTCGTCCGCACGCTCGAGTGATCAGGCGCGGCCGCGGCGCTCGCTGCTGCGGGTGATCGCGCCGGTGGTGCCGGGGCGGCGATCGGGGCCGGCGTCGGCGGGGTAGAGGGCCTGGTGGCCGAAGCGCTCGCGGATCGAGGAGAGCACGGCCTGCACGGCCTCGCCGCGCGGGGCCTCGGCGGCGGCGAGGAGGTCGAGCTGGACGGCGGCCGGGGGCGACTCGAAGCCGGCGACGCTGACGCCGGTGAGGCGGAAGCGGCGGCCCTCGGTCTCGACGGCGTCGAGCAGGCGGCAGGCGGCTGCGTGGATCTCCCGGTGATCGTCGGTGGCCCGGGCGAGGGTGCACTGGCGGGTCTCGGTGACGAAGGCGTTGTCGCGGATTTTCAGGTGGATCGTGCGGGCTCGCAGCTCCTGGGCGACGAGGCGGTCGGCGACGCGGGTGGCCTGCGAGAGCAGGTGGCGGCGCAGGGCCTCGACGCCGACGACGTCGACCGCGTAGGTGTCCTCGTGGCCGATCGACTTGGCGGCGCGGTCGGGCACGACGGCGCGCTCGTCGATCGCGCGGCTGAGGCGGTGCAGGTGGAGGCCGTGCTCGCCGAACCACCGCGCGAGCGCGGCCTCGGGCTGCCTGCGCAGGTCGCCGACGGTGCGGATGCCGCGTTGCTCGAGCCTCTGCCGGGTGCGCGGACCGACGCCCCAGAGCGCGCCGATCGGCAAGGGGGTGAGGAACTCGAGCTCGCCGCCGGCGGGGATCTCGGTGAGCCCGTCGGGCTTTTGCATGCCGCTGGCGATCTTGGCCAGGAACTTCACGCGGGCGATGCCCACCGAGCAGGTCAGGCCGGTCTCGGCCCGCACGGCGGCGCGGATGGCCTCGGCGGCCTGACGCGGCGTGCCGTGCAGGCGCTCGGTGCCGGCGAGGTCGATGAAGGCCTCGTCGATCGAGAGGCCCTCGACGAGCGGGGAGTAGCGGCCGAACACCTCGAACACCTCGCGCGAGACGGCGAGGTAGGCGTCGTGGCGCGGGGGGATGACGACGGCCTGGGGGCACAGGCGCAGGGCCTGACCCATGGGCTGGGCGCTGTGGCAGCCGAACTTGCGGGCCTCGTAGCTGGCGGCCGCGACCACGCCGCGGGCCCCGGCCCCGCCGACGAGCACGGGCTTGCCGCGCAGGCCGGGGTCGTCGCGGACCTCGACGGAGGCGAAGAACGCGTCCATGTCGACGTGCAGGATCGCGCCGGGGCCGGACATCGGCGGAGCATAGCCGTTCGGGGCGGTGTGTCGCCGGGAGGGCACGGCGAAACTCACGAGCGATGCCGCGCAGGCGCGAAAGAGCCCGGTAACATGCGTGCATGGGCAAATACCTTTCTTCTGCGCTGGTGATCCTCGGGGCCGCGTGCGGCGACAGCGGCGAGTCGACGGCGACGGCGGCGACCAGCCCCACGCAGGTGACCGGGGTGAGCGGGACGACGTCGGGGGACGCGCCGACGACGGGCGGGGCGGAGCCGTCCGGCGGCGCGGACGACGGCGCGGACGCCTCGAACAGCGCGGCGAGCTCGGACGGCGGGGAGGTCGGCTCGGAGTCGACGGGCACGCCGCCGTGCGGGGCGGGGCACGTGGTGTGCGACGGCGACGTGGCCCAGACCTGCGACGGCATGGGCGGGTTCTCGAGCGAGGAGCAGTGCGAGGGCCAGTGCGAGCCGGGGTTCGGGTGCGTGGCCTGCATCCCGGGGACCTCGCAGTGCGACGCCGAGGGCGTGCAGGTGTGCAACGACGACGGCACGGGCTGGCAGGACGCGGGCATCTGCGACCCGCTGCTGGGGCTCGAGTGCGACGAGAACAGCGGGACGTGCGTGGGGGCGTGCGCGCAGCTCGGCACGCTCAGCTACATCGGCTGCGAGTACTACGCGGTCACGCTGCAGCAGTACGACATCTTCGTCTCGCTCAACAACATGAACCCGTTCGCGGTGGCGATCTCCAACGCGGCCGAGACGACGACGATGGTGACGATCACCCGCGGCGACGAGCTGGTCGCGCAGACCACCGTCGACGCCAACAAGGTGCAGGTCATGAAGCTGCCGTGGGTCGACGCGCTGATCCTCGGCCAGGGCCCGAGCAAGCAGGCCAAGCAGGGCGCGTACCGCATCCGCTCGACCCAGCCGGTGACCGTGTACCAGTTCTCGCCGATCAACTCGTCGGAGTCGAACGACGCCTCGCTGCTGCTGCCGGTGAACACCTGGTCGGACGCCTACTGGGTGGCGTCGTGGCCGCACTGGGCCGACTACCTTACGCCGGGCGAGTACACGGTGACGGCGAGCCAGGACAACACGACGGTGCACCTGAAGGGGCCGCCAGGGGGCACGAAGATCCAGAAGGGCGGCGGGGTCGACGACAAGGGCGACGGCGTCGCGCTGCTGAACACGGGCGACGTGCTGCAGGTGTTGACGGGGACCGGGGGCGACGTAACCGGCTCGTTCGTGTCGTCGGACAAGCCGGTGCAGGTGATCGCGGGGCACGAGTGCACGCAGGTGCCGTTCGGGGTGACGGCCTGCGACCACCTCGAGGAGACGATGTTCCCGCTGTCGGTGCTGTCGAACGAGTACATCGTGGTGCCGCCGGTGCAGACGCCGGACAACGCCAAGGAGAAGGCGATGTTCGTGCGCATCGTCGCGACCGAGGACGACACGCAGCTGACGTTCGAGCCCGATCAGGCGGTCGACAAGGACCTGGCCACGGCCGGCGAGTTCGTCGAGATCCCGACCACGCTGGCCAAGTTCAAGGTGACGGCGAACCACAAGATCCTGGTGGCGCAGTTCATGATCGGCCAGGACGGCGGCTACGGGACCAGCGACCCGTCGATGCTGCTGGCCGTGCCGAGCGCGCAGTACCGCCACGACTATCTCATCTTCGCCCAGCCGGCGTGGACCGAGAACTTCGTCGACATCATCGCTCCGGACGGCGCGAGCGTCACGCTCGACGGCGGCGCCGTCGGCGGGTTCGTGAAGCTCGGCGGCACCGGCTACTCGCTGGCGCACGCCAAGCTGATGAACACCGGCGACGGCAACCACACGCTGTCGAGCAACGTGGCGTTCGGCCTGCAGGTGTCCGGGGTGCAGAACTACGGCAGCTACTGGTACCCCGGCGGCCTCGACCTGGCCCTGATCCCGCCGCTGTGAGGCGGCGGGGTCGGGACGGTCGAAGGGGGAGGCGAGGCGCCAGAGCGAGCGGCGAGGCGAGCGAGGCGCCGCGGACCCGGAGGTCCGCCGGGGCTAGTTCGGCTGCACGCAGACGAGCAGGTGCTCGGTCTCGTTGTTGGCTTCCTTGCACTCGTTGAGGGCGCTCTCCATCATGCCGTTGTCGTCGACGACGGCGTAGATGACGGCCGGGCTGGTGTTGAACGGGATGTTGAGCGACACCTTCTCGGACGCGCCGGCGGCGAGGGGGCCCTGGGTCTGGACGGTGCCGAGGTAGCCGGCGCCCTCCTCGTAGAACGAGACGTTGACGCCGGGGCCGACGCCGAGGCAGCCGAGGTTGGCGACGTACACGGACATGTCGAGGTTCGGGCACTCGGTGTAGTCGACGTCGAGGTCGTAGACCTGGAGGTCGGGGGCGCAGTAAGCCTTGGCGCCCTGGACGTTGCGACGATAGCTGTTGTAGGGGTTCTGGACCGGGAAGTTCCAGCTGTCGGACTCGACGACGGGGATCTCGCCGAGGATGCCGACGTTGGTGATGTGGT
>JAEUJW010000093.1 GCA_016793465.1 Myxococcales bacterium
GCGTCGAGACGTCTCCGCGAGGCTCCTTACCGAAATTTCACTCGGTGATCGGGCGAAGCTGCTGATCCTGCCGCCCGCTCTCCCGCACCGAATCCGGGACGGATCGGCCTGTTCCCCTGCATCTAATTCAGGACGTCACACTGGACCACCCCAACTTGGTCCGGCTGCACGACCTGATCGTTCGCGAAGCTGTCGGGTGGTTCTCGATGGAGCTGGTCACGGGTGTCGACTTCGTCGCCGCCCACGCTGATGCGCGGGGCGTCGGCGGCGTCGCACTGACGCGGCGCTTCGCCGCGCTCGCGCCGATGCTGGTCGACGCGCTGCAGGCCGTGCACGCCGCAGGGTTCCTCCACGGCGATCTCAAGCCCGAGAACGTGCTGGTCGAGCTGGGTGAGCGGGTGGTGCTCCTGGACTTCGGCATGGCCGCGACGGTCGACCTCGACGATCGGCTGCGCGGCGACGGCGTCGGCGGGACGCTGGCCTACCTCCCGCCCGAGGCGCTCGACGACCCGCGCCCGTCGCTCGCGTGGGACACGTACGCCCTCGGGCTGCTGTTCGTCGAGGCGCTGACAGGCCGGCCGCCGTTCGCCGCGGAGCTGGCGCGGGCGCTGGTGGAGAAGCGTCGCGGGCTCCCGGCGACGGTCCGCCGCGCACTCGCAGGGCTGTCACCGACGCTGGCGGAGTGCGTGGGCGGGCTCCTGGATGCGCGCCCGGAAGCCCGGCCGTCACTCGCCGAGGTGAGCCGCTGGATCGGCGCGCCGGCCCGGCACGCGGTGCGGGCAAATCTGTCGACAGAGCTAGTAGGACGCGACGAGCCGCTGGCGGCGCTGCGCCGCTGGAGCGCGAGCGAGGGTTTCTCGGCCTGCGTTCTCCGCGGCGTGTCCGGTATCGGCAAGTCGTCGCTGGCGCGAGCGCTGGTCCGCGAGCTGCGGGCCCGGGGCGAGCTGGTCCTCCGCGCCCGCTGCCACCCGAACGAGAGCGTCCCGTTCAACGGCCTCGACGGTATCCTCGACGACCTGGTGCGCTGCATCGGCGATGACGAGGCGCGTGACCACAGTGCGATCGCCGCCCTGGCCGCGGTATTCCCGGCGTTCGCCCAGCTGGGTGTTCCGGATGACGTACCCGCACGCGGCGAGCCCCCGCACGAGATCCTCGCCCGCGCCTGCGAGGCCCTGCTCGTGGTGTTGACGGCGGTCGCGCGCCACCGTCGTGTCGTCCTCTGGATCGACGATCTCCAGTGGGCCGATGGCGAGACGCGAGGCATCCTGCGCAGCTGGGCCGAGTCCTTCAAGCCGCCAGTTCACCTGCTGCTTAGCACCCGCTCCGGGCCGCCGGAGTACCTGGCGGTCGACCTCGACCTCGAACTCCATCCGCTGCTGGCCACGGAGGCCGCGGCACTGGTGCGGCGCGTGGCCCCTGACCTGCCAGAGCCCGTGTTCACGGCCCTGTACGGCGAATCCGCCGGGATCCCGTTCATCCTCCAGCGCCTTGCGCGTGCATCCGCCGCGGGCCCGGATCGACCCGCGCCGACGCTGGTGAGCGCGCTGTACGACGCGCTCGCGGGGCTGGCCGACGACGGCGAGCGCGCGGCCCTGCTGCTCGCGCTCGCGGGGCGCCCGCTTGAGCTCGATCTCCTCGCCGCCGCCGGCGTTCGTCGCGGGACGACCTTCGAGCTCGAGCGTCGCGGTGTGGCGACACGCGGCGCCGACGGCCACCACCGCTTCGAGGTGCAGCACGCGCGGCTGGCATCGGCCCTCCTCGCCGCGGTCCCGCTCGCGCGGCAGATCGAGGGCCACGCAGCGCTGGCCGCGGCTCTCATCGATCGGGGGCGGGGAGAGGATGCGCCGCACATTGCGACCCACCTGCGGGCCGGCGAGCGCCCGGACGCCGTGCTGTGGGCGGCCCGGGCCGGCGAGCGGCTCGCCGCGGGGTTCGCCCTCGAGAGTGCGGCGCTGTGGTACCGGCGCGCCCTCGAGTGGAGCCTTCCGGACGACCCGGCACGGTTCGACCGCCGGCTCGCGCTTGCCCACGCGCTCGCCGCGGCCGGGCACGGCGTGGAGGCTGGCGATGAGTTCGCCGCCTGCGCCGCGGGGGCGCCGCATGGGGCGGCGCGGGAGTACCGTCAGAAGGCGGCCGAGCACTACCTCGCCGCCGGGGCCGCGGATCGGGGGATGGCGGCGCTTCGGCCACTGTTGTCGGCGCGCCGCATCGCCTGGCCCGAGAGCCAGGCGTCGGCTGCGGCGGGGATCCTGGTGCGTCTCGTCCGGATCGCTATCCGGAGCGCGCGACCGTCGCGCGGCGAGCTGCCGGACAGCGCGCTCGACCTCGACCTGTGCTGGGCAGCCGCCAAGGGGCTGCTCGGCACGGACGCCGTGCGCGGGGCCTTCTTCGCGCTCGAGGCCCTGGACCGCGCGCTGCAGGGGAGCGATGTCCGGCGCCTGGCGCGTCACCGCGTCGCCGTCGCGGCCATTGTGTTCGCCCCGCTCGGCGGGCGGCTGGCAGCGCTCGGGCGGCGATGGATCGCGGACGGCGTCGCCACGGCAGCAACCGAGCGTGACCCGTACCTCGCGGGCTTCGCCCGGGTCTGCGAGGGGCAGCTCGCAGTGATCGAAGGGCGGTGGCCCGAGGCCCACGCCGTGCTGACGGCCGGGCTCGCGCAGCTGCGGGCCGACGGCGTCGGCGCCCACTGGGAGCAGCACATCGGCCTCATGGGCCTGCTGCGCACACTGCAGGAACGGCGGGAGTTCGCGGCGCTGCGTATCGAGGCCTCCGGTCTGCGCGCGCGGGCGGAGGGCCTTGGCGACCTGTACGCCGAGGTGACCGGCCGCCTCTACGAGGCGCTCGGCCAGCTGTCGCTTCGTCAGACGGTGCAGGCCCGCTTCCACGTCGAGCGGGCGCTCGCCCGCTGGGGCCGCCGCGAGGCGCTCGACATCCAGCAGCTGTACGCGGAGCACATCCTGGCGATCTGCGACGCGGTTGATGGCGACGCGCTCGCGGCGTGGCGACGCGTCTCCGCCGCGTGGCCGGAATGGCGGCGGTCCCAGCTGCTGCGCATCCCCGTGGCCCGCATCGACTGCCTGGCCCTGCGCGCCCGCGTGGCCCTGTGCGCCGCGAACCGCGACCCGGCTGCGCGCGCCGCGTACGTCGCCGCCTGTCTCGCGGATGCCCGCAGCCTGCGCCGCGAGGCCAGACCCGATGCGCGCGCCCTCGGCGAGCAGCTCGCCGCCCTGTCCCGCGCGCCGGTCGTCGACCTCGCCGCGCTGTTCCCGACCCACATCGCGCCCGCCGCCAGCGGGCGGGAGGAGATGCCATGAGCAAGTACTACGCGCTGCACATCGCCGGCCGCAACGCGGCGAGCGATAACAACGAATGCAAGTTTTTGGAGGCTGCCGTGGATCTGTCTATGGTCATGCGTCGTCGCGGCATCACATCCGAGGTGCTGCGATACGATCCAAAGGACAGGGAATACGTCGAGGCAGCCACGGAGCGCATAGCGATCGAGGAATTTCCCAACGGAGGAACGTTCCTGCTGACGTACACGGGGCACGGGCGAGAGAAGAAGATGTGCTCGAACAATGTCCCCGACGGGGCAGGTTGGCTTCTGGGAGAGCACTTCACGTATCACGAGGAAGGTATCAGGCGGCTCCTGGTCGGCAAGTTTCGGTATGATGTCCGTGTGATCGTGATCTCGGACTGTTGTTACGCCAAGGCTATCGACCCCTCGCGGCTGTTCCTTGACCTCGTCGCAGCGAAGATGCGCGGGTTACCGCTTCTGAGCGATGACCTGCTCAGGGAGGCCCTCGGCGACGCCGAGTTCGAGTACTTCTACGATTTGTACCAACGGTCCCGGGATCTGTGTACAAAGATCGAGCACGCGCCCAAGCCTTCGTGCGACTACATGCATATCTCCGCGGGGAAGGGCGGCGATGTGACTCCTGCGGTGTTCACCAGAGCGATCTGCGCCATCCTCGAAAAAGCGCAGCCCGGCTTCACCTATGGTCAGCTCGTCGAAGCGTTGAAGGCGCTCAACTTCAACGAGGACCCGTTTGAATCCAAAGCAGGCCTTGCAACAACCGTGACCGTTGGACCCTGACTGGGAGGAGATTCTGCCATGCTGCTCAAACTGTACCATCTGTTTCGCACCAATCCGAACGTGGCGCGCGAGTTCGTCGAACGTGATCACCTTGATATTGACCGCCGGCTGGACGTCGTCCGCGGGCTGGAGCTGAAGGACCGGTTCCAATTCACCGAGGAGGAGATCTCGATCATCCTCCGTGAAGATGACGAGAAGGGCAAGAATCTCATCCGAGGTCAGCTCGCGGCTTCGTTCGACGAGTCGGGGCTGCGCGGCGCGCTGGGCCTCCCGGGCATGCACATCCCCGAGCGGTACCTGAAGAACGTCGTCGACGATGTCATCGCGGACATCCAGGCCTGGCTCGATGTGGTGAACGACAGCTCATGGCCCGGCAGGTCGGGTCCGTGCGCCGAGCACGTCTCCCCAGCCGTGGTGGAGCAGCGTCTCGTGGATGGGAGCCGCGAACTCGAGTTCACGATCGAGGGCTGGTTGTTCACCCCGGAGAAAGCTGACGAGGACTCGTACAAGCTCGTCGTCAGGTTCTATTCGGCCGGCACGGAGACATACTACCAGGCCACGGTGAAATCGGTGGATGACTCCAAGTACCCGCGGTCGTCGGCGGTCGTCCGCGTCAAGCTGCCGTCCGCCGCGGGCCACCCGATCGCTACGTACGATGTTTACGTCTTCCAGGACGATCTGACTGAATCACCGGAGCGCCCTTACCCGGCTGGCGGCTCGCGGCTCCCCGCGGCGATCACGGTCTGCGAATTTAAGGCGAAGTTCCCCCAGTGATGGTGCGACTCGACTCGCTGCTCGGGCTGGCGCGCGGGCTCTTGCCTGCGTGCGTGGGGACCGTGCCGGCTACCCTGCCGGGCGGGCTGGGGCGGTTCCCGCCGTGTCTGAGCTGGCTCGGGGTCGAGGTGCGGCTGGACGACGACGCGACGGTGGACCTCGCGGCGTCGGTCGACGGGCGTGGAGCGGGCCGGCTGGTGCTGGCGGCCTCGGAGGTCCAGCTGCGCGCGGACCTGCCGGCGCAGTGGGGCGCGACGCTGGCAGCGATCGGCGACTGGGCAGCCGCGCGGGACCCGGGGCTTGCGGCGGTGCAAGAGCTGTGGTTCGAGGTAGACGCGGGCGGGGAGCTGCGGCCGCCCATCGTGTTCTTCACGGTCGTCGGGGCGCTGCCAGACGGCGTCGATGCCCTGCTCGATGCCGCCGTGTTGCCGCGGCTCGGAGCGCCGCCGGAGGCGCTCGAGCGGCTCCGGACGGCGCGCGCCGGTTGGACGTCGGACGTCCGCGTGCACCACCTGGCGAGCCTGGCCCCGCGCGGGCGCGGGGGGCTCCGCGTCGTCGCTTCTGCACCGACCGACGCGCTGATGGCGACGCTCCGCGGGCTCGGGTGGGCCGACGACACCGCCGTGCTGGACGCGCTGCTGGCCGCGCTCGGCGACTGGACCGGACGCGTGAGCTTCGACCTCGACCTCGATGCGGATGCGCCGCGCCGGCTCGGCATCGAGTGGCACCTGCTCGCCTCGCCGCGCACCGACCCGCGCTGGCAGCGGGCCCTCGCGGCCGCGCAGGAGCTCGCCGGGGCGCGGCCGGAAAAGGTCGAGGCGGCCCGGGAGTGGGCCGAGGACATCACCCTCGGCGAGCGGGTCACCATCCACCGCTACATGCACCTCAAGTTCGTGGTCCGCCCGGATGTCCCGCTCACTTCCAAGGCCTACCTCGGCCTGGCCCCGCGGCTGCACGCCGACGGCCCATCCTGATCACGGCGCGGTGACTTCTCCTAGAGGACAGCTATTCCCGCGACAGCCCGAACGCGCCGATCAAGTTGTAGACGTGCGCGCGCGACAGGTCGAGCCGGCGCGCCGTCTCGCTCACGTTCCAGCCGTGCTCGTCGAGCGCGGCCAACAGGTACTGCTCCTGGAACCGGCGGGTCGCGGCCTGGAAGCTCTCGATGACCTGATCGGCGCGGGCCGCCCGCTCGGGGAACACATGGACCGGCTCGACCTCGCGGAGCGCCGCACCAGCGGTCCGGATCGCGGCGCCTTCGATGGCGTGGGCGAGTTGACGAACATTACCGGGCCACTCGGCGGCGAGGACCGCCTGGCGCGCCGCGAGCGACAGGCACAGCTGCGGCAGCCGGTTCCTGGCGCACGCCTGCGTGAGGAAGTGTTCGGTGAGCTCGAGCAGGTCTTCATGACGCTCGGATAGCGAGGGCATCCGGATCGGCAGGACGGAGAGGCGGTAGTAGAGGTCGCCGCGGAAGCTACGGCGCTCGATCGCCGCCTGCAAGTCGACGTTGGTGGCGGCGATCACCCGCACGTCGGCACGTAACCGCTTGGCCGCACCGAGCGGGTAGTACTCGTGGGATTGGAGGAACTGCAGCAGCTTGGCCTGAGCGGGCGGGGCGAGCTCGCCGATCTCGTCGAGGAACAGGGTGCCGCCCTCGGCTGCGGCGAGCTTGCCGTCGATGCGGCGGGTCGCGGTGGAGTGCGCCCCGGGCATCGCGCCGAACAGCTCGGCCTCGAGTAGCGCCTCGGGGATGGCGGCGCAGTTGAGCTCGACGAACGGCCGGCCGCGCCGCGGGCCGCTGTCGTGGATCACCCGGGCGATCTGTGTCTTCCCGGTCCCGGAGTCGCCGGTCAGGAGGACGCAGACGTCGAGCGGCGCAACCAGCGAGGCTTCCTGCAGGGTGCGCGCGAGCGCGACGCTCCGACCGATGATATCGGTAGCGACGAGGTGGGCGCGCGCCGGCCGGGTCGGGTCGGCGGCCGCGCGCTGGCGACGGATCAACAGCCGCTCGGCGAGTGGACCGATGTACCGCGCGAACAGCTCGACCCGTCGGCGGTCGACCTCGCTGAAGCTGCCCGCGGCGGCGCGGTCCTGCAGGTAGACGACACCGAGTGGCGGGTCGCCGCCTAACGGAGTGCACAGGACGGCCTCAATCGCGTGGCGTCGGACGCTGCCGCGCTGGTCGAAACGCGGGTCGGTCACGGCCGAGGCGGTGACGACGGTCGTCCGTGTGGCCAGAGCCTCGGCGATCACGCCGTGCGAGACACCTGCGCGGAAGCCGTCGAGCTCGGCGCCCTCGCAGCCGTGCGCGAGGGAGAGGACGGGCTGTAACTCCGCGGGATCGTGGAACTCAAGGTAGCCCTTGCGGGCCTGCGAGGCGAGCACGACCAGAGCGAGCACGTCCTGCAGGAATGGCTGCAGCTCGTCGCGCTCGCCGAGCTCGAGGAGGCGCCGGTAGAGGTCTCGCTCATGGCTGGTGGCGTCGGGCGGCGCCGTGGGCTGGTCCATCACAGGGGATCATACACATCCCGGGGGCGAGGACATCACTTCGATTCTGTGGCTTTCGTCGGCGGCGCAGGGTCCTTGTTGTCTTTCTTGGGCGCCCGCGCGGCCTCGCTGCCGAGCTTGACGAGCTCGAATCCGCCCCGCAGCGAGAGCATGGGGATCAACCGGAACCCGTCGAGCCCGGAGACCTGATCGCCGGCGACGTAGGGCAGGGTCGCGGAGACCACCAGGTCGTTCACGCGGATCGACAGGCCGATGTCGAGGCCGAAGAAATTCCGCCGCGTCGTCCCGAGGGAGCTGGCGAGAAAGTCGTCGCCGGCCCCGCGGAACTCGTTGTCCTCCAGTCCGAGATTCTCGACGTCCGCCCAGATCTTCTCCAGCGTCTTGTTGGCCTTGCTGTCGACCCACGCGCGGCGCCACGAGGGGCCGACGAACAGGCTGACCTCGACCCAGTTGTCCTTATGGCTGCGAACCCAGGAGTAGCGGGCCCCGAGCGCCGCGTGCAGGGTCGTGACGTCGCCGGTGACGGCGACCTGGGGCGCGGTTACCATGCCGGCGGCGGACTCCTCCGCGCGGATGACGTGCTTCCAGTGGGTGCGGGCCACATCGACCATCAGCGATGGCCCCAGCAGGAAGCTGCGGCGCAGCTGGTAGCGCCACGTGTTACGTTCGGGGGAGTTCTCGTCGCACGACCCGCGTTTATCGGCCTTCCTGGACCGGCAGTATGCGACGTACCAGTCGGGGAACCACGTGAAGTCGGCGGAGACCGCGAAGTTCTCGATCTGCGGTAGGAGCATGGCCGAGCCGAACTCGGTCTCGCCCGTGACGGTCCGCGGCTGGGAGCCCTTGCGGATCATCAGGGACGAGCGAAAGTTGAGGGTGCGGACGTCGAGGCCACCGCCGAACGCCCCTGCTGCGCTCGTCTCGGGATCGTCATCAGCGGCGTTGCCGGTGACGAGGCTGCCGAACGTGTCGCCGACGATCCGTAGTGACGGCCGGATCGCGTTGCGGTCGCGCAGCAGCACGGCGGCGGCCGAGTCGCTTTCATCGACGGCGTTCGAACTGCCGAGCGCGTCCTGTGGCTTGCCGGGCAGCAACCGAAGCACCTCGGGCGTGAGATCCTTCAGGTCCTCCTGATCCACCTTCGCCAGCTCGGCAGGGTCGAGACGGGCGAGGCAGGCCGCGAGCGCGGCGTTTTCCGCGTAGTTGGTAATGCATTCTTTGACGGTCTTTTCGTTGGCCTTGTCCGGGGGTGAGGGGGTCGCAATAGGTGGGGTGTCTGGCGGAGTCGAGTTGGGCGCCTGTGCGAGGAGATGGGTCAGTACGACGGGTATCAACATTTCGGCTCCGATCGCGGCATGGCCGCGGATGGTGGTTGCAGCTGATCGCGGCGAGAATTCGCGGTCGGCGTGGGCCGCCTTCTTATTGGCTGCGTTTTCCGGGCGGACCTGACCGCCGATTCCGGACGGACCTGACCACCGAATCCGGTCCGACCTGACCGGCGGTTCCGGGCACCTCTGCTCAAGGCGGCCCGCATCGGTCAGGACGCCGGCCTCGAGGACGTGCGCTGCAGCCCCGGCCGCGGCGTCGACAAGGCCGTGCTCCGCGACCTCGGTACCTGCCGCTGGATCCGCGAGCGGCTCAACGTGATCGTCGTCGGCAAGACCGGCGTCGGCAAGAGCTACCTCGGTGCCGCGCTCGCCCAGACCGCGTGTCGCCACGGCTACCGCGCGCTCTTCGCCCGCGTCCCCCGTCTCAACCACGATCTTGCGATCGCCCGCGCCGATGGTACATACACCACAGCGCTCGCGCAGCTCGCCCGCGTCGACGTGCTCGTCCTCGACGATTTACTCCTCGCGCCCATGAAGGACTGCGAGCTCCGCGACCTCCTCGAGATCCTCGAGGACCGCTACGACAAGACCTCGACCGTCATCACGTCGCAGGTCCCCACCAAGAAGTGGCACGACCTCCTCGTCGAGCCCACCCTCGCCGACGCGATCTGCGATCGCCTCGTCCACAACGCCCACGTCCTCGCGCTCAAGGGCCCCTCCCAGCGCGACAAGAAGGCCAACCCACCCACCACCACCTGACCCACCCCGCCACCGACCCCATCCTCCCCGTCATCCCGCCGTCGCTCCGCTCCGGTCAGATGGTCCGGAACGGTCGGTCAGATCCAGCCGGTACGAGCGGTCAGGTCGCCCGGAATACGCATATTGGCAATGACGAGCACACCACTGCGTGGATGCGTCGCGCCGCGGAGCGGCGTTCATGTCGGCCGCCGTGTCCGGAGCCAAACCGACCACGGACTTGTGTGATCGGGCTGGTAGGCGCTGCCGTGCTGGCCCGCGAGTGGGAAGACGAGGCGGCCGTCGCGGAACAGCGGCGGCCCCGACGGCACATCCGACGAATGGCCGGTGAGGCGGCACAACGCAGCGAAGTCCGGTACCGCGGCGAGATCACGCTCGACACGGCGCAAGAGGGCCGCGACGCCGCGCTGGTCGCCGCGGCGCCGCAGCTCGTAGCCCGCGAGCGCGCACATGAACGGATCGAAGCGGCTGCCGGCGACGAGCGCTTGCCAGTACAGCGCGGCCGACCCGCGGCCGACGGCGCCGGCCGGCCGGCGCTCGAGGAAGCGCGACTGGGCCTCGATCGCCTGCTGCACCTGCTGCAGCGGCGCCAGGTCGGGCGGCGGATGCGGCAGGTGATGCATCGGGAGCGAGAGCTGACGGATCTTCAGCGGCGCATGGGGATCCTGCGTAACGATCACCAGGGTGACGCGCCCCGGGAGCACACAGGTGGCCAGACGCAGATCGCCGACGCCGTCGCGGAGCAGCTCGACGACGTACGGGCCTGCGGCGCCGACTGGCAGCTCAAGGACCGCGTGATGAACCCCCACGTGCTGCATCGGGCAGGTGATCGCCGCATGGGCGGCCGTCCCTGGCGCTTCGCCGAGAACGTCCGCCAACTCGCGGCTGGGCCAGCCCACCGCCGCGGTGAACGGGAAGTCCTCGCCCGCGCCGAGGACGTAGAGTGCGCCGTGAGCGGCGTCGACGATGCCCTCGAAACGCGCAAGGGGCAACGCCGTGAGCGCGGCGTGGTTGCGCGCCGGCTCGACGATACGGGATCCGGCGAGGAGCGCCAGCCAGAGCCCGAGGTCATGGTGGAGCGTCGGCTCGAGTGCGTCGGAGAATCGCAGCGAGCCGTCGCTGCGCGCGACACCGGGGAGGTTGTTGAGGATGGCCGAGTAGACCGGTCTGTGCGCCCTTCTGACGAAGTCGACGCGGGCGCGTCCGTGGGCGAGGAGGTCGACGTGGCGCACGTCGACGAGGCCGCCGGCCTCGATCAGCTCCACGGTGTAAGCGCCGGGAACGAGCGCGAGGACGCGGGGGTCGGTCGCAGCGAACTCGCAGTTCGCACCGAGGACACGGATCTGGGTCCCGGCGACCGCGGGGCCGACGATGTCGAGCCTGGCCAGCCACTCGAGGCTCGGTGCGCCGTCGGGCAGACTCGGGCGCTGGAAGGTGATCGTCGCCGAGTCCCACAGGTCGACGGGGTTGCCGGGCGGTTGCACCTGCCGGGCTCGCAGCGTGCCCGTCGTCAGTGTGACGACGTAGTCGTTCGGGGGGATCGCTTGCTCGTGGAGCCCGCCGGTGAATTCCACGGGCGCGCCGACCGCCACCAGCCCGTCACTGAAGCGAAGCTGGAACGTGTCCCCGGGGTTCGCTCCCTCCACCGCGATCCGGCACAGCGACAGTGGGGTATCCGTGAAGCGGTGGATGAGCCCGTCGCCGTTACCCTCCGTCTCGGCGTCGGCACCAGGGAACCGACCCCGCAAATAGTGGCGCAGGCGGTCGAAGGTCACCGCGTAGCCGACGCCGTCGCGGACCTTCGATCGCCCCCGCCCGCGCAGACCCGCGAGCAGCGCGTCGCTGAACTCCGTGGTATTGAGCGCCGTCTCGCCGGGCGAGGTGGCCTGCAGCGTGTACACGTCGGCGAAGCCGAGGTCCGAGACGCCGAAGGTCCACCCGCTGTCGGGGACCGACAGGAGGTCGGCGTCGACCTCGGTCCGGCAGGCGTCGATGAACCAGTAGTGGTTCCCCGGGCCGAGCGCGACGCGAAGCTTCTCACGCAGCTCGGCGAGCTGCAGGCATGGTCGTCCGTCGGCGTAGCTGCGGAAATCGGAGGTGACGAGGACGTCGACGAGGGCTGTCCAGGCACGCTCGCGGTAGCTGAGCCCGTGCCCGGCGAAGAACACGTAGAGCTCATCGGTGTCGTTACGGCCATGGTCGACGATCGCGGCGAGGGCGTCGCGGACCGCCTCCGGTGTCGTCCCATGGGTGGCGCCGGGGACATGCTGCGGCGAGGAGGCACAGAACACGACATCCTGCGCGCCCTTGGCCGTGAGCAGCCACTCCCGAACCGCTTGGGCGCTGGCGACGGCGCCGTGGATCCGCGGGGCGAGCGGCGCGTCCCCGCGGTAGTCCTCGATGGCGATCAGCAGCCCCCGCGTCGTCATGCGTGACCCTCCACGAACGCCGCCGCGGCCGCTCCGGGCACCGCGGTGTTGCGCCACGAGAACACTCCCTCCGCGTGCACCCCTACAACCTCGTGGGTCGTAAGCCCGAGCAAGGGCGAGCCCGAGCTGCCCTTCAGCGTGCTGCAGTCGTGCTGTAGCGCGGTCGCTGTTACCTCGGCGAGCCGGCCCGGCGCGGCCCGCTTGACCCCGAAGCGCGACTCGAACACGGCGGGGACGAAGAAGTGGTTGCCGTCCTCGCGTGCCGGAAATCCGATCGCCACCACCGCGTCGCCGACGGCCGGGGGCGTCGCGGCGAAGCGAAGTGGTGCACGCGGCGCCGCGGCTTCGAGTTGGAGGAGGGCCAGGTCGAGGTAGGGGTGGACGACGACGACACGGCGGACGGCGACGGGGCGCTCCTTCGACGTGACACCCCATTCGTAGCGGAAGCGGACGAGCGCGTCGTCGGGGTCGAGCACGCCGGTGCCGGATGTCAGGTAGAAGACGACGTGGCGGTTGGTGAGGAGGAGGTCGGGGGCGACGAGGAAGCCGGTGCCGACCTGTCCGGCCGCCGGGTCCGCGAAGTCGATGCGGCCGACCGCGGGCATCAGCGCGGGGGATGCGGCGCGGAGCTCGCTCCACTCCGGGAATTCCTCGGCCGCGGCCGCCGCTAACGGTGGGGTGTGATCGAGGGCGACGAGGGGGGCCGGGCGCAGCAGGCGGATCGCCTGCTCGAGCGCCGCGAGTTCGGCCCCGGTCGGAAGGACGCGTGCCAGCAACTTGTCGCGCGCAGCGCGAGCGAGCGTCGACAGTTGCTCGGCGCCGTACGGGCCGACGATCGCACGATAGGCGTCGACGGCCTGGAGGATGCCTTGGTCGCTGGGGAGCCTGCGCGAGTACCTGTCAAAGATGTCCATGGCGTACTCCTGCGGTGTCGGCTGAGTTCAGAGGAGGATGTCGCTGGGGCTGGAGAGCGGACGGGCGACCAGCGACTCGACCGCCAGCGGATCGTGCTCGACGAGCGCGCCGAAGCCGAGGTGGGTGCATTCGGCGATCGCCGCCACCGACACCTGGTAGGTACGATACTCGCCGTACACGAACTCGAGATCGCCGAGCAGCGATGACTGGCTGAGCAAGTAGCCGGTTGCGCTGAGTGTCCCGTCCGAGGTGACGATCACGGCGACCTTCCAGAACGCCCGCGGGAGCTGCACGCCGCGGTACTCGGGGTCGTCGGCGCGGAACACGGGCCCGGTGAAGATCGTCGCGCGGAGGCCCTCGTTGCGTGCGTTCTCGAGGATATAATCCTCGAGGCCAAGCCACAGCCGCTGGTTGAAGTTGGCGTGCTGGGGGCTGCAGTTGGTCCAGAAGAAAGTGTCGCGCTCGGCGGCCCGCGCCTCATCGCCCCACGCCGGGTCGAGGCGCCGCGTCAGGTGGCCGCGGTCGAGCTCATTGCCGGCGTAGAGGGCGTTGCCGACCTGATGCGCGCGGTCGATCCGCGGGTCGTAGTACCAGGACTCGGGCCCCTTGCGCTTGATCGCCTGCGCGGTCCCCCCGTCGATGTTGGTCGCGGTGAAGAACGCGAGGCGGCGCGCCCGGTTCATGACGATCGAGAAGTTCGTATATGGCAGCACGCACTGCGACGGATCGTCGAGCCGAGCTGCCAAGTCGGCGGCCACTGCTTCGAGCCCGGGGAGCGGCACAGAGAGCTCACCTTTGCCGAGGAAGTCGGGATTGTACCCGCGGCGGTGCTCGAGGTCGGCAGGGGCAGCTTCCGACAGGCCGTCGAGCGAGCGTGATGGGACCTCGACGGACAGCGGAACCTCCAGCGACAGCGCGTCCAGATGGGCGCGCAGGGTCGCGGCGGTCACGGCATAATTGGCGCGGAGGTAACGCCCGCCAAAATGCAGGCCGACCGCCATGCCGGACTCGACGTTGAGGACGACGGAGCCCGAGTTACCTCCGAGGGAGGTGGCGTCATGGGTGAACTCGGGGCCGTCACCAGCGCCGAACATCACGAGCCCAGGCGACAGGCGCTTGACCTCGAAGACCTCGCCAAAGATCCGCGTCATGTCGGCGGCGTCGTTGCGGGGGTCGCGGGCGGGATAACCGATCACGGCGACGACCTCGTCCGCCGTGGCTGCTGCGCTGCGCAGAGGGATCGGCGGCGGCGCGCCGGGCTCGAGCTCGAGAAACGCGAGGTCGGGCTCCGAGGGCCGGTTGGCCGCGACGTGGAGCACCCGCGTGACCCGGAAACGCTGCCCGGGCCGCGCCGGCTCGAGGTGCTCGGCGCCGAAGTTGATAAACACCTCGATCGGACCGCCGTCGAGCCCGTGACCGATGGCCAGCCGGCCGCCGTCCCGCGTGGTGAACAGCTCCGCGACGTGGCGGTTGGTCACCGCGATGCGCGGCGCGATCATCCACGCAGTACCAACCCAGGGCTGGCGGAAGTTGGCCAGCTCGACGCGCCCGACCGACGCGAGCGCGCGCTCGAGCTTGCTGCGGTTGGCACTCAGGTGCGCATGCCAGGTGTCGGACTCGGGGACCTCGAAGCTGCCCCGACGAACGAGGAGTGTCGGACGCTCGAAGCGCCGCACGATCGCCTCCCAAGCCGCCGGCCCGGCGCCCTCGGGACCTCCCTCGGGCAAGAACACGGTCGGTGACTCGGACGCCGGATCGGCGGCGACGAGGCGATAACGGCGCAAGGCTTCCTGGACGAGAGAACGCTTCAGAGTACTGGTTGTCACGGTGACCTTCTGACCACGCCGCAGCCCGCCGCGGCCCAACCGCGGCGACGAAGGACGACGGTACGACGTCGGGTTGAGCAAGCGGCGTGCCACCCGCCTACGCCGCGGTCGGCAGCCTGCCAGTGCTGTGAGTGTCCACTACGGTATGCGCCGGGCGGCGCGAACTCGACTGACGCGCCCCACCCGGCTGCGTTCGGGACATCGAGGGCGTCCATTCGCCGTGACGTGCTGTCGACCAAAGTGGACACCGATTTCTTGCAGCTAATCGGCCCATACCTGCGCACGCTCGAGATCCGGCTCGCGAAGACGCGCCTTCTGAAACCGATCTAACGCGTCAGCGAACCCGCCGGCCCGCTCATCGACGGTCCACGAGTACGTCCGCCTCGAGATCGCCGCCCGCTCGACCTCGTCGCCGCCCGCATGAATCGAGACCGCCTTGTCGAATGCGGTCCGGCGGACGGTTCGTACACTCGTTCTTCGGCCAGGAGGGTCGACTGGCCGCGCGGATCCAGAGTCCGCACCTGGTCCACGCGCGGCACTTCGGCGAGGACGACAGCCGCCTGTTCATCGTGTTCGACCTCGTATGTAGACACCGGTCCGGATCCGCGTTATTCCGACGGCGAAATTCAGCGGCCGAAGCCGCCAGCGGGAAGTATCGACGGGGAGCACCGACGAAAAACGCCGGCGAGGTGCCGGACCGGGGATGTCCCGCGAGTTGTTGAAACTCGAGCGGCGGCGTGAGGCACTTACGCGACCTTCTCGGCGGCGTCAATTGGTGGATCGAGGCGGGCATCTCGTGCTCGCAGAGCGGCGATCAGCTTGGGCATATCCCGACAGCCCTTGATGCGATGGAAGCCGGCCTGCAGCTCGTGGAGCGCGGCACCAATCCACCGGAGGATCATCGACCCGCCGCGCCAGTTCTTCACGCGTCCGGCGATGCGGCGGATGCCGTTGTTGACGTTCTCGATGGCGTTGGTGGTCGACAGTGAGCGCTCGAGGTCCTCGGAGAGCCCGAGCTCCTTGACGGTGAACAGCTCGTCGAGGCCCTCGCGGATCGACGCTGCGGCGCTCGGGTGTTCGCTGGCGAGGCGACCGGCCAGGGCCTCGAGGCGGCGCCTCGCCGTCTGGACGGTCGACGCCCGCAGCGCGTCGTGGAGGACGCGGCGGATGCTGGCCCTCTTCGGCTCGGGCAGGTGCTCGAGGACGTTGCACTCCTTGTGGAACTGGCAGCGCTGGATGAGCGCCCGCTTGCCGAACACGTCGAGGATGGCGCGCCGCATCGCCTTGGCGCCGTCGATGACGAACAGCGTCGAGCGGCCGGTGTCGACCCCACGCTCGGAGAAGTCGCGCAGGAGCGCCGTGCAGCTCTCGCGGTTCTCGGTGGCGCCCTCCTGGACCCCGAGGATGTGCTTGGCGCCGGTCTCGTCGAAGCCCAGGGCGATGAGCACGACGTGGTCGGCGATGTAGATGCCGTCGATCATGATGGCCGTGATCGCCAGCCCGCGCAGGTCGCGTTGCAGCCAGCCCTCCAGCTCCGCCGTCGTCGCGGCCACGAACCGCCGACTCACGGCGCTGCGGCTCGTCCCCCGCGTCTTGACCTCCTCGGGCACCTTCTCGAGCGACCTCCCGTACTTGCGGGTCGACACCCCGATGAGCATCTGCTCGACCGCCCGCCGATTCAGCGGGTCCTCGCTCGACAGGTGCTCCCAGCACTTCAGCTGCACCTCGCGGCCATCCTGACGAACCCGAGGACGCCGCACCTCCACGCGTCGTCCACCGAGCGCCAGGCTCCCCCGAGCCGTCCCGCCTCGGCTCGGCCGATCTCCCTCGTCGCGGCTGTACCGCGGTCCGCAGAGAGCCTCCACGTCCTGCTGCAGCATGCTCTGCATGGCCAACAGGCCAAGGCGGGTCACGACCCCGTACAACTCCTCTCGCATCAGCTCCGGCAGCGGCATCGTGAGCTGGCTACTCGCCGGCGGCGTCGTCTGGACTTCGTTCTTCGGGCTCTTCCTGGCATTCTTCGGCATGGCGGTCCTTGTTGGTTTCGAACCCCGAGAATTCCCTCGGGGTCAACGAGACCGCCACCTAAATTTCAACAGCGCTCGGGACATCCCCCGAGGTAGCCCTCGAGGTCTTTCCGGGCCCGGGCCTCGGTCGTGCGGACGGCTGCGACGCTGGTGCCGCAGATTGCCGCGGTGTCGGCCATGGACAGGCCGAGCACGTGCATGAGGGTGAAGACGGCCCGCCGCTCCGAGGTGAGGCCGCGTAGTGTCGTGATCAAGCACGAGCGCTGCAGCTCCCAGAGGAGCAGGCTGAGACGTCCCGCGTCGCCCTGCACGAGCGGGTGCGACAGATCGACCGGGATCGTCGAGTTGGTGCGGAGGATGTCGTTGAGCTCGGCGAACTGATCGACACGCGCCCGCCTCTCGGCAGCGACGAGGCGGGCGACCAGCGCCGGCAACCAGGCGTCACGGTCGCCCACGTGCTCGCCCATCACGTCGCAGACGGCCATGAACGCGGCCTCCCGCGAGCCGAGCATGAAGACGGCGAAGGCGTAGAGGGGTTCGATCTGCGGCGCCTGGTCCATCACCCCGCCTCGGGTCCGAGGTTAAGCGTCACGGTGTACTTCTGCGGTGATCGTTGGGGTGGGAAAGTGAGCCCGCGGAGTGCCTCGATGACGCAGGTGTGGAGCGGATCGCCCGCGGTCATGCCGTTGGCCGTCGACAACATGGGGTGGCGCCCCTCGATTGTCAGGTTGAGCACCAGCAGCGGTACCCCGCACTGCTCCAGCCCGCGGTTGCGTGTGGCGAGCCGCGTACGAACTCGGGCTGTGGTGAGCACCGCTGACGCGGTGACGGCGTCTGTGTTCGACGGCGAGAGGGTCGTGGGCTCCGGCGCCGGGTCACCCGTAGGCAGGGGAGCTGGAGGTGGGTGCTGAGCGGGGTCAGCTGCCGGCGCCGGGTTCGGGCGGTCATCGCGCGAGATAGCAGGTTTGACTGGGGGCGCCTCGACTGACAGGGCCGCCGTGGGCGCGGCTGTTGTCGGCGCCGGGTCATCCGCGGAAATCTTGGAGATGAAGCGCAGGGCGATGCCGGTGAGCGCCACCGTCGACATGACGGCCAGCACGACGACGGCCACGATCTGCTTCCGCCATCGCTCGCCGAGCAGCCCGGCGCGGACGATCTCGAGGCTGCGCACGAGGTCCGCCATGCTCCACGGGCGCTCGCTCGGCTCCCGGGCAACGCCACGGCGGAGCACGTCGGCGATCGGGCCGAGGGCCGCCGAGAACTCGCCCCGCTCAATCGGCTGCGCCTTGCCCTCGCTCGGGCTCTCGTGGCGGCGGCCGGTCAACATCTCGTAGAGCACGACGCACACCGAGTAGATGTCGCTGCGCGGACCGGCGCCGCCGCGGAGCTCGAGGATCTCCGGCGCGGTGTAGCCGGGTGTCCCGACCGTCTCGAGGTCGCCGGTCGCGTAGCGCTGCTCGGGCGGGGTCGCCGGGAACAGCAGATGTCGCTGGTGGAAGCGTGGCATGAGCAGGCAGGCGCCGAAGTCGAGGAGGCGCACGCGGTCGCCCTGCTCGAGCACGATGTTTTCCGGCTTCACGTCGCGGTGGATCACGCCGACCTCGTGCGCGGCGTGCAGGATCCGCGCGAGGTCGATCGCCACGGAGAGGGCGCGGTGCGGGTCGAGCTTACCTTGTCGGAGCACGGCGGCGAGGGTCGTGCCCGCGACGATCTCCATGGTGAAGAAGGGCTCGGGCTCCACGCTGCTCTCGAACAGGGTCGGCGGGCCCGGGTGCTCGATCGCAGCGAGCGCCCACGCCTCGCGGCGGAACCTGTGCTTGAGGTTCGTCATGCCGGCGCAGCGCGGATGGATGGTCTTGAGGGCGACGCGGCGGCGGTTTACCGTGTCGAAGGCGACCTGCACGCGGCCCATGCCGCCCTCGCCGAGCTCGCCGCAGAGGATGTAGCGGCCGGCGAAGCGCGGGGCGTCGTTCGCGGCTGGGGCCTTGTCGGCCGGCGCGGTCGGAAACACCTGGGCGACGTAGCGGCGACGGTCAGCCTCCGCCGCGTCGGGCGACTGGGTGTCGGCCTCCCACATGGCGGTGTGCAGGGCGTCCATCGTCGTGATCTCGGCGCGCAGCGCGGCCCGAAGCACCTTCACCAACCCTGCGGGGATGTTCGGGCGGGCGAGGTCGACGGCGGGGTCCGGTTCCTCGCCGGTGAGTAGCTCGGCGAGCATGAGCGCGAGCGCGTAGACGTCGCGTGGCGGACCCTCGAGGCCGCGCCAGTAGGGCGCGGTGCCGGGGACGACGTCGCCGCGGGTCTCCCGGCGTGCGCCCGGCGGTGCGGCGTCGGCGAGCTCCGACCCGCGCGACAACTTGGCGATCCCGAAGTCGATGACCTTGGCGAACACGTCGCCGCCGGGGTGCCGCACCAGCATCACGTTCGAGGGCTTGATATCGCGGTGGATCACGCCCTCGGCGTGCGCGTAGGCCAGGGCGGCCGAGACCTGCAGGCCGAGCTGCACGACCGCGGCGGCGGGGACCGGCCCGCGTCGACGGAGCCGGGCCAGGTCGATACCGTCGATGTAGTCGGCGACGAGGAAGCGCGGGCCGTCGTCGGGGTCCTGGCGATCGATGATGCGGCCGATGTGCTCGTGCACCAGCCGGGCGAGCACCAGCGCCTCGCGGCGGAAGCGGTCGACGGGGTCGATCGGCAGGTCGTCCCGCATGATCTTGACGACGACCGGCACGCCGAGGGTGGCGTCGCGGGCCTCGTAGATCGTCGACATGCCGCCGCTGCCGATCTTCCGCAGGAGCATGTAGCGGCCGGCGAACAGCTTGCCAGCGTGGTCCTCCGGCGGCGGGAGCCGCTGCAGGGTCCACCCGGGCACCGGGGCCGGCATCGGCGCGGAGGCAGGCGTGACCATGACCCGAGCCTGCCGCCGTGCGGGCAACCCGTCAACCTGCCGGTGATCGCCGAACCGGGACGGGCCACGACGTGAACGCCTCCTTATATAGTGGTAGCGGATCTCGAGAGTTCGACGGGACGGACCGGACTTGCGGCTCGTCGCTGGGTGTATCCTCAACGACATGGTCCGCCGTTCGCTGAGCATCCTCGTGGTGGTGTCGGGCATTGGGCGCCCTGGCGTGGCACACGCCGGAGAACCACCGGCAGAACTCGTCGAGCAGGTCTCGGCGCTCCACACGGCGAAGAAGTACGCGGAGGCGGCCCGACTCGCCGACGATGGTGCGAGGCGCGAGGACCTCGCCGCGGCCTACCGCGTGCTCCTGGGTGGGTTGGCCCGCCAGAACTACGAGATGTCGTTCGACGCCGGAGGCCCGCCCGAGGAGCTGTGCAAGGCGGCGGAGATCCTCCGCCTCGTCGCCCCGCTCGACACGCCGAAGGGCGGCGCGAGCAAGCGCAAGGCGGCCGAGGAAGCGGAGCGGCGGCTCGAGAGGACGCTGGGCCCGACCTGGCAGGCGACCTGCAATCCCGAGGCTCCTGTGGCGACGGCGGACAACGCAGCGGTCGCGGGCATCGTCGAAGCCGCGACGGCGAAGGAGCCGGAGCCCCCACGAGCGCCCGTGGTGTACCCGCCTCCGCCGGCCGAGGAGCGCCGCGATCGCCGTCAGGTCCGGGCCGGGGTCGGGACGCTCGTCCCGGGGCTCTTGTTGTTCGCGCCGATGGCCGGACTCCTGGCCTACCGCGCCACCGGCGAGCGCCAGCTCCTGGCCCTCGACGCGGTGACGATGACGCGACCGCGGACCGACGTAGACAACCAGCAAGCCGCTGCCCTCAACCAGAGCTACACGGCGACGACGGCGGGGGCCGTGGCCCTCGGCGTTGCGGGTGGCGCGCTCGTCGTCACCGGCGCCGTCCTTCTCGCGATCGGGGCCCGGGAAGGCCGCATGTCGGTCGCCCCGTGGGGCGCCCGGGGCGTCGGCGGACTGGTGCTGGAGGGGAGGTTTTGACGGTGCGCGAATTCGTCTTCTCCGCTACTGTTGCCCGTATGAGCCGCGCCCCGCTCGTCCTGACCCTCCTCGCCGGGTGCATCTCGCCGGCGTACGAGCAGTACCTCCAGCACGGCGACGGAGCGGGCGCGAGCTCATCGAGCGGCGACGCGAACGCCGACGAGACCACCGCATCGACGGGTGAAGCAGCGTCGACGAGCTCGGGCTCGGCGGACGGCACCGGGGCCTCGGCGGCGGACACGATCGACACGACGTCGGGCGACACGACGTCGACCTCGACGACCGGCAGCGCCGAGGACCCGTCCGTGGGCGACGCGGAGAAGCCGGAGATCCTCGACGTGATGCTCCCGGCCGAGGTCTACGCCGCTGGACCGGTACCCATCACCGTGGAGACCAGGCATACGGCTGTGGTGCACGTCCAGCTCGACGGCGTCGACCTGGGCGAGCTGCTCGCCGCGGGCGATGGCAACTTCAAGGGTGAGCTGCCGGTGCACGGCGCGGTCGACAACGGCATGCACGAGGTCGAGGTCATCGCGACGCAGGGTCCGCTCGCGGCCCACCAAACTGCTCACTACAACGTTCAGGCGCCCAAGCCCGGCACCGAGGCGTGGTCGCAGGAGGGCCCCAAGGGTAGCCGGACCAACCGCGTCGCGGTCACGCCGGCGGGCGACTTGATCGAGGTCGGCCAAACCGAAACGGGCGGGGTGGCGCGCCCGACGATCCGCAAGCGGTCGGGCGTCACTGGCGCAGAGCTGTGGCCGGAGGGAACGATCACGCTCGACGCGGGCGAGGGTGCCGCGGTCGACGTCGCGGTCCTTCCGGACGGGCGCATGTGGGTCGCCATGAATGTCCGCGAGCCGATGCAGGATCCCCGGCCGCGGATCGCCCTGCTGGACGCGGACGGGCACGTGGCCGGCGCTGACATCCTGGGTACGTCTGGACGTATGGTCCGCGCCGTCGCCGCCGACGCGGGCGGTGGCTGCTTCGCGGCAGGCATCGCAGGCGTGCAGGGCGACTGGGACTTCGCCTACTGGCGGATCGACGCCGCGGGCCTGCAGACACTCGGAGATGTCTACGACTACGTGCCGGCCGTCATGCAGCACACGTTCCGCGACGCCGCCACCGACGTCGTCATCGATGGCGATGTCGCGTGGGTCATCGGCATGAGCCAGGGGCCGCACGACAATCTTCCGATCCGCACTCGGGGGATCCTGGTCCCGATGGACCTGCACACCGGCGAGGTCTTCGCTCCCGTCATCGTCGCGCCGTCGGACGGCGGTTGGACGCAGAGCGTGTTTTTCGGCGGTGCCCGCCATCCGGAGGGCGTGCTGGTGACCGGGTACGGGTGCGACGACGCCTGTGACCTGTATCGGATCGAGACCTCCCTCTACACCGCGAGCGGCGAACGTCCCTGGCACGCGACGGAGTCCCCGCTCGCCGCCCTCGTCTACGGCAGCGATGTAACCCTCGACAGCCAGGGACGGGCCCTCGTCGCGGGCGCCGTGACGCAGAACGGCAAGCTCCGCGGCTACGTATTCGGGCGCATGGTCGGGCAGGATGGGCAGCTCGCGCTCGAGCACGAGTATCCGGGCCTCGGCCCCTCGGAGGCCCTCGGCATCGCCCGGGACGGCTTCGATCGCATCTTCCCGGCGGGGTACGTCACAGTCAGCGGCGAGTTGCAGGCCCGGATCACCTGGATCCACGGGTAGTCGAGCGGCGAGGTCACTTCGGGACGAATTTCCCGCAGGCCTCGTCGATCATGGCGACGGCGTCCTCGAAGAACGGCACGTAGCTGTCCGTACAGACGTTCCCTCGAAGGTGATAGGGGAACTGTTCGAGCAGCGGTAGGTAGTCGATCTCTCCACCGTCGTCGTAGATGCAGTCCGGGTCCAGCGGCTCACCCTCCCCGGGAGGAAGTGGCGCCGTGATCGCCAGCATGACGACCGCGCCGGGGTCCTTCTTGGCCGCGATGACCTTGTCGTACTGCGTCTTCGGCGAGCTCAGCGACCAGTCCTCCGTGTTGTGGATGATGACGACGACGAGCAACGCGTCGTCGCGCAGGAAGCCCGCGTTGCAGCCGGTCGGGGCGTTGAGCTTCGGCGAGACCGCGGCCATCAGCGCGTCCCCGATCTTGGCGCCTCCCGCTGTGCCCACCTTGGCGATGCACTCGAGGTTGCCGGCCAGATCGGGCTCGCCGCTGATGATGTAGCGGTTGTCCCCGAACAGCTCGCACCGCTCGTTCGTCGCATACCAGCCCGCGTTGAAGGTGTTGCCGGCGCCGAGCTCGCTGTCGCATGGCCTCCACTCCTGCACGGACTTCTCGCAGTCCCAGTTCTCGGACCCCGGCCCGCAGGTCGGGTAGAACTTCTGGCAGCCGTTCGGCGAGGACTGGCACGCGTAGCCGGGCCAGTCGCCGTCCGGGTTCGCGGTCATGATATGTACGTCGAAGCCCTCGAGCTTGTCCTCGATCGTCTGGACGAACCCCGGCAGGCTGGCGAGGAACTGGTCCTGCACGTACTTCATGTTGCCGCTGCGCGCGATCAGAAAGAGCAGGTCGACCTTGCCCTGGCAGCCCAGCGGCTGGCCGGTGCCGAAGTCGGTCTCGGCCCCGACGTCGCGGATGATCCCGGTGCTCTCGCCGGTGGAGCTGCCGGTCGAGACGTCTGCCGAGCTCGTGGACGAGCTGTCGCCGCTCGTCGAGCTGCCGCTCGTCGTCCCCGACACGCTCGTGACCGCCGACCCGGACGAGAACCCGGGCGGGGCTGTGTCCCCGCAGGCGGCGAGGACGAGGGCGGCGAGGAGCGGCGCGCGCGTCACCCTCGGAGGGTAGACCCGGCGCGTGCACCTGTCATCCCTAAGGGTGACTAGGATCCGGAGCGGCGGGGCCCTAACGCCATCTTCAGGTTGCGGCCATGCCGCAGCACTTCTTGTACTTTTTGCCGGAGCCGCAGGGGCACGCCTCGTTTCGGCCCGGTTTCCTGACGGCGGCGGCGACCTGATACGCGGGATAGTCCGCGGGAGGTGCGACGCTGACGACATTGCGTCGCCCGTGAGACGGACGTGCTGCGGCCTGCGGGGCGGTCACGACGGGGGGCGTCGTGTCCTCAGGTCCGTCATCGGTAGAAGTCTCCGGCAGCGGCGTGGCTCCGGTACCAGACGGAGGGATGTGATCGAGGACGGCTTCGACGTCGTTCTCACCGAGGCTCCGAGCCAGCGAGTGCAAGACCGCCTCGGGGAAGCGCTTGGCCGCGAGCAGCTCGCGGATCTTTGACACCTCGTCGGCCTGGGCTTGTCGTAGATCCGCGAGCTCCCGTTGCGTCGCGGCGAGCGCGTCGCGTGTCACCTGATCCTGCGCCCGGTAGACCGCGAGTTTCTCCGTGAGACGAGCCACCTCATCAGCGGCGCGACGGACCTGATGCTCGGCGTCAACGAGGACGCCGTGCTCCGCCGCATGCTGCTCGCTCGTTGCAGGGGGCGTCGGGGGCGAGGCGCGGAGTGCGTCGAGCTCGGCGGCGAGTGCGTCGCGGGCCTGGGCGACGCGCTTCAGTTGGTCCTCGGCGATCAGGCGCTTGTCCTCGGCGATCAGGCGGCTGTCCTCGGCGGCCAGATGCTCCGCGGTCTTGGCGCGGAGCCGGTCCTGCAGCTCGTCGATGTAGCGCAGGGTGTTCTCGGCGTATGGGTTGGTCTGTCCGGTGTCCTGCGCCCGCGACTCGTAGCTGCGCCGATCTTCTTCTCTCGCCTGACGTTCGGCGGCGAGCAGCGCTTCGGATTCTGATAGGCGTCGCATGAGCTCGGCGACCGTACCCGAGGGGTCCTCGGGCTCGGTCGCGGCGCCGGAGCGAAGCTTGGCGAGCGCGGCCACGAGGTTGTCGCGGTCCTCGACGACCTTCTTCAGACGCGTCTCGGCGAGCAGGCGCTTGTTCTCGGCCTCGAACCGCTCCTGGGCTTGAGAACTGAGCTGACTCTGCAGTTCCAGGACGTAGCTTGTGGTGCTCGCAAGGTTCTCCGGGGTCTGCCCAGCCTCCATCCCCCTGGCCTCGGCGCTGCGTCGTTCCTCCTCTCGGGCCCGACGTTCGGCAGCGAGCGCCGCTTCGGCTTGCGCGAGGCGACGCTCGAGCTCCACGACGGTTGTCGCTGGATCTCCAGGACGGGCAGACGCGCGAGGCGACGGCGGCTTGATCACGACCGCTGGGAGGCTCTCGGCGCGGCCGCCCCACACGAGCCGGGCATGTTCGCCGGTCACCTCGGCGATCACGAGCAACGAGGACACCGCGGCGAGCAGATAGATGCGATCACCGGCGGCGATCTGGCCGAGCACCGGCCCGGCCTTCACGTGTTGGAACAGGCGGCGATCGTCGCCCAGCTTGACCGCGAGCGGGACCACCGTAC
>JAEUJW010000020.1 GCA_016793465.1 Myxococcales bacterium
GCCACCCCGAACGCTGGACCGGCAACACCCGCAACTGGAAGCCCGTCCGCGTCGTCTGCCTCAACCCAGAGCGTGAGCCCGCCGATTCCAAGGCGAAGCACGCCTGATTGCCAAGGCGACAACTATCCTGAAACTCACCGGCGGTCTGCAGGTAGCGCACCTCGCCGTCGCCGAGGTTGGCGCGCAGCGCGTGGAGCACGCGCTCGGACACCTGGTCGCGGGCCGTGGGCGTCATGGCGTGGAGGACACCGGCGAACAGCACGTTGGCCAGGGCCTGGCCCTGCCAGAACGCTTCAACCGAGGGGGCCGCGAACTCGTGCGCGACGAGCGAGACCTGGATCTGTTCGAAGCCGGCCTCGCGGAGCTCCTGGCGCATCGACTCGGCGTCGGTGAGCGGCAGCCGCGGGAACGTCGGCGGCGACTCCGACAACGCCTCGCGGAACAGCTCGAACAGGATGACCGGAGGCGAGCTCGGGTCCATCGGCGCCCACGAGCCGACCAGCGCGCGTGCGCCCGGACGGAGCACGCGCAGGAGCTCCCGCAGCCCGCGCGCCCGGTCCGGGAAAAAGATCAGCCCGAACATCGAGAACGCCGCGTCGAAGCTCTCATCGGCGTACGGGAGGGCCTGGCCGTCGCCGACGACGGCCTCGACGTTGGTGAGCCCGCGGGCTGCGGCGTCGTGTCGCAGCCGGTCGATCATCCCCGACGAGAAGTCGAGCGCCGACACGCGCCGCACGTCCGGCGCCGCGAGCAGCGCGAGCGTCCCCGGCCCCGCGGCGACGTCGAGGATGTGCGCGTCGGCGGCGGGCTGTACGAGCGACAGGGCCGTGCGCGCGTACGCGGCGAGCGTCGGCGTGAAGCGGCTGGTGTAACCCTGGCCCACGCGGTTCCAGGCGTCGGGCGTGACGAGCGAGACGGTCACGCGGCACCTCCCGCGAGCGCCGGGTGTTCGTTCGCGTCAGGCGCTCCCTCTTCCGCCTCCGGGAACGGGTCGGCGTACCCGGCCCACGTGCGCGGTCCGCCGCGCATCTCCGCCGGCGTCAACAGGCAGGCGTCGAGCGCCGCGGTCAAGGCGCCCTGGTCCATGCCGCGGCCGATCATCACCAGCTCCTGCCGACGGTCGCCCCACTTCGGCCGGAAGTACGCCTCGATCTGCGCGCGGGTGTCCGGATCCTCCGGCCACTGCGCGCGCGGCACGGTCGACCACCACTTGCCCGCGCGGCCGATCCGCAGCGTGCTGCCGGCGTGCGACCAGCTCATCGCCTCGCCCATGCGCGTCGCCAGCCAAAAAATACCCTTCGAGCGCAGCACGTTCGGCCACTTGCGGCGGACCTGGTCCCACAGGCGCTGCGGGTGGAACGGGACGGTGGCTCGGTAGACGAAGCTCGAGATCCCATACTCGGCCGTCTCGGGCACGTGCTCGCCGCGGAGCTCCCGCAGCCAGCCCGCGGCCTGCGCGGCGCGCTCGAAGTCGAAGCGTCCGGTGGCGAGGAGCTCCTCGGGCGACACGTCGCCGTGGCTGCTCCGGAGGATCTTCGCTTGGCGGTTGAGCACACGCAGGACCGCCTCGAGGCGCCCGAGCTCCTCCTCGCTCGCCACGTCGGCCTTGCTGATGACCAGCACGTCCGCGAACTCGACCTGGTCGACGAGCAGATCGGTGATCGTGCGCTCGTCCTCTTCGCCGAGCCCGACGCCGCGGCGCCGCAGGCTGTCGGATGCCTCGTACTCGCGCAGGAAGTCGACCCCGTCGACGACGGTGACCATGGTGTCGAGGCGGGCGACATCGGCGAGGCAGCCGCCCTGCTCGTCGGAGAAGGTGAAGGTCTCGGCGATCGGCAGCGGCTCCGAGATCCCCGTCGACTCGATCAGCAGGTAGTCGAAGCGGCGCTCGCGGGCGAGGCGCCCGACCTCGAGCAGCAGGTCCTCGCGCAGGGTGCAGCAGATGCAGCCGTTCGACATCTCGACCAGCCGCTCGTCGACCCGGCTGAGCTCGGCGCCGCCGTCGCGGACGAGCCGCCCGTCGACGTTGACCTCGCTCATGTCGTTGACGATCACGGCGACCTTGAGCCCGGCCCGGTTGCGCAGCACGGCGTTCAATAGGGTCGTCTTGCCGGCGCCGAGGAAGCCGGACAGCACGGTGACGGGGAGACGGTCGTCGGGGGGCGTGTCCACGGAGCGACCATCGCATTAATGCAACGGAGTTGCAACAGTTAATCTTTAGCGATATTGTCGCGCGGAGCCGCTGGGTCTCGTCCGCGGGGTTCTTGCGCTGGCCGGCGCTGCGGGTCATGCGACGCGGGCGCCGGGGAGGCGGCGCTGGCGTTGCTGGCCCCGCCGTCCGTTGCCGGCCCGGCCTCACTGGCCGCGGTCGTGGAGGTCGACCCCGCCGGCTCGTCGTCGCAGCCGATGGGGTCGGTGAAGGTGCAAGCCACGGCTTGGACCGCTAGCCGTGCAGGTCAGGCGGACTGGCGGAGCGCCGCCGGGCTGCCCCGGCGCGACGCGGTCGGCCCGACCTCGACCGCCGAGACCTCGATCTCCCACGAGCGGTTGATGCTCTTGATCCGCGTCTCCTTCGGCCCGCGCAGCACGTAGCCCGTGCGCGGGTTGCCGGTCTCGTCGAGCACGTGCGACGACCCCGGAACCTTGAGCTGTCCACCCGGATCTCGACCGCCTTCGTCACCCGCCCTGCGCCGCCGCCAGGTAGTGCGCGTGCGAGTAGACCGCCCGACGCAGCAGGTTCGCCGCCTCGCTGTCCGGTACGATCGTCACGACCCCGTCGCTGTCCTCGTCGAGCGCGTCGAACGCGAGCCCGTCGAACATCGACTTCGCCTCGACCGGGTCGGTCGGCTCGAGCTGGAGGGCGATCATCGTCTGCGTGTCGGCCGCGATCGTCAGCTCGAACGGCGCGCCGATCATCTGCGTCCCCACGTCGTAGTCCAGCGCCGCCGTGAACACGACCTCCGCGTCCCCCTTGCGCGCGACCCCGCCGAAGTAAGCCGAGTGCCCGAGCAGCGGGTCGTCCGCCATCAGTCCGTCCTCGGGCCCGGCAACGCGGAAGCTGAAGTTAAGACCGTTGTAGTCGCCGGTCAGCACGTCGGCTGGGCCGAGTGTCACCCCGTCGGCGCCGAACCAGTCGAGTACGAACTCGCCGACCAGCTCGCCCGTCACGTCGCCACCCGCCGCGTGTCCGGGGTGGGCCCACGCCCGTCGGATGAGCCAGCCGTCCAGCCACGCGCTCGCCCCATGCATCTCGCCGAGGATCGTGAATTGCAGGTCGGCCACGGCGATGCGCGCCGCGGACAACGTCACCGTCCAGCCCTCATCGTTGGTCGAGTCGGTGATCGTCGAGCCGTCGATCGACACCGGGATCTGCACGTGTACCGCCTCCTGGCTCGGCGCACACGCCAGCGCGCCGGCAAGCAAGAGGTTCGTTCGGACCAGTCTCATGGCGCCGGTACGATACGCCGACCCCGATGGGATCGACGCGCGCCCTATTGCGCTCGCTTGCACACATGACCCTAAAGAAGCACGGTCGGCCCCGAGATTTTGACCATCAACTTCGTGACCGACGATCCCGGCTCGTGCGACGTACGTACGTCCCCGACCCGCCGGGTGCATCCGGGGACATCGCAACGGAGATCGAGAAATGCCGAGAAAAAAGTCGTGGAGGTTGTTCGCTCTTGCTGGTCCTCTCTGCCTCGCGGGCGCGCTCGCGGGCTGCACGGAGGGCGGCGATCCGGTGGCCGAGGAGCCCAACAAGGACGTGCCGTACCGCGGAGTCGACGGTCCCTTCACCAGCGATCCGCTCGCGGCCGAATGCCCCGACGACCCGCGCAACCCCGGCCGGGTCGTCCTCGACAAGATGGAGACCATGTCGTTCTACGAGGATCGCGAGGGTACCCTGCCCCTCGCGGAGAGCTGCCGCTACAAGTACGTCGGGCACGAAGGCGACCCCCACTACTTCCCAGAGACCCTGACCTCGGTGTGGCTGGTCTTTGAGCTGACCGGCGGCGACGCCGGCTGCGAGGACTTCACCCACGTCGTGATGCGGCCGCCCCACGGCGACGGCGACATCAAGCACATGCACCTGCGCTACGGCGACGCGTCCACCACGGCCGCGGCCCTGCTCGACATGAGCGGCGGTGACTACGAGGACGCGGACGTGTGCAACCCGTGGTGGAGCGTGTACTGCACAGCCGGCGCCGAGGCGTGTGACGGCTGAGAGAACGCGTCGCAACGCTCGTCCCGGGTCCTCGGGTCGTCGCCGAGGCGGCGGGCGAGGGCGGCGTGCTCGGCGGGCGACGAGCACGCCAGGATATCGGCGCGGGCGGCGGCGTCGGCGAGGGCCAGCGCCTTGTCGGCCGCGGCGTATTGCTCGAGGCAGCAGTAGGCGACGCCGTCGACGGTGAAGGGCCCGGGGGCGCGGCGGCCGAGCGCGCTGGTCGGGCCGAAGGCGACCACCGACTCGTGCTCGAGTATCCGCGGGTCGTCGTCCGGGTGCACGGCGGTCATGGTACGCGGCTCGCCGGTCGGGAGGGGAGGGCGCGGGGCGTCACTTCGGTTCGTCGTCGACGACGTCGTCCGGTCGGACGAGCCCGTAGATGCCGATCCACCGGGTGATCTGCTTGCGCTCGACCTCGTAGTGCCTGGCCGTCGCGCGCACGCTCCACCCGTGGGACGTCAGCGCGGCGAGCAGCGCCTCGCGGGTCGGGCGCGGCCGGGCCTCGCGGCGGGCCGGCGTCGGAGCGGTCGCCGCAGCGGGAGGTGAGGTCGGGGTCGGGGTCGGCGCTTCGGTCGCGTCGCGCAGCCAGGGCGCGAGCTCGGCGAGGGTGCGCGGCGCGTCGCCGCCGGCCGCCCCGCAGGCGTGCACGAACCGCTGCAGACCGCGCAGGTTGTCGGGCCAGCGCTGCAGCAGCAGGGCCTCGACGGCCTCGGCCTGGAACTCGAGCGGCGCGTGGGCGCGGCCTCGCTTGTCGCACCAGGCCTGGTGCAGCCGGTCGATCCAGGCCACGAGGTCGGCCCGGCGGGCGCGCAGCGGCGGGGCCGGGACCTCCCACAGGGCCATGCGGGCGTAGAGGTCGCGGCGGAACCGGCCCCGCTCGACGTCGTCGACCAGCGAGCGGTTGGTCGCGGCGATCAGCCGCACGTCGACGGTGTGGCGCTGGGTGCTGCCGACGGCCACGACCTCGCCGAGCTCGACCGCCCGCAGCAGCTTGGGCTGGAGGTCGACCGGGAGCTCGCCGAGCTCGTCGAGGAACAGGGTCCCGCCGGTGGCCGTGCGGAACAGCCCGACGTGCTCCTGGCTGGCCCCGGTGAACGCCCCGCGGGTGTGGCCGAACAGCTGGCTCTCGACCAGCTGCGGGCTGAGCGTCGCGCAGTTGACGGCGACCAGAGGTCCGCGCCGTCCGCTCAGGCGGTGCAGCTCGGCGGCCACGCGCTCCTTGCCGACGCCGGTCTCGCCGAGGATCAGCGCCGGCGAGGTGTCGGGGCCGGCGCGAGCGATCGCCCGGCGCAGCTCGCGGACCGCCAGCGAGACGCCCGGGACGGCCTCGCGCGAGACCTCCGGCGCGTCGTCGGCGGCGCCCTCGCGGCGCTCGTAGACCGCGAGCACGTCGCCGATGCGCAGCACCGCCCCGTCCTCGAGGTAACAGGGCATGGCCAGCACCGGTCGCCCGTCGAGCCAGGTGCCGTTGCGGCTGCCGAGGTCGGTCACGTAGTGGCGCCCGACCGCCTCGTCCCAGCGCAGCGCCGCGTGCCGGCGCGACACGGTCTTGTGCGTCGCGCCGATCTGACCCGGCTCGGGCGACCGCCCGATCTCCCGGTCGGCGGCGCCGAGCGCGTGCGTCGCGGCCAGCTCACGCGGGTACACGAGCACCAGCCGGGAGGTGCGCGGGGGTGCGCAGACCCGGGTCGTGCGCTCGGTGGACTCCGTCTCTTCGGCAGACCGACGCGACCCCATGGGGGCGGGATGGTGGCCCATGGGGCAGCGTCGCCACAAGCGGGGAGCCCACGTCGGACCCACGCCTGACCTCACGCAATCCTTGAGAATTCTTGTGGCATGTTCGCTGCTGAGACCGGTCTGGGACCGACCGCAGCCGCGGGAGCCCGCACGATCCACAGCGCCGGAGTAGTTCGATGTCTTTGCTTGCCCTTCGCCTTCACCACGCCCTTCCCACCCTCCTGCTCGCGACCTCGACCGTCGCGTGCGGCCCCCTGCTGCTCGACCCCGACGAGGTCGAGTTCCGCGAGACCATCGGCTGCGCGAGCTGCCCGCCCAACTCGCCGCACGTCAACGACGCCCCGATCCCGAACCTGCGGCTCAGCGGCCTGCCCAACGACGACGGCGTGAGCCTGCTCGGGCTCCGGCCGAACACCAGCGCGCCGCTGCACACCGTCACCACCGACAGCCACGAGGACCTCGTCGCCGTGCTCGACGGCACCATCGTCGCCAGCGGCGCCGGGCTGGTCGGCTGGCAGCTCGTGGTCGAGTTCGAGGGCGAGGAGGAGGTCGTCACGATCGCCGGGTACGACCCCGCGGTCCCGTCGCTCGCCGACGCGGGCCGCCCGATCACCACCTACGCGCTCAACTTCTCGGTGCCCGCGGGCTCGGGCGCGGCCCGCGACGTCAACGTCTGTCCGGGCGGCTACGCGTCGGGTGACACGGTGATCACGGTGATCCGCGGCGAGACCTACGACAACGAGCTGAAGAAGGTCCACTACCAGGACCCCGACTGGGTCACCCTGGCCTGCGCCGACGAGGCCGCCTACAAGACCAAGCGCCTCGGCTACGGCCCGATGTCGGCGCTCGGTCCGCCGAACCCGGCCGCCAGCAAGGACCAGCGCGACGCCACCCTGAAGATGATCACCGCCGACTACTGCGGCACCGGCGAGAGCTTCACCGCGCAGGGCACGGGGCTCTACTACGAGGACCGCGCCGGCATCGTCGTCGCCTACACCCACAACGTCCAGCTCACCGAGGCGCTGTGGACCAAGGACGGCGCGCTGTGCCTCGACTTCCCGCGCCACACGGACCGCGAGAAGGTGTCGGAGGTCTGCGACCTCCCGTACTGCGGCGCGCTCGACCACTACCAGGCGGGCATCGTGTGGCAGACCGGGGTGCCGCCGTACTGACCCGCGACGGCCACCCGCCGCCGGCCCGCGTCGAGGCGGACGAGGCGACCGCGGAGTGCGCGGGCGGCGGCGCCGGCGAGACGTCGGAGCTGCCGGCCCGGGTCGGCCGCTACCACGTGCTCGGTCGGATCGGCGCCGGGGCCATGGGCGAGGTGCTCGCGGCCTACGACCCGCACCTCGACCGCAAGGTCGCGCTCAAGCTGCTGCGGCGCGGCGCGGCCGGGCGCTCGCCGGCGCGGCTGCTGCGCGAGGCCCACGCGCTGGCCCGGCTGTCGCACCCCAACGTCGTGCAGATCCACGACACCGACGCGGTCGGCGACCGCGTGTTCCTGGCGATGGAGCTGGTCGAGGGCGTCGACCTGCGGGCCTGGCTCGCGCAGCCGCACCCGCCCGCGGAGGTGCTGCGCGTGCTGCTCGACGCCGGTCGCGGGCTCGCCGCGGCCCACGACGCGGGCCTGGTGCACCGCGACTTCAAGCCCGGCAACGTGCTCGTCGGCGCCGACGGCCGCGTCCGCGTCGCCGACTTCGGGCTGGTCCGCCACAGCGACGACGGCAAGGACGCGAGCTCCGAGCTGTCCATCGCGCTCACGGATCCGGCGCTGACGCTCACCGGCGCCCTGCTCGGCACGCCCGCGTACATGTCGCCCGAGCAGCACGTCGGCCAGGCCGCCGACGCCCGCAGCGACCAATTCAGCTTCTGTGTCGCGCTGTGGGAGGCGCTGCACGGCGAGCGCCCGTTCAGCGGCGACGACCCCGCGAGCCTGACCGCGGCGGTGCTGTCCGGACGCCCGCGGCCGCCGCCCCGCGGCTCGCGCGTGCCGCGTCACCTGACCGCGGCCCTCGAGCGCGGGCTGGCCGCGGCGCCGGCGGAGCGGCACCCCGACATGCACGTGTTGCTGGCGCTGCTGGCCCGCGACCCGGGGCGCGCGCGTCGGCGGTGGTTGCTCGGGCTCGGCGTCGCGGGCCTGGTCGCCGGCGCGGCGCTGCTGGCCCGCCGCGACGCCATGAACGCCTGCGCCGGCGGTCCGGGCGAGCTCGCGGCCAGCTGGGGCGACGCTCGTCGCCGGGCCGTGGCCGCGGCGCTGAGCGGGGCCGCCGATCCGGACCTGCCCGCGCACGCGCTGGCCGGGCTCGACGCCTACGCCGACGAGTGGCTCGCGGCCCACCGCGACGCCTGCCTCGATCACAGCCGCGGCGAGCAGTCGAGCGCGCTGCTCGACGCGCGCGCGCGCTGCCTCGAGCACCGACGTCAGGCGCTGGCGGTCGCGGCCGACGTGCTCGTCGCAAACCCCGGCGCCGACGCGGCCCAGGTCGTCGCGCGTCTGCCGGCGATCGCGAGCTGCGCCGACGCGGCGGTCGTGCTCGCCGAGTCGCCGGTGCCGGATCCCGGCGTCGCCGAGGTCGTCGACGACATCGAGTCGCGGCTGATCGCGGCGCGGGTGCACCACGCCGCGGGCGACCTCGCGGGCGCCCTCGAGATCGCCGACGCCGCCCTGCAGCGAGCCCGCGCCGTCGGCTTCGAACCATCGATCGCCGCGGCGTTGCTCGTCCAGGCCCGCGTGCGCTTCAGCGAGGCCGGCTGGGAGCTCGCGCGGGAGGCGCTGTCCGAGGCGCTCGAGCTGGCCGTCCGCGCCCGCCGCGACGACCTCGCCGCCGAGGCCGGGGCCCGTCTCTTCTACGTCGACGGCGTGCAGCTCGGGCGCACCGAGGAGGCGCTGCGCACGGCGCCGCTGATGCTCGCGCTGGCCGCCCGCGCGCCCGAGCCGCACGCCGCGCTCGGCCTGGCCCACAACAACCTCGGCGGCGTGCAGACGCTGGCCCACGACTCGGTCGCCGCCGCGGCCTCGTTCGCGCGCGGCGTCGAGGAGCTGCGCGCCGCCCCGGGCGCCGACCCCATCGACCTCGCCAGCGCCGAGCTCAACGCCGCGATCGCCAGCGCAGATCCGACCGCGCGGCAGGCCGGCCTCGCCGCCGCGACGGCCCGCTACGCGACCCACCTCGGAGCCGAGCACCTCGTCACCCTCGAGTACAGGGCGCTCGCCGCGGCCTTCGCCCCCGAGCCCGCGGCCGCCCGCGCCGCGCTCGACGCCGCCTGTCCGGCCTATTTGCGCGTTCACGCCGGCGCGCCGGTGTTCTGCGCGGTGTGTTTCCACCGCCTCGCCCATGTCGACGCGTTCCTCGGCGACGACCCGGCCGCGCGCGAGGCCGCCGAGCGCGGGCTGACCTGCCGCCCGGGCCCCGTGCTCGACGAGCGCGACGAGTTCATGCGGGCCAAGCTGCTCGCGTTCGCCGCGCTGCGCGAGGGCCGGCCCGACGCGGCGCTGGCGGCCGCCGACCGCGGTCTCGCCGTCATCGCGCCCCACCTCGACATCCCCTGGATGGCCGGCGAAGACGCCGAGCTCCGGCTGCTGCGCGGGCGGGCGCTGCTCGGGCTCGGACGCGCCGCCGAGGCGACCGCCGCGCTCGAGCCGACCCTGCCCGTGTTCGCCGCGGCGGCCACGGAGCGCCCCGAGCTGCTGCCGCGTCTGTGGCTCGCCGAGGCCCGCGCGCTGCTCGCCCGCGCCGCGGCCGAGCCCGCCCGCGCGGCCGAGCTCGCCGCCGGCGCCGCCGCGACCTTCACCGAGCTCGGCGCCGTCATGCCCGAGTGATCGGGCCCCCTGGGGCTCGCGGCCCGAGCCCCATGGGCTCGCGCGGCGCTCCGGCCTCGCGCGGCGACAAACTCGAATGGTTACACGCCCTCCACCGCGGACCGCGGCCTGCAGTGAGGGCGTCGTCCCATGACGCACAGAGTCCTTACATCCCTGTCACTCCCGTTCACCCTCGCCGCGCTCGCCGTGCCCGCCGCCGCGAACGCCTACGACATCAAGCCGCCGTGGCGCGGCGACTCGCTGCCGCACGGCGTGTACATGCAGACGCGCGGCCACGGCACCGCCTACGACTGCCCCGACGGCTCCGGGGGCGGCTGCGCGATGGACATCAAGGCCGTGCGCTTCGACTCCGTGCAGGGCTGGACCGAGATGATCACCACCGCGAGCACCGACCCGGCGCCGCACTCCGACTTCCTGTCGTTCGGGGTGCAGCTGTACTCGCCGGTCGACGGCGACGTCATCGGCTGCTGGCAGAACATGCCCGAGGAGCTGGCCAACGGCGACGAGCCGCCGGAGTGCGCCGCCATCCCCGGAGGGGTGTGTGCGATCAGCGGCAACCACCTGCTGATCCGCACCGACGACGGCCACGTGCTCTACCTCGCCCACCTGCAGACCGGCAGCCTCGAGCCGGGCCTGTGCCCGTTCACCGACGAGGTCCTGACGCCCGCAGGCGGCGGCATCGAGTGCATCGAGGCCGACCACGTCGGCCTGCGCAACGACGCCCGCATCGACAAGATCTCGCCGTTCCCGGGCTTCCCGCGGGTCAAGAAGGGCGACCCGCTGGCCAAGATCGGGGCCAGCGGCGCCGCCGACAACCCGCACCTGCACCTCGGCGTGTACGCCCTGACCATCGACGAGCTCGGCAACCCGTGCCTGTCCGGCGAGCCCTACGAGTTCAGCGAGGCGTGGTCGCAGGAGCGGCCGAGCGGCGAGCCCGACCCGGTCGACTGGACCCCGCTGGTCAGCGAGGAGCTGTTCTTCGACGACGACAACTTCACCTACCTGCTGTGGGGCGACCCGCTCGGCCCGCGCGTCGACGAGCTCGACATCGTCGACGGCACCGTGCCGGCCCTGGCGATGACGAGCTCCGGGGGCGTGGCCGCCTACCGCAACACCTCGGGCGAGCTCGAGGTCAACGCCTTCAACTTCGACGTGAGCGGCGGCTTCGACCCCGGCGTCGCCGACGACGACCTGCTGGTGTCCAGCCTCGACATCGCCCGCATCAACGGCACCGACCGCCACGCCGTCGCCGCCGTGATCAACAGCGCGACCAAGCTGGCGATCGTGCCGGTGTACGTGAAGACCGACGCCGACGTCATCTACGGCACCACCCGCACCGAGTCGACCGCCGGGGCCCAGCTCGTGCGCGCGACCCCCTCGCCGGTCCACAGCGGCATCGTCGCCGCCATCAAGAACAGCGGCGACGGCGTCTCGGTCGTCAACTACAAGACCTCGCTGTCGGGCACCACGCTGTCGGTCACCCGCGAGAGCAGCGCCGCGTCGGCCGACACCATCACCGACCTCGACGTCGCCACCGTGGTCGCCGGCCGCGGCGTCAGCGAGACGACCGGCGCGTTCAAGGGCGTCGTCACCGCCGAGCGCCGCAGCAACGACACGCTGTGGCTGCAGAGCTGGCAGCTGAACTCGACCGGCACGACCATGACGCTGGTCGACGAGGAGCAGGTCAAGAACGTCGTCGGCAACGCCAGCTTCACCGTGTCCGACGTCGACGTCACGGTCACCGGCAGCCTCGGCGGCCGCGAGTTCATCGTCGTCTCGGCGGCGCTGGCGTCGGGCGGCAACCTGCGGGTCCAGAGCTGGGAGATCACCAGCGCCGGCCAGCTCGGCCGCATCGAGCAGTACGACGGCGGCGGCCCGGTGTCGCAGCTGTCGTCGTCGCGCGCCGGCCTGCAGGACGTGGCCGTCGGCATGCGCCTCGGCACCACCAGCCAGACCGTGCTCTCGTTCCACGTCACCTCGGCCGGCGCGCTGCGCCGCGTCGGCACCTGGGACGCCGAGAACCTGTCCGCGCTGGCCGTCGGCGGGCGCAGCAGCGAGGAGGACCTGGTCGCGCTCTACCCCGACCCGAGCACCGGCGACCTCCGCCTCGCCCACTACGTGACCAACTACGCGTGGTCGCTCTGACGCCGGGCCCGGCGCACCGGCGACGCCGCCCCGGCCGCGCGACGCGGCCGGGGCGGCGCAGGTTCACGCGCCGGCGTGACCGTCGACCCGCGCGCCCGGGGGCGACGCGCGCGTCGCGGCGGTGGTAGGGTGTCCGGCATGACCACGTCGCCGGCGAAGAAGTCCGTCCTGCTCATCGGCCTCGACCCGCAGCTCGTCGACTACTCGCGGTTCCCGGGGCTCGACGCGGACAGGGTCGCGGCGGGCATTCAGGTCGGGCTCGAGCGCACGCTCGCTGCCGGCTTCGACGCCGAGTGGTGCCTGACCGGGCACGCGTGGCCCGCGGCGGAGCGGCAGATCCGGACCCACCTGGCGGCGAAGTCGTTCGCGGCGGTGATGATCGGCGCGGGCGTCCGCATGGCCCCCGCGGACACGCCGCTGTTCGAGCGCATCATCAACCTCGTGCACGCCGAGCTGCCGTCGGCGAAGATCTGCTTCAACACCGCGCCGGACACCACCGCCGAGGCGGTGCTGCGCTGGCTCGATCCGTGAGCGGCGCCCCGGTCGTCGGCGCCGCCTCCCTCCGGCGTCAGCCCGTGAGCGCGCGCCAGTCGGCGGCGACGCCGTCGATGAGCCGGCGCGCTCGCAGCGACTGGAAGTCGAGGCGGCCGGTGTGGAACATCCACGCGAACAGCGCGAACAGCACGACCTTGGCGGCCCAGGCGATGGCGAACACGACGGGCTCCGTCATCGGCGCGGCGAGGTGGGCGCGGGTCAGCAGCGAGAGGACCGACCAGCTCGGCTGGATCGCCGCGTAGAGGTAGAGCGCGACGAGCACCAGCCGCCCCGGGGCGATGAACGCGCTGTCGAGGCGGCCGACGAACATGGCGATCACCACCGCCGCGGCCATCCCGCTGCCGAGGTCGAACAGCGCGCTCGCGGTGCGGGCCGCGCCCGCGTCCGCCGGTCCGCCGATCGCGTCGAACACGGTGACGACCTGGACGACCGCGTAGGCGAGCACCGCGACGAGCGCGATCAGCCAGGCCGCCGGACCGCCGGGGCGGGCGAGGTCCCGGCGCGTCGGCTCGAGCGGGACGGTCACGTAGGTGAGGATCCAGAAGGCCACGAAGATCGCGGCCGTCGCGGCGTTGTTGAGCAGCGTCAGCAGCGCGCGCAGCAGCGCGACCGTGTGCGGCGTCGACGCCCGGGTCAGCGTGTCCCACACCGCGACCGCGTAGAGGCACGTCCACGTCGACCACAGCAGCAGCCACGCGCGGCGGCTCTGGTCGCGCGCCTCGATGGCGGCGTCGAGCCAGCGCGAGAGGCTGTCGCGCGAGCGCGGGTCGGCGCCGGCGGCCGCGCGCACGGCGGGGTCGCCGGCGCCGGCGTCGGCCTCGAGCTCCGCCAGCTTGCGCCACATCTCCGTGTACGTGCCGCTGCCGCGGAACAGCCACGAGGCGTCGGGCGTGCGCCAGGTCGCGAAGCACAGCAGCGCCGCGGCCGAGAACGTGGCCTGGCCGACGTGCAGCGCGAGGTACGTCCCGCGCAGCGGATCGGCGAGCGGAGCGCAGGCGGCGACCGCGGCCGCGGCGAGCAGCGGGACGCCGCACAGCGCCGCGAGCGGGCGCCAGTGCCAGCGGCACCACGCCGCGAGCGTGGGCTCGAGCGCCGCCTCGCGCCGCTCGTCGGCGCGGCGCGGCGGTCGCGGCGGGCGCGGCGGGGCCGCGGGCGCGCGCAGCCGGACGCCCGTGGCCGCGGCGACGTCGAGGATCTCGCCGCGGCGGTGGGGGCGGTGGCGCAGCAGCTTCTCGAACAGATCGGCGCCGAGGAGGCCGTGCTGGTCGAGCAGGGTGGCCGCGCGCAGGAAGAACGTCTGCGGCGGGCAGGTCAGCGCGGGCAGCTCGTGGACGAGCGCCCGTCCGTCCTCGATGTCGAGCAGGAAGGCGACGAAAGACTCCGGACTGAACGCGGACAGGAGCAGGCGATACAGCGGCTCGATCGGCATCGTTGTGCCCGCATGATGCCACCGCCGCGCTCGGCGGGCGCGCCCGCCGTCCGCCGCGGCGGACGGCGACCTGTCCCTCGGGACATCTTCAGCGAGGCCCGACCGCGGCGCCCGCGGCCGCGGTCGCCGGCAGGTCCCGCCGCGGCGGGCCGCCGCTCAGGTGGCCGTGACCGCGGCGGCCGCGGCCGCGGTCACGGGCAGCTCCCGCCGCAGCGGGCCGCCGCGCTCGCGGCCACCTGCGCGGCCGACAGCGGCGCGCCGAACACCTGGACCTCGTCGATGTTGCCGGGGAAGGGCATGCTCGCCGGGTTGCCGGGCACGATGCTCGCGCCGTTGCCGACCCGGTACACCGGGGCGGTCGCCGGCGGCACGAAGCTCGAGGGCATGACGAAGCTGAGGGTGTTGTCGGGCACGCCGTCGACGTAGAGGCTGATCTTCATCGGCGCGAGCGCGGCGCCGGACTGCGGCTCGACCACCGCGGCGACGTGGGTCCACTGGTAGACGTTCGCCGCGGCGACCGACGAGACCACGTGCGGCGGGCCGCCGCCCTGGATGTTGCTGGCGAAGTAGATCGCCCCGGTCGGGTGCAGGCCGAGCTCCCAGCCGTGGGCGCCGTCGGGCGTGTAGGCGGCGATGATGCCCTCGCCGCCGCCGCCGCGGCGGATCCACGCCTGCACCGCGGCGCGGTAGAAGCTCGGCGGGGCGACGGCGTGCGCCGTCATCACGTCGGCCGCGCCGCCGAAGAAGCCGGCGCCGTCGCGCACGTAGCCGTTGGGCCCCGGCGCGGCGTCGCCGAAGTACTGCCCGTCGTTGTCGCCGAGCGAGTCCGCGGCGACCGGGAAGGTCGAGCGGTCGAAGCGCCACCAGGCCACCCCGCCGGGCGGCAGCGGCGTGCACGCCCCGCACACCTCGATCTCGTTGTAGTCGGTGGCGGTCACCCCGTTCGTCGCGTCCCTGGTGGTGAGCCGCAGGACGTAGCGCCCGGCCGCCGGGAAGCTGCCCGGGCCCACGGTCCCGAGGTCGACCTGGCCCGGGGCCGCGCCGCCGACGATCGCGCCGGCGCCGATCGGCGTGTACGCGCCGTGCAGGCTCGTCGACCACTCGACCTGGTAGCTGCCGGCGCTGCCCGGCGGCGTGTCGGCGTAGCCGAAGATCTTGGTCTTGCCGCGGATGTGCTGGTCGTTCTTCGGCACGGTGATGTTGGCGGTCGGCGGCGGGGTGCCGGCGAGCGCCCGCAGCACCGTCGCCTCGGCGTCGACGCGGCCGTGCCCGAGCTCGTCGTCGAAGCCGGGCAGGCTGCCCGCGTTCTTGTCGAGCGCCGCCAGGCGGATCGCCGAGCGCACCTGCTCCACCGACCAGCCCGGCGCCAGCTCGCGCACCAGCGCGGCCAGCCCGGCCACGTGGGGGGCCGCCATCGACGTCCCCGAGAGCGCGCGGTAGCCGGTCGGGTCGAGCGCGGTCGGGTAGGTCGAGAGCACCGCGCCCGCGGGCAGCCCGCTGCTGTCCCCGCCGGGCGCCGCCACGTCGAGCTTGACGCCGGTGTTCGAGTAGCTGGCGCGCACGTCGCCCGGCTCGACCGCGGCGATCGCGAGCGCCCACTCGACGTTGGCCGGGGCCGCCATGGCCAGGCTGGTGTGGTTGCCCGCGGCCGCGGTCACCAGCACGTCGGCCGCGTGCGCCGCCTGGACGGCGTCCTCGATCACCCGCGAGGTGGCGTGCAGGGCCACGCTGGCGTTGGCGATGGTGGCGAAGCTGGCGGCGTGGGCCAGGCCGGCGGCCACGCAGGCGGACACCGGCGCCCCGGCGGCGTACACGTCGACGCTGAGGAGCGTCGCGGCCGGGGCCATGCCGGCGACGCCCGTCGCGTTCCAGGCCGCGCCGGCGATGCCGGCGACGTGGGTGCCGTGGCCGACGCCGTCGACCGGGGCCACGAGGGCGCCGCTGCAGGCGTCGTAGCCGTTCGGGTCGACCTGGCCGGCCAGGTCGGGGTGGGCGCCGTCGATCCCGCTGTCGAGCACCGCGATCGTCTGGCCGGCGCCGCTCGCGAGGTCCCACGCGCCCGGGGCAGCGATCAGGTCGGGGCCCCACTGCTGCGGGTACAGCGGATCGCCGGGGACCAGCGCCAGCGCCCCGGGCAGCAGCGGCTCGGCGTACTCGACCCCGGGCAGCGCGCCGAAGTGGGCGGCCGCGCGGGTCGGCGACAGCGCGGGGTCGATCGCCAGCACGAACACCCGCTCGAGGTGCGGCAGCGGCACTTCGGGGTCGACCTGCCGGCCCTCCGCCGCGAGCTCGCGCAGGCGGGCGCGCAGCGCCGCGTCCGACACCTCGCCCGCGAACAGCGGCCACGCCGCCGTGACCCCGTAGGTGCGCTGCAGCGCCGCCAGCTCGGCCGGGAGGGCGACGCTCGTCGGGTCGTCTCCGGCCGCCAGCGCCGCGGTCATGGCGGCCGCCAGCGCCGCGTCGAGCTTGACGACCACCCGCCCCGCCACCGGCGCCGCGGACGAGCGCGCGGGCGACGGCTCCGCGGGCGACGGGACCAGGCCGCGGGCCGCGAGGTCGGGCGCGGGCTCGTCGTCGCAGCCGGCGACCAACAGCGGAGAGAGGGCGAGCAGCGTTCGAAAGCGGGTGCACATGGTGGGCATGCGGCGGCCCCTTGCCAGGGCCGTGCGAGCCGCGCCCGGCGGGCTTTCTCGTGGCATGTGCGGCGCTTGCGGGCGCGGTCGGCGGGCGCCGGCGGGCCGCGCCCGCGGGTGTCCCGGGACGAGCGTCCCGCCGCCGCCCGCCCCGCGCCCCGCGTCGGCCGCGGAACAAACGCGGCCGGCGACGGCACGGCCGCTGCAAGGGGCCCGGCGATGACCACACGGCTCCGTCACCGCGCACGCACCCGCCTCACCCACCTCCCGCTCGTCCTCGCGGGCCTCGCCGGCCCGCTCGCCCTGACCCCGCTCGAAGCCCGCGCGTACCTGCAGAATTGCGTGCAGGGCGCGAGCGGCGAGCTGCCGATCGGCGCCCCCGGCGACCCCGGCCACGCCTGGAAGTGGACGATCAACGACTGGCTCGGCCGGTTCGGCAGCGACGACTTCACGTGGGTCGAGCCGCTCACGCTCGTCGACCCGATCCAGGCCTACGGGGCCGGGTACGCGCCCAACGGCAACCTGTGCTCGTTCGGCAACCAGGTGCTGCCGGCGCCGTGGCCCGGCGTCGGCCCGGCGGAGCGGCTGCACATCGAGCAGTTCTGGCTGCTCAACGGGACCCGCTTCGTGATGCCGTGGGAGTGGTTCACCCACGACCCGAAGGCCTACACGCTCGACCACATGACCGACGAGGCCGCCTGCGACGTGCGCACGCCGGGCCTCGCCTGGGGCGACTCGCTGGCGTTCTTCGCCTCGTGGGAGTACGCCGGCAGCCCGTTCCGCCCCGGCCTCGCCAACAACGAGGTGCTGAAGCGGCGGCTCGCCGCCTGGCTCGGGCTGCAGCTGATCATGCTGGACTTCGCCCACTACGGCGGCGACGGCACGTTCGTGCCGCACGCGTACGCCGGCCCGCCGCGGTTCGACCACCCGCTGCCCGGCACCGCGGGCCAGAACCCCGCCTGGATGAGCATGCTCAATGGCGCCGAGCTGTCCGGCCAGCTCGCCCTGCTCGCGTGGACGTTCGGCCACGTCCGCGACATCCTCGCCGACGACGTCGACGCCGCCTACCGCGAGGCGCTGCTGACCATGGCCGAGCGCGTCCACCTGTGGAACCCGTACAACCCGCAGATCAACCGCGGCATCCGCTCGACCTACGGGCTCGGCTACGTGTGGGAGCAGACCCAGGACCCCGACGCCTGGGCCTGGTACCAGGCCACGCTCGACCAGTTCTACGACCCGCAGTCCGGCAACTGGATCCCCGGCGGCTACTGGCGCGACGACTACGGGCTCGACCTCGGCTACGGCGGCTCGAGCCTGATGGCCGGCGAGCGCGTGGTGTCCGAGGACCCGGGCGCGCCGGCGTTCGTCTACGAGGCGGTGGCGACCAGCCAGGAGCTCGTCGCCCACCTCGCCCTGCCGGACGTCGACGGCCACTGGGTCTCGCCGAGCGCGTTCAACGCCCGCACCTCCAAGGGCCCGATCGTCAACGTCGCCGCCTCGGCGCGCGAGGGCTACTACGGCGGCGTGCACCGCTACCTGCTCGGCCTCGCCGCCGACCTGCCGTACGCGCGGGCCTTCCTGCGCGACGTGCAGTACCTCGGCCCGCAGGGCCAGGACGCCCTCGACCCGCGCGCGCCCGGCTTCCACGAGAACCTCGCCTGCCTCGGCGCCGGCCTCGTCGTGTTCATCAACCCCCTGCTCGGGCAGAGCGGCGGCGGCGGCTCGGTGTCGTGGCCCGACCTGACCCGCTCGCAGGACTGGGCCCCGCCCCCGACCTACGTCGAGAACCACACCACCGACCTGCTCGTCGACCTGTGGGACGACCTCGACCAGAGCCCGCAGGACGCGCTCATGCCGGTCGAGCGCGGCGGCCTGACGATCCGCAACTTCGCCGACCGCTTCGTGTTCGGCCGCTTCGACCCCGACGCCGGCAACCCCTACGCGGCCGGGCTCCACCTCGGCGAGGTCGGGGCGATCGCCGGCGTCGGCGAGTCGGGCTTCGGCGGCGGTCAGCTGGCGTTCTTCTGGACCCCGGACGGCGGCCCCACGCTGCTCGGCGTGCGCAAGGGCCGGAGCACCGGCCTCACGCCCAGCGACGACAACTGGATCGAGTGGCGCACGTTCCCGCAGCACGCGGTGTGGGTCCGCACCGCCGCCGGCAACCTCACCACGTCGGCCCGCATCGTCACGCCGACGACCGAGGTCTTCACGCTCGCGCAGGACCCCACGTTCTTCGCCCTCGACGCGGCCATGCACGGCACCGGGGCGTGGGCGTCGCCGCCGACGGTGGCCGACGACCAGGCCGTCGCCGTGCTCGCGCGCGTGTCCGGCAAGATCCCGACCATGGGCCACTCCACCGCCGTGGCCACCGGCGCGCCGACGCCGACCCTGACCGCGCCGATCGCCTACAAGCGCACGTTCCTGATGGGCGAGGCCGGCGTCTGGGTCGAGTCCACGCTCGGCGGCGGGCACCCCGCCGACAGCGTGACCGAGCTGTGGGAGAGCTTCCCGGTGTGGCACGGCGACGTCGCCTCCCAGCCGGCGGTCGACCCGCCGATCGTGCTGCTGCACTCGTCGTCGCAGGGCGTCGTCGACGCCTCGCTCGGCACCCCGACGCCGGTCGCGGACGTCGGCAAGATCGAGATCCTGCGCGCGCAGGGCGACACGATCATCCACCTCGACGACTCCGAGCGCACGGTCCAGGTGACGGGCCCGGCCAACCTCGGCCCGCACCACGGCCAGTGGCAGCTCGGCACCCGCGAGAGCCAGACGGTGCTGGTCGACCGCCTGCCGCCCGGCTGCGCGTCCGGCTGCCAGGTCGCGCCCGACCGCTTCCGCTACTGGATCGAGGAGCAGCCGTGAACGCGGCGACCCCGTGACCTGCCCTCGCGTCAGCGGGCCCTCGCGGCGCGAGCGCGGCTGAGATCGCGACACCGCCGAGCGCGGCGCTCCTCGCCTGCGGGCGGCCCGGCGCGAAGGAACGCGTCGACGTCGACGAGCGCGGCGCGTATCCTCGGCCCCCTGGTGTCGATGCAGGCCGCGCTCCCGATCTCCGTGGTGCTCGCCGGCGGGCTGGTGGCCGCCGCGCTCGTCCTGACCCGCCCGCCCGCGCCGCCCGCGACGACGGCGCAGGCGGCCGCGCCCGCGGCGGAGCCGCCGACGCCGCCGCCGAGCGTCGCGCCGCCGGTGGTCCCCCAGGAGACGCCGGAGGTGCGGGCGCGCGGCCAGGACAACGCGGCCCGGGCGCTCGAGGCGTACCGGGCGAGGTTCGTCGAGCAGTGCTGGGCGCCCGCGGCGGCGCGCCAGCCCGAGCCGCGCCGGCTGCCGCTGACGTTCAACCTGTCGTTCTCGCCGGACGGCGCGCTGACGGGGCTGGGCATCAGCGAGGACCGGCAGGTCCAGCGCCCCGAGGTGGGCACGTGCCTGCGCGGCATCGAGGTCGAGCTGAAGATCCCGGCGCCCGGCGTGATGCTGATGGTCGAGGTGCCGTTCACGCTGCCGTGAGAGGGGTGCGCAGTGGTCGCGAACAATTGGTTGGTTCCCGGGGCGGTGGTGGTCGGCGGCGGGCTGGTGGCGGCGATCGTGCTGTGGCTCGGCGCAGGCGAGGCGGCGCGGCCGGAGGCGGCGCGGCCGGAGGCGGTCGCGCAGGCGCAGGTGGCCCCGGCCGGCGGCGTGCGCCCGGCCGAGGTGGACCCGGCGCGGCGCATGGACCTCGACCCGCGCGCGGGTGACGACCCGCCGCCGCTGCCCGCGGCGCGCCCAGCCGAGCCTGCGCCCGACGAGGACGAGCGGCGAGCGGCGCCGCCTGTCGAGCCGCCGCCGCCGCCGCCGCCGCTGACCGAGGAGCAGGTCGCCGCGGACCAGGCGGCGACGCGGCTGCGCGAGCAGGTGGCGAAGGCCGTCGGCGAGCAGCTCGGCGAGCGGCGGGCGGCGCTGCGCAAGGCGTGCTGGAAGGACACCGGCGGAGCGAGCGCCGCCGACTTCTCGGTCAACGCGAGCTTCGACGCCGACGGCAAGCTGACGGGGATGGGCATCTCCGACATCCGCGGGCCCGGCTCGGCGGCGACGGCGGGCGTGGGCCAGTGCCTGCGCAGCCAGGTGATACCGCTTAACATCGAGCCGCCGGGCCAGGGCGTGACGGTCGACGTGGCGCTGCGCATGCCGTAGCGGCTGGGCCCGCGCCCGCGAACGGCGCGTCGCCCCGCGGCCGCTGCATGACGCGAGGTCCGACCGCGCAGGATCGGCATGGTCGGAGCATTTGCGGCATGACGTCATTGTTGGGACGCGCGGGCTCGAATCATGACAGCCGCGATCGTCGCGACGCGTTCGCGGATGGCGACGGGTGATCGATCGCGGACGCGTCGCCCGCGGCGGTGTCCTGTTAGGATGAGCTGCGCGTCATTGTGGCGCGCATTCGTACAGGCTTAGAGGGGAGTGTGTAGAATGGGCCGAGCCGCACAGAGATGGGGTCCGGTCGTGATCGTGGGGGCGTTGCTCAGCGCTTGCGGCGACGACGTCGCGGGGGCCACGGAGACGGAGGCTTCGACCGGGACGACCGCGGGCGAGACGACCCTGGAGCCGCCGACGACGTCGCTGCCGACGACGACAACGCCGCCGACGACGGACACGACGTCGCCGACCGAGGCGCCGACGACGACCGACACGCCGACGACGACCGCGCCGACGACGACCGACGCGCCGACGACGACGGACACGACGTCGCCGGTGACGAACACGACGACGGACACGAGCACGGGGACGACGGACACGGACACGGACACGGGCACGAGCACGGGGACGGACACGGACACGGACACGACGACGGGTGGTGAAGTGACGGGCCGCTCGGTGAGCCAGACGGTGAACGGCGGGACGAAGGCGAGCAGCGCCAACTTCTCGATGGTGTTCACGCTGGGCCAGCCGACGACGAACCAGGGTGTTTACAACTCCGCGAACTTCCGGCTGCAAGGCGGGTTGATCGGGGCGAACGGGAATCCTCCATGACGAAGAACATGATGCATACAAAAGGATGGCTGTTGGGTGCCGCGATCGCTGCGTCGACGTGGCTGGTGGGGCTCGAGGCGCGGGCGGACGTGCCGGCGGTGGTGACCCACCAGGGCCGGCTGTTCGACGGCGGCGGGGTGCCGGTGGTCGGGGCCCAGGACGTGAAGTTCACCATCTACGACGCCGAGAACGGCGGCGTGGAGCTGTGGACCGAGACGATCAACATCGACTTCGACGAGGGCTACTTCTCGGTGCGGCTCGGAGAGGTGACGACGCTCGACGAGGTGGTGCTCGACGGCACCGTCCGGTGGATGGGCATCACGGTCGGGGCCGACGCCGAGATGACGCCGCGGGCGGCCATCACGAGCGTGCCGTACGCGATGTTCGCGGGCGACGTGCGCGGGGTGATCAACCCGGTGAGCGTCAACATCCAGGGCTTCGGCGAGGTCATCGACCAGAACGGCGTGTGGGTCGGTGACCCGACCGGGCTGCAGGGTCCGCCGGGTCCGGCGGGCGCGGCGGGTCCTGCGGGTCCGGCGGGTCCTGCGGGCGCGGTGGGCCCTGCGGGTCCTGCGGGCCCTGCGGGCGCGGTGGGTCCGGCGGGTCCGGCGGGCGCGGTGGGTCCTGCGGGTCCGGCGGGCGCGGTGGGTCCTGCGGGTCCTGCGGGTCCTGCGGGCGCGGTGGGTCCTGCGGGTCCTGCGGGTCCGGCGGGCGCGGTGGGTCCGGTGGGTCCGGCGGGTCCGGCGGGCGCGGTGGGTCCTGTGGGTCCTGCGGGTCCTGCGGGCGCGATGGGTCCGATCGGCCCTGCGGGTCCGGCGGGCGCGGTGGGTCCGGCGGGTCCGGCGGGCGCGGTGGGCCCCGCGGGTCCGGCGGGCGCGGCGGGTCCGGCGGGCCCCGCGGGTCCGCAGGGCCCGAGCGGCGTGGTCGGCAACGCCTACGCCTCGGCCAACGGCAACGGCGTGACCGCGGCGACCGCGTTCATCGGGCCGACGGCGTCGGTGATCGTGGGCGCCAACCAGAAGGTGCACGTCGTCGCCCACAAGGCGCTGGGCAGCGCCGTCGCCGGCGGCGCGGACGCGCTGAACCTGTACATCTGCTACCAGCAGGGCGTGAACCCGATCGTGACCGTGGGCAGCGGCAGCTTCGGGCTGCGCGCCGCCCAGAATACCCGGCACATGTTCGGCATGAGCGCCGTCATCACCGGGCTCGCGGCCAACACCTACTCGGTCGGCCTGTGCGGCTCGTCGTCGCAGGCGGCCAACTGGAACAACAACGAGTTCGGCCAGGTCTCGGCGATCGTGTTCAACTGAGGCCCGCCAGGGTCGCGTGAGGGCGGGGCGTCGGCGACGCTCCGCCCTCTCGCGTGCGCGGCGATCGCCGCGCACGCGGCACACGAGCAGGTTCGCCGCTCGGCGGCTCGACGCGCACGCGGTGGTCGCTGCCGTGGCCGGCGTGCTTGCCTCCGCCGACGCAGCGCCCTCGCGTAGCGACCACCGCCCGCGCGAGCGAGTCGCCGAGCGGGCCCCGCGGCTGCCCGCCGTCCGCGAACGTGAACGGAGCCGGCGCCCCCAGCCGCTGCCGCGGCGCGGATCGGCCTGCGACCGCGACACCGAAGCGTCCGCGACCGCGTGCGGTCCGCGAGGTCGCGGGCGCCGCCGCGGGGTCGAAGTCTCTGGTTGTAACAACCATGCGGCAGTGGGGACCGAGTCGGATGGAGCCTTGAGCTCCGGAGGTCCCCCTATGCGCCCGCTCGCCTTCGTCTGCAGTCTCATCACGCTCGTGCCGCTCGCGTGCGGTGGAACCGATCCCACCGGCAGCGCCACGGCCACGACCACGGACACCGGCACGACCGGCGGGGCCACCAGCGGGGCCACCAGCGGCCCGACGAGCGGCGTCGACGGCACGACCGGCGGCGGCGCGAGCGACGGCAACACCGGCACCGCGAGCGACCCGACCGCGACCTCCGGCGTCAGCGTCAGCTCGACCGACCCGACCCTGACCGGCGACCCGACCGCGACCACCGGGCCCGTGTCCTGCGGCGCCGGCGAGGTGCTGTGCGGCGACCTCTGCGTCGACATCTCGAGCGACCCCGAGAACTGCGGCGGCTGCGGCGACGGCTGCGAGCCCGGCCAGACCTGCACGCTCGGCAACTGCGTGGCCGGCTGCCCGCTCGGGGCCCTGCTGTGCGGCATCGACTGCGTCAGCCCCGACTCCGACCCGCAGCACTGCGGCGGCTGCGGCAACGCCTGCGCCGACGGCGAGGTGTGCGGCGGCGGCCAGTGCCTCGGCATGTGCCCGATGGGCACCATCCAGTGCGGGGACGCCTGCGCCGACGCCTCGTCCGACCCGCTGCACTGCGGCGGCTGCAACGACGACTGCAACGCCGGCCAGACCTGCGAGGCCGGCAACTGCGCGTGCGCGCTCGGCTTCGAGGCCTGCGGCCCGCAGTGCGTCGACACCCAGACCGACCCCGACAACTGCGGCGGCTGCGGGGTCGAGTGCAACGGCGGGCTGTGCGTGGCCGGCCAGTGCGAGTGCGGCCCCGGGCAGGAGGCCTGCCCCGGCGGCTGCGCCGACCTGCAGACCGACGCCGACAACTGCGGCGGCTGCGGCGTGCAGTGCGACGGGCAGACCGAGGTGTGCGCGGCCGGCCAGTGCGCGTGCCGCCCGGGCCTCAGCGCGTGCGACGGCCAGTGCGTGGACACCACCAACGACCCCGACCACTGCGGCATGTGCGGCATGAGCTGCCCGGGCGACGCCTGCGGCAACGGCCAGTGCCTGCAGAGCTGCGACGGCTTCCCCGACGAGTGCAACGGGGCCTGCACCGACGTCGACGTCGACCCGCTCAACTGCGGCGACTGCGGCGACGCCTGCGACGCCGACGAGCTGTGCGTCAACGGCAACTGCCGCAACTACGTCGACTCGCCGTGCGACATGTGCCCGTGCGACGACTGCGACGGCCAGTGCTGCAACTCGGAGTTCCTCGACGCGGCCGTGTGCGTGCAGGGCGGCGACTGCCCGTGAGGGCCCGCCGCCCGCGCGGCGGCGCGGGTCGGCGCAGGCAGGGGCGCATCGCCGCGGCGAGCCGGGCCGCGGCGTCGCCCCTCGGGACCGAGCAGGGATCGCCGGTGACGGAGTGGGCGGCCACGTCGGCGCCGGCGGGGCGGACAGGCTAGCGGCCGGGGGCGAGGCTCGCGTGGGCGACCGCGTCCTGCAGCGTGCCGCGGATCTCGACGCCCGTCAGGTCGACGCCGAGGCCGACCAGGGTCGCGGCGACGGTCGGCTGGATGCCGGTGACGATGGGCCGGACGCCGCGCAGGCGCAGCGCCTGGGCCGCGCCGACGAGGGTGCTGGCGGCGGCGGTGTCGAGCTCGCGCACGCCGGTGATGTCGAGGATCGCCGCGCGCACGCGGGCCGAGCCGCCGAGGTGGACCAGCGTCTCGACGATCTGGCGCCCGCGCGCGGCGTCGATCGAGCCGATGATCGGCATGACCAGCACGTCCTCGCGGATCGGCAGCAGCGGCGTCGAGCGCTCGGCGAGCGCGAGCTCCTGCGCGGCCAGCAGCGCCTCCTGCGCGCGCAGCCGCTCGAGCTCGCGGCGGCGCGCGTCGGTGATGTCCTGGTAGATCAGGATGACCCGCGGCGCCGGGTCGCCCGGGTAGCGCAGCAGGCTGGTCGTCACCTCGATCAGCGCCCGCTCGCCGGGCGTGCGCTCGAGCTCGAGCTCGGTCGACTGCGTCTCGCCGGTCGCCAGCGTGACCGCGTGCGGCAGCGCCTCCGGGGCGAGCGGGGTCGTCTCGCCGGGGGCGAACACCAGCCCGACCGATGCGTCGATCTGCGCCGCGTCCTCGGCGTGGTCGCCGAGCAGCGCGGCGCCGCGGTGGTTGACGAGCTCGCGCCGGCCGGTCTCGCCGTGCACGACCGCGACCCCGAGCGGGAGGTTGTCGAGCAGCACCCGCAGCATCGCCGTCTTGGCCTCGGTCTCGCGCAGGGTCGCCGCGGTGCGCTGCAGCAGCGCCGCGTTGCGCTCGTAGGCCTCGCGCAGGGCCCGCTGGGTCCGCTTGCTGGCGAGGGTCTCGGCGAACAGGTGCATGCGCACGAGCAGGTGGGCGCGCTCGACCTCGTCGAAGACGTGCGGCGCGGTCCAGTAGACGCCGACGACGCCCTGCCAGGTGCCGTGGCGCTCGCTGAACAGCGGCAGGATCGCCGCCGACGCGACCGTGCGGCCGACCGCCAGCATCACCTCGGCCAGCTCGGGCTCCGCCGTGATCTCGGGCAGCAGCTGGGGCTCGCCGCGGCTGCGCAGCATCAGCCGGGCGATCGGGAAGCCGGACACGAGGTAGCGGCCGCCGACGATCGGCGACGCGGCCAGGTCGCCGTGGGCCCAGCTGGACACGACCTCGAACTCGGCGGGCTCGCCGTCGGCGCCGAGGTGCACGTACGCGAGGTCGACGAAGGCCGGCCCGAACGGGGCCAGCGCCCGGCCCACGGCCCGCAGGAACGCCTCCGCGTCGTGGGCCCGCGCGAGCGCGCCGTGGATGTCGACCATGCGCGCGAGAGAGTCGAGAAGGTCCGCTCCGTCCATCTGTCGCCTCCGTGGGTCCGGTGAGCTCATGCGCCGCGGGGCCCCCGGCCGCGCGCGACCGGGGCGCCGTCCGCCGCCGCGGGTGTGAAGGTTTGTACGGCGCGTCCGTTCGAGCCCGCGACGACAGGGTCGGGCGCCGCGGAGGCCGCGAACAACGGCGGTCGTTCGCGTCTCGTGGCCGCCCCGGACATGGCGGCATGACAGCATGGTTGTTCACAGCCTGTCAGCGCATGGCATCGCCCGGGCGCCGGCGGCGCCGCTCGGCAAGCTCTGCGTGGCCCTCCGACGCGCGCGCCCGCGAGGCCGCGGACCGGCGATCGCGACGTCGATGGGCGAACGAGCCGACGAGGCGCGGTGATGTCGGACAGCGCGCGAGTGCGCGGACGTGGCGAGGCGCGGCGATCGTCCGCCCGGTCGGGAGGCGGATCGTTCGTCCGGCGTCGGGTCGCAGGCGCGTGCGCTGGGCGGGCGAGGCCGGAACCCGCGCGCGGCGTCTCGGCGGCGCAGCGGTGGGGACGCGGAGCGGGGCGGACCGCGGACGCACGCCGGACGCACGGCCTCGTCCCGACGTGCGCTCCGCGTCGCGGCGACCGTTCAGCGCGACACGAGAACCGCGGATCCGGGGGCGATAAAGGCACCTTGTCAGCGTTCGCGGGGCGTCTGCATCATCCCCCGATGCGATGGATTCGTTGGGGTCTGGGGGCGGCGCTCGCGGCCGCGTGCGGGTTGAACGGGTGCGGCGACGACGCGCCGACGACGGGCGGGTCGACGGGCGGCGACACCAGCGGCGGGCTCGTGACGACCAGCGGCGTGCCGACGACCGCGGGCGAGACGACCGCGGCGGACGGCACCACGACCGATGCCACGTCGACGACCACCGGCGGGCCGCAGACGACGACCGGCGAGCCGATGCCCGTGTGCGGGGACGGGGCGGTCGACGCGGGCGAGCAGTGCGACGACGGCGCCAACAACGGCGCCGGTCAGGCGTGCAAGGCCGACTGTACTCCGAACGTGTGCGGCGACGGCGACGCGGGCCCGGGCGAGGCCTGCGACAACGGGGCGGACAACGGCCCGACGGGCGCGTGCACGGCGGCCTGCGCGGCGAACGTGTGCGGCGACGGCATGGTCGGGCCGGGCGAGGGCTGCGACGACGGCAACGACGACGACGGCGACGCGTGCAGCAACGCCTGCAAGCTGGTCAGCTGCGGCGACGGCGAGGTCGCGCCGAACGAGGCGTGCGACGACGGCAACCCCGACAACACCGACGGCTGCACCGACACGTGCACGCTGGCGGCCTGCGGCGACGGGTACGTGCAGGCGGTCGCGGGCGAGGCGTGCGACGTGGGGGCGGACAACTCGGACAACGCGGCGTGCACGACCCAGTGCACGCAGGCGGCCTGCGGCGACGGGTTCCTGTGGAACAGCGACGGCGGCGACGAGCAGTGCGACGACGGCGCCGACAACGGGCCGGGCAACGCGTGCAAGGACGACTGCACGCCGAACGTGTGCGGCGACGGGTTCGTCGGCCCGGGCGAGAGCTGCGACGACGGCAACGTCGGCGGCGGCGACGGCTGCAGCCCGGCGTGCAAGCTCGAGACGTGCGGCAACATGATCGTCGACCCCGGGGAGACCTGCGACGACGGCAAGAACGGCGACCAGGAGGACGGCTGCACCGACCTGTGCAGCGGGCCGAAGTGCGGCGACGGGTTCGAGCAGGTCAGCAACGACGAGGAGTGCGACCTCGGCAACGCCAACAGCAACACCGGGGCGTGCACGCTGAGCTGCACCGACGCGGAGTGCGGCGACGGGTTCGTGCAGGCCAACGTCGAGCAGTGCGACAACGGCAACCAGAACGCCAACAACGCCGCGTGCAAGGCCGACTGCACGCCGAACGTGTGCGGCGACGGCTTCGTGGGTCCGGGCGAGGGCTGCGACGACGGCAACCAGAACGACAACGACGCCTGCACCAACGTGTGCAAGCCGGCGGCCTGCGGCGACGGGGTCAAGGGCCCGGGCGAGGAGTGCGACGACGGCAACCAGGTCCAGACCGACGCCTGCCTCAACAGCTGCAAGGCGGCGAAGTGCGGCGACAGCCAGGTCCAGGCCGGCGTCGAGGAGTGCGACGACGGCAACATGGTCCAGACCGACGCGTGCATCAACACCTGCAAGGCCGCGAAGTGCGGCGACGGGCAGGTCCAGGCTGGCGTCGAGCAGTGCGACGACGGCAACCAGAACAACAACGACGTCTGCAACAACATGTGCAAGTTCACGTCGCCGTGCCCGCAGGGGTCGGTGTACCACCAGAACTACTGCTGGACGATCGCCAACGCGTGCGAGACCCAGGCCCAGCGCTGCGCCGCCCTCGGCCTGACCCCGACCGCCAGCCAGCTCAACGGCGTGGCCTGGAACATGAACACGCAGACCAGCCTGTGCGCCGGCTTCGGCTGCCAGGCGATCGGCGTCAACGGCTGCTGCGCGCAGTCGGGCTGGCTCAACCCGCAGAACCAGCTGTTCGCGCACAACTTCGGCGACACGTACTTCACCAACTACGGCTGCTTCAACGGCGTCGACCGCCCGCTCTACACCTGCAACCCGCTGTGAGCCGGGGCGCGCGGCCGTGCGTCACCGCGACGTCCTGGCGGCTCCGGGGGACCGGGGTCGCCGCGACGGCGGCGGTGAACGCCGGGCCCGGACGTGAGCGTCACCCGCCGGCGCGGCGCGGTTCGAGCGGCCGCGCCTGGTCACGACGGCGCGGTCCGGTCGCGCCGGGTCCGCGGGCTCATCGCCACAGCGCGGTGAGATCGGCGATGTACCGCGAGAGCGTGCGCGCCGGTCGGCCGAGCAGGCGGGGCAGCGTCGGGTCGACGTCGCGGGCCTGGCCGAAGCGCAGGCCGACGTGGAGGAGCGTCTGCACGGCGATCTGCGCCCACGGGAGCCCGCGTCGGCGCTCGCGGCGGGCGTACGCGAGGACCCCGGGGCGGGCGTAACGGATCGGCCGCCCGAGCGCGGCGGTCAGCAGCGCGGCGACCTCGGCGAACGTCAGCGCCTCGGGCCCGGTCAGGGTGTGCGCGACGCTGACGTGGCCCGGCTCGACGAACGCCCGCGCCGCGACCTCGCCGAGGTCGCGGACGTCGACGAACGCCGCGGCGCCGTGGCCCGCCGGCACGAACAGCTCGTCGCGCTCGCGGATGTCGGCCCGGTAGGCGTCGCCGAGGTTCTGCGCGAAGAACCCGGCGCGCAGGAAGGTCCAGTCGGCGCCGACGGCCCGCAGGTGGCGCTCGACCTTCGCGTGCGGGACGTAGCCCCGCCGGTCCGCGCCCACCACCGACAGGAACACGACGCGCCGCGCCCCCGCGGCCATGGCCGCGTCGACGAGCGCGCACAGGGTCGGGCCGACATCGGCGATCGGCGGCGGCCGCACGAGCACGAGGCCGCCCGCGCCGGCGACCGCCGACGCGAAGGTGTCCGGGCGCGCGAAGTCGAGGGCGACGACGTCGGGGCCCGGCGCGCGCGACGGGTCGCGGACCCCCGCGCGGGCCGGCACGCCGAGGTCGGCCAACGCGCGCAGCGCGGCGCGGCCGAGGTTCCCGGTCGCGCCGGTGACGAGGATCGGGGCTGCGGTCACGCGGGCATGCTGACACATCCCGCGCCGGATCGACGCGCGCGCTGGTTCGCCGGCGGCCCGCCTCGCCGGCGCCCGATCGGCGCCTCGCGGACGAGGCATGGGAATTTTCGCCGGCGCGTCCGCGGTCGGTGATCCGCGCCGGCGACGCGTTCGTCGTCCGCGTGCTCGTCGCCGCTGCGCGCACGCGGGCGACCCGCGCCGCGGCGACGCGCGGCGGCCGTCAGGGCGGGCTCGGCAGCACGGTCGCGCCGGGCGGCGGCTGGAAGTCGGCCTCGCGGGGCCGGCCGAACTCCGCCGCCTCGAACTCGAACACGCGCTGCCCGGCCGTCACGAGCGAGGCCGAGAGCAGCACGCCGGTCTCGAGGTCGTGGCACACCGCGGACGTGACGGCGTTCTCCTCGGTGAGCTTGCAGGCCGCGCGCCGGCCGGCGATCGTGCGCGGCTCGTGGCGCTCCGGGCCGCCGCTGCCGGTCGTCAGCCACGCGCGCAGGCTGTCCGGCGTCTCGGTCCGCGCGAAGCCGCTGAACGGGTCGAGGGGCGCGCCCTCCTCCTGCGTCCAGCACTGCGCCGGGCCGCCGACCTCGACGCAGGTCATGAGCCGCCGCCCGTCCATGACGGTCCGCGTGTTCGCCATGACGATCGCCTCGCGCGGCGGGTCGACCACGAGCGTGAACTCGGAGTCGCCGCCGTCCTGGCGGACGGTGTAGCGGACGCGGTAGCGCGGCCCGGCCGACGCCTGGGCGCGCCCGGCGGCGCGGGTCGGGTGGAGCCCGGGCCGCGGATCGTCGAGCGTCTGCAGCGCCTGCGCCGAGCGGATGAACGCCGGGTCGCGCGCGACGGCGAAGTCGAGGGTGCACTCCGCCAGCGCGACCGGCTCGTGCACGCCCGCGGCGGCGCAGGCGGCCGCGGCGGCGCGGCGCGCCTCCGGGTCGAGCGCGTCCAGCGTCGAGGGGGCCGCCGGCATGCCGCGGTCGGTGAAGCCCTCGCTCGACTCGCCGGGCCCGTAGTCGAACAGCGACTCGCCCGGCCGCACCCGCCAGCCGTCGGCGAAGCGCCCGTGCAGGGTCGCGTGGTCGGGGTCGACCAGCACCTCGCCGTCGCGCAGGGTGAAGTCGTTGCCGGGGTCGCCGTCGTGGCTGCCGAGCAGCCCGGACGTGCGCCCGCGCAGCGCCTCCGGGGCCGCGAAGAACACGTCGAGCGAGCGGTCCAGGACCTGCACCCACGCGCGCGCGCCGTCGGGCCAGTCGACCACGTAGTCCTCGCCATGGCGGGCGATCGACCCGCCGCCGGCCAGCGCCAGCCGCTGCGGCTCGCGCACCGTCGGCGCCCCGCCGACCGTGACGATGCGGTGCTGGCGGGCGACCCCGATGTCCGCCGGGGTCAGCTCGACCGCCGCGCCGTCGACGCGCAGCCCCACGCCGGGCCGGATCGACAGGCGCGCCGCGCCGACGCGCAGGCCGACCGCGGTGTTGATCGACACCACCCGCGAGGCGTCGGTCGGCTGCATGCGCAGCTGCACGCGCGACTCGCCGTCGACCGCGACCGCCACGAACTCGCCGGCCGCCTGCAGGTCGTAGGTGCGGCCGTCGTGGGTCTCGAGGTGCGGGTCGCCGGTGCTGCGCGCGCAGCCCTGGCAGGTCGGCGGTCCGCCCGGGGGCGGGGGCGGGGCAGGGGGCGGCGGGTCCGGGCACTCCCACTGCAAGCTCCGCGAGCGGTCGAGCCGCGTGCCGTCGGACAGGTCGAAGCGCATGTCGACGGTGCCGCCCGGATCGGAGCCCTGCCCGTAGCGGATGACCATCGGCACGCCCACGCCGTCCTGCGCGGCGATGTCGTCGGGGCTCGCCTCGTCGTTGGCGTAGCGCTCGTCGCGGATCTCGCCGCCGGGGCCCGGGTGGGTGTGAAAGTGCATGACGACCCGCCCGCCCGAGATCTGCGGCTTGCTCGACCCGCCGCCGGAGTCGACCGTGCCCTCCTTGTCCCACTTGATGAACGTGTCGTACGTCGCCGGCTTGGCGTGCACGTTGCGGCGCTGGATCACCCAGAAGCTCTCCTCGTGCTCGCCGTCGGTGCCCTCCTCCGAGCGCCGCCACGCCTCGTCCATGGCCTCGCGCACCTTCGGGTCCTGGACGACGTCGTCGACGTCCGGCGACGGGCACGGCGACGCCGGCGGCTGCGGCGGCGGCTGAGGCGGCTTCGGCTCCACCGGCTCCGGCCTCGGCGGCGGCGGCGGCGGCTCCGGCCAGAGGAAGCACTCCGAGAGCGAGGCGACGAGCAGCAGCGCGCCCGCGCCGAGGGTTCCGTGCACTGTCATGATCACCCGTTCTTCTCCGGCCGCGCCGGCTCACTTCTTGACGATGGCGTGGAAGGTCCCGTCGGCGAGCGTCGGCCCCGCCTGGCCGGGCTCGGGGCTCCACGCGAACGTCCCGTCGATCGCCGAGTCGCTGGCCGCGGTCACCGTGACGCGCGCGCCGGTCAGCAGCGCGACGTCCGCGCCGGCGACGCTGTCGGTCACCACGTCGGCGCGGGCGCCGTCGTCCGGCGCCGCGACGGCGGCCCTGGTGTCGACCGCCACGCGCGTGAAGTTCGAGCCGCCGCCGCCCGTGTAGCTGCCCGCGCCCGCGTAGCCCTCGGCGACCAGGGCGATCTGCTCGCGCTGCACGACCCCGGCGGCGTCGGTCGTGCGGCTGCACGCCAGCGACAGGCGCTCGCCGCCCGCGCCCGGCTTGATCCGCGCGGTGCACCGCTCGGCCGTCCACGCCGCGCCGTTTAGCGTGACCGTCGCGCGGCCGTTGTCCCTGGCCGCGCGCGCCGAGCCGTCGCGCGCGGCCGCGGGGGCCGCAGCGGCCGCGGGGGCCGCCTCGGGCGCCCCGGCGTCGCAGGCGGCGGCGAGCGTCACGAGCCAGAGCACGGAGGGGCCGCCCGCGACGCGCGGCAGGTGGTTGTTCGTCGTCTTCATCACTCGCACCTCGTTGGGTTTGCGCGCCGCAATGCGAGGGCACCCGGCGCGGAGCTGCACGCGCGGGGCGCGTCCCGGCGCCTCGCGCGATCGATGGTTCCTGTCAGAGCCTCCGCTTGTGGGCGACCGGCGCGGGTGATAGCCACACGAGCGGAGCGTGGACCTGCGCCGCGAACACGCGCAGCTGAAGCAGCTGCTCACCTCGGGGATCGACCTGATCACCCAGATGCCGGCGACGGCCGAGCACCTGCGCCGCGTGGTGCCGGCGTTCAGCCTGTCGCTGATACGCGTCGACGAGCGCTGCGCGCCGACCTCGCACTACAGCGAGTTCTTCGACGACCACAGCCACGCGCTGTTCGCCAGCAGCGGCCACGTGTTCTCGGCCCGCTCCGACGACCCCGCGGCGTTCGGCAACCTGCTGCGCAACCGTCGGGCGGTCGGCACGCTCGTCGACACCTCGCCGGCCTACGTGGCCGGCGCCACCTACCAGCACCTGTTCAAGCGCAACGGCATCCACCACACGCTCGACGCGGCGATCCGCCACGACGGGCGCCCGCTGGGGATCCTCGGCATCTTCCGCGAGGCGCGGGCCCCCGCGTTCACCCGCGCCGACGTCGCCCGGGTCTGCGAGCTCTACCCGCTGCTCGTGCACGCCTTCCTCGCGGAGCCGCTGCCGGCCGACCACGTCGAGTGTGACAGCGCGTTGATCGTCACCGCCGCCGACGGGGCGATCGAGTGGGCCTCGCCGGCCGCGCGGCGCTGGCTGGCGGACGCGGCCTTCGGGGTCGAGCGGGCGCACCTCACCGACCGCCACGTCCTGCCGTCCGCGTGCCGCCGGCTGTGCGCCGCGCTCGCCGCGGTCCAGGCCGGCGCCGGCGGGCCCCAGGACGTGCCGAGCCTGACGCTGCCGGTGCCCGGCGGACGGCTGCGCCTGCGGGCCTACGGGCTGTCGTCGCGGTGCTCCGGCGAGGCGGCCACGCGCTGCGGGATCCAGCTGAGCCTCGAGATGCACCGCGGGCTGCAGGTGCTGCGGGCGCTCGAGCAGGCGCCGCTCACCCCGCAGCAGCGGCGCATGGCCTACGCGTACTACGAGGGCAAGCGCCCGCGGGAGATCGGCGCGCTCCTCGGGGTCAGCCCGAGCAGCTTCAAGACCTACCGCAAGGAGCTCTACGCCCGCCTCGGCGTGACGAGCGAGGCCGAGCTGCGCGACGCGCTGGTGGCCCTCGCGCGCTCGGCCACGTTCGACCTGCAGCGCCACCAGCCCCGCAGGGGGTGAGCCGCCCGCGACCGTCGCGCGGGCGGACGCGATGGCGCCGCCGTGTCCCGTCCCGTCCATGCTTCGACCCGCGGACGAGTCTACCGGCCGCGCCTGCGCGGGCGCCATCCCCACGAGGGGAGGGTGCCGCCGGTTCGTCCGGGCCACGACCCGCGTCAGCGCGTCGAGCGAAGGGCTGGGGCCGGCGCCGTCGATCGAATGTGCCACCGCAGCACCCGTCGGCGTCCGATCCCTCGATCGCCGCCCCGCCGACGGAGAAGGGTCGCGCGGCCTGTCAGGCGTCGTTCGACCGCTCCGCGCGCGGCAGCCCCCTGACTGCCTGCGATCACGCGGCGCGCGACGCAGCATGAGGACCACCCGCTCGGGCGTCGCGCAGGTCGCGACGCGTTCGTCGAAGGGTGATGACCGCGTGCGCGTGGGCGCGGTCGTGCTCGGAGCGGGCCGCCGCCCGGGCCGCCGCCCGGGCCGCGGCTTGACCCGCGGCCTTGCACGCGGTTACTGTGCCGTGAATGGACTCGGCGAGCCCGGACGCCCTCAGGGTCACGCCAGAGCGGGTCCAGCGGATGATCGACGCGCTCGCGCTGATCGGCGTCGATCAGCACGACAGGGCGCTCGACCTGCTGCCCGAGCTGGCCGAGATGCGCGACGAGATCGACCTGCTCGAGTCGTGCGTCCGCGTGCTGATCGAGCAGGTCGCCGAGTCGCAGGCCGCGAACGACCGCTACGCACAGGCGCTCGAGGAGTCGCGGCAGCACCTCGCCGACAAGCTCGAGCTGATCCAGCGCCAGACGATCGCGCTCGCCGACCTGTCGACGCCGATCATCGAGGTCTGGGACGGCACGCTGGTGCTGCCGATCATCGGCGCCATCGACGCCCCGCGGGCCGCGGCGATCGCCGCGACGCTGCTGCGCAGCATCACCGACCTGCGCGCGCGCCACGTGCTGCTCGACCTGACCGGCGTCGAGACCATCGACGCGGTGACCTTCGAACACCTCTCGCGGCTGGTCCGCGCGGCCGAGCTGCTCGGCGCGCGCTGCACCCTCACGGGGCTGAGTCCGGCCGTCGCCGCCGCGGTCGTCGGGCTGGGACTCGACCACTCCGTCCTCCACACCCGCGCGACCCTGAAAGAGGGGCTGCGCGACGTCGTCGCCCGCCAGCAGCCCCCGTCCGACCCGCCGAGACGCCGATGAACGAGCGCAGCAGGAGCATCACCATCACGGCCGAGGGCGACGTCCTCGAGGTTCGACACACGGGCCCGTTCGAGCTCGACTACCTGCGGCAGGTCCTCGCCCGGATCGACGCGATGCGCGCGATCCACCCGCGGATGTTCCTGCTGATGGCCAGCGGAGAGTCGACCACGATAGAGGCGCGCAAGTACGCGATCGAGTGGCTCCGGACGTCGGAGCCGCTCGACGTCGCCGTGTGGGGCGGCGGGGTGGTCCAGCGGACGGTCGCCGAGCTGTTCACCCGCGGGGTCAACCTGATCCGCCCGGGGCAGATCCACGTCAGCTTCCACGCCACCCGCGAGCTGGCGCTCGCGTGGATCGACCAGCGGCGCGCGTCGTCGGCCTCGACCTGAGGCCCCGCAGGGCCGTCTCGGCCGCCGATGGCGGCGCGCGTGCGAACCGTCATCGACGTCGGTGATCCCCGTCGCCGGACGCGCCCGGTCGCCTCGACTGGGTGCACGTCGGCGACCCCCTGTCTCCCGGCCACACCAACGCGGCGCGAGCCCTCGGCCCCGACTCCTTCGTCCTCACCGCCCACTCCGACGGCCTGTGGGTCGTCCGACCGCTGCCCGTGATCGACGATCGAGGGCCAGCTCCGCGCCGGCCCCTTCGAGGCGGCTCTTACGGGGGTCTTCGCATGTGGATAGGCGAGCGGAGACCGTGTAAGAGCATGAGTCGGTACTTCCATGATTCGGCTCGCCCTGACGATGAGCACCTGGCTGATGGCCGGCGGCGCCGCGCTGGTCCTCTCGGCCTGCGCCGAGCGGACGCTCGACGACGAGGTCGAGCAGCTCTGCCGCGACGGCTGCGAACGTACGATGCGATGTGACGTCATCTTCGACGACAAGACGCTGGAGCAGTGCGTACAGGACTGCATCCCGCCGACGAAGAAAGGTCGCGAGAAGTGCGAGGCGTTGTTCGACCTCTCCGTGTGCGGCAGCCAGTTGACCTGCGAGGAATCCGCAGAGTACGAAGACGTGCTCGAGCACGCTGACGGAGAGCGCGAGTTTGAGATTAACTACCCCTGCGCCGAGGAGAACGTTCGTTATATCGAAGAGTGTCTCGGGTCCTGGGAGAGTGGACCATTAGAGTAGGCTCACGGCAGATGCATACTCCGAGCGAACGTTGTCGTAAGCCACTGAACATCGACTCGCTTTCGCTAGTCGGTGTCCTTGCTTTCTGCGGATGCACTGATAATGATGGCTCGCCGTGGGTTTTTCCGGAAATCGTAGAGAGTGGTGTATATTCGCACCCGCTGCGCACCGTGTACGTCCTGCGCGCGGGCCCCGACGACCTCGTCCTGCACGACGCCGGCGGCGCCGTGGTCGGCTCGCTGAAGGCCGGGCAGATCCAGCTGGCGAGGACCAACGCCGAGGTGTGGCGCAACGCCGGCACCAAGTACGCGCGGTCGAACCTCAGCGCCGTCGTCCAGGTCCACCACGCCGGCGGATCGTTCTTCATCATCCCCGACACGATCGTCGCCCCCAACGCCGACTGCGCGACGACCCCGACGACGACCTGCTACGAGGTCCCCCAGGCCACGTACTTCCAGGTCGCGCGCCACGCCGCCGACCCGCCGCGCGTGTGAGCCGGTCCGCCGTGAACGGCGCCCGATCGCGTCTCCGTCGGCGAGCCGAGCGGGCGCGCAATTAATCTGACAGTGCAGGGCGGGCCGCGTCGATCGTGACATCAGGCCCGCGTCGGGGCTCCGGCTCCCCCGGGCCCCGCACGCGAGGCCCGGGGGACGCCGCGCTCAGAACATCTTCTGACAGGCGTTGGCGTTGCCCGAGTAGCGCCAGCAGCGGAACACGGCGGCCTTCAGCGGGTTGTCGTTCTCGCGGTTGATCGTCACCCACGCGGGGCTGCCCTCGTTGCACAGCGTGCCGCTGAGCGTCTCGCCGACCACGGTCGAGAAGCGGAAGTTGGTGCCCTGACCGGTCGCGCTCTGGGCGGCGCAGCTGGTCGGGAAGTTGATGCTCCACTGCTGGAACCCGCCGTTGGTGTTGCGGATCTGCAGCGTGTTGGCGGCGGTGGTCTCGAGGATCCAGCCGTTTCCGGTGCCGTGCGTGATCGGTCCGACGCCGAACACCGCGAGGGTGAGGTTCGGCGCGCTGCCGGCGGGGCCGGCGGGACCGGCGGGGCCGGCAGGACCGGCAGGACCGGCGGGGCCGGCGGGACCGGCGGGGCCGGCGGGGCCGGCGGGGCCGATCGGGCCGATCGGGCCGGCGGGGCCGGCGGGACCGGCAGGACCGACTGCGCCGGCGGGTCCGGCGGGGCCGGCGGGACCGACCGCGCCGGCGGGTCCGGCGGGGCCGGCAGGACCGACTGCGCCGGCGGGTCCGGCGGGGCCGGCAGGACCGACGGCGCCGGCAGGACCGGCGGGGCCGGCGGGGCCGGCGGGGCCGGCGGGGCCGGCGGGACCGGCGGGGCCGACGAGGCCGGTGGGATCGCCGACCCACTGGCCCTGGTCGTTGATGACCGGGCCGAAGTTCTGGATCTCGACGGACTGGGGGTGGATGACGCCGATGGCGTCGTTGGCGACGAAGGCGTAGGGGACCGAGAGGGTCTCGACGCGGGGCGTCATCTCCGGGTCGCCGCCGACGGTGATGCCGACCCAGCGGATCGAGCCGTCGAACACGGTCGGGTCGAACGGGGTCTGGCCGCCGAGCGCGACCGAGAAGTAGCCCTCGTCGATGTCGACGTTGTGGGTCTCCATCCAGATGGGCGCGACGGCGTCGACGGCGTCGTAGATGGCGAAGTCGATGTCGAAGTTGCCGCTGATGGGGATGCCGCCGGCGTCGAACAGGCGACCCTGGTGGGTGATGGTGCCCGGGACGAGGGCGGAGGCGTCGAAGGAGACGGTGAGCGCGGCGGCGCCGATGCCGGCCGCGAGGACGAGGCGAAGGATCGAGTGCATGGTCATGGCGGGCTCCCGTTGGCTCCGACGAGACCTCCGCGGAGCTTGAAGTTGGGCGATGAGGTGGTTCCCTGGTTCTGGGTGGGCTGGCCCATGGTGAAGACCAGGCGGAAGTTGGGGCTGGACACGAGGTGGCCGGCGTTGACCGTCTGAGACACGGTGCGGCCGGTGACCTCGACGCCGGTGGTGGTGTCGGTGGTGGTATCGGTGTCGGTGGCGCCGGTGGACGTGGAGCCCTCGGTGGTGCCGGTGCCGGTGAGACCCATGGTGGTGTCGTCGCCCGTGGTGGGCGCCGCGGTGGTGGGTGTGGACGTGGACGGATCGGTGGTGGCCTCGGTCATGGTGCCGAGGGTGTTGCCGCCTTCGGTGGTGGTGGGCGGCTGGGTCGAGGTCGGGACGTCGCCCGAACTCGACGTGTCACCCGCGCTCGTGCCGGTCCCCGTGCCGGTCGCGGTCTCGGAGACGCCGACGACGTCGTCGCCGCACCCGCCCGCGAACATTGCCAAACATCCTGCCAACAGCCATCGACCCAACCGCTGGTTGGTCGGTCCTACATGCATGAAGCCTCCCTTCCCTAAAGCTCGCCCAATACAGCGGAGAAGCCGGAAATTCGCAAGACCGGAGGATCGCGCCCGGCGTGGCGGCCGGTGACGAAGCGAGGGCGCCGGGCGAGGTCCGGCGCCCTCCGTTGCGAACCGACCGGCGTGTTCAGCCGGGCGGCGGTACGGTGATCACGACGTCCTCGTCGCGACCGTCCGCGGTGCGGCCCTTGATGACCATGCTCTGTCCGGCCAGCGCGGGGTCGCGGTTGGTCACGACGAGCGCGCCCCCGTCGGTCTGCGAGACCTTCACGTCGTCGTTGGGGGCGCGAAGCGACGTGTAACGCGGCGAGCCGTCGGCCATGACGTCAGTGCGGGCGTCCGCGGAGGGAGATTCACCGGACGAAGAGTCACCCGCGGGCGCGGGCGCAGCCGCGGTCCGGGCGACCGGGTTCTGCAGCAGCGTCTCGACGCGGGCGAGCCTCCGCTCGGCGTCGGCGAGCGCGACGGCGCTGCCGGGTGCGCTCTGCTGGCTGCGGGTGACGTCGACGCTGCGTCGCAGCTCGGCGAGCTCCGTGCGCAGGGCGGCGACCTCCTCGGGGCTCACGGCGGCGGTCCGGGTCTCGCCGCGCAGCGCCCCGTAGAGGCCGACGCACAGGGCCGCCACCGACAGCACGGTGGTGGCCAGGAGGAGGCGAACGATGGCGTTGTTATCGGTGGTCATGGGATCCAAGCGCCGGTCACGCGGTGGCACATCGAACTGTACCGTGTCGCCGCCCCCGAACAACCGGACGTTCACGAGCGCGACGCGGCCCGCGTCGCGCGGCGACCCCGAGGGCCTCGCGCGGTCCGGCACGCGCTCGCGGCGACGACTCGGCGGGCCACGTTCACAAGCGCCACGCGCCGCTCGGCGGTCGACGTGCCCGGGGCAGGTCGGCGGCAGCGATGCCAGCCGCCGTCCGCCCTAGACCAGGTGGTAGTGCAGCCAGTCGGTGGCGGCCTTGGCCGGGTGGGCCTCGGCGGCGAAGCTGGAGTAGACGGCCCGCACGAGGTCGGTGCTCGGGCCGTCGGGTCCCCACTTGTCGGCGTTGGCGGCCGCGAGGGTCTGGGCCTCGGTGCGCTCGGCGGCGATCTCGCGGACGACCGACGAGATGTTGCGCGCCGCCCGGATCTTGGCCTCGAAGCCGCTGGCCGCCGGCGCCACCGGGAACTGCACCTTGGTCGTCACGACCGCCCCGGCCTTCTCGATCTCGGCCGGCCACGACTCGCCGAACACCTTCAGCATGCCCTGCAGGCTCTCCGGGGTCAGGGCGCCGCCGAACGGCAGCACCTCGACGGCGGCCTCGGCGACCGCGGCCGAGAGGTGCGAGGTGTCGAGCTTGTAGTGGGACTTGCTGCTCGAGCTCGTGATCGACGCGGCGACCATGCCCGAGAACCCGAACAGCGCGCTGGCCTCGGACGTGGTCGCGGACGCGAGCATCGAGGCGCCGAAGCACTCGCGCGTCACGTACAGCGGCACGCCGGCGGGTGTGCTCGTGAGCGTCGACGCGCCGGTCATGGCGAGAATGTCGAGCATGAGCACGCGGCGGCCGACCGAGACGTCGATGCCGATGTCGACCATGCCGGTGAGGGTTTGAGCGGTGTGCACGTCGACCTCCAGGGCCTGGAAGCGGACGCTGAATTTCTGCAGTAGCTGGGTCACGGTGGTGTCTCCGTCCTGGTCAGAGGAAAAGTCCCTGGGCCCACGAGGCGTCGGCGGGCTTGATCGGGCCCTCGCCGGTCCCCGAGAGGCGGTTGCAGTAGAACTGGGTCACCAGCGCCTCGTCGGCCCACGCGGGGCGGCGGAGGCGGGCCTGGGCGAGCGACTGGCCGGCGGCCATCTGCCCCGAGGCCCAGCGCAGCGTGCGGGCCTCGGCGAGGAACGGCTCGTGCGGGCGCGACTGCAGGGTGACCCCGATCGGCGCGAGGCCCTCGCCGCTCTGAACGGCCTTCAGCATGGTCTTCAGGACCGTGTGAAGGGCGTTCGAGAGGCGCGCGTGGGCGGCGACGTCGAAGCGTCCGCCGAGGGGCAGGCTGCGCAGCACGGCCGCGAAGACCGAGGGGGCGGTGGCGACGCCCTCGACCTGATACTCGACGCGCGCCCGCCCGAGCTCGACCGCGGCGGCGTAGCTGACGGGGCCGGCGGGGATGTCGAGCTTCACGTGGCTGTCGAGCGCGTGGATGCGCAGGACGACGCGCACGGTCGAGCCCCAGAACGTCTGGCGGACGATCTTGTCGTCGGGCAACGAGTCGCCGGTGAAGCTGGCGAGCACGCCGACGGCGAAGTCGAAGCAGTCGACGCGGGAGGAGCCGTTGACGTCGAGGTCGACGTACTTGCCGACGCCGACCCTGGCGGCCATGGCCAGCGACATCGAGTAATAGTTATACGAGATGCTGGCGTCGGCGGTCGTCTGTGGCCGCGGGATCGGGCGCGCGTCGACCTTCCCGTAGAGCGAGCGCAGGACCTCGAGGTGGCCCTCGCCGTCCAGCTCCGAGGCGATCGGCATGTAGTTCGGCGTGAATGCGATGGACATGCCGACCGCCGAAGCAAGGCCCGTGCCGGCGGCGGTGATGAATGCCTGTCGTGATCGCCGGGCGCGGCGCCTCGTAGCGATTGCCGGCGCCTGCAATCGGTGCATCGACTCGCCGACGCCGCGCGGGTGTGGAGCGGCCGACGAACGCGCGCCGCGGCGATCAGGCGGACAGGCCGGCGACGAACGCGATGCCGTCCTGCAGGCTGCTGCAGGTGTGGATCCCCGAGAGGTCGACGCCCAGCGTGACGAGGGTCTGGGCGATCGCGGGGCGGATGCCGGTCAGGACCACGGTCGCGCCGAGCAGGCGGACGGCCTGCGCGGCGCGGATCAGGGCCTCGGCGCCGAACGTGTCGATGCTGTGCACGCCGGTGATGTCGACGATGGCGAAGCGGGCGCGCCGGGTCGCCACGCCGTCGAGCAGGCCTTGAAGGATCTGGGCCGCGCGCTCGGGGTCGATGTCGCCGACGAGCGGCAGGGCGATCACGTCGCCGGCGATCGGCACGATCGGCGTCGCCAGCTCGCGCAGGGCGGTGGTCTGGCGGCGCAGGATCTCGTTCTGGGCCTGGAGCTGGGCCACCAGGCGCTCGCGCTCGTGCTCGGCGGCGTGGCGGGCGGCGGCGGCGGCGTGCTCCTCGGTCGCGTCGAGGATCACGCCCTCCCAGCGCGTGCTGCCGTCGGCCTCGCGCGTCGGGAAGGAGAACGCGTGCAGCCATTTGACGACCCCGCGCTCGCCGAGGATGATGCGGCCCTCCCAGCGGAACGGGGTCAGCTCCGCGGCGGAGCGGGCGACGGCGGCCTGGAACCCGGGCAGGTCCTCGGGGTGGATGACCTCGAGGCTGTAGCGGATGTCGGCCAGCAGCTGCGCCGGGGTCAGGCCGTAGATCTGCTCGCAGCCCTTGCTGACGAAGGTGAAGCGGGCCTCGCCGGTCGCCGACAGCGTCCACTGGTAGAGCATCACCGGTACGCAATCGACGATGGCGCGCAGCAGGACGAGCTCACGCTCGGCGTCGGCGAGCCGGAGCGACAGGGCCGCGTTGTCGGTGGGGACGATCGGTTCGGTCATCGCAGCCGGCGATCGTGGCTCAGCACGACCCGCGGGGGAAGAGGGTCGCCGGGGCGGGACAGGCGCCGGCGCGGCGCTCGATCCGATGCTCGTGCTCGACGAGGTCGCGGTCGCCGATCCGGGGGCCAGGCGGTCCCGCGCGTGGACGCCTGCTCCCTCCCGGGATGCTTACCGAGCGTCATGTAGTGGGAACTCCGGCCCGAAGAACAGTTGTGAGACAAAGTTTGTACGGTGCAGGTCCGAACGGTTGCGCCGATGGCCCGGCCGATGCTAGGGATTCGCCATGAAACGGGTCATCATCGCCGGCGCTGATGAACCTGTGGACCTCCGGACAAACCTTCGGCTGGTCGACGCTATTTCGACCTCCGGAACCCATTTGCTGCAGGCCTGCGGCGGCAAGGGGCTGTGCGCCACCTGTCACGTATATATCCGTGCGGGGGCCGAGCAGCTCTCGCCGGTCACGCCGCGCGAGCGGTCGTCGCTGCGGATGCTCAACGAGCGCCGCGACAACTCGCGGCTCGCGTGTCAGGCGAAGGTCGTCGGCGACGGCGTCGAGGTCGCCTTGCCGAGCGGTCGCTATCTGACCGCCTCGACCGACCTCGAGGCGCTGGTCGGGCGCCGCGCCGACGAACGCATCCTCCACCCGGTCGACGGCCGCGTCCTCATCGAGCCCGGAAAGATCATCACCCGCAGCCGCATTCGTGAGCTCGCGGCCGTCGACGTCGATCTCGCGGAGGTCAAGTCGCACTCCCTCACGCTCCCCCACTGATCACGGCGTCGTCGCCGGATCGCCCGAATGTCCGTATGGATTCTTTAATTGGCCGCATTCGCAAGCTCTGGAACGACCTGGTGCGCCTGCTCCGGGGCGAGCGACCCGCCCTGGCCGCGCCCCGCGAGGGCGGTCCGCCCGCGGCGACCCCCGCCACGCCCGCGGCCTCCGTCGCCGCGGCGCATGCGTCGGCGGCACGTGCGGCGGCCTCCGTCGTCGCGGCGCCCGCGGCCTCCGTCGCCGCGGCGCCCGCGGCCTCCGTCGCCGCGGCGCGTGCGACGACCCCCACCGCGCCCGCGGCGGCTGTCGTCGTCGCCACGCCCGCAGCGCCTGCGTCCGCAGCGCGTGCGGCGGCCTCCGAGGCCGCGGCGCCGGCGGCCTCCGTCGCCGCGGCGCCCGCGACCGTGGACGTCCCGGCCGCTGCCGTGTCGGCGGCCGACCTCGCCGCCACGCCCGCGGCCGCGGTCGCCGCCGAGTCCGTGCCGGACCTCGCGCTCGCGTCGATGCGGGCCGCGGTCGCGGCCGCCGATCCCACAAACGACCCGCATCCGGAGATGTCCCTCGGGACAGGCGCGGCGATCCGTGAGTCGGCGCTGACAGTGACGGTCCGTAGCTTCTTCAGCCAGGTCGCCGCGTCTGCGCCGGGCGGCCTCGACGTCGACTTCGCGGCCTGGGAGACCGCGAAGGTCGAGCGCTTCTTCCTCGCCCTCCACACCCTGCCCGGCCGGCGGCGCGGGCCGGCGCTGACCGAGCGCGCCGGCATCGACGACGCGTTCGCCGACTTCCAGTGGGACTGACCCGCACGAGACAACGACCATGAACAACGAGATCCAAGCCATGCTGACGGCCTGCGAGGGCCGCTATCCGACCCGCGCGGAGCAGGCGATGCTGCGCGAGTGGGCCTCCCGGCTCGACGCGCGCCTGGCCGCGCTCGAGGAGATCCGCGCCCGCGAGGACGCGATCGTCGGCGCGACCGTCGACGACGTGCTGCGCCGCTACCCGGAGCTCGAGAAGCGGGTCAAGAACGCCCGCCAGTGCTGCGTGCGCGACGAGACCCTGGTGCTCCGCTACTGCGCGCTCGCGCTGGTGCGGAGCGACCCGCGCTGGCTCGAGGACTCGCTGCTGACCTGGATGTCGACGATCCTGCGCGGCGTCGGCTTCGCCGGCCCGTTCATCGCCGACGCCTACCAGACGATGACCCGCACCGCCGCCCGCGAGCTCTCGCCGTCGACGATGGAGCTGCTGCGGCCCTACCTCGAGCAGTGCGTCGCGACCCTCGCCGGCAAGCGCGAGGCCGCCGGAGGCGCGCCGACATGAGCGACCAGCGATCGCTGCAGTACTTCCGCCGCCCCGACTTCCCGCGCCTCGACGTCCAGGCCGGCGTGCTGCGCAGCCGCGGCGGCACGCGGTTCGTCGCGGTCACCGAGGACTTCCTGCGCGGGTTCGTGGCCGCCTGCGAGCACGAGGCCGGGCCCGCGGCGGCGCTGGTGCTGCGCCGCTGCGGCGAGTTCTTCGGCGCCCGCCTGGCCCGCCGCTTCGAGGCCGAGCTGGGGCAGTTCGCCGGGCAGTCGCTGCGCGACCGCACGATGGCCGAGTTCGACGAGCTGCTGCGCGACCTGTGGCGCGGCTGCGGCTACGGCGACCTGCAGGTCGACTGGACCCGCGGCGCGCGCGGCTTCCTGGCGATCCGCCTGGTCGACAGCCCGCTGCAGGACATCGGCCCGAGCGGGCACGTCGGCGACGACATCTTCTGCGGCCTGCTCGCCGGGTTCTTCAATGAGTTCTGCGACGCCGACGTCCGCTGCGTGCAGACCGGCGACGCCCGCCTCGGCGACCGCGACGGCACGACCTTCATCGTCGCCCCCTTCGAGATCGCCAAGCGCGTCGAGGGCATGCGCGCCAACAAGGTCCGCCACAGCGAGATCGTCGAGACCATCGACGCCTGACGTCGCCATGGACCCCGTCCCCGAGTCCGTGCTCGACCGCTACTCCGTCGGCAACCGCCTCGCCGCCGGCGCCGCCGGCACCGTCGTCGCCGCCGTCGACACGACCACCGGCGAGCCCGTGGTCGTCAAGTTCTTCGACGGCGCCGACGACAACTTCACCGCCTGGGTCGCCGAGGTCCGTCTCGCCATGCGCCTGCGCCACGCCAACATCCCGCGCTGCCTCGACGCCGGCCACGACGCCGGCTGGGGGCTGTCCGTCCTCGTGTTCGAGCGCGCGGCCGGCGGCTCGCTGCGCCGCGCCCTCGCCTCGGGCCGCCGCTTCGCCGCCGACGAGACCCGCCGCGTGCTCGCCGACGTCGCCGCGGCCCTCGCCCACGCGCACGGCCACGGCGTGATCCACCGCGACGTCAAGCCGGAGAACATCCTCTCGCGGACCGCCCTCGGCGAGCCGCCGTGGCTGCTGACCGACTTCGGCGCCGGCCGGTTCTTGCCCCGCGGCGCCGTCGCCCGCGCGCCCGCGGGGTCGTTCGCGTACATGGCCCCGGAGGTGATGCTCGGCGGGGCCACCGCGGAGAGCGACCAGTACTCGCTCGGTGTGGTCGGCGCCGAGCTGTGGGGCGGGGCGGCGCTCGACCGCCGCGCGCGCTCGCAGTTCCGCCTGGACCACGTCGACGGCGACGCGCTCGCCCGGGCGATCGTCCGCCTCCTCGACCCCGACCCGGCCCGCCGCTTCCCGACCGTCGAGGCGGCCGGCCTCGCGCTCGCCGGCGCGGGCCGCTTCGACGTCACCGCGATCCGCGACGGCAGCACGTTCATGCTCGTCGACGACGCCGTGTTCGTCCGCCGCCCCGACGACCCGGCGCTCGCGCAGGTCGGCCACGTCGCCGGCGCGCGGCGCTTCGTCAACGCCTGGGGCGACGCCCACGCGATCGTGCTCGCCGACCGGCTCGTCGCCTTCGACCCCTACGGCCGCACCCTCGGCCCCGCGCCCGACGCCCCGGTGTTCGTCGCCGAGGCCAGGCCCCACGCCGCCTGGACCCTCGAGCCCGCCGGCGTGGCGCTGCGCGCGGCCCACCGCGCGGTCACCCGCGTCGACGCCGCGCTGCCCGCCGACTGGCGCGCCGGCGGCCGCCCGCTCGGCGTCGGCGTCGGCCCCGGCCGCGCGCTGCTCGGCGTGCGCGGCAGCGCCGTGGTCGCCGTCGCGTCGGTCGCCGACGGCGCGCCGCGCCTGACCCTCGAGGGCCTGCCCGGCCCGCTCCACGACGTGCGCCGCGTCGGCGGCCACGCCGTGATCCTCTGCGGCGACGCCGACCGCGGCGCCGCGCTCGCGCTCGACGCCGGCCTGCGGCTGCTCGCCGCCGTCGAGCGCCCGGTCGACACCCTGCGGGTCGACCTCATCCGCGACACCCCGAGCGTGACGACGCTGGCGCCCGACCTCGTGCGCGTCGTCGAGGAGAAGCCGTGACCGCCGACGACCCGAGCATCGACCAGGGCCTCCGCGGCGCGCGCGAGGCCGCCGAGGCGCTCGCCGCGGCGCTCGACCTGGCGCCCCAGGACGTGCCCGCCGAGCTGCGCCGCCTGCCCGGCGACCTGCGCGGCGCGCCGATCGCCCTGCACACCCGCCGGTTCGCCGGCCCCCGCTGGGCCCTGACCCTCGCCGAGATCACCGCCGCCGACGGCGCGCTGATCGCCTTCACCGCCATCGGCCTGCCCGCCGGCGCGCCAGCGCCGATCCTCGGCGTCGACCTCGTCGCCGTGCAGGGCGCGCTCAGCCTCGTCGCCGTCGACCTCGCGCCGACCGACGACGCGGCCTGGTCCGCCGCCGAGCCGGCGCTCGTGCGACTCCACCAGGCGACCGCCGAGCTGGTGGTCCCGCGCCGCCGCCCCGAGTTCGCCGACGAGGTGTTCTCGCCGCGGGCCCTCATCGCCGGCGCCCGCCGCGGGCATGAGGCCGCCGCGCTGGCGGCCGTGGCCGCGTTCCTCCGCGAGGTCGCGCCGATCGTCGCGGCCGCCACCGCGACGCCGACCGTGCACCACGCGGCCGACGAGCGCCGCCGCCGCTGGTGCCTCGCCGAGCGCCGCAACCGCCGCGAGCACGACGCGCTCGCGCGCATGTTCGGCGCCGGACCGGCGTCGTCCTACAGCGAGTTCCTGTTCCCGTCCCTGTGATCCACCGATGTCACCCACGCCCCCAGGAGGTCCGAGCATGTCCACGGGTACACCCGCCCTGCCGACGGTCGAGGTCGCCGGCCAGTCCGTCGAGCTCCACAACTACTACGAGCCGCGCAAGTTCCTCCGCCGCACCCAGGAGGGCCGCATCCTCGACACCTACAACCAGCGCTGCATGCTCGTCAGCGAGGACTTCATCGTCGGCTTCCAGAGCGCGCTCGAGGAGGAGGTCGGCGACGCCGCCGGCGACATCATGTACCGCTGCGGCTTCGAGTGGGGCCGCCGCGACATCGACCGGTTCGTCGCCCGCTTCCCCGAGGAGTTCGGGCGCCCGCTGTCCGACTTCCGCTTCGGCCAGCTGCTCGAGACGTGGTGGTGGCCGCTGCAGGTCACCGGCTGGGGCGCGTGGCGCTACGACCTGCAGCACCGCAAGGAGGGCCTGATCTTCGTCGACCTCCACGACTCCGCGGTCGCGCGCAGCGTCGGCAACATCGGCAAGGTGGTCTGCCACTACTACGCCGGCATGTTCGCGGCCGTGTTCTCGCGCCTGGCCCAGCGCGAGCTCAGCTCGATCGAGATCCAGTGCTACTCGATGGGCGAGGAGTTCTGCAAGTTCCTGATCGGCTCGGCGAAGCGGATCCAGGCGGCCCAGTTCTGGGTCGCCGAGGGCGCCCGCGCCAGCGAGATCATCAGCCGCCTGTGAGCCCCATGCACGCCGCACACGCCGTCCACACGCCGACCCCGACGCTGTCCGCCCGCCTGCGCGACGAGACCCGCGAGGCCCACCGCGCCGCCGAGCGCGGGCGCCTCGTCCGCGACCTCGTGCGCGGCGACCTCGACCGCGACCGCTACGCGGGCCTGCTCGCCGCGCTCTACCGCGTGCACCTCGCCCTCGAGGCCGGCCTCGAGGCCCACCGCCGCCACCCGTGCGTCGCCCCGCTGCACTGGCCGGCGCTGGCCCGCAGCCCGGCGCTGGCCCGCGACCTCGCCGCCCTCGCCGGTCCGGGCTGGCAGGGCCGCGTGGTCGTCGACGCCGCCGCCGACGCGTACGTCGCCCGCCTGGTCGCCCTCGGCCGCGAGGCCCCGCCGCTGCTGCTGGCGCACGCCTACGTGCTGTACCTCGGCGACCTCTCGGGCGGGCAGATCCTGCGCGCCTGCGTGGCCCGCTTCGCCCCCGAGGCGCTGGCCCGCTTCGACTTCCCCGGCCTCGACGTCTCCGCGGCGCGCCTCGAGTTCCGCGAGCGCCTCGACGCGGCCCCGCTCGGACCGCCGCTGGTCACCGCGGTGATCGCCGAGGCCGGCCGCGCGTTCGAGCTGCACGCCGGCCTGGCCGACGCGCTCGTCGCGTGAGCCGCGGGCCGGCCGCGCGCCGCCTCGGCCGGGCGACACGCCGGCCCGGCCGACGCGCGGGTCGCGTGAGCGCCGGCGCGGGCCGCCTCAGCCGAGCCCGGGCACGCCGCCGGCGCCGACGCCGAGGCGCTGGGCCTCGCGGACCGCGCTGAGGACCGCGCCGTGGACGGTGCCGAAGTTCGTCCGCGACGTCGCCTCGCCGGCGAACAGCAGGCGGTCGCCGACCGGCGCGGCCAGGGCGTCGAAGTCGTCGAGGGTCTGGCCGAGCGCCGGGAAGCTGTACGAGCCGCGGCTGTAGGGGTCGTCGCGCCAGCGGGTCACGTGGGCGGCGACCGGCGGCGGCACGGCCACGCCGAGCGCCGCGGCGAGCACGTCCCGCGCGCCGGCGATCAGGGCCGCGTCGTCGAGCGCGTCGAGGGCCTCGCGGGCCCGCGCGCCGCCGTGGAGGAGCACGAGCGTGGGGGCGCCGGCCGCCGCGCTGACGTCGACGATCAGCGGGAACTCGCCGCGGGTCGCGCCCGCGTGCAGCCACGCGGCGTCGGGCGTGTCGGGCCAGAACGCCGCGTCCCAGCGCAGCACGACCTTCTCGAGGCTGCCCATCTCGAGCCGCGCGATCGCCTCGCGCTTGGCCGCCGGCAGCGCCGGCGCGAAGGTGATGCCCCCGGCCTGCAGCACCCCGAGCGGCACGGTGACGATCACCCGGTCGGCGCGCAGCACCTCGCCGCCGGCGAGCTCGACCCGCGCCGCGTCGCCGGCGAGCTCGACCCGCGTCACCGGGCGCGCGAGGCGGATGTCGAGGCCCTCGGCCAGCGGCGCCAGCAGCGAGCGGTAGCCGCCGACGACCACGTGGTCGTCGTAGCCGTAGAACTCGTCCTCGTCGAAGATCGCCAGCGAGGTGCGGGCGGTCGGGCCGCCGTAGTCGACCTCGAGCGCGTACTGCTCGAGGATCAGGCGGGCGTACCGCTCGGCGCGCGGGTCGAGGGCGAGCCCCGCCAGGTGCGCGTCGATCGCCGCCTGCATGCTCGCCTGCTCGCCGAGCTCGGCCTGCAGCGACGGCAGCGCCGCCAGCAGCCCCTCCTCGCGCGCCAGCGCGGCCGCCAGCTCGTCGTCGCCGGCGAACCGGCCCTCGGCGGCGTCCCACAGCGCGACCGGCTCGTAGGCGTGCGGGCGGGTCGCGACCCCGTAGCCGTCGGCCATCGCCGCGACCGGGTTGCCGCTGCGCCCGTGGATCCACGCCGCGCCGACGTCGACCCGCGCGCCGGCCAGCTCGACGGTGTCGATGCGCCCGCCGATCCGCTCGCGCGCCTCGACCACCACGACCGCGATGCCGTCGGCCCGCAGCAGGCGCGCGGCCACCAGCCCGGCGACGCCGGCCCCGACGATCACCACGCTGCGCGTCGGCCCGGGCACGACCGGCGGCGCCTCGGCGCGGCAGGCGAGGCCCACCAGCGCCCCGAGGGCCCCGAGCAGCGGACGACGCGGCAGCACCGCGCCATCATACCCGAGGCCGCGGCGCCGGCGGATTTATGATTCTTGGTGCGCGCCGACCCGCCGACGCGGGCGTCCGCGGCCCCGCGGCGGCGCGTCCCGGGTCGTCCCGTCGCGGCGGAGCCGTGGGCTGCCAGGCGCCGCCCGGCGGCTCACGGCCGCAGCACGACCTTGATGCAGCCGTCCTGCTTGTCGCGGAAGGTCTTGTAGGCCTCGGGCGCCTGGTCGAGCGGCAAGCGGTGGGTGACGACGAACGACGGGTCGATCGCGCCGGACTCGATGTACGCGAGCAGCGGCCGCAAATAGCGCTGCACGTGGGTCTGGCCCATCTTGAGGGTCAGGCTCTTGTTCATGGCGGCGCCGAACGGGACCTTGTCGAGCATGCCGACGTACACGCCGGGGACCGAGACGGTGCCGGTCTTGCGGCAGCACATGATCGCCTCGCGCAGCGCGTGCAGGCGGTCGGTGGCGAGCATGACGGCCGACTTGACCTTGTCGAGCACGGCGTCGGCGCTGCCGCTGGCGTGGGCCTCGCAGCCGACGGCGTCGATGCAGCGGTCGGGGCCGCGGCCGCCGGTCATCTCCATCAATCGCTCATAGACGTCGGCCTCGTCGAAGTTGATGGTCTCGGCCTTGCCGGCCTCGGCCATGCGCAGGCGCTCGGGCACGCGGTCGATTGCGACGACCCGGCCGGCGCCGAGCAGCCAGGCGCTGCGGATGGCGAACTGCGCGACCGGGCCGCAGCCCCAGATCGCCACCGTGTCGCCGGGCTCGATGCCGGCGTACTCGGCCGCCATGTAGCCGGTCGGGAAGATGTCCGACAGGAACAGCACCTGCTCGTCGGCGAGGCTCGACTCGATCTTGATCGGCCCGACGTCGGCGAACGGGACCCGCAGGTACTCGGCCTGGCCGCCCGCGAACCCGCCGAGCATGTGCGAGTAGCCGAGCAGGCCGGCGGGCGAGTGCCCCATGGCCTCGCGGGCCATGTGCGCGTTGGGGTTGCTGGTGTCGCAGCACGAGAACTCGGCGCGCTTGCAGAAGAAGCACGAGCCGCAGGCCAGCACGAACGGCACGACCACGCGGTCGCCGACGGCCAGGTTGCCGACGCCCTTGCCGACCTCGACGACCTCGCCCATCGGCTCGTGGCCGAGGATGTCGCCCGCCTCCATGGTCGGCATGAAGCCGTCGTAGAGGTGGAGGTCCGAGCCGCAGATCGCCGTCGAGGTGACCTTGATGATGACGTCGCGGGCGTCGAGGATCGTCGGATCCGGGACGGTATCGACGCGGACGTCGCTCTTGCCGTGCCAACAGAGTGCGCGCATGAAGTTTCTCCGGCCGAAGACATGCGCCTCGTCGGCGGCCCGGCCCGCGCAAACCACGGATCGCCGGGACACGGGCCGCCTTCGCGGCCGACCGGCGAGGCGCGGCGACCGTCGTCGTGACGGCGCAGGGGCCGCCCGGCGACGAGCCCGGGGACATTCCCAGGCGCGGCGAGCCACGAGCGGCGCGACGGCCCTGCACGTCGTCGGACCGGCGACGCGCCCGCGCCCCGATCCGCGGCGACGCAACGTCTTCGCCTGGCCGCGCGCGGCGGGACCCGTAAGCCGTGGGCGGAGGCAAGCCATGGATCCCAGCAAGAACACCCGACCGTCCCACGACCGCCACGACATCGATCGCGACGGACCAGGCAGCGGGGTCAATCAGGTCAACCCGCACGACACGCCCGCGACCCGCGGCACCGACAAGCCGGGCCACCAGGGCGGCGACCCGTCGGAGGTCAAGCCGCGCCCGACGCAGCCGAACCGCGACGCGCAGCCCGACGGCCGCCGCGACCCCGGCTTCGACGCCGAGCACCCCGACGCCGGGCGCCGCCGCGGCGGCCAGCTCGAGCAGGACGAGTAGCGCACCCCGGCGCCGCTCGCGGGCGCCTCGCCGCTCACTGCACGTGGACGACGAGCGCGACGAGGGCGATGCGGTCGACGTCGGCGTAGAGGTCGCTCGCCAGCTCCTCGCCGTACACGTCGGGGTCGACCTCCTCCCACGCGGCCTGACAGGCGCGCCCGGCCAGCACCGGGGCGAGGGCCGCGTGCAGCGGGTGGCGCCCGGCGATCACCGGCGAGCCGGTGAACAGCACCAGCTGACCGCCGGGGCGCAGGCGGACCAGCGCCTCGCGGACGATGCGCACGGCGAGGTCGTAGCCGTGGTCGCCGCCGCCGTCGCGGTAGAGGCGGCGCGCCGGGTCGCGCATGAACGGCGGGTGGGCGACGACCGCGTCGATGTCGTCGCGCACGCCGGCGAGCAGGTCGCTGGCCAGCACCAGCACGCCGGGGGCGTCGGCGATGGCGGCGTTGATGCGGGCGAACCGCAGGGCCCGCTCGTTGATGTCGGTGAGCACGACCTGGCCGGCGCGTCCGACCAGCGACAGGCCCGGCGCGCCGCTGCCGGCGCAGACCTCGACGAGGCGGCGGGCCGGGGCGACGGCGCGGCGGAGCACGCGGATGAAGCGGTAGGTGTCGGGCCCGAAGAACACGGCGTCGGCGGCGGCGGTCGGGTGGGCCGAGTGCACGTAGATCGCCGGGTCCTGGCCGGGCTGCTCGGGAGGCGGGTCGACGCTGGCGAAGCGCACGGTGGCGCGCCGCAGCCGGCCCGCGGGCGCCAGCGCGTCGGCGGCGACCAGCAGCGCCTCGACCTCGGGGGGCAGCACGCCGGGTCCGAACGGGCGCGACCAGCCGAGCACGTCGGCGAGCGCGCGGGCCTCGGCGTTGCCGGGGCGCGCGTCGACGTGGCGGTGGGTCGCCGGGGTGGGCGGGACGAACCGGTGACCGGAGCGGCGGAGCAGGCGTCCCAGCTCGACGAGGGCCAGATCTGCGGGTGACATCGGCGGGACAGATGACACGCGCGGTTGCGACCGTCAAAGCGAAGCATGTCCCCGGGGACATGTCGCAACGCGCAGGTGATGCGGCGGCTCAGGCGACGTCGACCTTCAGGCGCGTCACGACCTCGTGCAGCGCCGCCGTGACCACCGCGGTGTCCGGGTGGCGCACGATCAGCAGGCCGTCGCCGCTGTAGCTGCCCGTGGGGGTCGCGCCGATCTGCGGCAGCCGGACCTCGACGACGAGCTGGCCGAGCTCGCGGCGCAGCTCGTCGACCCCGCGCAGGCCGCGGATCTTGCCGTGGCCCTGGCCGCGCAGGTAGGCCACGCCGACCGCCCAGCGCCGCGGCGGCGGCGTGAAGCGGTCGAGCAGCATCAGGCGCGGCCACTCGGCGTAGAGGTCGATGTCGTGGGCGAAGCCGAGGGCCGAGGTGATGCCGGCGCCCGGCGGCCGCGCGCCGACCTCGGACACCGCGACGCCGCCGTCGGCGCGGCGGAACCACTCCATGTGCGACAGCCCGTGCCGGAGGCCGAGGGCCCGCAGCGCCGCCGGCCCGACCCGCCGGATGTCCGCGAACTCGCCGCCGTCGACGGCGCGCGGCAGCAGCACGACCCACTGGATCCACGGGCTGCGCAGCGCCTCGAGCGGCGTCGGTCGGTAGCAGGCGATCGAGTGCCACACGACCTCGCCGCCGATCGTCACGCTGTCGTAGGTGAACTCGTCGCCGAGCAGGAACTCCTCGAGCAGGCGCGGGTCGGCCGGCGACGGCGGGGTCGCCGCGAGCCAGCCGCGCAGCGCCGCGGCGTCGTCGAGGCGGAAGGTGTCGACCGCGCCGGCGCCCGCGGGCGGCTTGACCACCAGCGGGAACCCGACCTCGGCCGCGAACGCCAGCGCCTGGGCCGGCGCGACGACCACGGCGTGGCGGGCCACCGGCACGCCCGCCGCCCGCAGCACGTCCTTCATGCGGTGCTTGTCGCGGAAGTTGAGCGCGGTGGCCGCGTCGAGGCCCGGCAGGCCGAGGAACTCGCGGGCCTCGGCCACCGGCACCTGCAACTGCTCGAGGATCGCGATCAGCCGCTCGACCGGCCGCCCCGCGTGCGCCGCCAGCCCGCGCGCGGCGTCGACGATCTGCTGCGGGTCCATGGCGTCGTCGACCCGCCAGTGCATCGCCAGCGACTCGCGCAGCCGCGGCGGCAGGCGCTCGCGGGGCTCGCAGGTGATCAGCGCCAGGCGGACGCCGGCGAGGCGGGCCGCGCTGTCGATGAAGCGGACGGTCGCGTCGAGCAACCACGGGGCGACGAAGGCGGCGAAGCGCACGCGCGCAGGGTGACCCGTGTCGGTCGGCCGATCGCGCCGCCGGCCCGCACGCGCGTGGAGGCGGTGATCCCCGCGGGTGTGAAGATTCCCGGGCGCGACGTTCGCGGCCCGCGCAGGTCGACCTCGGCAAGACCCGAGTGTGGCGATTCACGTACGGGTGAATCTCCCGGGGACCGCACATAATTTTACAGTCCTCGGCGCGCGACGGAGTCGTCAATCGAAGAAATGCTGTCATGGTGCGGCGAATGACGAGCGAGCGATCGAAGCCCCGCGCCGGCGAGCAGCCTGGTGAGTCCCCGAACAAGGCGCCGCCCCCGACCGGCGACGCGTCGACCCGCTACGACGAGCCGCAGGGCGGCGGCGGCGAGACCCACCAGGCCACGGACGACGTCGCCCGCACGCTGACCACCCAGCAGGGCGTGCCGGTGGCCGACGGACAGAACAGCCTCAAGGTCGGGCCGCGCGGGCCGGCGCTGCTCGCGGACTTCATCCTGCGCGAGAAGCTGTTCCACTTCGACCACGAGCGCATCCCGGAGCGGGTGGTGCACGCCCGCGGCTACGGCGCCCACGGGGTGTTCGAGCTGACCGACAGCCTCGCCGAGTACACGACCGCCGACGTGCTCGCGACCGTCGGTCAGCGGACCGAGGTGTTCGTGCGCTTCTCGACCGTCGCCGGCAACAAGGGCTCGATGGACCTCGCCCGCGACGTGCGCGGCTTCGCCGTCAAGTTCTACACCCGCCAGGGCAACTGGGACCTCGTCGGCAACAACATCCCGGTGTTCTTCATCCAGGACCCGATCAAGTTCCCCGACCTGGTCCACGCCGTGAAGCAGGAGCCCGACCGCGCGTTCCCGCAGGCGCAGTCGGCCCACGACAACTTCTGGGACTTCGCCAGCCTGAGCCCCGAGGCCTGGCACATGATCATGTGGCAGATGTCGGATCGCACGATCCCCCGCTCGTTTCGCACGATCCAGGGCTTCGGCGTGCACACCTTCCGCCTGGTCGACGCCGCCGGCGAGTCGACCTTCGTCAAGTTCCACTGGACGCCGCGGCAGGGGCTGCAGTCGGTGCTGTGGAGCGAGGCGGTCAAGATCAACGGGGCCGACCCCGACTACCACCGCCGCGACCTGTGGGAGGCGATCGAGCGCGGCGACTTCCCGCAGTGGGAGCTCGGCGTCCAGCTGTTCGACCAGGCCACCGCCGACCGGCTGCAGTTCGACCACCTCGACGCGACCAAGCTGATCCCCGATGAGGAGGTGCCGCTGCGCACGATCGGCGTGCTGACGCTCGACCGCAACGTCGACAACTTCTTCGCCAACACCGAGCAGGTCGCGTTCTGCACCCAGAACGTGGTCCCGGGCGTCGACTTCAGCGACGACCCGCTGCTGCACGGGCGCAACTTCTCGTACCTCGACACCCAGCTGAAGCGGCTCGGCGGCCCCAACTTCACCCACATCCCGGTCAACGCGCCGCGCTGCCCGGTCATGAACTTCCAGCAGGACGGCCACATGGCGATGCGCAACCCGCGGGGCCGCGCCAACTACGAGCCGAACAGCTGGGGCGCCGACGGCGGGCCGCGCGAGAACCCCGAGGTCGGCTACACGAGCTTCCCGGCGCGGCCGCAGGGCGAGGTCCGGCGCCTGCGCTCCGAGACGTTCGCCGACCACTACAGCCAGGCCCGCCTGTTCTTCCGCAGCCAGACGCCGGTCGAGCAGAAGCACCTCGGCGACGCCCTGGTGTTCGAGCTGTCGAAGGTCCAGCGCGTCGACATCCGCGCGCGCGCGCTGTCCCACCTGCGCAACATCGACGACGGCCTGGCGAACACGGTGGCCGACGGCCTCGGGGTGGCCCTGCCCGCGCCCGCGCGGGCGGCCAGGCCGACGCTCGACCTGCCGCCGTCCGCCAGGCTCAGCATCCTCCGCAACGGCCCCCGCGACTTCGCGGGCCGCAAGGTCGGCGTGCTGCTGACCGACGGCGCCAGCGCGCGCCTCTACCACGCGCTCACCGAGGCGCTGGCCGCCGAGAGGGCGGTGTGGGAGGTCGTGGCCCCGAAGATCGGCGGCGTGACGCTCGACGACGGGACCGCGGTCGCGGCCCGCCACAAGATCGACGGCGGGCCGTCGGTGCTGTTCGACGCGGTCGCCGTGCTGCCGTCGGCCGACGGCGTAACCCTGCTGGCCCGCGACGCGGCCGCCAAGGACTTCGTCGCCGACGCCTTCGCGCACTGCAAGTTCATCGCCCACAACGCGGCGGCGAAGGCCCTGTTCGACGCGGCCCGCGTGCCGGCGCTCGACGCCGGGTTCGTGCCGCTGAGCGGCGGCAAGGACGCGGCGGCGTTCGTCGCGGCCTGCCGCGGGCTGCGCCTGTGGTCGCGCGAGGCCGGCGTGGACCTCGACGCGCCGCCGACCGACGCCGCGACCTGAGGCCCGCCGCCGGAAGCGACGCGCGCGCCGCGGCTCGGCTCCGAGGTCCTCGGCGAGCCGCCCGCGGAGCGACGCGCGTCGCCCGTCCCCACTCGGCGCCCACCACGGCCCGTCGAGTTCGACCTGTCCGCCGAGACAGCCGGGCTGCGTGAGCGGCCGGGCCGCCCGCGCTCACCGCGGACGGAGCTCGCGCGCCGGGCCGCGGTCGCGGGCCTGCAGCGCGTCCTCGAGGCTCGGGAAGCACGGCACGCCGCCGAGGTCGAGCCCGTCGTGGACGCAGGCCTGGGCGAGCCGTGGCGTCACGCCGCTCAGCGCGGCGGCGACGCCGCGCAGGCGCAGCACCGCGATCAGGCGGGCGAGGCCGGCGGCGGCGGCGGCGGCGAACTCGGCGCCGGTCAGGTCGAGCACGACGCGGCTGGTCGGCTCGGCGACGGTGCGCTGCATCAACGCGGCGACGGCGGCCTCGAGGCGGTCCGCGTCGAGCCGGCCGATCAGCGGCAAGGCGAGCACGCCGGGGCCGACGCGCATCACCGGCGCCGCCAGCCGCCGCATCTCCTCGGCCTGGGCGGCGAGCTGCTCGCGGCTGCGCTCGAGCTCGTCGACGCGGGCGAGGCGCTCGGCGATGTCGAGCTGGGTGACGAGCACGCCGCGCCGCCCGGTCACGGGGTCGAGGGTCCCGCGCGCGACGGTCTCGTACCAGCGCTCGCCGTCGGCGGTGCGCACCAGCACGTCGGCGCGGTAGACCCGGTCGGCCTCGACGCTGGCCCGCACGACGTCGGCCTGCGCCGGGTCGACGAAGCTGGCCCGCAGCTGGTCGTCGACGCGGCCCGCCGGGGCGACGTCGCCGAGCGCGCGGGTCGCCGCGGGGTTGCGCAGCAGGGCCTCGCCGGTGTCGGCGTAGTACGACACCAGCTCGCTGAGGTAGCGCAGCGCCTCGTAGCTGCGGCGCTCGCTCGGGTAGGTCTCGTCGGCGGTCAGCGGCCGGGCCTCGATCAGCATCGCCAGGCGGCCGGGCTCGCCGCGGGCGTCGGCGACGACGATGCCCGAGGCGCGGCACTCGGCGACGACCGGGGGGGCGCCGTCGGGGTAGAAGGTCCAGCGCTCGGTGGCGACCTCGCCGGCCTCGAACCGCCGACGCATGGTGTCCATGCGGATCATCGTCGCCTCGGACGGCCGGTTGGTGGTGTTGCGCGAGCACCACTCCTCGCGCGACGGCGAGTTCCACATCGCCAGGCCGGCACGGTTGCACCACCACTTGGTGGCGTGCGCGAGGTCGACGATCCACGTCGGCGTGCGCAGCCGGTCGAGGACCGCCAGATCCTCCGGGGTACACGGAACATCGTCCCAGGTCATGCAGGTCCCACCCGGGAAAGGGTCGCACGAACCGTCGGCCCGGCAAACCGCCGTCACGACGAAGTTCTGCGCGCCTTTGCCACCCCCGGGCCTGCGCTCGTGGTCCGCCGCGGCCCTCGGAGGACCACCGGGCGGTCGGCGGACAGTGCGCGGACGCGCTGGCCGCGACGTTACCGCAGCTTCCCTGGCGACGTCGCCGACGTCGACCTGTCCCCGGAGGCAGCCGCTCGACGCTCGACGCCGCAGGTCCACCGATGGCCACGCCCGGTCCGCCGCTGCGATCCGGCTCGTCGGCGACACGCGCCTCACGCGGGCCGCGTCGACCGTGCGCACGCGCCGTCGGCCTGCTCGCGGCGCGGGGCTCGGCACGACCTCGTGGCGCGAGCAGGCGGCCGCGCTGCGCACCGCGGACGGCCCCGCGTGGGGCCGACGGACGGCGCCCGCGGTCTCACCGGTGCGGCCGCGGGGACGGCGGGTGTATCACGGTGCCGTGGCCGACCCGAGACAGGCGCTGCTGGCGGTCGCCCTGCTCGCCGCGTGCGCCGGGCGGGCGGTCCGCGAGCCCGCGTCGGCGGTCGAGGCGAGCCGTCCGCCGCTGCGGGTCGAGGCGGTGCGCGCCGATCGACGCGCCGGCGGCGTGCGGCTGCAGGTGCGGGCCCCCGCGGGCCACGGCTACGAGCCGGGGCGGCTGGTGGGGCTCTACGCCGACGCGGACGCGTTCGCGGGGTCGGTCCCGGTCGGCGCGGCGGACGTCGTCGAGGCGTCGGAGCACGGGTTCGAACTGCTCGCGCAGTGGCTCGACCCGGTCCACCGCGGGCGGCCGCTGGTGGTCGGGCCGATCCCCCCGGGCCACCACTTCGGCTTTCGCCTCGGGCAGATCGTCGCCGACGACGGCGACCCGCGGCGCGTCCGCATCAACATGGGCGACGCGCACGGCGTCGCCCCCGGCGCGATGTACACGGTGCTCGGCGAGCCCTACGCCGACGTCGACGCCGGCGGCCGCTCGCTCGGGCGGGCCAGCGTCGGCGTCGTGCAGGTCGTCGAGGCCAGCCGCGGCGGCCTCACGGCGCTCGCCGAGCTGCGCCACGGGGTCGCGCCGGTCGGCGCGTACGTCCGCCACGCCGGCCACGAGCCGGTGGCGCCGCGGCCGTCGCTGCGGATCCTCGTCACGCGCTTCGCCGGCGACCGCGGCGACCTCTACAGCGAGGCCCTCCTCCACGCGCTCGAGCTGGCGCTCCGCGAGGCGCCCGCGGCCGAGATCTCGGTGGCGCGCGGCGATCGTGCGGTGGCCACCGTCGACGCCGACGACGCCGACGCGCTGCGGCAGGGCCGCACCCACCGCGCCGACCTGGTGGTGTGGGGCAGCGCGAGCGCCCTCGGCGACGACATCGTGGTGCGCCCGCGGCTCACGCTGCTCGACGCCCGCGCCGCGGGGCCGCGGCCGTGGGCGCCGCTGGTCCTCGCGGCCGCGCGGCTGACCCGCGCCGAGCCCGACGCGCTGTCGCGGCGGCTCCACGGGCTCGCGGCCTACCTGGTCGGGCGCCTGTACTTCACCGACTTCGAGGCCAAGGTCGAGGGCTCGTACGCCCGCGCGGCGGCCTACTTCCGGGTGGCGATCGCCCACGCCGACGCCGAGCAGGCCGAGCAGGCCGAGCTCGCCCTGTTCGAGTGCCTCGACCGCGTCGGCGACTGGGCCGGCGCCGACCGCCTGGCCCGCGCGATCGAGGCCTCGGGGCGCACGCGCGGCGACCCGGCCCGGCGCGCCGTCGGCCTGCTGCTGCGCGCGCGGATCGCCGAGCACACCGGCGAGCTCGACGCGGCCCTCGCCGACGCGCGCGCGGCCGCCGACGCCTTCACGGCCCTCGCCATGCCGCGGGACGCGGCGCTCGCGCTGCGGCTGGTCGCCGACGTGATGGTCGAGCGGGGCCAGGGCGAGGCCTCGCTGCGGCTGCTGCGCGAGGAGCTGCTGCCGGTGTTCGACCGCCTCGGCGACGTCCGCGAGCGGGCCGTCACCCTCGCCGGGATCGCCGAGATCCTGCACGCGCGCGGCGAGTACGACGAGGCGCTGCGCCTGCTCCGCGACGAGGTGCTGCCCGCGTTGACCGCGGCGGGCGCCGCCAGACCGCGCGCCCGGGCGCTGCGCGCCGTGGCGGACGTGCTGTCCGTGCGCGGCGAGCTCGACGAGGCGCTGCGCCTGCGCCGCGACGAGGTGCTGCCGGTGTTCGTGCGCCTCGGCGACCGCCGCGAGCAGGCGGACACGCTCGGGCGGATCGCCGATGTCCTGCAGGCGCGCGGCGAGCTCGACGCGGCGCTGCGGCTGCGGCGCGACGAGGTGCTGCCGATCCAGAGCGAGCTGGGCGACCTCGCCGGGCAGGCGCTGACGCTGTCCCGCATGGCCGACGCGCTGCAGAGCCGCGGCGAGCTCGACGCGGCGCTGCGGCTGCGGCGCGACGAGGTGCTGCCGCGCTACGAGAAGCTCGGCGACCCCCGCGGCCGGGCGCGCACCCTCGGTCAGCTCGCCCTGATCGCGCGCCACCGCGGCGAGCTCGACGAGGCCCTGCGGGTGCTCACGCGCGAGGTCCTGCCGATCCACGAGGCGCTCGGCGACGCGCTCCAGCGCGCCCACACGCTCGCCGAGATCGCCTACACCCGCCACCTCCGCGGCGACGTCGACGGGGCCCTGCGGCTCTACCGCGAGCGGGTCGTGCCGGCCTTCCGGCGCCTCGGCGCGGCCCAGTTCGAGGCCGGCGCGAAGTCCCGGATGGCGTCGATCCTGCGCGAGCGGGGCGAGCTCGACGAGGCCCTGCGGCTCTACCTCGAGGAGGCGCTGCCGGTGTTCGAGCGCCTCGGGCTGCGACGGCACCGCGTCCAGGCGCTGCTCGGCGTGGCCGCGATCCGGCGCGCGCGCGGCGAGCTCGACGAGGCGCTGCGCGTGCTGCTGGCCGCGGGCGAGGGGCCGAGCGTCGACCCCGTGCGCGCGGAGGCGCTCGAGCAGCTGGTCGCCCTGCGACGCGCGCGCGGCGAGGCCGGGGAGGCCCTGCGGCTCCTCCGCGACGAGCTGCTCCCGCTGCGCCGGCGGCTCGGCAACAAGTGGCAGCAGGCGCGCACGCTCGACGAGATCGCCGAGCTCGTCGCGGCCCGCGGCGAGCTCGACGAGGCGATCCGGATCCGCGGCGACGAGGTGCTGCCGATGCTGGAGGCGATGCACGCCCCCGAGACCCTCGCGCGCTGCCGCTGGCAGGCCGCCGTCGTGCGGCTCGCCCGCGGCGCGCCCGGCGATCGCGAGGCCGCCGCCGACCTGCTGAGCAAGGCGCAGGCGGCCGCCGAGGCGCACGCGCTGCCGTTCGCCCGCGACATCGCGGCGCTGCGCGCCGGGCACCGACTATGAGCCGTCGCGGGGCATCCACGCGGCCGCGCCGCCGCGCAGGTCGGCGCGGTCGGGCGGGCGCCTGACGACCACGCAGCGGGCCGTCGCGGCCTTCAGGTGCAGCGGGTCGGCCGGGACCTGGCACAGGCCGTCGCGGTCGGTGTCGAGGGCCAGCGGGGCGGCGCCGTCGGCGACCACCGCGGCGCCGAGCAGCAGGAACTGGTCGCCCGGCACCAGCCCCGCGCCGGCGCCGACGTTGAGCACGACGTAGGCCTCGCCGCGCTCGGAGGTGCCGGTGGCGATCACGCGGGCGAGGCACGGACCGACGCGCTCGTCGGCGTGGGCGGACAGCGGCCGCGCGGGCATCGGCGAGGCCAGCGCGGCCCCGGGCGCGACGCACTGCGGCGCGACCGGCACGCTCGCGCCGACGGCCGGCCCGAGCGCCTTCAGCACGGCGACGGCGCGGGCGTCGGGCGTGCCGGCGATCGGCCGCAGGGCGGCGAACAGGTCGCCCTGCGCGACCAGCCCGGCGGCGTCCGGGTGCATGCCGGTGACGAACCACGCGCCGTCGCTCTCGACCAGGCGCAGCCCCGCGGGCGCCGGCGGCGTCGGCGGCTGCGACGCCCGCGGGCCGCAGGCGAGGGCCAGCGTGGCGAGCAGCGCGAGGCCGCGGCTCATCGCTCCTCCGGCGCCGCGCGCACGAACACGTCGCCGACCCGCGGCGCGTCGTTGCCCGGCAAGGCGACCACCCAGCAGGTCCCCGGCGCCTCCTCGATGCGACACTGCACCGCGCTGACGAACCGCCGCCCGTCCGCGGGCGCGACGAGCGTCAGCAGGCCGCGCGTCGGCAGCTCGCCGCCGAGGAGCAGGCGCTTGCCGTCGACCCGCTGCACGGTCCACCGCTCGCGCGGCGCCGCCGCGGGCGCCGCGTCCGGCTCGCGCGGCCGGGCCCCGCGGGTCGACGCGCGCGCGGCCTTCGCGGGCGGCGACGTCTCGAGCGGAGTCGCGGGTCCCGACGGCGACGTCTCGAGCGGCGTCGCGGGCCCCGGCGGCGACGCCTCGAGCTGGGTGCGCGCCGCGGACCCCGGCGGCGGCGCCACGGGCTGCGTGCGCACCGGCGCCGCGTCGACCACGACCGCCTGGTTCGCCTGCTCGCGCGACGGCTCCGGCGCCCGCGCGGGGGCGGGGTCCGGGCGCACGAGCGCGGCGACGAGCGCCGCCGCGCCGAGGCCCGCGCCCGCGAGCACGGCCGCGCCTCCGCGACCGCCGCTCACCGCCGGTCGCGGCGGCGGAGCGAGCCCGGCGGCCCCGGCGAGCCGCGCGATCTCCGGCCACGCGCGCGGCCGCAGCGCGAGCAGCACGCGCAGCAGCTCGTCGTCGAGCGCGCCGTGGTTCACCACCAGCTCGGCGGCCCGCAGCGCCAACTCGGAGCGGCTGGCCCCGCGCTGCGGGAGATCGAGGTGCGCGCGCGGCCCGACGCGCAGCATCACGGCGCGCACCTCGGCGTCGCCGAGCCGCTCGAACAGGTCGATCAGCGCGATGAGCGGGGTGTTGTCGGAGGGCGTCACGCGCGAGCTCGCCGCCAGACTAACGCGTCCACGCGCCGCCGGGGTAGCCCCACGGCGGTCCTCGTCGGCGGCCGCGTTGACAGCGGGAGGCCGCTCTTCGATCGTTGGGGGGCCTATTGTGGCGGAGGTCGTGGCATGCCGATCGATGACAAGAACCCGGTGGAGATCAAAAAACCAGTCGAACGCAGCTCGCTCGCGGGCCTCGCCGTCGCCGGCGGACAGGTCGAGCTGGTCGAGCGGCTCTCGAAGGTCCTCGAGGAATTGCGGGCCGCGGGCGGCCTGATCGTCGGCGGCAACCCGGTCGCCAACTGGTCGCAGGAGGGCGGGTGGTTCCGCGATCTCAACGACGGCTGGGGGCAAAAAGGCGGTTGGGTCCAGACCAACGATCGCACGCCCGGGGCGCTGGTCCGTCCGCCCGAGGCCGTCGGGCGCGACCTCGGCGCCCACCTGCAAGAGCCCGCCCGCGAGCTGGGCCGCGGGGTCGGCCGCGTGATCGTCAAGAAGCCGGGCGAAGGCGGCTGACGCCCGGCGAGGGCCGCCATGCACTTCGTGATGAAGCTGAGCAAGCTGTGCAACCTGCGCTGCAGCTATTGCTACGAGTATGACGAGCTCGGCGAGCGCGGGCGCATGCCCCTCGATCGCCTCGAGTGGTTCCTCGCCGGGCTCGCCGAGCACTACGTCGCGGCCGACTGGCGCTTCAAGCTCTCGTTCGTGTTCCACGGCGGCGAGCCGCTGCTGCTGCCCGAGACCTACCTCCGCGCGCTCGTCGCGGCCATGCACCGCCGGCTCGGCGACGCCGGCGTGCCGTTCGAGGTGTCGCTGCAGACCAACCTCACCCGCCTCGGCGACCGCACCATCGACCTGCTCGACGAGCTGCGCGTCGCCCTCGGCGTCTCGCTCGACGTCTACGGCGGCCAGCGCCTGACCATCGCCGGCGCCGACTCGCAGGACCGGGCGCTGGACAACCTCCAGCGGCTGTTCGACCGCGGCGTCGTCCGTCGGCTCGGCGTCGGCGGGATCAGCGTGCTACACGCCCGCAACGTCGACCGCGCCGTCGACACCTTCGAGTTCTACCGCGGCCTCGGCCTCGACTACCGCATCCTCCCGGTCTTCAGCATCACCGACCCGCCGCCGCGCATGCGCGGCCTGACCCTCTCGGCCGACCGCGTGGTCGCGGCGATGCAGCAGGTCGCGCTCGCCCAGCTGCGCGCGCCGCGGTCGATCCGGGTGTTCCCGCTCGACAACTACTTCGAGTCGGCGGTCCACCACCTCGTCGGCGCGTCGTGCCGCCGCTACGACCCGCAGGCCGTCGAGTGGGCGCTGATCGTCGACACCGACGGCGACGCCTACAACCACGCCGAGGCCTACCTGCCCGAGGGTCGCCTGGGCAACGTCTTCCGCGACCGCTTCGCCGACCTGCTGGCCTCGCCGGCCCGCGCCGCCAACCTGGCCCTGCGCGCGGCCCGGGGCCGGACCTGCGACGAGTGCCCGTACCGCGCCGCCTGCTCCGGCATCCCCGTGATCGAGGCGCTGCCGTCCGAGCGCAGCCACGACCTCGACGGCCGCCTGCAGTGCACCGTCGCCCGCCCGATGATCGCCTTCATGAGCGAGCTGCTGCGCGCCGACCCCTCCGCCGCCGGGCGCATCGCCGACTTCGTGGCCGAGCGCGGCGCGGAGCGGGTCGCGTGACCCCGGCGGCCCGCGCTGCTCTGGCCGAGGCCCGCGACCGCCTCGAGGCCCTCCGCACCGCAGCCCTGCGCCGCCCGCTCGCGGACTTCGCCGCCGAGCACCCGCAGTGGAGCGGCCTCGCCTGGGAGGCCCTGCGCAACGCCAGCGACGGACCGACGCTGGCCCGCTGGGCCGCGCACCCGCGGCTGGCCGCCGCCGCCGCCGCGGTCGTCGACGACGGCGACGTGCACGCCGCCTGCGCCGCGCTCGAGCCGCTGTGGCGGCTCGTCCCGGCCCGCGCCGCCGCGCCGCTGCTGCTCGCGTGCGCCGTGCTGCTGGCGCACACGCCCGCCGAGCTGTGGCCGGCGATCGAGGCCGGGCCGCCGCTGTTCGTGCTGAGCCCGCTGCACCGGCGCCTGTGGATCCGGGCCCACAACCGCGGCGTCGAGCTGATCGGCCCGGGCGCGCGCGAGGACCTGCGGCGCCCGCGGTGGCAGCCCTTCCTGCACACGGTGGTGTTTCACCGCGGCTACGCGCTGGCGCACCGGCCCGACGTGCTGCGCGCGTTCGTCGGCGTCCACGAGCTCGCCCACGTCGCCACCATCACCCGACCGCCGCAGGACCCGCCCGACGGCCCGCCGCGGGCCTACTTCGACTGGATGCTCGGCAACGAGGCGCTCGCGGTGGCGATCCAGCAGTGGGTCGAGCTCGAGGTCCTGACCCGGGTGCCGCACCCCGCGCTCGTCGACGTGTTCAACACGCCGCCCTCGCAGCGCGGCCACTCGATCCCGCCGCCGCTGCCGACCGCCGGGCAGCGCGACGTGTTCGCCCGCCAGACCGCCGCGATCGTCGTCGCCATGCAGTCGCTGATCACCATGGTGTTGGAGCGCCGCCTGCCCGCCGAGTCGACGCTGCGCACCATCTCCTCGGGCCTGCCGACCGCCCAGGGCTTCGTGCAGTACGCGCTCGAGGAGTGGCCCGTGCTCGCCCGCGGCCTGCGCGGCGCGCAACTGCGGGACTGCACCCCGCCGGCGCCCGACGGCGCCCCCGCGGCCGGGCCCGAGCGCTACGTCGCCGCCGCGCTCGAGCTGTGGGACAGCGACGAGCGGCCGAGCCCCGGGGAGCGGCGCGCCGCCGGGGAGCGGCGCGCCGCCTGGCTGCAGGCCTGGCGGGCCGCCGAGCTCCACGACGTGCTCGCCCGGGGCGAACCCGACGCGCCCGAGCTCGCGGCCCTCGCCGCCGAATACGCCGCCGCCGCCCGCCTCGCGCGCGAGCCAGGCGCGCCGGTCGACGACTCCGCGCTCGCGCGGCTGTTCGCCGCCGTGCACCCGCGGGTGCGCGCGCGCTGGGTGCCCGCGCGTTACCTCGACGTCGACCCGGGCTGGGTGTTCCTCGACGAGGGCTCCGGTCGCGGCCTCGGCCCCGAGTATTGAGTCGACGCCGTCAAGTGCAGGTGGCCGCGGTTCGCACGACGTCGGCGGCGGTCGTCGCGAAAACAGTGCGGATTCGCACCGCGGGCCGCGGCGTGGACATGAGCGATCGAGCGCATCCTCGCCGCATGCACCGCCTCGCCGGACTCCTGCTGTTGCCGCTCGCCTGCACCTCGACGCCCGCCGGCTCCGCCGCCGACGCGAGCACCGGCGGGTCCACCACGGGCGACGCGCCGACGGTCGCCGGGTCGCAGGACACGACCGCCGCCGCGGTGACGACGAGCGGCGGGGCGGACGCGACGGCGACCGGCGTCGCCGGCACCAGCACCGCCGAGCCCATGACCACGACGAGCGCGGGCCCCACCACCGCCGCGACCGAGACGGGCGACGCGACCGGCGAGGCGACGAGCGACGCGACCGGCGAGGCGACGAGCGAGGCGACCGGCGAGGCGACCACCGACGGCGGCGACGCGGTCTACGACCCGGACAAGGACGGCCCGTGGGACATCGCCGAGATCTCCGGATCGGTGATGGTCGGCGACGTCGCGGTGGGCATCGACTGCTTCTACCCGACGAGCGGCCCGCAGGCGGGGCCGTACCCGGTGGTCGTGGTGGCCCACGGGTTCCAGCTGCCGCCGACGCAGTACACCAAGTACGTGCAGCGCCTCGCGACCCACGGCTACGTCGCGCTCACGGCCGACTTCAAGGCCGACCTGTTCAACACCGACCACGTCGCCAACGCCCAGCAGGTGCTCGCGGGCATCGACTGGGCCGCCGACGAGCCGGCCCTCGCCGGCCTCGCCGACACCAACAACGTCGGGCTGACCGGGCACTCGCTCGGCGGCAAGCTGGCGATCTTCGGCGCCGTGCTCGACGAGCGCGTGCGCGCCAGCATCACCCTCGACCCGGTCGACGGCGCGCAGATGTGCAACCCGCAGAAGTGCCCCGACGTGAGCGACATGCTGCCGACCGACGTCCCGCTCGGGTTCGTCGGCGAGACGCTCGACGGCAGCGGCGGGTTCATGCCGTGCGCGCCGGCGGCCAACAACTTCCTGACGTTCTACGCCGCCGCCACGGCGCCCGCGCTGGCCGTGACCGTCAACGGCGCCAACCACATGAGCTTCCTCGACGACGTCGACAGCTGCGGGTTCGTGTGCAGCTTCTGCAACCCGCCGACGCTCGCCAACGACGTCGTCAACGCGCTGTCGCGGGCCTACGTGGTCGCGTTCTACGGCCGGCACCTGAAGGGCGAGGCGGGCTACGACGCCTACCTGACCGGGGCGACGGCGCAGGCGCGCTACGTCGAGACCGGCCTCGTCGACCTGGACGAGAAGTGAGGGCGATGCGCCGGCTGCTCGCGCTGCTCGTGCTGGCCGCCTGCTCCGAGGCGGAGCCCGGCGTCGTGGTCGACGGCCAGCGCCTGCCGGTGATCGACATGCACCTGCACCCCGGCGACTGGGACGCGATCCCGCCGGCGACGCAGGAGTTCCTGGCCTCGCGGTTCCCCTGGCCGGTCGGGCTGCGGCCGGACCGGGCGGCCATGGACGTGCTCACGCCGGCCGGCATCCTCGACGAGATGGACCGCGCCGGCGTCAGCGTCGGCGTGCTGTTCGCGATCTACGCCCCGCGCACCGTCGGGGTCGCGAGCAACGAGGACGTCGCGGCCGACGTCGCCTCGGCGCCGTCGCGCTTCCACGGCCTCGCCAGCCTGCGCGTCGACCGCTGGAACGAGGAGTCGGCGGCCGAGCTGGGGCGCCTGCGCGCGGCCCTCGGGCGGCCCGGCATCGTCGGCATCAAGCTGGCCCACGCGCACCAGCAGTTTCGCATGGACGACCCGCGCTACGACGGGATCTACGCGCTGGCGCAGGAGCTCGGCAAGCCGGTCTACCTCCACACCGGCACCAGCCCGTTCCCCGGGACCCAGCAGGCGCCGGCCTACACCGACCCGGCCTACCTCGAGCGGGCCATCGCCGCCTACCCGGGCGCCGCGTTCATCCTCGGGCACCTCGGCTACGACTTCCAGGACCACACGCTCGGCGCGCTCGAGACGTGCATCGACCTGGCCACCCGCTACCCCAACGTGTACCTCGAGCCGTCGGCGCTCGGCAGCAAGGGCTCCGACCCGACCGGCGCCAACCTGCCCGCCGCGATGGCCCGCATGCGCGAGGCGGGGCTCGTCGACCGCATCATCTACGGCAGCGACGGCCCCCAGAGCCCCGGCTTCGTCGCCGACTACCTCGACCGCACGGTGGCGGCGATGCGCGCCTCGGGCTACACGGTCGACGAGATGCGCGCCGTGCTGGCGGGGAACTTCGCGCGGGTGTTCGCGGTCCCGCTGCCGGCGCTGGAGGGCCCGTGAGCGCGGCGCTGGCGCTGGCGCTGGCGCTGCAGGGGCCGCCGGCGGTCGTCGCCGCGGGCGCGGCGGAGCCTGTCCCGCGGGACAGGTCGCCGGTCGCGGCGGAGCCTGTCCCGCAAGGCAGGTCGCCGGTCGGAGCCGCGGCGGAGCCTGTCCCGCAAGGCAGGTCGCCGGGCGCGGCGGCGCCTGTCCCGCAGGACAGGTCGCCGGTCGCGGCGGAGCCTGTCCCGCAGGGCAGGTCGTCGGTCGGGGCCGCGGCGGAGCCTGTCCCGCAGGACAGTTCGCCGGCGGTCGGGGCCGCGGCGGAGCCTGTCCCGCAGGACAGGTCGCAGCGGCGCTGCGCCGGGCGCGTGCGCTTCGCCGAGGCCGCGCCGTACGACGTGATCGGCGGCGGCTCGCGGCGCGGGCGCTGGGCGGGGCACGCGTACGGCGGCTGGCCGTGGGTCGGCGTGCGGGCGCAGGTCGGCGTCGGGCCGCGCGCGCTGGCCGTCGGCGCCGACGTCGAGGCGGCCCGCTTCCAGCGCCTGCGGGCGGCCGTGCTGGTCGCGCTGCGCTGGGTCGACCGCCCGCGGGTGCGCCTGACCGGCGAGACGCTGCTCGGGTACGTGGTCCAGGGCGGCGTGCTCGACCAGCGCGGGCCGAACCTCGAGCTGCGGGTGCGGCTGGCGCTGCCGAGCGGGCGGGTCGCCCCCTACGTGACGCTGGCGACGGCGCACACGCTGCTGACCGACCGCCTGGTGATCGAGACGGCGCGCGGCGAGACGCGCGACCTCTCGTTCCGCCACGTGTGGACGCCGCGGGCCGCGCTCGGGCTGGCGGTGGCGATCACGCGGTCGATCGGCCTGGAGGCGGGCGTCGACCTGTTCTGGGCCGACGCCCCCGCGCGCACGCCGTCGCTGCCGGGGATCCACGCGGGCCTGCTGTTCGGCGGAGGTGGGCGATGAGAGCCTTGTGGATCGTAGCGGTCACCCTGGTCGGCTGCATCAACGAGGACCGGCGGCTCTACGAGGTCGAGCTGTCCGGCGAGGTCAGCGTCGCCGCGGGACCGGGCGCGGGCACGGTCCACCTCGAGCTGCACCACGCGGTCTCCGGCGCGGGCGAGCTGGCCACGCCGCTCGGGCTCGTCGACGCGACGAGCGTGGACGCGCCGGGGCCGACGTCGTGGACGACGCTGGTCCCGCTCGGCGAGGGCGAGGGCCTGGTCCTCTACGGGTGGCTCGACGTCGACGGCGACGGCCTGCTGTGCGGCCTCGACGCGGCGCCCGAGCCGGCGGGGGTGGTCGAGCTCGCGGGCTTCCCCGATCACGCGCTCGAGTTCTCGCTCGTGCTGGACGCCGCGTGCGCCGGGCCGTCGGCCCTGTACCCGCCGTGACCCGCCGCGCGGCCGTCACCGCGACAGGCGGACCGGCAGCGCCGCGAGGCGGTTGAGGAACAGGGTGTTGCGGCGGCGGACGCGGTCCCGCGGCACCGCGAGCTCGATCCGCGGCGCCGCCGCGAGCAGGGTGGTGAACGCGACCCTGGCCGACAGCCGCGCGAGCGGGGCGCCGATGCAGTGGTGCAGGCCCTTGCCGAACGCGAGGTGGCGGTTCGGCGCGCGCCCGAGGTCGAGCGCGTCGGGGCGGTCGAACGCGGCCTCGTCGCGGTTCGCCGACAGCACCGCGGGCAGGACCGCGGCCCCCGCGGGGACCTCGACGCCGTGCAGGGCGAAGCCGTCGCGCGCGTAGTACGGGTCGCTGGTGAGGGTGGGGCCGTCGTAGCGGAGCAGCTCCTCGATCGCGGTCGGCAGCAGCTCGGGGTGGGCGCGCAGGCGGGCCTGCTGCTCGGGGTGGTCGATCAGCGCGAGCGTGCCGTTGGCGATCAGGCTGACCGAGGTCTCGTGCCCGGCGGTCAGCAGCAGGAAGGCCATCGCCACCAGCTCGTCGTCGCCGAGGCGGTCGGACGCGTCCTCGACGTGGACCAGCGCCGAGAACAGGTCCTGCGCCGGCTCGGCCCGCCGCAGCGCGATCAGGCCGCGCAGGTAGCGGATGAACCGCCACATCGACGCCAGGATCTGGGCGGTGGCCAGCACCCCCGGCGGGCGGATGATCCCGTGGACCCACCGCTGGAAGCGCGCCCGGTCGCGCTTCGGCACGCCGATCAGCTCGGTGATCACGTGCACCGGGAACGGCAGCGCGTACGCCTCGATCAGGTCGACCGCGCCCTGGCGCACCGCCGCGTCGACGAGCCGCCGGGTGGTCGCCGTCATCGCCGGCTCGAGGTCGGCGACGGCCCGCGGCGTGAAGGCGCGGGCGACCAGCCGCCGCAGGCGGCGGTGCGTGGGGTCGTCGCTGGTGATCATGCTGGTCAGCGTGCGCTCGAGGAACGCCGGCAGCGGGATCATGCGGCGCGCGCCGGGCAGGGCGGTGTTGCGCGGGTCCTTGACCAGGCGGTCGTCGGTCAGCAGCGCCTCGACGTCCGCGTGACGGGCCACCAGGTAGACGGGCGTCGAGCCGACGCGGCCGCGGTGGACCGGGTCGTCCCGCCGCATGCGGGCGAAGATCTCGTGGGGGCGCTCGTGCAGCGCCGGGCTCATCAGGTCGATCGGGTTCATCGTGCACCTCGCTCTCGCGGACCGGACGACGACCGCGGCGCGCAGCCGCGGAGGAACAGCGACACCACGGCGGCGGCGAGCCGCGGCGGGTCGACCGGCGCGGCGGCGGCGAGCAGCACCGACCCCGCGACCATGCCGACGAACGCGTTGGTCAGGGTCGCGGGGTCGCCGCGCACGCGGCCCCTGGCGATCGTCCGCGTGAACCAGCGGCGCAGCTCGGCCCGGCCGCGGGCCTCGAGCCGGCGGAGGTGGCCGAGCATGCGCTGGGCCTCCGGGTCGGCCGGCGGCGCCAGCAGCAGCAGCGGGCCGTCGGCGACCAGGTGCTCGATCATCGCCACGGCGACCGTCTGCAGCACGTCGCGCGGCGACCCGCCGTCGTCGGCGCGCAGCAGCCCGCGCTTGGCCCGCGGGGTGCGCTCGTCGGCGTAGGCGTCGAGCAGGCCCCGGCGCCCGCCGAACTGGCGATACACGGTGGCCACCCCGAGCCCGGCCTCGGCGGCCACGTCCTCGAGGGTGGTCGCCGCCAGCCCCTTGCGCCGGGCCACCGCGCGGAAGGCGTCCAGCGCGCGCGTGCGGCTGCTCGGCGGCTGCGCCTGCGCCGCGCCGTCGCCGTCGGCGAGCGCGGCGAGCACGTCGTCGCGGCCGGCGAACCGACGCAGCAGCGACGAGCGGGCGACGCCCGCCTCGCGCGCCAGCTCGGCCATGCTCCACGCGTCCCCCCGGCGAGCTGTGAGCGCGCGGGCGGCCGCGAGGACGCGGGCGGTGAGGGCGGGGTCTGGCTGCGCAGGCACGGCTGTATCGGATGCGATAGGTTATACTATCGCATCCGATACGCAAGTGGACATGCCCGCCCGCGTCGCCCGTCGGCCGCGTCACGCCGTCGCGGCGCGCCCGCATGCGAGGGCACGCGCGTCGGCGGGTCTGCCGGTGGCGGCCGGGTCGAGCCCGCGGACGTTCACGCCCGCGCCGCCGCGGATCCACCGCGCATGCCCGCGCCGCGGCCGTCGCGGCTTGTACGACCGCGGCCCGCCCGGCCTACAATCCGGTCGTTCGGAGGGCTGGAGGTGGCGCGCATCCTGATCGTCGAAGACTCCCCGACCCAGCGTGTGACCATGGCGCGGACCGTCGAGCAGCAGGGCCACGAGGTCATCCTGCTCGAGGAGGGCAACAACGTGATGGCGACGGTCCTCGAGGTGCGCCCCGACCTGATCGTGATGGACGTGATGTTGCCGGACCGCAGCGGCTTCGCGATCACGGCCGAGCTCTCCCAGTCCCCGAGCACCGCCGCCATCCCGATCGTGCTGGTGTCGGTCAAGGACCAGGACGTCGACCGGGAGTACGGCCTCCGCCAGGGCGCCAGGGCCTACCTCGCCAAGCCCTTCAGCGACAGCCAGCTGATCGCGGTCCTCGACGGCCTGCTCGTCGGCGGCTGAGCGCGCGGCGCGGGGGCTTGTCCGCGAGGCAGGTCGCCCCGCGGCCGTGACCCGGCGATTGGCGGCGGCGGCGCCAGCGGGTATAGCTCGGCCATGATCGCGTCACGACCCTCGACACCGGTGATGCTCGCCCTCCTCGCCGCCTGCGCCGGCCCCCCCGGCCCCGCGCCGGCCGACGCGAAGGCGGCCCTGCACCTGCTCGAGGCGGCCGCCGAGGTGTCGGACCCCGACGTCGCGCTCCGCATGCAGTACGCGGGGTGCAGCGAGATCCCGGGCTGCGCCGCGGGCTGCGCGGAGGGCCTGCGGTTCGGCGCCAGCCCCGACGCCAGCGAGGCGCAGCGCGGGGCCGTGCTCGGCGACTGCTTCCCGGCCGCGAGGACGGCCGCGTCCGCCGACGCGTGGTTCCGCGGGCACCTCGACGCGTTCCTCGACGCCGCGCGGCCGGTCCTCGACGCCGCGGAGCAGCAGCGCTTCGACGCCGCGCGCCCGCGGGTGCCGCGGTCGTAGGCGCGGAAGCCCGCGTCAGGCGTCGGCCGGCGGGGCGGTGACCACGGGCATGACGTCGATGCCGTCTCCGGGGAAGATCGTGATGTGCGGGTGGTCGCGGAACAGGTCGGCGGCCGCGGCGAGGTCGGCGGCCTCGACCACGAGGAACCCGGCGATCTGGTTGCGCGCCTCGGAGACGCCGGAGGTGGTGACGCGCACGGTCTTGCCGACCATGATGTCGGTGGCGACGATCGCCGCGGCGTTGCGCCGCTCCCACGCCCCCCACGCCGCCAGGCCGGCGCGGTCGATCGCCTCCTGCTCGGGCTTGGGGCGCGCGCGGAAGGCGGCGAGGTCGGCGGGGTTCACGGTGTAGACGGCGAGGAAGCGGGCCATGGTGCGCTCTGAAGCGGTGGGCCCGCGAGGCTCGGACGTCCGCGCGCGGAGTTCAAGCGCTAAAACCCGCGGCGAGCCGCGGACCGGCCACGATCGCCGGGTCCAGCCCCGGCCTCGCGCTGCGGCTCCGGCGGGGCCACACCGGCGAGCGCCGCGTCCCCGACGGCGGCCAGGAGCGCCTCGACGCGGCAGTCCTGGCTCAGGCTTCCGCGACGGAGGGACCGGTCGGCGCCCGCGATCGATCGTCCCGGCGCGTCCGGCGACACCGCGGAGGAACCCCGCAACACCCCGACCCGACGGTGTATTAGCATCGTGCGGCGGACGAGCATGCACGACGACTGGACCCGCAGCAGCGAACGCTCGGCCTTCGGCGCCCTGGTGGCGGTGCTGCTGGCGCCGGTGGTCGCCCACGGCGTGTGGCGCCCGCTGGTCCACGCGCTCGGGCCGTCCGGCGACGCCGGCTCGATCACCGCCGCCGCCGTGGCGATCGCCGCCGCCGTGGCGCTCGTGCGGCGGGTCCGCTCGGCGCGCGCGCTGCACCTGGCCTTCGGGTCAGGTGTAACGATCGCCGCCGGCGCGAGCCTCGGCCTCGACCTCGGCCTCGCCGGCCTCCTGACCCTGACGCTCGTCGCCGCGGCCGCGACGACCCTGGCCGAGCGGCTGTTCCCGCGGATCCCCGCGTCGCTCGACGGCCTGGCGCGCCGTCACCGGGCCCTGACGGCGCTCTACGGGCTGGTGGCGCTGACCTCGGTACTATCGGTCGCGCGGGTCAGCGTGTTCATGGGCGACCCGACGCGCGTCGATCAGCAGGTGCTGCCGGGCGAGGCGTTCCTCGAGACGCACAGCTGCCTCACCGCCTACGTGCACGCCGACACGCTCGCTCGCGGGCGCGTCGACAACCTCTACGCGCCGCGGTGGTGGCTCGGCGCCCACGGCTATCCGCCGCGCCCCGCGGGCGCCGCCGACCCGTACCACCCGTTTCAGCTCGACTACTACGCCTACCCGCCGCCGTTCTTGCTCGCCGTGGCCCCGCTCGCCCCGCTGGGCGGCGACTTCCTGGCCCAGCGCGCCCTGTGGTTCGGGCTCAACGGCCTGTTGCTGGCCGTGGGCCTGTGGATCCTGGCGCGGTGGATCGACGGCCCGAACACCCACCGGGTGCTGCTGCTGTCCCCCGTGTTCTTCGCCAGCCTGCCGGTGCTCGCGACCCTGCAGATCGGCAACTTCCAGATCGCCGTGGTGGTGCTGTCCGTGCTGGCGATGATCGCCTTCCACGCCCGACGCGAGCCCGCGGGCGGTGCCCTGCTGGCCTGCGCGATCCTCTCGAAGATCTCGCCCGGCGTGCTCGGCGTCGTGCTGCTGGCGCAGCGGCGCTGGCGGAGCGCCGCCTGGTCGGCGGGCTTCGGGGCGCTGTTCCTCGGGCTGTCGGCGCTGATCCTCGGCGGCGAGCCGATCGCGTCGTTCGCCGCGTACACGCTGCCCCGCCTCGGCTCCGGGGAGGCGTTCGCGTTCCTCGACGATCAACACTTCAACATCCTCACCAACATGTCGCCGTTCGGGCTGCCGTTCAAGCTGCAGCTGCTCGGCCTCGACATCGGCGACCCGTGGACGCTCGCGCGGCAGATCGGCCGCGGCTACTCGCTCGCGCTGGTGGTGCTGGCGATCCTGGCCGCCGTGCGCCGGCCCGGCGATCGCCGCGGCCAGGCGGTGACGTGGATGTCCCTGCTGCTGCTGGCCGCCCTGCAGAGCCCGTTCGCCCCCGGGTACACGCTGATCGCCCTGCTGTGGGCGCTCACCCTGGTGGCGGCGGAGGTCGACACGCTGCGCGGCGGCGTCGGCCTGGCCTTGCTGTGGCTCGCCCTCGCGGTCGTGGTGCCCTGGCCCGACGTGGCGCTGTTCGCCGCCCACAGCATCGCGCAGGCGACCCTCGCGGTGGTCGTCCCCGTGTGGTTGATCTTCCGCGGCGCGCGAAGCCCGGCCGCGCCGCGACCCGAGGACCCCGGGCGCCACTCAGGAAAGTCGCAGCAAGACCCCGATGCGCTGCCGACTCGCACGTGAAGAACAGACCACCGCGATTTTAAACCGGAAACCGTATTGGGGGCCTGGCTGCCCGTATAACGGCGAATTGGCGACTAGTTGCCCGGCGTTGCCAGGCGGTTGCCATCGAAGGTCCGGGCGGCCTTGCGTGTCGGCTCTTACCAGCATGGGACCCCGGTTTCTCACCACCATTCCCCCCGGGGATCCGCTGCGCGACGACACGCGCTCGCTCTGGGGCGGATATCGAGGTGCCGGTGCTCGAGATCCAGTCCGACGGGCCGCGGGGCAGATGCGCGCGGTGCGTTCCCAGCCGCGCGGGCGGCTGTGCGGCGAGTTGGGTAACATGGCGAAATGCGGGTTCGACGACTGCTCATCGGTTGCTTCGGGGTGGCGCTGGTCGCCGGGGCGTGCGGCGAGGACGACGGCATGAGCGACGAGGCGGAGCCAGAGGACAGCGCCGAGGGCGGTGATCCGTTCGCCAACTGCGACTTGCACGAGCATCTGGCGATGTCGGGGCGTCTGGACTGCGGAGACGTTAACAGCGAGGATCCGGCGGACTGGGCGGTCCTCCAGGAGTGCGTGCTCGCCAGGGTCGCCGCGGGAGAGCGGTTCTTCGCTACCTGGTCCGGGGGCCCGGTCGTCGGGGTCCAGGGGGATGTTCCGGACCCGCCCGGCGCCCCGTATGCCGTGTGGAAGTTCTCGAACACCGGGTGGTCCGCGGCCAGCTGCAGCGAGCTGAAGGCGACCCCGGACTGCACGCCGGGGCCGGAAAACCCGTGCCTGACGTGCGTCGAGAACGGCGAATACCCGTACGACTCCGGCTACTGTATCTACATGTGAGCGCGGATGTTCGACTCGGAGTCCTGGTGCATGCCGAGCGCCGACACGGTGAGCGGCGGTGGGGGAGCAGGTTGTCGGCCTCATAGATGGCCAATCGACCGCCGCGGTCAGGTCACCGTGGCCCCGGCGTGGATCGAGCGGGCCCAGGAGTCGAGGTCGGACAGGATGCTGTCGAGGACGGCCCGCGACGAGGCGAGCCGCTCGAGCGCCTCGGCGAGGCGCAGCCGGGCGCGACGCAGGCGCGTGCGGGCCGTGTCCTCTCCGACGCCGAGGACCTCGGCTAGCTCGGCGCCGGAAAGCTGCTCCCAGTAGAACAGCTCGAGCACGACCTGGGCGTCGAGCGGGATGCTGCGCAGCGCGGCGAGCAGGAGGCGCTGCTCCTCCTTGGCCCGCACCAGTGTGCTGGGCCCGGCGCCAAGGTCCTCGACCGAGTGCTCGTCGAGGTCACGGTGGCTGTGGCGTGCGCTCCTGCGGTAGTATTCGCGCAGCAGGTTGTGGGCGATGCCAAGCAAGAAGGTGCGGAAGCTCGACAGGCCGCGAAAGCCGTCGGGGCGCTCGATACAGGTCAGGAAGGTGCGCTGGACGAGGTCGGGGATGGCGTCGTCGCCGACCTTGTTGCGGAGGAAGCGGTCGACGGCGTCGAAGTGGCGGACGAACAGGCGATCGCCGGCCCGCGTGTCACCGGCCCGCCAAGCCTCGAGCTGGGTGCGGTCGTCGTCGATCACCCGGCGACGGTAACACACGAGCCGGGGTTGCCGCAGGACCTCGCGGCCCGGGCGCGGATGGCGAGGCTGCGCCAGACGATGTTCGGGGTGGCGATGCAGCCGCCGCAGGTCGATCGCTTCGTGTTGCTCGAGAAGTTCGGCGAGGGCGGGATGGGGGTGGTGTACGCCGCCCAGGACCCGCGCCTCGAGCGGAGGATCGCGTTGAAGCTGGTCCACGCGGAGCGCGGGTCGGGGCCGCGAGGCGAGGCCCGGCTGCTCCGTGAGGCTAAGGCGATGGCCCGGCTGTCGCACCCGAACGTCGTGCAGATCCACGAGGTCGTCGAGTGGGAGGGGCGGGTGTTCATCGCCATGGAACTGGTCCGTGGGCGCACGCTCGCGGCCTGGCTAGCGCAGAGCTCACGCGGCTGGCGCGAGGTGGTGGCGGTGTTCACGGCGGCCGGCCGCGGGTTGGCAGCGGCGCACGCGGCCGGCGTGGTGCACCGGGACTTCAAGCCGGAGAACGTGCTTGTCGGCGAGGATGGCCACGTGCGGGTGACGGACTTCGGGCTGGCGATCGGCCTGCGCTCGACCGACGATGGGACCACGAGCGAGGCCGCAGCGAGCGACGGCACCACGAGGTCGAGCAGTTCCGGGGCGTTCGCCGGGACGCCCGCGTACATGGCCCCCGAACTGTTCCTCGGACGGCCCGCGACCGCCGCCAGCGATCAATTCAGCTTTTGCGTCGCGCTGTACCACGCGCTCCACGGGGTGCGTCTGTTCGCGGGGGATGAGCGGGCGGCACTGATACAGTCGGTGATCGTGGGCCGGCGCGTCGAGCCGCAACGCTCGAATGTTCCGCGGCAGATCCACCGCGCGCTGGTCCGTGGGCTGGCATCAGTGCCGGAGAAACGATTCCCGACGCTCGACGCGCTACTCGCGGCGAGCGAACCCCGCGGGGCCCGCGGAGCTTGGCTCGCGGCGGGCGGCGCTCTCGTGTGGCTCGGACTCGCCGTCGTGCTGCTCAGCGAGCAGTGGTTGAGACCGCCGTCGAACGCAGTATCAACGGTGCCGTGTGTGCTTTGCCGGATGCGGTTCGCGGTCGCCAACGCGGAGGCGACCTACCGCGTGCCGCCGGGGTGCACGACGGTCCGCGTACAGGCGTGGGGAGGCGGGGGGGTGGGGCGATGGCCGCCGGTGGGTCAGGCGGCTACGCGGAGGCGACATTCAAGGTGGTGCCCGAACAGGAGCTCGTGAGCGTCGGTGAGGCGGCGGATCAGTAGACGTACACCGCACCCGACGCGGCCGCTGAGTTGTCGATCTGGTTGCCGCCGATGCCCTGGGCGGCGCTGTCCTCCTGGTTGGTCCCGACCACGAGGGTCTTGCCGTCGGACGAGAGCGCCAGGCTGTCGCCGTGGCGGTCGTCCGCGCCGGTGTTGGGGGCCTTCAGGTAGGCGCGTGGCGACCAGGTCTGGTCCTTGCGCTCGTAGACATAGAGCGCGCCTGAGTCGACCGACCCGTCGTTGTTGGCGTCGCCGTCGACGCCGACCGAGGCGCTGTCCTCGAGCAAGGAGCTGGCGACCAGGAGGTCGCCGTCGCCGGACAGGGCGATGCCGGCGCCGAAGTGATCGCAGCATCGGTGAATCCTGGCCGTATGCCAGGCAGGCGCTCGCGTGCCCGAGCCTGCAGGTCGATCGAGGCGTTCAGTTCGACTCTTGCGGCTTGCCGAGAACACGGAGCCGCGGCGGCGATGTCCGGCCGGTCCTTCGCGGTGGCGGTCGAGGAGGGCTGGGGTAGGTCGGTTGCTCTCTCGGACTGCCGGGGTCTGGTGGGGGCTCGCTGACCTCGACAGGCCGACAGGCCGTCGGACCGATGCCCGACGATCGGTCCCCACAGAAGACCAGGGCCCGGTCGAGCGCCCTGGCCTGCCAGGCGCGGGCCGGGAGCGCCGCCCGACTACACGCTGACGGGCTACACCTGCACGTACTTCGCCGGGGTCATCGGCGAGGCGGTGGGCGTCGAGGTCCCCGCCGCCTGCTTCACGCTGCCCGACCTCACCGGCCCGTGGAACCCCGACACGCTGCACGACCTCCTCGTGAGCGTGCGGGCGGGCGTCAGCCGGGCGCGAACACGAAGGGGTAGGCGACGGTGACCGGCTCGTCGCGCTCGGGCCTGGGGAACCGCCAGCGGCGCGCGGCGGCGGCGATGCAGGCGTCGACGTCGGCGTCGTTGATGGTCGAGCTGGTGACGGCGCTGTCGCGGACCGACCCGTCGCCGCGGACCGTGAACTCGACGACGACGCGGCCGGCGAGCGTCGGCTCGAGCGCCAGGCCCTGGTTGTAGCAGCGGCGGATCTCGTTGATGTGCGCGCGCACGACCCGGCGGATGATGTCCTTGTCGAGCGGGCCCTCCACGGTGCTCTTGGCCTGGCGGACCAGCGGCATGCGCATGCGGTCGAGGTACTCCCGCGGCGTGAGCTTGTCGGCGAGCTGCGGGTCGTGCTCGAGGCCCGGTGAGGTGTCGACCAGCGGCAGCGCGGCGGCGCCGCGGCCGTCGGACAGCAACGCGAGGGCGGCCTGACGGCGCGCGGCGGGGTCGTCCGACGGCGACGGCGGCGCGGTCGAGGCGACCGGCGCGGGCGTGGCGGGCGGCGGGCCCGCGGGCGGCGGAGCGACTGGCGCGGGCGGCGGAGCGACTGGCGCGGGCGCGGACGGCGGGACGGGCTCGGGCGCGGGCGCGTCGCAGGCGGCGAGGGCGAGCAGCAGGCAGACGGTCGGCGCGGCGCGCATCAGCGGGGCTCCGGGGTGCGGCTCGGGGCGAGCGCGGTCTGCCGCGCCGGGGTGAAGCAGGCAGACGGCCGGCGCGGCGCGCATCAGCGGGGCTCCGGGGTGAGGCTCGGGGCGAGCGCGGTCTGCCGCGCCGGGGTGAAGCAGGCGGGCGGTCGGTGCGGCGCGCATCAGCGGGGCTCCGGGGTGAGGCTCGGGTCGAGCGCGGCGAGCAGCGGGTCGAGCGCGGTCTGCTGCGCCGGGGTGAGCGCGCGGGCGTCGGCGAAGGCGAACAGGATGTCGTGGAAGCCGCTGCGGCGGCGCTTCTGGTCCTGGAAGGTCTGGACGGTGAGGGCGCCGGCGGGCAGCAGCTTCGCGAGCTGCTTCGGCAAGGCGGAGGTGAGCACGGCGCGGGCGTCGCGGGTGTGTTCGCCGGCGCGGAGCGGGCGGACCCACCGCGGCGGGGCGGCGGGCTGCGCGGGGTCGGCGAGCCGCGCGACGGGCACGACGGGGTCGGCGCCGACGTACCACAGCTCGAGCAGGCGCGCGGACTTCGGGCTGTGCTGCGGCTCGGGTTCGAAGTACGGGTAGTAGGCGACCGGTGTGTCGAAGGAGATGCGCACGGTCTCGGCGGCGACGGGGCCGACGGCCTCGCGGGTGTCGACGTCGGGCGGCGGGGTGTAGCGCATGGCGACGTAGTAGAAGCCGAGGCGGACGTAGTGCTCGAGCCAGACGTCGGCGTCGGGCGTGCTGGTCAGCCCGTTGTCGGCGAGCCACCGGGCGAGCGCGCCGGCGTCGGTGGCGGCGAGGGTGAAGGCGGTGAAGCTGCCGACCTTCTCGACGGCGAGCACCTTGACGACATCGCCGCGGCCGCCGAAGCCGGCGCCGGCGCCGCGGCTGTAGCCGCGGTCCTGGTCGACCGGCGGCGGCGGCGGCGCGAACGGGAAGCGCTCGCGTAGGCGGGTGAACGGGTTGTCGGCGACCGTCGCGACCTCGGGCAGCGCGGGCGTCGGCACGACGAACCCGAAGCTGTGGTCGGCGCGGCGGAACGCGACCTCGCGGATGAAGTGCTCGCGGCCGCGGGCGGCGTCGTGGACGATGAGCACCTTCTCGCGCGCGAGCGACGGCTGCGACTCGGGGGGCAGCTTCTTGGCGGCGCTGTAGAACATGCCGCAAGCGTCGGCTGGACGGGCAGGCACCAGCAGCGCGGACGCGCAGGCGAGCAGGACGGGCGCGAGGCGACGCCAGGGATGGAGCATCGCTGCAGGTTACGCGAAGTCGCGGCGGCATGGGGACCGCGCGGCGTCGATCGTCACGCGGGGAAGACCCGCCGACCCTCGCGGTTGGTGACCGTGGTGGCCCGGAGCGCGCCGTCCGGGCCGTACTCGTAGTCGAACGTGTACGACCACGTCAGCGCGCGGACGATCGCGACGTCCCCGGGCTCGCGGACGGGCTCGAGCACGGCGCCGCAGATCTTTCGGAACCGACGGACCTCGGCGGCCGCCAGCAGCCCGATCTGGAGCGGCTGCGCGTCGCCGGTCACGGGGGTTTGGGCAGGCAGTAGCAGGTCTGGCCGTTGAGCGCGCAGGTGCAGCTGCCGCCGCAGTAGTCGCCGACGTAGGTCTCGGTGCCGGGCACGTCGGTGCAGTTGTGGGTGTACTCGATCTGCGAGTCGCACCAGCCGTCGTAGGAGGCGTAGCCGACCTCGGTGTCCTCGTAGCAGGTCAGGCCGGCGGCCTCGCACATGGCCTTGCAGGAGATCGGCAGGCTCGGGGCCTCCTCGACCGTCACGCTGAGCTGGCACAGGCCGTACTGCGTGCACGAGCCGAAGGTGCAGCTGGCGCCGCACTCGGTGCAGTTGTCGTCGTCGGACAGGAGGTCGACGCAGGCGTCGCCGCACAGCTCGTAGTCGCCGAAGTCGTCGTCGAGGCAGCCGGGCTGGCCGCCCACGCAGTCGAGGCCGGCGCCGACCGGGCTGTCGCAGGCGCCGCAGTGGGCCGGGTCGCTGGCGAGGTCGACGCACGCGCCGCCGCACACGACCTGTCCCGCGGGACAGGTCGGCTTGCCGTCGTCGCAGGCGCCGCCCGCGGGCACGGGGTTGTCGCAGCAGCCGCAGTGGAGGGGGTCGGTCTTGTGGTCGACCTCGCAGAGGTCGCCGCAGAACGTGCAGGGGTTGCAGCGGCCGTCGTGGCACTGCAGGCCGCTCTCGCACAGGCTGGCGTCGTGGCAGGCCGTGCCGGCGGCGCCGCAGAACAGCAGGGCGCAGGCGGGCGGGTCGAGGGCGAGGTTGCACGCGTGGCCGTCGGGGCAGTTGGCGTCGCTGACGCAGGGCACGTCGGGCGAGCACGCGGGGCTCGGGTTCTTCGGGGGGATCGACGGCGAGTCGCCGTCGCAGCCGGGCGGGTTGCCGGTGTCGGCGGGGCCGCCGGTGTCGCTGGTGTCGTCGGGGCCGCCGGTGTCCTGGCTGCCGCCGTCGGTGGGGTTGGCGGAGCTGTCGCCGTCGCCTGGGCCGGGACCGCCCGAGCCGGACGGAGCGTTGGTGAGGCCGGACAGGCCGCTGGTGATACCGGGGTTGTCGCCGCTGCAGGCGCCGACCGCGAGGAGATACGAACCCAGCGCGAGGCAGGGCATAAAAACACGCATATCGCGGCGACGATACGGGAAGCCGGGCGGCGGATCCAGCGGGATTGGCGGGCAGGCGGCGAGACGCCGGCGCGGGGTTGCTGATAGAGTGACAGCGATGCGCCGCGACGACCTGACCCCGGATCCGCCTGGTGAAGACGCGCACGACCGGACGGCGCAGGCCGACGAGGCGGACCCCGATCGGGCGGCGATCCTGGCCCGGCGCAAACGTTTCATCGCCATCGCGCTGTCGGGGCTGGCGTCGGGCATCGGCTGCGCCCAGCCGTGCCTCAGCGTGTCGCGGCCGAACGAGGGCGGCGAGCAGCCGGTCGATCCGCACGCCGAGCCGCCGCACCCCGGCGGCGGCGGGGCCCCGCCCGACGCCTGCTTGAAGGTCGCGGCGCCGCCGCCGAACGAGCCCGAGGCGCGGCCCGAGCCGCGGCCCGAGGCGTGCTTGAAGGTGGCGACGCCGCCGTCCGGCGCGAACGAGCCGGAGCCGACGCCATGTTTAAAGGTGGCGCCGCCGCCGGAGAAGCAGCCGGAGCCGACGCCGTGTTTGAAGGTGGTGCCGCCGCCGGAGAAGAAGCCGGAGCCGACGCCGTGCCTGAAGGTGCGGCAGCCGCAGAACGATCCGCAGGTGCCGCCCGAGGCGTGCCTTAAGATCGCGAAGCCGAGATGAGCCTGGGCGTCGCCGACGAGTTCACGCAGCTGGTGTTCCACGTGCTCGCGCACGTGGTGCGGCCGGGGCCGGAGGACCTGTATGACGAGGCGTACGTCGCGTGGGCGCGCGAGCGGTTCTCGGCCGAGGCGACGGCGCTGCTGGCCGAGGACGCCGAGGTGCTGGGGGCGCTCGCGCACGCCGAGTACCTCGAGGTGCTCGACGCGTGGCCGCAGCTACACGGGTCGCTGGCGGCGTTTCGCCGCACGGCCGGGCGGGCGCTGGCGGAGGTGCGGGCCGACGAGGTGCAGGAGGCGTGGTTGCTCAAGTCGCTGCAGGGGATGGGGCCGGCGGGCGAGGTGATGCACGCGGCGATGGGGCTGCTGGCGGGGGAGTTCGCGGGGGTGCACGCGCGGTGGATCGCGCCGTGGGGGCGCGAGGCGGCGGCGGCGGTCCTGCCGTGGACGACGGCGCTCGGCGAGGCGGCGCCGGGGCTGGCGGGCGCGCGCGTCGAGCTGGTGTGGGCGCTGGGGCGGCGCGGGCGGGCGCTGCCGGGGCGGGTGCTGGTCGGCTGCGGAGATTGGCGGGCCGACCCGGTGACCCCGGCGATCGCGGCCATGCATGAATATGCGGTGTGGTCTTCGGGACAGGTCGACTATGTGCGGACCGAGCTCGACGCGCTGAGCCGCGGGGCGCGCTGGGTCGCGGCGGCGCCGGCGAGGCTGCGCGAGGCCCACGCGCGCTGGCTGGCCGGGCTCGAGCTGCGGCCGCTGGTCGCGCGGGCGCAGCGGACCGGGCTGATCGGCGCGGCGGTCGCGGGCATGCTGGCGGCGCCCGAGGACCGCGCGCGGGTGCTGCGGACGCTGACGATCGGCTGAGCTCAGGGGCCGAACACCGCGAGCGACACGTCGCGGGCGCTGCGGAGGCTGACGATCGGCTGAGGTCAGGGGCCGAACACCGCGAGCGACCCGTCGCGGGCGCTCTGGCTGATCAGCGAGGAGCCGCCGCAGGGGCCGCCGGACGCGATGGCGAGCGACGTCGGGCTCGTGGGCGGCTTCTACCTGAGGATCTGAGGCCGGCCCGCCTGTCGGGGCCTCACGGGAGGATCGGCAGGCGGGCGCGGGCCGGGGCGGCGTCGGCGACGACGCGGGGCGGCGGGGCCTGGCGCGTCGGGACGTAGTGGACCTCCTCGAAGCGCTCGAGCTCGAAGTGGTCGCCGCGGTGGACGGCGCGGGTCAGGCGGTGGACGGCGCCGTCGCGGAGCGGGGCCACGATCGTGGCGCCCGGGTTCAAGTGGATGAGCCAGCCGTCGGGCAATTGCTCGACGGCGAAGCCGAGCACGACCTTGTTCGAGTCGGCGTGGGGCCGCCAGGTCGCGGGGTCGAGGGCGTCGCCGGCGAGGCTGGTCAGGTTGTCGACGTCGTCGGCGGTGAGCAGGAGGCGTGCGCGGGCGGCGAGGGCCTCGTCGATCTCGACGGTGACGACGCGGCCCGCGGGGCCGACCAATGTGTGGAGGAGGGCGGCGCCGTAGCCGGTGCCGCCGCCGAGGTCGAGCACACGATCGCCGGGCTCCACTTTCAACAGGGAGAACGAGCGGGCGTAGGCGTGCATGGCGCTGACGGTGGCGAGGCCGGTGTCGTCGAGCGGGACGGGCACGTCGCGGGTGCTGGTCTCGATGTGGTCGAGCGGGACGAACAGCTCGCGGGGCACGTCGGCGAGGGCGGCGAGGATGGGGTCGTCGGGCGAGAGCTCGCACTCGGCGGCGAGCGCGGGCAGCACGCGCAGGCGCAGGGCGCGGGCGACGGCGGCGAGCGCCCGGTCGCCGCGGCGGGCCCGCTCGCCGCGGGCGTGGCGGCCGAGGTAGCGGTGCCAGGCGTAGTAGCGGTCGATCGCCTGCATGCGCGAGGCGGGGCTGGCGTAGGCGCGCTGGTTGCGGATCGCGCGCACGAAGTAGTCGCGGGCGGGGCCCTTGTAGACGAAGTTGTCCTCGATGCCGGCGAGGATCGGGGTCAGGAGGCTGTCCTGCAGCGACTCGCGCTGCAGCCAGTCGAGCTCGGCGGACGGGTCGACCCACTCGGCGAGGAACTCGGGGTCGCCGTCGTCCCACCAGTGCGGGCGGTGGAAGCGGGTGCCGAAGGTGCTCTCGTAGTAGCCGCGGTCGGCGTCGATCGGCGAGCCGGGGTAGAGGCGGAACGGGTCGACCGAGAGGAAGCCGGTGGTGCCGCGCGGGTCATTAAATAATTCGGCGAGGTAGGCGGCGCTGCGGGCCATGGTCGCGGGGGTCTCGCCGGGGTGGCCGCAGATGACGTTGGCGCCCCACGGCACGTCGTGCTCGCGGGCGCTGGCGGAGATCTGGCGCATGCGGTCGAGGTAGCTGTCGAGGCGGCCAGACTTGCGGATCGTCGCCAGCAGGCCGGGGTCGCCGGACTCGAGGCCGAAGCCGAGGCCGCAGTTGGCGGCGCCGAACAGGCGCAGGTCCTCGTCCTCGACGAGGTCGACGCGGATCAGCAGCCAGTACTTGTCGACCGGGATGTCCAGGCGGGCGAGGCCGGCGAGGAACTCGCGGCGCCACGACTTGCGCATGCCGAACAGGGCGTCGCCGAAGTAGAGGGTCCAGCCGCGCAGGTCGAGGAACTCGTGCAGGGCGGACACCTCGGCCAGCGCGCGCTCGACCGGCAGCGGACGCCACGAGACCTCGCGCTTGGCCCGCTCCATGCAGAAGGCGCAGTCGAACGGGCAGCCGCGCGAGAGGTAGAGCTGGGCCTGCGAGGCGACGCGGCGGGCCACGTGTTTGTAGCGGGCGAGCAGCGACCAGTCGGACGGAGGGAGCTCGTCCAGGTCGTCGATCGCGTCGGGGCCGAGCACGACCTTGCGCAGCGGCTCGCCGCCGGCCACCGACTCGACGACGCGGCACAGCGGGCGCTCGCCCTCGCCGACCACGCACACGTCGAACGGGGTGTGCTCGGCGACGTAGTCGAGCGGGCGGGCGCTGGCGTGGTACCCGCCGCAGACGATCACGCTGTGCGGCCAGCGCTCGCGCGCGAGGGCGGCGATCGTCTCGCACTTCAGGTGGTCGAACGACGAGTAGATGCTGAGCGCGATGATGTCGTAGCCGCGGCCGTCGTCGCCGGCGAGCAGGGCGTCGAGCGAGACGGCGCCGAGCGCCTGCTCGCACACGAGGTCGCGGATGACCACGCGGGCGCCGGTCTTCGCCTGCACGTAGCTGCCGAGGATGACGAGCTGCGGCACGCCGAAGTTGCCGGCGGCGGCGCCGTCGGTGCCGGGCCACAGCAGGAGCACGCGGACCTTGCTCGGGCCTGAAGGGCCGTGGGGTCGGCGGTCGCTCATGCGAGCACGCTCAGGCGGGTGCGTTCGCGCTTCAGGCGGGCGGCGAAGGCGTCGTCGACGTGCTGGGCGACGAACGGGTCGAGGCCGCGGGCGTCGCCGAGGGTGGTCGCGGCCGCGGCCCCGCAGCCGCCGATGCAGGTGCTGCGGTGGGGGCAGGGCGCGCAGAACTCGGGGGTGGTGTCGCGGTAGGCCTGCAGGGTGGGGTGCGCGACCAGCTCGGCGAACGAGGTGGTGCGGGTGTCGCCGATGACGTCGCCGTGGAGGGTGCAGGAGCGCAGCTCGCCGCGCGGGCCGAGGGCGAACTCCTGGGCCTCGGTGCCGATCGGGCACGAGCCGAAGCGGATGCCGGGGTAGTCGCTGTGCTCGACCACGCAGGGCGGCACGGGCATGGTGACCTGGATGTCCAGGGCCGGGGTGCGGGCCTGGGCGTCGGCGAGGGCGCGGATGAGGTCGCTGCGCGAGGGCAGCAGGGCGCCGACCTGGTTGGCGGCGAAGCCCGCCGGCGAGAAGCGCGAGAGGGCGACGGTGGTGACGCCGAGGCCGCGGAACTGGTCGAGGATCTCGCCGACGAGGCCGGCGTTCTTGCGGGTGACGACGATGCTGCCGACGACCCGCACGCCGCGGGCGACGAGCGCCTGGATGCCGCGGAGCGTGGCGGCGTGGTGGGCGCCGCCGACGTGCTCGTCGTGCACGGCGGCGGTGGTGCCGTTGAGGGTGATCTGGATGAAGTTGATGGGGTAGCCGGCGAGGCGCTCGGCGATCGCGTCGGTGACGAGGCCGCCGTTGCTGATCATCTGGATGGTGACGCCGTGGCTGCGGCACAGGTCGAGCACGCGGAACAGGTCGGCCCGCGCGAGCGGCTCGCCGCCGGTCAGGGTGACCTCGTCGAAGTCGACCTCGGCGAGCGCCCGGTCGACCAGCGCGAGCAGCTCGTCGCTCGGCAGGGCGCCGACGCCCTTGCCGTTGTCCTCGCGCCAGGCGTTGTAACAGTAGCCGCAGCGCTGGTTGCAGCGACTGGTCAGCTCGATCGCCAGCGAGTGCCGGTGGGGACGGGTCATGAAGCGCCAGTATCGCGGAACCAGCGGGGGATCGCAAACGACGGCGGACGCGCCGCCGGTTATACTCGCGCGCGATGGACTGGACGTCCCTGGGACACGCGTGCTGGCTGTGCGAGGCCGAGGGCCTGCGGATCCTGTTCGACCCGGTGATCGGCCCGGAGCACCACGGCGGGGTGTTCCAGGTGGCGCCGCGACGACGGCTGGTCGCCGACCGACTGCGCCCCGATTTGATCATCGTGTCGCACCGCCACCCGGATCACTTCGACGTGCCGAGCCTGCGCGAGCTGCTGGCGCTCGACCCCGAGGCCGTGGTGGTCACGCCGGACCGGCTGGTCGCGTGGGCGGCGGAGCGGCTCGGAGCCCGCACGGTGAGGCTGGTGCCCGCGGGGCACAAGATCTCGCTCGACGGCGTGACGCTGATAACCACGCCCTCGCTGTCCCCCGACGAGTGGGGCGCGGCGGTCGGCACCCGCGAGGGCGCGGCGTGGAACCAGATCGACACCGTGCTCGCCGACGCGGCCGCGGTCCGCGAGGTGGTCGACCGCTGCACGCGCGAGCTCGGAGTCGACAGGCTGGCGCTCGCGCTGGTCCGCTGGCAACCCATGCTCGAGGTGGCGGTCCAGCTCGGCGAGCGCACGGCGTTTAATTATAGAGAGTACGCGGAGCTGCTGTACGGGGCGGCGGCGACGAACGCCCGCACGGTCGTGCCGTCGTCCGCGGGCGAGTCCTACACCCGCCGCTTCTCCGCGATGAATCGTCAGGTGTTCCCGGCCTCCGAGGAGCGCTTCCTCCGCGATTTTTTTAATTTTGTCAGTACCGATAAAAATTCGGCGGATCGGCGGGGGGTGCGGGTCGGGGTCGGCGAGCGCTTGCGGGTGCGTGGGGGCGTCGCGGAGCCGGTCGCGGGGGACCCGGGGCTGTTCGTGGCGGACGCGGGCGCTGAGTGTTCTTATGACAAGACTTTTGCGCCGCTCGAGCCGGGAGCGGTGGTCGATCCGGGGGTCGACGGCGCGGACGAGGAGGCGATGCGGGCGGCGGTCGAGGCGTGGGTGCGCGGGGCGCTGGCCGACGGAGTGGCGCGGGCGGCCGAGGGGGCGGCGCTGCGGTTCGTGCTCGCGCTGCGGTTCACGGCGACCAGCGATGTCTATACGCTGGTCACCGATGGCGGCGGGGCGCGGGTGTCGCGGCGGTTCGAGCACGACTGGGACTTTTATAATGTGGCGGCGGGGTCGCTGGTGTGGGAGGTGCTGCAGGGGCGCAAGCACTGGGGCGACGTGCTGCTGGCGGGGGCGCTGCGCGGGTGCTCGCGGGCCTACTCGCTGGCGAGCGGGCGGCTCGAGCGGCTGCGGCTGGGCGAGCTGTTCGTGTATTACGGCCTCGGCTACGACGAGTCGGTCGAGCGGGCGGTGCGGCGGGCGGTCGAGGTGGGGTGAGCGCCGAGCGGCCGAGGAGCGCTTCGAAATTTTAATTAATTTAATTAATTAAACGGCGATGAGTTTGCGGCGGGTCGGCGGTCCATTCGCCATGACCACCCCCTCCGCATCGTTCCTCGATCTCGACGACAACCTCTCCGCGCCGGCGGCTTCGCAGCGGCAGGCGCCGGGGCGCCGGGCCGTGCTGGCGGGGCGCCTCCTCGGCGGGTTCGCGGCGCTGTTCCTGGCGTTCGACGCGGCGATGAAGCTGGCGCGGGTGCCGATGGCGGTCGAGGGGACCACGCAGCTCGGGTATCCGGCGGAGGTGGTGCTGCCGATCGGGGTGATCCAGCTGGTGTGTTTGATAATTTATGTGGTGCCCCGCACGGCGCCGCTGGGGGCGATCTTGTGGACGGGTTACCTCGGCGGGGCGATCGCCACGCACGTGCGGGTCGGCAACCCGCTGGCCTCGCACACGCTGTTCCCCATCTACGTCGCGGCCCTGCTGTGGGGCGGGCTGTGGCTGCGCGACCGCCGGGTGCGCGGGCTGCTGGCGGCGCGGTGAGGGCGCCCGTGCGCGCGCGGCTGGTGTAGCCTCGAGCGATGACGCGGATCGCGGGGCTGCTCGGGGTGCTGCTCGTCGGGTGTACGTCGCACGAGCGGGCGGCGCCGGAGGCCCCGCCGCCGTCGCCGCGGGCGACGCTGGCGCGCGACATGGGCGTCGAGCTGCCGCCGAACGGGGGGGTCGACCCGCTGGTCGCCGAGCCGTCGGTGTGGATCGGGCCGTCCGAGGTGGCGTTGATGCGGGCGGACGGCACGGTGGTGCGCGGGCTGGCGACGCTCAAGAACGGCGAGGTCGACGGCAAGCCCGACCACATCATGTTCGACGAGCTGTACGACGCGGTCATGCCCGACGTGCCCGAGCCGGAGCGCAACGGGCCGAGCGACGCCAACCTGTTCGTCGACCGGCGCGTGTCGGCGGGCGCGCTGGTGGTGGCGATGTACACGCTCGGGCGGGCCGGAGTGACGCGCTTTCACCTGGTCGGCGGCACGCCGGACGCGCCGCGGGCGCTGCTGATCGAGATGCCGTACGTCGGCGAACGACAGCCGGACCGGCCGGTGTCCGAGCTGCGCAGCGACCTGGCGCTGACGTGGGAGGCGGACGGCATGCGCGCGTGGGCGCTGCCGCGGTCGGCGTCGCGGCGTCCGTTCGCCGACGGGCGCGATGAGCCGCCGCCGGTCGACGGCGACGATCCGTCGCCGCCGCCGGATCCGCCGCACCTGGTCGACCGGGTGCCGCTGTCGCTCGCGAAGGACCACGACGACCCGCTGGATCCTGCGAGCACGAGCCGGCTCTCGGCGGCGCTCTGCGAGTTTAATAAGCGCGAGCCGTTCGGGGTGCTGCTCGAGCCGTCGTGGACGGCGACCTACGGCGATCTGCTGAGCCTCGCGGTCGCGGCGATCCCCCCGGCGGACTGCCGCGGGCCCAAGCGGCTGTTCATGTACGAGACGCGGCGCCGTACGGGCCCGGCGCTGACGCTCGACGAGCTGCCGGCGCGCCTGCTGCCGGCGCGCGGCTGAGGCGCGCGCCGTCACGAGCGCGCCGCGCACTGCGTGGTGGCGGGCGGCCCGGCCGATCGCTCGGACGGGCCGCGGCGGGTGAGGGCCGCGGGTCACTTGGCGGCGGGGCCGCGGCGGCCGTGGCTGGCCTTGAAGGCCTTCAGCTCGTCGCGGGTGAGCGCGCCGTCCCTGTCGCTGTCGATGGCGGCGAACTTGTCGGCGAGCTTGCTGCCCTGGACCTCGGCGGCGCTGAGGCGGCCGTTGTTGTCGGCGTCGCGCTTCTGGAACAGCTTGCCGCGCTCGCCCTTGCCGTGGCCGCCGCGCATCGCGGTCAGCTCGGCGCGCCCCAGGGCGCCGTCCTTGTCGGTGTCGAGCTCGGCGAACTTGTCGGCGAGCTTGCTGCCCTGGACCTCGGCGGCGCTGAGGCTGCCGTTGTCGTCGGCGTCGCGCCTCTCGAGCACGCGGGCGGCGCGGGCGGCCGGGTCCTTGGGGCCGTGGCCGCGGCCCTTGATCGCCGCGAGTTTGTCGCCGGCGAGCGAGCCGTCGTGGTTGCGGTCGAGGGCGGCGAAGCGGCCGGCCATGCGCGAGCCCTCGAGCTCGGCGAGGGACAGCGCGCCGTTGTTGTCGGCGTCGCGCCGCTGCAGCAGGTTGCCGGCGAGCATGCCGCCGCGCTTGCCGTGCTTGCCGCGCTTGCCGGCGCGCGGGCCGTGCTGCTTCATGGCGCGCAGCTCGTCGCGGGTCAGCTTGCCGTCGGCGTCGCGGTCGAGGCTGGCGAACTTGTCGGCGAGGCGGGAGCCCCGGGCCTCGGCGAGGGAGATGGCGCCGTCCTTGTCGGCGTCGAGCTTGGCCAGCTTGCCGCCGCGCTTGCCCTGCCCGGCGACGGCCGGGGCCGCGGCGGCGTCGGCCGCGAGCTCGGCGTCGGCCTCGACCTCGGCGTCGGGAGCGTCGCAGGCGCCGAGCAGGAGGGCGATGGGGAGCAGGATCTTGGTGATGGCGTTCATGGCTTTGTTCCTCGGGCAGGTGGTTGGTTCGGGTTCTCGTCGGGCGGTTCGTCGCCCGCTCACGTCTCGAACATGCGACCGACCCGGATCCGGCGCTCGCCGGTTTACTGCGGGCTTACGGCCGGCTTTGCGCCCGCGTACGCCGCTGACGGGCGGTTTACACGCGGCCAACAAAGCGGGGCGAGGCGTACGCGAGGTACGGACGGTTTACGCGGCGATCGGCGCGTGACGCCGCGGCGCAGGCGTGCGGTGGTCGGGCGCGTGACGCCGCGATGCAGGCGTGCGGTGGTCGGGCGCGTGACGCCGCGGCGGATACGATCGGTGATCGGCGCGTGACGCCGCGGTGCGGAGGTGCGGTGGTCAGACGCGTGACGCCGCGGTGCAGACGTGCGGCGGTCGGGCGCGTGACGCAGACGTGCGGCGGTCGGGCGCGTGGTGGCGGCCGATCACCGCCGGCGTCGATGGCGGCGCACGGCGATGCACAGGGCGCCGGCGAGGATCAGGGCCACGCCCGAGACGATCAGGCCGCCGTCCCACAGCAGCTGGGCGCTGCTCGGTTGGGCGTGCGAGAGGCGCAGCATGCGGTAGTCGATGGCGCCCTCGAAGACGTTGTAGGTGCCCCAGCCGAGCATCAGCGCGCCGACGAACGGGGCCGTGCGCAGCGAGCCGCCGGCGCGGCGGGCGAGGCCCCACAGCAGGCCGAGGCCGACCAGGGTGCCGAGCCAGGTGCAGGCGTGCAGCAGGCCGTCCCACAGCGGGTCGGTCTTCACGCCGACGAGCGCCCCGGGGGCGCCTCCGGCGTGGAACTGGACGACCTGATGGAAGGCGCTCGAGTCGATGCTGCCGCCGATGCCGAGCCCGAGCAGCAGGCCGGCGGCGATCAGCCTCCACTCGTGGACCGCGCCGGCGAGCGACGCGCGGCGGACCTGCGGCAGCGCCCGGCGCCCGAGGGGGAGACGGGCGGGGGTGGTGCGCAGGCTCGGGGTCGGCTCCGGGTCGTGGAAGACGGGCTCGACGGGGGCGACGGGCTCGACGGGCCGCGGCGCCGCGGACGGCTCGCGCGGCGGGGGCTCGCGGACAGCGAAGTGATAGATCTGGGTGTTTCCGTCGCGCACGGCAGCTTCAGACGCTTTCGTACTGCACGCCGAGGGTTGTGGCAGGGCGCGGCCGCGGCAATTCGTGCATGCGCAGCGGACAGTCGGTGTTATGCACGCGGAGTTGGGCTTACGCCGGGGTTCCGTCAACTATTCGCGGGGCTCCGCAGGGGTTGCAGGCCGGAGACGCGCCGATCGGGTGGATGCTGCGGTCCGTCAACCGAGGGAGAGCGTCGAACCAATGCTGTCGTTTCTTTGGACCATCATCGTGGGCTTCATCGCCGGTGTGCTCGCCAAGTTCTTCATGCCGGGGCGAGACCCGGGCGGCGTCGTCGTGACGATCCTGCTCGGCATCGCCGGCTCGTTCGCGGCGGCCCTCCTCGGGCGTGCGCTCGGCTGGTACACCGAGGTCGGCGACGGGCCGGGCATCATCGCGTCGATCCTCGGGGCCATGCTGCTGCTCGGCGGGTATCGGGCGGCGCTCGGTGCACGCGCCGCTCGCAGACCGTGACGAGCGTGACGCCTGCGAGCGCCCGTATGCGGCGCTCGCGGCGGCGGGCGGAAGGGCCCGGCGCCTCGACCTCCGGTGGTCGTTCAGAGCGGGTGAACGCTCGCGGCGAGGCTGCGCCGCGTCGGCGGGCCGAGATCTTCGGCCGAAGCGCGTCGCGACCGCCTCGCGGCTAGAAGCGTGCGGACAGCACGAGGCCGCCGAGGCCGCGGCCGCCCCACGGCGCGAGGGCGACGCGGCGCAGGCGGTTGGTGGCGCTGAGGCCGACGAGGGTGGCGCCGGCGATCACGAGCACGCCGGCGACGGCCCCGGAGGCGGCGGCGACGAGGTTGGCTCGTCGTCCGCGGGCGCGGGTGTCGGCGAGCGCGTCGGTGAGGTCGAGGCCGTCGATGCCGTCCTGCTCGAGCATGTCGACCATGTCGGCGCCCTGGCGCTCGAGGGCGGCGCCGCGGGCGATGCCGAAGGCCATGACGCCGAGGCCGGCCGCGCCGGCGCCGAGCAGGACGGAGCCGGAGATCAGCGCGGCGCGGCTCTGACGGGTCGGGGGCAGGCGACCGACGGGGCGCAGGTCGATCGTGACGTCACCGATGGAGCCGCGGGCGAGGTCGACCTCGCGGCGCTCGGCGACGTGGTCGACGCGGCGGACCTCGACGAGGTGGCGGCCGACGGTCACGCGGTGCTCGACCGGGGTGGTGCCGATCTTCTCGCCGTCGACGTAGACCTCGGCGCGGGCCGGGCGGGTGACGACGCGCAGGGTCGGCTGCTCCTGCAACGAGCGGGCGAGCTGATCCCTGGCCGCGGCCTCCTCGCGGGCGGCCCGCCACAGCGCGCCGACGCGGGCGCCGAGCGACTCGGTGAGGCGGGCGGCGTCGTCTAGGCCGCAGATCGTACAGCCGTCGTCGACCTCGCGCGACTCGCCGGTGGCGACGTCGATCAGGGCGATGCGCACGCTGTAGTCGCGGTCGGCGGCCTCGACGGTGGCGACCGCGACGTAGGCCGCGCCGGCCTGCTTGCCGGCCTCGACGTGGCAGGCGGCGTCTTCACAGGCGGTGGGCCCGGCGGCGACTGTCGGCAGCCTGGCGCGCTCCACCCCGGCCCGCAGGGCGGCGGCGAGGCTGGCCGCGGAGGCCTCGTCGACGCCGCCGCGCAGGCTCGGCGGGGCGACGAGCACGGCGCCGTCGGCGGCCGGGGCGACCGCGGCGGCGGGCAGCGGGGCGACGGCGACAGCGAGTGCGAGGGCAGAGACCGCGAGCCGCACGCGGCGAGGGTATCACGCGGCCGCGAGGCGACGCTTGTGTTCACGCACGGGTACTTGCGCGCATTCGAGTGTCCGTGACCGGGATGTCACGCGGACCGCCGGAGGTCCGGCGCCGCGGCGCGAGTATCATGGCGGCGATCATGCTGGGATCGAGGTGGACGCCGGCCGCGCTGCTGGCGGGTCTGGTGTGCGGCGCCTGCTTCAAGGGTCAGTTCATGCTCGGGCAGGCCTGCCGCAGCGACGCCGAGTGCGTGTCGCTCGACTGCATCGACGGGTACTGCGGGGGGCCGCCGGCGGACGCGGGCACGACGGGCGAGCCGACCACGGACGCGCCGCCGACGAGCACGGGCGGCGGCTCGACCTGCGGCGACGGGGTGGTCGCGGCCGACGAGCCGTGCGACGGCGCGGTCGCGGACCCGGCCACCCGCTGCGTGGCCTGCGAGGTCGTGAGCTGCCCGCCCGGCTATCACCTGGTGCCCGAGGCGTTCTGCGGCGAGGGCGCAGTCCCGGCCGACGAGTGCCTGGCGATCTGCATCCCCGACGGCTGCGGCGACGGCATCCTCCAGACCTACGAGGACTGCGACGACGGCGACCTCGACAACGGCGACGGCTGCCTGCAGACCTGCAAGCGGGCCGCCTGCGGCGACGGCTTCGTGCAGGCGGGCGTCGAGCTGTGCGACGACGGCAACACCGACAACGGCGACGACTGCGACCAGCGCTGCACGGTGCCGACCTGCGGCGACGGCGACGTCGACGACGGCGAGAAGTGCGACGACGGCAACCTGGTCGACACCGACGCCTGTCGCAACGTGTGCGTGGCGGCGGCCTGCGGCGACGGGGTGGTCCAGACCGGCGTCGAGGAGTGCGACGACGGCGGCGAGGGCGACGACGCGTGCGACGCCGCCTGCAAGGCGGCGGCCTGCGGCGACGGGGTGCTGCAGACCGGAGAGGCGTGCGACGACGGCAACCTGAAGGACGACGACGCCTGCGTCGGCGCCTGCGTGCCGGCCGAGTGCGGCGACGGGCTGGTCCAGACCGGCGTCGAGCTGTGCGACGAGGGCGCGGACAACGGCGAGGGCGTGTGCGACGCCGACTGCGTGCTCGTCAGCTGCGGCGACGGCGTGGTCCAGGCCGGCGAGGAGTGCGACGACGGCGACGCCGACAACGGCGACGCCTGCCTCGACACCTGCTACGCGGCGTTCTGCGGCGACGGCTTCGCGCAGGCGGGCGTCGAGGCCTGCGACTTCGGGATCTTCAACGCGGCGATCGGCTGCGTCGAGGGCTGCTCGCAGCTGACGCCGATCGTCGGGCTCGCGGCCGGGCCGTTCACCACCTGCGCGCGGATCGAGGGCGGCGGGCTGCGCTGCTGGGGCCGCAACTCGGAGTGCCAGCTCGGGCTCGGCGTCGACACGCCGGTCGGCGACGACGAGCCGCCGGCGGCGGTGCCGGCGATCTCCCTGCCGGGTCCGGTCAGCCAGGTGGTGCTGGGCCGCGACCACACGTGCGTGCTGCTCGCCGACCAGAGCGTGCGCTGCTGGGGCGGCGGGGGGCTGCTCGGCTACGCCGACGGCCAGGCGCGCGGGTGCTCGCCCGACTCGGTGCCGTCGACGCTGCCGCCGGTCGAGATCTGGGAGGACGGCGCGGCGACGGTGGCGCTCGCGGCCGGCGACACGCACACGTGCGCGCTCAGCGACGCGGGCGAGGTGCGCTGCTGGGGGCTGTCGTTCGCCGGCGACCTCGGGCTGCCGGGGGTCTACCTCGTCGGGCTGGCGGAGCGCCCGGTCGACGTGGCGCCGGTCGACATCGGCGGGACCGCGGTGGCGCTGCGCGCGAGCAACCACACCACCTGCGTGATCCTCGACGACGGGCGCCTGCGCTGCTGGGGCGGCAACTACTGGGGCAGCCTCGGCTACGGGCACTACGACGCGATCGGCGACGACGAGGCGCCGGCCGCCGCGGGCGACGTGCCGCTCGGCGACGCCGTGCTCGACGTGGCGATCGGCTCGGCCCACACCTGCGCGCGCCTCGGCGGCGGCGAGCTGTTCTGCTGGGGCTCGAACCTCGCGGGCGAGCTCGGGCTCGGCGACAGCAACCCGTTCGGCTGGGCCGACCCGCAGGCGGTCGCGCCGGGCGGCGAGCTGGCGGAGCTGCAGCTCGGCGCCTCGCTGACGTGCGCGCGCATGACGACCGGCGAGGTGCGCTGCTGGGGCTCGGGCGCCGAGGGGCAGCTGGCCGATGGGACAGGCGCGGACTTCGGCCTCAAGATGCCGGCGTCGCAGGCCCCGGACCTGCCGTTCCTGTCGATGTTCCCCGCGGTCATGCTGGCGGCCGGCAACGGGCACGCGTGCGCTCGCCTGCAGTACGGCGACCTGTACTGCTGGGGCGCCAACGGCGACGGCCAGCTCGGCTACGCCCAGACCGCGAACCTCGGCGACGACGCCGACGAGGTCCCGCTGTACCGCCCGGTGGCCGTGTTCACGCCGTGACGGCGGATCACAGCGGGCGTGGCGGCCGCCCATGAGGCAGGCCTCGCGGACGACGTCGGGGACGCCGCGAGGCGCCGCGCGATGCTGCCGCGTGTACTTGCACCGCGACGTCTTCGACGTGCAGGCGCGGGGCGATGCGGCTCGCACGCGTGGCCACGTGTCCGCGCCGAACGTTCGTCGGCGGGCGCACGGAACGACGGTTTGACTGGCGATGCGGCTGTGTTAACTTGCCCGGCCGTGGCTGTGGGGGGGGCGGTGGATCGGGCGCTGGGCGTCCGTGGCGAGGAGTTCGAGCTGGTGCCGGCGCACGAGCTCCGCGGCGAGGCGTGGCGGCTGTCGCTCGCGTCGCACGAGGTGGTCTCGCTGCTCGCGCGCCGCCTCGCCGACCCGGTCGAGCGCGTGAAGGTGCGGGCGCTGGCGCGGACGTACGGGCTCGGGTTCGCGTACGGCGGCGACACCGAGCTGCTGTGGGGCCTGGTGCGGGCGGTCGAGGCGGGCTCGCTGGTGGTGGTGCGCCGCGAGGCGCCGGCGACCCGCGTGACCGGGGGCGGCGGGGGCGGGGCGGGCGAGCCCGAGGAGCGCGGCGAGCCCGAGCCCGACGCGCGCACCCACTGGGTCGCGCTGCAGGTCGTCGACGACGACAGCGCCGAGCCGGTCGCGGGGCTCGAGCTCGCGGTGGTGCTGCCGGACGGCAGCGAGCAGAGGGTGACGACCGACGGCGGCGGGCGGGCCGAGCTGCGCTCGTCCGAGGACGGCAGCTGCGACGTGCGGGCCGATCCGGCGGGCGCGTACGTCGGCGCGTGCGTGACGTTCGTCGGCTTCGGTCGCGCCTTTAAAAAGGCGGCGTCGCCAGCGGGCAAGCAGGGGCTGGTGGCGCGCGGCAGGAAGATCCGCGGCGACGGCAAGCGCGTGCTGCTCGACGCCGTCGAGCACCGCGTGCGCGACGGCGAGACCTGGGAGTCGGTCGCGGAGCTGTACGGCGTCGGCGCCGACGCGCTCATGCGCTTCAACTTCGACACCGCGGATCCGGCCGAGATCCAGGTGGCGATGTCGCAGCACCTCGGGTGCTGGCGCCGCGATCCGGACAGCGGGCGCCTGCAGTTCAGCGACCTCGACGAGCCGGGGATCTTGCTGATCCCGCGGGCGTGGCAGCGCAGCGTGACCACCGGCTACGAGCACATCCTGCGCGTGCGCGCGATCAAGGCGCCGGTCGGCCGTTATCTGTTCTCGGTGTGAACCATGCATGAGCAAGTGAAATATCCGCTCGACCCGACGCTCTTCTGGGAGTGCGTCGGCATGTTCGCCGGCTGGGACTACTCGTTCATCCCGTACTTCTTCCCCAGCGCCGACGCGCGCGCCGGCTACCCGGGGGCACTACTAAAATTGGGGCGCTCGCTGGGGGCGGGCGGGTTCCAGGAGACCACGCTCGACGCCGACGCGCTCGCGCCGACCAACTATAAGAGGCGCAAGTACACCAACTGCTGCATGTTCGCGGAGGGCGTGCTGATCGGCGCGGCGCTGCGGACCCACGGCTCGGGGTTCGCGCGCGGGTGGACGCTCGAGCACCACAAGGGGGCGATGAACACCAGCCAGGTGTTCCCCGGGCCGCCGCGGGCCTACGTCGACGCGGGCATCGCCACGCCGATCGACATCAAGAAGTTCGTCGAGCCCGAGCGCAACGCGGTCTACGTGATCCAGACGGCGCACCACGTGTGGTTCATCGTCGACTGCGACGGCGAGCACTGCCTGCGCCTCGAGGCCAACGTCGGCGGCGGCTCGCGCAAGGAGTTCAACGAGGGCGGGTTCTACGGCGGGGCGGCGTTCGCGGGGGTCGGTCGGGTCGGCGCCGACAACACGCCGTGGATCGCCGACCGCGGCGAGCTGACCGCCAAGGTGCGCGCGCGCGGCGGCAAGGACTACACCTGGGAGGCGCTGCGCCGCGGCATCCTCGCGGACCTCGCGGCCGAGGCGTCGTCGCGTTATGTGTCGATGGCGAAGGTCGGGTTCCGCACCGCGGTCGACCCGCGCCACGTGGCGTTCCCGTTCGAGCCGCCGGGCGTCGACGGGGTGACCGCGGCCGCGGCCTACGCCCGCAACGAGGGCCTGCAGCACGGGTTCTTCCCGCTCGGCGGGCACCGCAGCATCCACACGGGCGTGCACTTCTCGCCGCGGCTCGGCGAGCGGCTGGTCGAGCGGCGGAGCGACGGCGAGGCGGCGCCGGGCGGCGGGGCGGACCTGCTGCCGGTGCGCTGCATGATGCCCGGCACGCTGGTGGCGGTGCGCCTGGCCAACGCGGCCGGCGCGGGGCCGACGGCGGTGGCCGACGAGCGGCGGCGCTCGGCCGAGGACCTGACGCGCGGGACCAACGGATTCGCGCTGGTGCGCCACGACCTGCAGGCGCTCGACGCGGCGGGCGAGGCGATCGCCGGCGAGCGGTTCGCCATCCACACCCTGTACATGCACCTGAGCTCGCCGGGCTGGAGCGGCGACGCCGAGCCGTACGCGGCGGTGCCGTGGCTCAACACGCTGCTGCGGCCGGGCCAGGGCGCGGCGATCGGCGTCGACCCGGGCGACAGGAGCACGTTCGCGCGGCGGTTCTTCACCGCCGAGCCGGTCGAGGACGCCGTGATCAAGCGCGCCGGCAAGAAGGCCCGGCCGATCAAGACGCTCGGCGCGACCTTCGTGCACGAGGAGGCGACCGGCTTCGGGCGCGGCGCCGAGGGCGTCGCGGTCACGCGGGCGCCGGAGCGGCGGTTCGCGCAGGCGCGCAAGCTGCTGCGCTCGACCGACGAGCACCACAAGGTGCTGACGCTGCTCGACATGCGGATCCCCGTCGACCGCGGCGAGCTGCTCGGCTTCGCCGGCGACCTGCTGCACTGGGAGGTATTCGCGCCGAAGGGGGAGGGCGGATCTCCGCTGGCCGCGCTGCTCGAGTACGCCGCCGAGGTCCTCGGGTTCGCGCCGGGGTTTCCAGTTATCAAAGAGTCGGAGAGCGACAACCTGCTGCAGCCGGCCGAGCTGAGGGCGCTGCTGGCGACGCTGCCGGCCGGGCCGCGCGAGCGGCTGCAGCGCAACTGGCTCGGCGAGTCGGGGGACCGGCCCAACTTCAACGACGCCGAGCTGCCGCGCGAGTACCACGACCCGGCGGGGCTGCCGTTCACGGCCCGGCCGGCGAAGGACGCGCCCGCGGCGGCGTCGACGTGCGCCGGCAACAAGCACGACGGGTGCGCCGCGCAGAACCTGTGGTACTCGGGCACGGTCGAGGTGCTCGTGCATCCGTTCAAGGAGGCGGGCGCGACGGGGGCGCCGGCGCCGACGTGGGAGGGCGAGCTGAAGTTCGCCCTCGAGTTCGAGCCGCGGCCGCCCGGCGACGGCGAGCGCGAGTACACGACGAAGGTGAAGGGCGGCATGGCGACGGTCGAGGTGGCGATCCCGGCGATGGCGCGCGGCGTCAAGATCACCGCGCGTACCCCGGGCCTGCACGTCGAGGCGGTCGCGGCCCCGGGCGAGGGCGCGGACCGGCACAAGGACATCGAGGCGCGGCGCGGACAATTGACGGCGCTGCTGCCGATGCGCTGGCGCCACGTGGTGGTCGAGCACTGCAACGAGTGGACGACCGAGGGCCTGACCAAGACGCTCGAGAAGCGGCTCGAGGGCCCGGTGAAGCCGGCGGTCGAGGCGATCGCGTGGTGGGGCCACGACGAGGCGGTCGTCGGCGAGCCCGGGCGCACGCTGTTCGGCGGCGCGGCCGATCAGCTGCCGCCGGGCGCCAGGCTGGTCCACAACGCCAACCCGGTCAGCGTGGCGTGGGTGATCGAGCAGCTGATCCACGCGCGCCGGCTGACGGTGGTGCCGTGCGACCCGGACTCGAGCGCGGCCGCGGACCCGCCGCTGTTCGCCGGCTGGGTGCCGATCGAGGCGGTCGAGCGCGCGCACCTGGTCGGCGCGGCGGCGGTGCAGGCGGTGGCCGTCGCGCCGCGCGAGGACTACCTCGACGACCTGCAGTTCGCGGCGAGCATCGACGGGCGCGACTACCCGCTGGCGCCGCCGGGCTCGTACAGCGACGGCGTGCTGGCGGTGCGCCCGAACGTGCCGCTGTGGGGCGACGCGCGCCTGAAGCTGCTGCGCGGCGAGTCGACGGTCGCGCCGGCGCGGGCGATCGGCCCGGCACACTTGAAATTTGCGGTGCCGACGCTGGCGGGCGCGCCGATCGACCCCGGCGATCCGGACACGGTGGCGCTGCTGCAGCCGCCGCTGGCCCCGCGCAAGGGCCACGCGAAGTGGTGCTTCGAGGTGCCGTGGTCGAGCAACCGCCCCGAGGCGATCCGCGGGTGGGTCGTGCTACGCACGCGCCAGGGCGACGGCGAGTACGCGCCCGTCGAGGGCTACGGCGTCCCGGTGACGGCGACCAGCGCCGGCAAGGGCAAGGGCGGGGCGCAGCGCGACGGGTTCGTCACCGCCGCGAGCGCGGGCGGCAAGCTGGTCGGCGCGTTCCCGTGGAAGCAGTACGAGGAGGCCGGCGCGACCGCGGTGGCGCGCACGCTGGTGCAGGCGCTGGCGGCGCTGCGCAAGCAGGTCGCGTTCAAGCTGGTGGCGATCGGCGCGACCGGCGAGCAGGCGACCCTCGAGTGCGAGCCCGAGAAGTTCGGCAAGCTGGACGGGCTGGCGCGGCGGCTGGCGCGGGTCGACGCGGTCGGCGAGGACGGCAAGCAGCTGACCCTAACCGTGCTCGCGGGCGAGTTCCTCGAGGTCGACTTCGACCCGACGCCGGCGCTCGAGCGGGCGATCGCCGAGGTCGGGACCGACGCGCCGACCGAGGTGTCGTTCGGCGTGCTGTTCGTGCTCGGCCAGGCCCCCGGCGCCCAGAGCCTGAAGATCGACGAGCAGCTCGACCTCGCCGGCAAGCTGGCGCAGCCGCACCGCTGCGGCTGGGCGGACGCGGCGAGCGTGGTGCTGCAGCGGCCGAGCATCGGCGAGATCACGGCGCGGCTGACGATCGGCGCCAAGAAGTCGCGGCTGACGCTGTCGGCGCCGCTGCAGGGCGGCGAGGCGGCCTACTGGAAGAAGGCCGGGCCCGGCTTCAAGATCGCCGGGCTGACGGGGGTGCCGGGGCGCGTGGGCGACGTGTCGTCGGGCACGGTCCACCTCAGCTTCGACGTGCCGGCCGCGGCGTTCGACAAGACCATCACGGTGACGGCCACGGTCAAGAGCAAGGCGCTGTGCCGCGGGCTGCAGGTCGCCCAGGGCAGCGTCGAGCTGCCGGCGCCGCTGGTGTACACGATCGAGAGGTGATGCATGGGGGCGTCGGAATTCATCCCGCTGAGCCGCGACGGCGTCATCCGCTTCCAGGTGGTGCCGGAGACCCGGCTGAGCGCGAGGATCTCGCAGGCGGAGCTGCGCCTGCCGGAGCTGCGCCTGCAGCTCTCGGGGACCACGGTGGCGCTGCCGGACCGCACGCCGGTGCAGGTGCTGGCGACCGCGGGCGACCCGGACGTGGCCTCGGCGGTGACGGTGCCGCTGGCGGTGCCCGGCTACAAGCCGGGGGTGACGACGCCGGTGGCGTGCTCGCTGGCGGCGACCATCGACCTGGTCGCGTGCGGGGCGCTCGGGCGGCGGGCGGTGATCGACCTGGCGCTGACGCCGAACTTCCCGCGGACCGCGAAGGTGCCGCTGCTCGAGCACGCCGTCGACCTCGAGTGCAGGGTCGCCGTCGAGGCCGCGGGGGCGGCGAGCATCGGCTCGCCGGTGACGCTGACGCCGATCGTCGCCGCCGCCCTGGCCGACGCGCAGCTGCGCCTGACGATCAAGGAGGTCGACAGCGGCGAGGGCGAGGCCGCCGGCGGCAAGGCCAGGGACGGGCAGCCGACCACGCAGATCCGCTGGGAGGGCGGGCTGACCGCGCCGGCCGAGCAGCGGCGGCGTACCTGGTACGTCGGCTGCGCCAGCGAGTCGCAGGAGCTCGAGTACCCGCACGCCGACGAGGCGGCGGCCTACGACTTCACGTTCGAGCTCGAGGTGTCGTTCGACGGCGAGACGTTCTACCCGGTGGCCGGGGCGGCGCCGCAGCTCACGGTGCCGCGCCCGCGCCTCGGCGTCTTCGAGGTCGCGCAGACCGAGCTCGACGCGCTCGAGGTGCGCGCGCAGGTCGAGGGCATCGACCCGGCGTTCGCGCTGGCGGTCAACCTCGAGCTGTGGAAGGTCGGGGTCAAGAAGGCCGTGGTCGGCCGCAGGTGCGCGCTGCAGGGCGGGGCGCTGGTCGAGGCGTTCACCGGCCTGAAGGCGCTCGGGCTGAGGCCGGGCGACACGGTGTTCGCGCTGCTGTCGCTGGCGCCCGAGGCCGCGGCGCGGCCGGTCGCCAGCGCGTCGCACTGGCTGGAGTTCGACGCCTCGCGCTCGCTGCCGGGGTCGCGCTACGCGGCGGCGGTGCTGAGCACGCGGCTGAAGATCGCCGGGGCGCCGAAGCCGGCGGCGGACAGGGTCGAGGCGCCGGCGAAGAAGCCGGCGGCGAGCAAGAAGGCCGGCGCGGCCAGGCCCGCGGGCGCGGCCAAGAAGGCGGCCGCCGCCAGGCCGGCGGCCGGGCCGAAGCCGGTCAAGCCGCGCGCGAAGTGAGGGGCGGCTGTCCCGAGGGACAGCCGGTCCGTCCGCCCCGGCGATAGCGAGCTCCCGGGCCTGGTGCGCCTCGCTCGCGCCGACCCGGTCGATGCGGTCGGCCAGCGCTACGCGATGCCGGAGAGCGGGCGCTACAAGCGGACCGCGGACTCGTGCCCGTTCCGCTTCTCGGCGGTGGGCCTCGACCGCGAGGCCGAGCCGTCAGCAAGATCACCGCGTGGCCCGACGGCCCCGAGGACCTGTACGTCGAGCGTGACCGAGACCTGATCTGGACGACCGCCGAGCGCCCGAACAAGCGGGTCACCCTCGGCGTCCCCATGCAGGGCTACTGACGGCGCTCGCCCCCACCACGCGGCGCACATCGAGCGCGTCGGCCGGGTTGCGCCGGCGCGTGCGCGCGGCCTACGATCGACGGATGTCGCCGCTCCGCATCGTCGCCGCGTGTCTGCTGCTCTCGTCCGCCTGCGGCGACACGGGCGCGGCCGGCGAGACGGAGAGCGGATCGTCGAGCGCGACGTCGGCGACGGGCGAGGCGGCGACGGGCGAGGCGCCGACGACCGGCGCGCCGGTCGACCCGGACGCGGTCACCTACTACGAGCACGTGCGGCCGATCCTCGCCGCCCACTGTGTGGCCTGCCACACGGCGGGCGGCATCGGCCCGCTGGCGCTCGACAGCTACGCGGCGGCGGCGCCGTTCGCCGGCCTGATCGCCGCGGTCACCGGGTCGCGGCAGATGCCGCCGTACCCCGCCGACGCCAGCGGCGCGTGCGGCGAGTTCCGCGACGCGCGCTGGCTCGCCGACGACGAGCTGACGACGCTGGCCGACTGGGCCGCGCAGGGCGCCCTCGCCGGCGACGCGAGCATCGCCCCGCCCGAGGTCCCGCCGCTGCCGCGCCTGACCGGCGACGTGCGCACCGCGGCCATGCCGACGGCCTACGTGCCGAGCGCGAGCATGCCCGACGACTACCGCTGCTTCGTGGTCGACAGCCCGGCGGTCGGCGACAGCTTCATCACCGGCTTCGACGTGCGCCCGGGCGACGCGCGCATCGTCCACCACGTGGTGGTGTTCACGCCGAACACGCCGGAGGCCGCGAGCGCGGCGGAGGCGCTCGACGCGGCCGAGGCCGGGCCCGGCTACACCTGCTTCGGCGCCTCGGGGGTCGACGCCGAGGTGGCGGCGGCGTGGGCCCCGGGCGGCGGCGCGACGCGCTTCCCCGCGGGCACCGGCGTGGCGCTGCGGCCCGGCAAGCTGATCCTCCAGCTCCACTACAACACCGCGGCGGCCGTGGGCGTGCCCGACCAGACCGCGGTCGACCTCGAGATCGTGACCGACGGGGTCGAGCAGCTGCGGTTCGTCGGCCTGGTCGACCAGGACCTGTCGCTGCCGCCGGGCCTGCCCGAGGCCGAGGCCGGCTTCACCACGCCGACGACCGACGACGTGGCCACGGTGAGCATCCACGGGGTGTTCCCGCACATGCACACGATCGGCCGCACGCTCCGCATGGTGGCGCACGAGCCGGGCGGCGACCGCTGCATGCTCGACGTCCCGCGCTGGGACTTCCACTGGCAGCTGTTCTACTTCTACGAGCAGCCGCTCGAGTTCGACCCCAGCTACCCGGCGACGCTGCGCTGCACCTACGACACGACCGGCCGCGAGCAGACGACGGTGTTCGGCGAGGGCACGATGGACGAGATGTGCGTGCTCGGCCTGTGGGTCACCGGCGTCTGACGCGGGCGACGGAGGCGGCGCTCACCAGCCGACCGTGGTCTGGATGAAGGCGGAGAGCGGGCACCTCAGCGACGGCGAGATCGAGACGTGGATGGTGAAGGTCACCCGCCTGCGTCTCGAGCGAGACGGGGGGTTGCGCTCAAGTATCCAAGCAACGATACGCCCGGTCGAGGAGGCGGGGAAGTTATCGCGGCTGCATGCGATGCAGATTGTATTTTATGTTATCTCCAATACGCGGATTTCATACGATGGACGGCGACCGTCCCGTGCTACGGGTGCGGGATGGAAGAGATCACGGAGGCGCTGGCCGCCATCGAGGCAGGAGGGGAGTTTGCCGTCGAGCTCGGGCTCGCCGCGGAGGCGCTGCGGGTCGTGGTCCAGGGGGTCGGGCCGCTGCGCTTCCCGATCCCGGCGGAGATGGCGAAGCAGCTGGGCGACGCGGCCGAGCCGGCGCCGTACGGACGGCGGAGCGAGACGGTGCACGACGCGCGCGTGCGGGACACGGGGCAGATCGAGCGCGATCGGATCAAGATCGATACGCGGCGATTGCGGCGCGCCCTCGCTCCGGCGCTGGGGACGATCCGAGAGCGCCTCGGCATGCCGGAGGGCGTGGAGCTCGCGGTCGTGCTCGACAAGCTGCTGGTGTACGGGCCGGGGCAGTTCTTCGCGACGCACCAGGACTCGGAGCGGGATGACGCCATGGTCGGGACTCTGGTGATGACGCTGCCGTGCAGCCACGAGGGCGGGGCCATCGTGGTCGAGCACCGCGGGGAGAAGAGGAGCTTTGGCGGGGGGCGAGCGGCGACGGAGGTGTCGCTCCTGGCGTTCTACGCGGATTGTCGCCACGAGGTGAGGCCGGTGCGATCCGGGCACCGGATCGCGCTCACGTACCACCTCCTGCGCCGCGGGGAGGCGACGGAGCGGCCGCAGATCCGGGCCGCCGCGGTCGAGGAGCTGGTGGCGAGCGTGGCGAGTCACTTCTCGACGCCGGTCCCGCCGCGGTACGGGCGGGGGACTCCGCAGCGGCCGGATCGCCTGGTCTACCTGCTGGATCACGAATACTCGCAGAAGAGCCTCGGGTGGGACAACCTCAAGAACGGCGATCGGCTGCGGGCCGCGGCGCTTCGAGAGGTGGCGGGGCGTCTGGATTGCGCGGTGTTCCTGACCCTCGCGGACATACACCAGATCTGGGACTGCGAGGACGAGTCGTACGGATACCGTCGGCGAGGCCGCCGCTACCTCGACGACGAACGCGGCGAGGGGGACCACAAGCTGGTCGACCTGATCGACGAGGACGTCGAGCTCCGCCATTGGATCGACACGGACGGGCGTGTCGAGCCGGACCTGGCGGTGACGCCGACGAACCAGGAGATCTGCTTCACGCGGCCCTCGGTCGAGATGGATCCGTTCGAGTCCGAGTACGAGGGGTACATGGGCAACTCCGGCAACACCATGGAGCGCTGGTACCACCGGGCCGCGATCGTGATGTGGCCGCGGGCCCGCGGCTTCGTGATCCGGGCCAAGATGGCGCCGGCGTGGGCCGTCGACGTGCTCGCCGCGCTGGTCAAGACCGGGGCCGTCGACGAGGCCCGTGGGCGGGCGCGCGAGCTCGTGCCGTTCTGGAAGGAGGTGGCGCCGGCGGTCGAGGGCGCGGCGTTCGTGCCGCGGCTGCTGAAGGCGCTGGTCGGGATCGCCGAGGCCGAGCCGGCGCTCGAGCTGCTGGCGCCGCTGGGTCCGCATCGACTGGGCGAGCGGGCGTTGCCGACGTTTGTGGCGCTGGTGGAGCGTCACGGCCTGGCGTGGGGGCAGCGCCTGTTCACGGCGTGGGCCCAGGCCGTACGTCATGACACGCCGCCGTGGCGCGCGTCGCTGCCGCGGCTGTGCGAGGCGCTCACGGCCGCCGGCGGTGAACACGGGCGGGGGCTCGCGTCGTGGCTGCTGGCGCGGGAGGTGGACGTGTTTCGGCAGCGGCGTGGCGAGGAGGGGGGCGGGCGGGCCGCGTTCGCGGAGGAACTCGCGGAGCGGCACCTGGGCGACATCGCGGCGCTGCTCGCGGCGGCGGTCGTGATCCCGGCGCCGGCGCTCCGCGACGAGCTCGTCGGGGTGCTCGTCGCGCCCGCGACGGGGCTGCCGCTGGCGACGGCCGGCGTGCTGCTGCGCAAGCTCTGCGAGGGGCGGACGCCGACGGAGGTGCAGGCGCTGGGGCTGCAGGCGCTGGTCGGCCACGTCGTCGGGGCGCTCGCGGCGGCGCTCGCGGCGCCGGAGCGAGATCCGAACGACTGGACGATCGAGCCGCCGACCGGATGCGCGTGCGAGCTGTGCCAGGAGCTCGCGGTGTTCCTGCGCGACCGGGAGCAGCGGCGGTGCGGCTGGCGGCTCGCGAAGGAGCGACGGCAACACGTGCACCACAGGATCGATCTGAACCGCCTGCCGGTGACGCACGAGACGATCCGCCAGGGGAGCCCGTATACGCTCGTGCTGACCAAGCAGGCGGCGCTGTTCGAGCGGGCAGCGGCGAAGCGGGCGGCTTACGTGGAGCTCCTCGCGTGGCTCGAGGGGTCGCGCGGGGTGTTCGTCGCCGGGCCCGCGCCGGGGCCGAAGCCGAAGCGGGGGCGCAGCGCGGCCTGAGGAGCACTCGCGGTGCGGTGCGGTCGGGCGTTGCACGACACGACGTGCGAGGACAGTGACGGCTGTACGCGCCGTCTGATCGATGTAGGGTCACTGCTCGAAGCAGGACGACGCGGACTTCACAACCACTTGTCAGCGCTCGCCTTTCGCCACAAGTCCGCGTCGTACTTCACGAATTCGTCCAGGGTCTGAACTCCCGCGAGTGCCCGAATCTCTCGGGAGTCAGCCCACCTCTTGGAGAACTGGTGGAGGAGCGCCTACGGCGCCTATGTACGATTGCTCGCCCGCCTCGTCCGTGTCGACGTCGGCGCGCGCCCTGGCTGGGGCTCTCCACGTTCGAGTGCCATGGGTCCGCGGCTGGCGAATCGCTTCGATTCTTCCACCATACGGTCAAAGTCGGATACGAATTCTGCATCCTGCTGCTGGCGGTAGATATCGTACTCCGCCTCGGCTTTCAGTTTGGCTTCGAGGGCACTGACCTTCCCCCTGTCCACGAGGATGGGATAGCTGGACAGCTCGAGGAAGCTGTTCAGAAAGTTCGCCCAGTCCGACATTTTCGTCAGGATACCACGCTGTGAGCGATTCTCGGCGAGATCCAAGTAGGCAGACACGATCCGGTTTAACTCCCGGACGTGCGCCTCGTCCAGGTAGTTCTTTGCCACGGTCACGTCAGACTTCAGGATCTTGCCGTTGGGTGCGTGCTTCCAGGTGGTGAGTCCCATGAAGAGTTTGGTCGCATCCGCGGAAGCGTAGATGAGTTCTGCTGCGGTCTGGCCGGTGATCGCCCAGTGGAGCTTGTTCTGCACCGACGCAAAGAACTCGCGTGTGAGCGGCGAGTGCGCGTCGTAGTCAGCCGCGAGCGCATATATGTCCGTGATCTTCTGGTAGAAGCGACGCTCGCTCGCACGGATCTCGCGGATCCGCTCGAGCAGGTCGTCGAAGTAATCCTTGCCAAAAGCACTCTTGCCCTGCCTGAGCCTTTCGTCGTCCAGGACAAAGCCCTTGATGATGAACTCGCGCAAAGTCTGCGTGGCCCAGATGCGGAACTGCGTCGCCTGGTAGCTATTCACGCGGTAGCCGACCGCGATGATTGCATCGAGGTTGTAAAAGAGAGTTTTGTAGGTCTTCCCGTCAGTGGCAGTTATTTCCAAAATGGAAACTACTGCGTCCTCGGCCAACTCCGCGGCCGCGAAAATGTTCTTCAAGTGCTTGGCGATCGCTGGAACACCGACACCGAACAGCTCTGCGAGCGACCTCTGGGTCAGCCAGGCCGTCTCGTCCTTGATGAGAACACCGATCTTCACGCCGCCGTCGGGGGCCGTGTACAGCAGGAACTCGGATTCAAGACGCCTGACGTCGCTCATCGATCCTCGCTCTCCTGGCCGCTTATCCTCCGTGTGTCTTCGCCGCGACTACACGCCGCAAGCGCTTGAAGCTGTATCATTGATAGCCAAGTGCACAGCCAATTCAGGAACCCTGGCGTTGCGACGATAACGCGGTTTTCATCTCTGAATACGATACCCGCGATGCCTGGCGAGAACGTTCCGTGGGATAATGAATTTCGGATGCGGCGAACATAATGACCATTCAAGAGCTTCTTGACTTGGCCTGCGCACTGGCCCCTCGCTCGGGAACTTTCGTGAATCATTTTATTGAGGTATCCCTCCCGCATATAGACCAATGCCACGTACATCCGCAGGACGAGCGAACCGTGGACGCTCATCCGTACTTTGAGTGGAAGTGGTCGATTGATTGCTTCATCGAACGGAGTCGTCGGGAGGCCGTTTTTGCGGGTGTCGAGACGCCCTGCCAGGGCGAACCAGAATACGCCGTTCGATAATTCATCGACACCCTGAGCGCATGCTAATGGGGTACGAGATAATTCTTGCAATAATTCTTCGCCGGTTAACCGTGTGGCGAGATCCTCGAGCAGGACTCGACATCTCTGTACTTGTTGGCAGCCGTCGTTGTCAGCGATGGCCGTTCGTATGTCCTCTAGTTCAGTGGCTGGAACGCTACCGCCGATCATCTTTGTGACGTTGAGCCCAAGCGGAGGCCCCTCGTCTGGCATTCCGAAAATGCGATAACAGTCTCGCAGCAGATCTCCGATCTCATCAGGTTCAGTCATTGTTGAGTAATTGAGTGTAACACCACTCCGCGCTGCTCGACAAGATATCCCGTGCCGACGCTGGCTATGACGTCGTGAAGTCGCCTCGCGCAAGGGCTGTACGAACTTCCTCAAACGTGTACCCTGCCTCTAATTTATCGGCGATCCACCGGGCTTGAGCTGGGGCATGGACCGGCCACCGGGCGCTGGTCCCATGGCGTCCGCCATGCACGACCCGAGGTACGGGCAGCAGTTCACGCTGTAGCCACATGTAGATCGTTGAACGGACGCGTCGGGCGGCCTTGCAGACCTGCTCCGTGGTTGCCCACTCGGTGGGGCTGCGGCCGCGTTTGGGCATGAGGGAGGGGAGTCTACCCACAGCGCGATCTTGGTTCTTGAAACTGGCGCCTCTGTATCGGACAGTCCAGCGGACAGTCCAATGGACCACAAAACGCCGTGCAACCCCAGAGACGAGGCGATGACCATGGCAGGCGACCGACCGCAAGACGACCCACCGATGCACTCCGCCACCTTCCACCTGGACGATGGCCGCTACCTCGTGCTGACACGGCTCGAGCTGTTCAGCGCCGACCGGGTCCTGCTGCGACGGGCGAACCTCGCCCCCATGTTGCGGGAGGAGCCGAGATGAGACGGCGTCGCGCGAACTGGACCCCTGCTCACCGCGCGTACCGGGGCACCTGGATGAGCGAGGACGAGTACATCGCCGACCAGATCGCCGAGCATCTGCCGCCATACCTGACCTGGCTGCTGGCGTGCTGCGATCCCGGGCGGCTCCGAGAGGGCTATGAAGCCGGCAAGCTCCGGATCTGGTCGAGACCCCATCCTCGCCAGGCGGGACGCGTGTGGGTTTTCGAGACGCTGCGGTCGTAGCAAGGACTCCAGCAGGGTTCGTGACGATCCACGATTGGGCCATGCTCGCCGTCGTCATGAACGACCACTCGCTGATCCAGGCGACCTCGAACGCGATCCACTGCACGGCGTACAGCAAGGGCGCCATTTGGGGCTCACGCGGTCGCCCCGACCGCCGCCATCGTCGTGGTCAGTGTTGTCGCCCGCGAGAGGGCGGTGGGGCGTGCCATCCTCGGCGCCCCGGTGTGCGCCACTCGCCGGGTGCTCCGTGTAGCCCATGTCTTGGCGACGACAAGCGCCATGCGCGTCGCCAACATTATGGGCCCTCCACCTGTCGTCTGGCGGGCGTCTGACGCGTGGGAGGTGGGTTCCTGCTGGCAGGTGGCACCCAGCAAGCTGCGCTCTGGCAGGGTTCGAGCCGCCAACACGGTGATCACAGGCGGCCGAGCATCGCCCACCGAGACGTCGCGGTCGTCACCGACGAACTCGACCGTCAGGTCCCGGCTTGCGATCGTCATCTCGCGGTCCGCGATGACTGACAGGTACCGTCTCCCTGCAGTGCGGCGACCGTCCGCGCCAGAGCAGGGATCCGCGGACGGCGACGCACCGGCGCCGCTCTCGCGCCGCGAACCGCGAAGCAACCCGCGGGTACCACGGCGGTTGCTCGGGTGCGGTGTTGCACTCGCCGCCCAGCATCAACGACGGGCCGGCCATGTTCGATGCCGTCGCGCAGAGCACCGTCAACGCGGCCCTGGCCACCATGTTGGGATCAGTTGGTACTTCGTGTGGTCCATGTCCACCAACGTCACCCAGAGATGGGCTACGCCGAACGACATCGACTTGGCCATGGACGTGGCGACGGCCAGGCTGACGTCACGATCCATGACAGCCTGGGACAGCACTCCGTACGACCTGTCCGGAGAGACAGCCACGTGATCTCCGAACATCGGCCCGATTCTGTCGTGAGGTCGCGCGACGCGACCAGCTACTCCGCTGCTCACCGTGCGAGAGGTGTCCGTACTGCTCACCACGAGCAGGGTTGCGTGTACTCCAGCCTCGATCACGGCCAGATTCCTTGCGTGCTGCGTATCGAAAGGAGCCTTCACTTCGACCGCCGAGTCATCGCACAATGGCTCTCGGCGAACAGTGCGAGCGCAGGAGGTCACCCATGATCAAGCTGCGCCCGTGGAAGGGAAGCAAGAATGAGTTCGAAGTCGACGTCATCGTCAACGGCCCCCAGGGCCGGGCCCTGCGCAAACGCGTCAAGGCGCCGGTCACCGGAAAGTCCAGCGCGGAGCGATGGGCTCGCGCGCTCGAGCAGGAGCTGCTCTCGCAGCTCCTCGCCCCCGAGCCCGCGCCCGAGAAGCCGCCCGCCCCGACGTTCGAGGAGTTCGCCGCGATCTTCCTCGACCTCTGCCGGGCCAACCGCCTCGGCGTGAACACGCTGATGAACTACGAGATCCACCTGCGGCACTATCTGGTTCCGGTGCTCGGCAAGCGCCGGCTAGACCAGATCCCGCCGGCGGACATCACGAGGATCAAGTCCTCGCTGTCCGCGAAGTCGCACAACACCGCGTGCGAGGTGCTGAAGACCCTGCGGCGGGTGTTCAACGTGGCCATCGCGCAGAAGCACATCACCGGCGAGCCGGTGGATCTCGAGATCCCGCGGCGGCTCCGCAAGGCCGTGGTCGCCTACGACGCCGTCCAGCAGGCGGCGCTGCTCACGGCGGCGCGCGAGCTCGGGCCGTTCTTCGAGCTCGTCGTCCTCCTCGGAATCGACGGCGGCCTGCGCCGCGATGAGATCGTCGGGCTGCACTGGTCGGACATCAACTTCGGCCAGGGCTTCCTTGTCGTCCGGCACAACATCGTCCGCGGCAAGCTCGACGCGCCGAAGGGCCGCACCGAGGACGAGGTCGCCTTGACCGGCCGCCTCACCGCCGCGCTCAAGGCGTACCGGCACGACGCCGGGCCCTACGTGCTCACCAACAGGCACGGCGGGCACTTCAGCGAGCAGGACCCGACCGCATGGATGGAGCGCATCACACGCCTGGCGGGGCTGCCCTGGCACGGGACCCACGTCCTGCGGAAGACCTGCGGGACCCGCATCGCCGACGGTGGCGGCGGGGTCGCGGCTGTGGCCGCTCACCTCCGCCACAAGGATCTGCAGACCGCGAGCCGCTACATCGACCGCCGCGGAGCGAGCTCCCGTGCGGTCAACGCGCTGGAGAGCTGACGGAGGCGCGGCTGCGGTCGCCTTCAACCCACCGTAACCCAAACCCTATTTTCTCTTACTTTCATTGCTCGAAGCAGTAGATCGCGGCGTGCCAGCTGCAGCTGTTGGCCATGCCCTCGCAGTAGCGCGACCAGGTGAAGTTGATGGCCTTGGCGTGGCCCATGCGCGCGAACCCGCCGATGCCGGTCCAGGCGTTGCAAGCGTTGCTGTCCCAGCCGGCGCCGGACTCGAGGGTGTTGGTCCACACGGTCGGCTTGCTGCCGCCGCCGCAGCCGTCGGACGGGATGGGGGCGACCGTCATCTGCTCGGTGGTGTCGATCGCGTGCTGCAGGGTGCCGTCGGTCAGGTCGGCCCAGTTCTTGGCGACCTGGGCGCCGTTGGTCAGCACGTAGGGCACGTCGGACTTGATGAAGCGGTTGCCGGGGTTGGCCACGCCGGCGCTCAGCCAGGCCAGGAACTTGCCCTGCAGGCCGGCCGCGGCGGCCAGCGCCTGGCACTTGGCGTCGGCGCCGCCGAGGCCGCCGAGGTTGCCGTTGTACAGCTCGCTGGTCACGAAGACCAGGCGCTTGGCCTTCTTGCAGGCCGAGCTGCAGAAGTCGCCGTCGAGGGTGTTGCCGTCGTCGCAGACCTCGCCGGCGAGCGGGCTGACCTCGCCGTCGCCGCACTCGGCGAGGCTGCAGTCGGCGTCGCAGCCGGCGCTCGCCTGGCCGTCGTCGCAGGCCTCGCCGGCGGCGGCGTTGGCCTCGCCGTCGCCGCACGCGGCGGGGCTGCAGTCGGCGTCGCAGGTCGGCGACTCGCCGCCGTCGTCGCAGAACTCGCCGTGGTGGACGATGCCGTCGCCGCAGCGCGGGGTGGTGCAGGCGTTGGTGCAGTCGTCGTCGGCGACGTCGTTGCCGTCGTCGCAGGCCTCGTCGCGCTGGCGGATGCCGTCGCCGCACTCGGGGTCGTTGCAGGCGTTGGTGCAGCCGTCGTCGTCGACGGTGTTGCCGTCGTCGCAGGCCTCCTCGCCGATGTGCACCAGCCCGTCGCCGCAGGCGGCCGGCTGGCAGGCCGCGGTGCAGGCGTCGTCGTCGCGGTGGTTGCCGTCGTCGCACCCCTCGCCGGGGTCGACGACGCCGTCGCCGCAGTCGGGCGTGGGGGCGCCGGAGGCGGTGGTGGTGGTGCCGTCGTCGTCGCCCGTGCTGGTGGCGAGCGTGCCGTCGTCGTCGTCGCCGTCGCCGTCGCCGCCGGTCTCGTCGCCGGTGCCGGAGTCGGACGAGCCGGACGTGTCGTCGCCGTCGTCGTCGTCGTCGCCGGTGCCGTCGACCTCGATGTTGCTGAGCTGCGCGGCCGGACAGGCGGTCAGGAGCGACATGGCCGCGAGGACAGACAGGACGCCTGGCCGCGCGCAGCCGGGCGCGCCGGCGTTCGCTGTGCGAGCGATGGTGCCAGGGTGCATCGATCGCGATGCTAGGAGGGGCATCTCGGGGATTCAAGCCAGGACAGCGGCGCGGATCTTCACCGTGCGAGAGAGCACTTGCGAACACTTCGTAATTCGCGGAGGACGGCGCGAGCGATGCGGCGCGGCGCGGCGCGACCGTCGCGGCGATCCGCGGGCGACGCGGCCGATCGCCGGGCTCGCCGTGCGGGCCGCGCGGGCGCCCGCGGGGACCGGCGGGCGCGGGCGGCGGCGCGTCGCGGGGGCACGCGCGGGCACACGGGGGCCGCGCGGGAAGGCGCGAGGCCTGTGAAAGGCCGCACAGCGCCCTCGCGGGGACCCGGACGATCGGCGACGCGGCGCTCGAGGGGCGATGATGCGCGCCCGGTGAATTTGCGGTATACGACGCCGCATGTCGTTTCCCGCGCGCGCAGCGCTCCTTCCTTTCGCCTGCACCGGGCTGCTGCTCGGCGCGGCCTGTACTTCGACGCAGCCGGAGCCCGAGAAGAAGGCGGCGCCGGCCTTGCCAGCCAAGCAGGTCGAGGCGCCGCCGGCGAAGGCCGCCCCGCCGCCGGCTCCGCAGCTCCCGGTCGACCCGAGCCCGGACATGAAGTTCGACCCGCCGTTCGACGGCACGCCGGTGGCGAAGAGCAAGACGGCCAGCGAGATCGCGGTCGAGGACTTCGTCATCGGCGAGGGCCCCGAGGCGGTCAAGGGCGGCGAGGTCGAGGTCCACTACACGGGCTACCTGACCGACGGCACGGTGTTCGACACCTCGCTGAAGCGGCCGCGGGCCTTCACCTTCGAGCTCGGCGCGGGCCGGGTGATCAAGGGCTGGGACGAAGGCGTCGCCGGCATGAAGGTCGGCGGCAAGCGCAAGCTGGTGATCCCCGCGAAGATGGGCTACGGGGAGCGCCGCGCCGGCAAGATCCCGCCGAACTCGACGCTGGTGTTCACCATCGAGCTGCTGTCGTTCACGCCGCCGCCGCCGCCGCCGCAGCCGCTCACCGCGTTCGAGGGCAAGCCGGTGGCGACCAAGAAGCTCGACAAGGGCCTGGTGGCCATGGACTACAAGCTCGGCGACGGCGCCGAGGCCAGGACCGGCGACACCGTGTCGGTGCACTACCGCGGCACGCTGAAGGACGGCACCGAGTTCGACTCGTCGCTCAGCCGCCCGCGTCCGCTGGTGTTCCCGCTCGGTCAGGGCCGCGTCATCAAGGGCTGGGACGTCGGCATCGCCGGCATGAAGGTCGGCGGGCTGCGCAAGCTGATCATCCCGGCCGAGCTGGCCTACGGCGACCGCGCGCGCGGCAAGATCCCGGCGAACGCGGACCTGACGTTCACCGTCGAGCTGATGGCGGTCAAGCCGGCGACGACCCCGCCCGGCGCCGCGGTCGGCCCCGACGGCAAGCCGCTGCCGGGCGCGCCCGCGGGCACGCAGACGCCGACCGGCACCACGCCCGACGGCAAGGCCGCCACGCCCGCCAAGCCCGACGGCAAGGCGACCGCGCCGGCCAAGACCGAGACAAAGACCGAGGTCAAGACCGAGACGAAGACCGAGGTCAAGGCCGAGGCCAAGACGCCCGCCACGCCCGACGAGGCGAAGAAGGCGGGCTGATGCGCGAGCGGCACGGCCGCGGCGAGCGTCGAGGCGCGAGGCCCGGGCCGGGTGCCCGGGTCGTCGCGTGTCTGCTCGTGGCGCTGGCGCCGTTCGCCGGCTGCGGGTCCGAGCTGTCGCGCGCCGGCCCCGAGCAGGCGCCGGCGTCCGCGCGGGCCGGGTCGCCGACGTACGCCAGGAGCGCCGCGGCTGTCGCGAAGGACAGCCCGGGAGCTGGCGCCGCGGGGGACGCGTCGGCTGTCCCGAAGGACAGCCCGGGAGCCGGAGCCGCGGGGGACGCGTCGGCTGTCCCGAAGGACAGCCCGGGACAGGGTGGCGCGGGGGACGCGTCGGCTGTCCCGAAGGACAGCCCGGGACAGGGTGGCGCGGCGGGTGCGTCGGCTGTCCCGAAGGACAGCCCGGGACAGGGTGACGCGGCGGGTGCGTCGGCTGTCCCAAAGGACAGCTCCGCGCCGGGCTCCCCGGCGGCTGTCGCGAACGACAGCCCGGCGGGCGCGGCGGCTGTCCGCGGGGACAGGTTCACGACGCCGGTCGCGGGCGGCGCGGAGTTCCCGACGGCCCCGGCGCCCGCGCCGTGCGGGGCGGCGCCGGCGGGCATGGCCTGCGTGCCCGCGGGTCCGTTCGTGCGCGGCTCGGACGACGGCCCCGAGAACACGCGCCCGCGGGCCCGCGTGTGGCTGCAGACTTTCTACATGGACGTGAACGAGGTGACGTACGCCGAGTACCGGGCGTGCATGAAGGCCCGCAAGTGCCCGCCGTCGGGCCCGGGCTACACCGACTTCAGCCGCCCGCGGCAGCCGATCAACGGGGTCGACTGGTTCGACGCCGAGGCCTACTGCAAGGCCCAGGGCAAGCGCCTGCCGAGCGAGGCCCAGTGGGAGAAGGCGGCGCGCGGCCCCGACGGCGCGCTGCACCCGTGGGGCGACGAGCCCGCGACGTGCGCGCGGGCGATCATTAAAGACGAGCGGGGGCGCAGCTGCGGCGAGAAGAAGCTGTACGACAAGCCGGCGACCGGGCGCCCGTTCGAGGTCGGCTCGCGCCCGCCGGGCCACTACGGGCTGTACGACATGTCCGGCAACTCGTGGGAGTGGGTCGCCGACTGGTACACGCGCAGCTACGCCGAGTGCGGGGCGGCCTGCGCGGGCGTGGAGCCGCGGGGCCCGTGCGACGGCGCGGCGACGTGCAAGCAGCTGGCGAAGAACCCGCGCAAGCTGGTGCGGGGCGGGTCGTGGTACTGGGACGCGAGCTACGCGACGGCGATCTACCGCCGCCCGCACTACCCGGACAACCAGCCGTTTCATCACTTCGGGTTCCGCTGCGCGGCGAGCCTCGAGGAGGCCGAGCGCCTGCAGAAGCCGCCGGCGCCGGCTGGTTGACAGGGCCGGGGCCGCGGGGGATTTTCCCGCGGCGATGAAGTTCACCCTGCGACACCAGTACCACGTCGGGCCGGACACGTTCTGGCGCGAGGTCTTCTTCGATCCGGCCTTCAACGAGCGGCTGTACCGCGAGGCGCTGCAGTTCGAGTCGGTCAAGATCCTCGAGGAGAACGTCGAGGCCGACGGCCGTCGCACCCGCAAGATGGCGGTCACCCCCAAGCTCGACCTGCCGGCGCCGATCAAGAAGGTGCTCGGCGACTCGGTCTCGTACGTCGAGGAGGGCCGCTACGACCTCGCCAGGCCCAGCTGGATCGTGCGGGTCATCCCCTCGAAGCTGGCCGACAAGGCCAACGTCACCTCGGAGATGTGGCTCGAGCGCACCGGCCCCGGGCAGTCCGACCGCGTGGCCGAGTTCAACATCGACGTGAACATGTTCATGATCGGCGGCCTGTTCGAGAAGACCCTCGAGAAGACCATGCGCGACAGCTATCAGAAGGCGACCGACTTCACCAACGCGTGGCTGCGCGAGCAGGGGCTCGCGGGCAAGGACTGAGCCCGCGGCTCACGGGGCGGCGGCGGCGGCCTTGTCGGCGGCGCGGGTCTGGGCGAGCGCGCGCTTGCTCTGGCGCTCGCGGTAGGCCTGCTCGTCGGGGAGGGCGTCGGTCTCGAAGAAGTGGACCTCGGCGGGGTCGAACTGCTTGCGGCGCACGACGTCGTAGATCGTCCGCACCCACGGCTGGGCGAGCCACTGCTTGTACTTCCGCGCCGACTGGGCGTTGTAGCGGTAGTCCTGGTTCTTCTCCCAGGTCAGCAGGGTGCGCAGGACCACCGAGCTGTCGTCGACGTGGAGGGCGGCGATGTTGTCGCGGAAGTTGGCGGGCAGGGTGTTCCAGTACTCCTCGGCGTTCGACAGGTAGACCACGCGGATCGGCGTGGCGAGCCGCTCGGCGGCGGCGGCGAGCTGGCGGACGGCGGTGGTCTGGGTGAGGTCGGCGACCAGCGAGCGCACGCGGCCCTGACGCACGAGGTCGCGGACGTAGGCGTACTGGCCGTCGTCGGTGAGGAAGCAGGGCACGCCGGCGGCGGTCATGCCGGCGATCACGGCGTCGAGGCGCTTGGCGATGCGCGCGCGGTAGCGGCGGTACAGCAGCTCGCGGCGGCGGGCCTCGCGGGGCTCGTAGCGGGCCTTGATCGCGGCGACGGCGGCGGCCTTGTGCTCGACGCGCCAGAGGTCGCGGAAGGCCGCGGGGGTGTCGGCGGCGGCGAACAGGGCGTGGTAGACGGCGTGCACGTCGACGACCACGGGGTCGTAGTCGATCAGCCAGGCCAGCTCGCTGCGGGCCCAGCCGATCAGCAGGTACGACTGGTCGGAGCCGACGCCGAGGTAACCGCCGCGCAGGCCGCGGATCCGCGGGTGGAAGGCCTCGAGCGTGCGCTCGTTGCTCGACACGTAGTGCTGGTTCTTGCGCTCCGCGGTGACGCCGCCGAGCTCGACCGGCGGCTCGTCCTCGGGCGAGCCGAGGAATACGGCGCGGGCGTCGTCGGCGAGCGGGGCCGGGTCGGCCGGCGGCGGGGGGTCGGCGGGGACCTGCGAGATGGCCGAAGGGACAGGGTGCGTCGCGGCCGCGGGGACCTGCGGCTCGGGCGTGGCGGGCGGCGCGGCGGCCTGGGGCGTGCTGGCCAGCCGCGGCTCACCGCCGGCGCTCGAGCAGGAGGACAGGACGACCAGGGCGGCGACCGCGGAGCGCCGGGCGGCCGCGATGAGGCGAGGAGTGACCATACAACGGGGTACCCAGTGTGCCCGGGTGCATGCGGGGCCGACAACTTCCGGCTGGAGCTGCGGCGCAGTTTCTCCGGCGCGCTCCGGACCGGCGCGTGGCCGAGCCAGACGCCCGCGGGCGACCCGGCGTCCCCTCGACTTGACCGTCGGCGGGCGCCTGGCGCACGTTCTCGGGGTGCGAGGCGAGGCCGACGGCCGACCGCGAGCCGCCCGGGACGGGCGCCCGGGTCTGCTCGCGCTGGCGCTCGCGGGCTGCTCGCTGGCGCCGAGCGCGACGCCGGGCGCGGGCGGGATGGGCGAGGCGAAGACCCCCGCGCCGGCGCACGCGGGCGAGGAGCCGGCGCCGCCGCCGGCGCTCGCCATCACGCCGGTCCAGCCGGGGCCGACGCCGATCCTGACGCCGGAGATCTCGGAGGCCCGCGCGTACGCGGAGCGCCGGATGCTCGGACGCGCGGCGAGCGAGCCGAAGAAGCCCGCAGAGGCGGCGGGGAGCGCGACGACCGTGGGGGCGCCCGGGAGCGCGATGAATGTGGGGGCGGCGGGGAGCGCGACGAATGTGGGGGCGGCGGGGAGTGTGACGAATGTTGGTGCGGCGGGGAGCGCGACGAATGTGGGTGCGGCGGGGAGCGCGACGACCGTGGGGGCGCAGGGGAGTGTGACGAATGTTGGTGCGGCGGGGAGTGTGACGAATGTTGGTGCGGCGGGGAGCGCGACGAATGCGGGGGCGGCGGGGAGCGCGACGAATGCGGGGGCGGCGGGGAGCGCGACGAATGCGGGGGCGGCGGGGAGCGCGACGAATGTTGGTGCGGCGGGGAGTGCCACGAATGCGGGGGCGCCGGTCGGGGCCGTCGTGCCGGCTGTCCCTGCGGACAGCCTGGGGAGGTTCCGGCTGATCGAGGAGCCGGCGGCGGATCGGCCGGCGCTGGCCCGGTTTCACGCGGCGCTGCGCGACCTGGCCGCGGGGCGCGACGCCGACGGCAAGGTGCGGATCTTGATGTACGGGGCCTCGGGCACGGCGGCCGACATCTTCACCGGGTACGTGCGCGCGTACCTGCAGCGGCGCTTCGGCGCGGGCGGGCCGGGGTTCGTGCCGGCGGTGCGGATGAACGCGTGGTACCGCCACAGCGAGGTCACGCTCGAGAGCTCGAAGAAGTGGGACAAGGAGAGTGCGGTGCGCAAGACCCGGCCGCCGGAGGAGCCGCGGCTGGGGCTCATGGGCGTGTCGTTCCGGACGACCTCCCGGCGGGCCCACGCGCGCGTGATCCCCGGCGCCGGCTGGCACGGCGAGACCCTCGGCGGCGAGCTGTACGCCTGGCAGGGCCCGGGCGGGGGCACGCTGCAGGTGCGCCGCGGGGGCAAGCCGCTGGCCGAGCTGTCGACGCGGGCGCGCGCGCCGGGGCCGGCCTACGTGGCGCTGCCGCCGGCTCCGGGCTCGCAGGCGATCGAGGTGACGCCGCGCGGCGGGGGCCTGCTGCGGCTGTACGGCGTGGTGCTGGAGAGCGAGCGGGTCGGGGTGGTGGTCGACACGCTCGGGCTCGAGGGGGCGCGGGCGGCCAATCAGCTGGTGTGGGACGAGGCGATGTGGGCCGAGCACCTGCGCCGGCGGGCGCCGGACCTGGTGGTGCTGTCGTACGGGACCAACGAGGCCACCGATATGGACGTGCCGATCGACGTGTACCGCCGCGAGCTCGCCGAGGTGCTGGACCGCCACCGCCGGGCCGCGCCGCGGGCGAGCTGCGTGCTGCTCGGGCCGAGCGACTTCCCGGCGGGCGAGCCCCGGCTCGCCGCGATCATCGCCGTCCAGCGCGAGCTCGCGGTCGAGGTCGGGTGCGGATACTGGGACGCGCAGGCGTTCATGGGCGGGCCGGGCTCGATGACCGCGTGGGTGACGAGCGACCCGCCGCTCGCCCAGGCGGACGGGCTGCACACGACCCGCCGCGGCGCGGTCAAGAAGGGCGTGGCCTTCGCCGACGCGCTGATGTACGCCTACGACGCCGCGGACGCGCGGTGAGCGGGAAATCGCGGGCCCCGGCTTGCGGGCCCCGGCTGGCGGCCTATATTCCGCGGCCCATGACACCGAGACCGCTGCTCCCCGAGCCCTCCCGTACGCCCGACGCCGCCGCGAAGATCGCCGACTTCCACGCCGGCATTGTCCAGGAGGTGGCCGACGCCGTCGCCCGCGACCCCGTGGTGGTGGTCGGCATGGCCCAGAACCCGGTCGTCAAGGCCGTGCGCAAGGCGCTCGGCGAGGCCGGCGTGGCCTACACGTACATCGAGCACGGCAGCTACTTCAGCAAGTGGAAGGAGCGCCTGGCCATCAAGCTGTGGAGCGGCTGGCCGACGTTCCCGCAGGTGTTCGTGCGCGGCACGCTGATCGGCGGCAACGCCGAGACGGTCGCCGCCCTGGCCGACGGCAGCTTTAAAAATCGCCTCGGCTGACGTCGCGAGAAGTCTCGCAGAGCGTCGGGGGCGGTCCGCAAGCGGACCGCCTCCGAGAGTTTTTTAAAATAAGAAATAATTAAAAGATCCGCGGGGGGGTGGGCTGCACGGGGCCGCGGAACGGTGGTCTGCGCGGTGCTGTCGAATTATTAAACCGGCGCGGGGGGGTGGCCCGTATGGCCGATGACGCTGGAAACGAGGGGCCACGGCGTCTGGACGGACGGCCCCCGATGAGACGGATTGTACGATGAACGCTCGAATGATGATGTGTGGTGCCCTGATCCTGGCTGTCGGCGCTGGTTGTGACAGTCCCGGCGCGGACGAGCCGAACGAGGCGACGCTGCGGATGTGCCAGTATGACGATTTTTCGGTGGAGCTCACCGATGGGCCGAACGCCGGGCTGAAGCTGGCGGGCTCGCTGTTCTTCATCAAGGACGAGCCGGACACGCGGATCGGCGGGCACCTGATGACGGAGGACGGCGAGGTCGTGCCGCTGTCGGCGACCGTGAACGACCGCCAGGACATCGCGCTGACGTTCCACACCGCCGCGGGCTACGTGATGGGGCTCGGGCACATGCGGGGCGCGCTGTGCGACGCGGACGACGTGGTGGGCGCGGCGATCGGGCCGGAGATCGACGAGTCGAACGATCTCGCGCGATCCGACCGCGGGCACTGGCTGATGAGCCAGCCCAAGCAGGTCTACGAGCTGCCGAACTACTCGAGCTTCAATTACCCCGGCGACATCGGCAACCAGGACGGCACCTTCACCAGCAACGTGACCGCCGAGCAGTGCACCGCGGGCGGCGGGGTGGTCGAGCTGCGCTGCGGGCTGCTGTGCCTCTACACCTACGAGGCCTGCCGCGGCGGCGACCACCGCGACGAGGTCATCATCAACGGCAGCAGCAACAGCAATTCGTAGGGCTCAGTAGCCGCGGCTCGTCAGCCACATGCGGATCTGGGCGGGGCGGCCGGCGATGAAGTTCAGCAGGTCCTGGTGGCGGTTCTGGAAGGTCCCGAAGTCGTACTCTTTGCGGGGGTCCTCCATCACCGCCGGCGAGATCTGGGTGAACACCTCGTCGGCCTTGGCGGCGAGGTCCAGCGACTCGAACAGGTCGTTGACCTCGTGCAGCCTGGCGGCGAAGGCCGCCTCGCAGTCGGGCTCCTGCAGGCAGCGGACGGCGAGCACGCCCTCGGCGCCCCAGGGGTCCTGCTCCTGGTTGAAGGTCTGGTCGATGCCGGTCGAGATCGGGGTCCAGAGCCCGGTGGTCGGGTCGTGGTAGACGCGGTAGTTGTTCTTGATCTTGAACGCGTAGTTGTCCCAGTGGGCGATGACGCTCTCGGCCGCCCAGGTGGTCAGGAACGCGTCGAAGTCGAAGATCTGGGCGATCGCCGGGTAGTACTCGCCGTCGGGGATGGCCTCGACCTGGGTGATCATGGCGCGCAGCGGCGAGTAGTCGAGGGGGTCGCCGGCGGGGTTCGGCTCGCTGCACGGGCCCGGGGAGAACTCGCGGGTCAGGCAGGTCGTGTCCACGTCGTCGGTCGGCGGGAGGTTGCCCGACACGAGGTCGCACCAGTAGGTGCCCTCGTACATCATGCCGTCGTTGCTGGCGAACCAGCGGGCGAGGAAGCGGCGGTCGATGGTCTCGACGTGCTGGTACACGCCCCACAGCTCGTCGTTGACGAACAGGCGCACGTGGGCGATGCGCGGGGTGGGCATGCCGGCGGCGCGGAAGTAGTGGTAGCCGACGCGCTCGTGGCTGGCCGAGTTGTCCTGCACGCCGTTGTTGAACGTGAAGTGCTTCTGGCCCATCAGGCGCCGCTCGCCGGGGCAGCCCGGCAGCGAGGGGTCGTCCCACTCGAGGTTGACCTTGAACGACGCCTTGCCGCCGAGGTCGCGCGACGAGCCGCAGCCGCCCTTCACCTTGATGCCCACGTTGGGGAACGTCTGGCCCTCGAAGCGCAGGCTGCCGGTATAATAATTGCGGTCGAACGGCACGCAGCCCGGCGGTTTGGCCTCGGCGTTGATATTATCAAAGCTGTCGGGGGGGATGTCGAGGTAGAAGTCGCGGACGAGAGACTCGTCGAACAGGGCGGTGCTGCCGTCGTCGGTGCGAAACAGCAGGTCGGGGCTCCACGGGCCGTAGTCGCTGCATTCGCCGTGGTCGTCGCGGTAGCGCATGCGCACGACGTGGTCCTCCCACTCCTCGAGGGCGGTGGCACTATCGGCGGTGAAGCTGCCGTCGGCGAGGGTGATGCCGGGCGGGGGCGCGGCGCCGGCGAGCTCGGCGGACCACACCACCTCGTCGGGCACGCCGTCGCGGACGCGCAGGATCTGGACCTCGACGCCGCCGTACACGTCGCCGGGGTCGGCGTCCACGAAGGCCGAGCCGGAGATCACGAGGTTGTCCGCGGTGATGTCGATGTGACCCGCTGCGGGGCTCTGCACGGTCGGCGCGGCCGGCGGCGTGTTGGCCGGGCAGACCGGCCCGGTGGTCGCGTCGCTGCCCGGGCTCGACGGGTCCGGCGCGGTCGAGCCGGAGTCGGGGTCGGGGGCGCTGCTGCTCGGCTCGGGGTCGGTGTTCCCGGACGTCTGCGGTCCCGGGCCGGTGGCGTCGGACGAATCCTCGGAGCTGGAGTGGCAGGCGGTCGCGGCGAGCGCCGCGAGCAACAGGGAGGGGCCGCGGGAGTAAGCAGAAATCGTCATGGTGCGCTCGAATGCGGCCGGGCTCGGGAATGCACCGAGACGCGGCTCGCGGGCCAGAAAGGGCAATGATGATACCACGGGTCGCGAGCGGGTCACAGCGGCGGAACGGCGCTGTCACGTTCCGGTGTGCGCTCGATCGTGCGGCGCGCGGGCGCGTCACGGAGGCGGGTGTGGAGATAACCGGGGTGCCGGCGCGTCAGGGGCTCACAGCGGGACGACGTCGTTGCACACGCCGTCGACGATCTCGATGGCCTGCATGAAGGCGGCCTCGAGGTTGCCCTGGCAGAGGTCCCAGAACAGGCCGCGGTCGGCGTCGACGAACGTCTGGGTGATCGTGCGCAGGTTGTCGGCGGGGTCGGCGCTGCCGTAGGGGCCCTCGCAGTCGGAGTTGCCGCCGATGCCGAGGAAGATGACCTCGTCGATGGTGCCCTTGGCGTCGATGATGCGCTGGGTGATCTCGTCGGTGGTGATGCCGCCGAACAGCTCCTCGTCCTCATCGGTGATGGCGACGACCAGCAGCAGGGCGTCGTCGCGCAGGAAGCCGGCGTTGATGCCGCTGACGAGCTCGGGCGTCAGCGAGTCGGAGGCGGCGCGGGCGGGCTGCTCGTCGTCGTCGTTGGTGGTGTCGCACATGTCCGGCGTGTTGTTGTAGCCGCTCTGGCTGAGCGCCGTGACGCACTGGTATTCGGCGGTGAGGGTCGGCGAGGTCGAGACCATCCAGTTGGTGCCGGTCGAGAAGTTGCAGGCGCCGCCGGTGCCGGTGTTGTGGTAGTGGGCCGGGGTCGGGCAGGCGTCGATGACGGCGAGGTGGAAGTCGTCGATGCCGTTGCCGACCTGCAGGAGGGCGGCGGGGAACGAGTCGAACACCGGGCCGGTGAGCGCGGCGATCTCCTCGGCCATGCTGCCGGAGTTGTCGATGGCGAAGATGACGTCGACCTTGCGGCAGGCCTCGTCGAAGCCGGACTCGCCGAATTCGGCGAATGTGGTGTCGACGTTGGAGAGGCTCGAGAATGTGGTGTCGCTGCCGGTCGGGCCGTCGGTGCCCGTGGTCTCGGTCTCGCCGGCGGTGGCGGTGGAGACGGTCGTGACGGTCGTGACCGTCGTGATCGACGTGCTCATCATGGTATTCGCGCCGGTGCCGGTGCCGGAGGCGGCGTCTTCACCCTCGACGGGGGCGTCGGAGCAGGCCGCGAGGAGGGCGGCGCAGGCGAGCACGCGGAGCCGGGCAGGTGCGTTTTTGCCAGGATAAAGTCGACGCATTCGCCAGTGTCTGGTGGAGGCCGCGGGGCTGTCAAGCGCGGCGCCTGCGGGGTGCGGGCCTGACGGGTCCGGGGCCCCGCCCGGGGTCGGCGGCAATGCACCGACCGAGCGGCGCGTCGAGGCGAGCGAATGCTCCGCGCCTCGCGCGCCGCGCGATCGCGGCGCGTGGGGCCGGCGGCGCGTGCGGGCGTTGCCCGGGTGCGCACCCGAGGACTGTGGAGATATCGTGGCTCGTGGTGATGGGATATCGAGGATCGATATGTGCGTCGGGCCGAACTGAACCCGTGGCTTGACGGCGCTGTGGGTCAGGCTGAGAGCGGGGAATGGGCGTCGTAGATCACGAGGAGAACGCGGAAAGAATCCCCGCGTGGAGGGCGACACTTTGAGGGCGATGGGGGATAGAGGGGACGGGCGGGCGTCGACGGGCGCGGGGAACTGCTGTAGGTTGGCGAGGTGCCGGTCCCTGGTCGCCTGATTCTGCTGCTGCTCCCGCTCGCGTGCACACCGGCGACGACCGCTCCGGCGCCGGCTTCTTCGCCGGCTTCTTCGCCGGCGACGAGGCCGACGAGCGCCTCTTCGACGGCGCCGGCGGAGACCTGCCTGCTCGGGGACTACAGGGTGAGCGTGCAGCAGCGGATGGTGCAGGACGACGGCGAGACGGCGCTGCTCGAGGACCAGCGTATCGGCGAGGTGCCGGTGCTGTTCGCGGCCCAGCGCCGGGCGCTGCGCGACCGGCGGGTGCAGGACGAGTCGGGGCTGGCGCGTCCGTCGGTGCCGAACGCGCCGCAGGCGCTGCTGCTGCTGTCCGGGGCGGAGGTGAGCGAGGAGCTGGCGGACGTCGAGTACGTGCCGCACCCGGACGGGGCCAAGCCGAGGGACACGCGCAGCGTCACGAAGGCGTACAAGTTCTTCCTCGCCGAGTCGGCGTGGGACTGCTCGGCGGCGGCGGCGGAGATCGACGGCCTGCGGCTTCCGCGGGGCCAGGTCGGGGGCGCGGCGTGCGTGCCGGCGGACGTGCGGGCCCGCTGTGTGGTGGTCGACCTGTCGCGGCGATGAGCGACCGATGCCGGCCGTCGGCGCAGCCGCGGGCGCCGGCGGACGGGCGGGGTCCGGATGATGCGCGTGCGGTCGGTCGATCGCGGGGACGCGGGGGCTGGGTGCGCGTGCGGACGGTCGATCGCGGGGATGCGAGGCGGGGGCTGGGTGCGCGTGCGGTCGGTCGCGGGGACGCGAGGTGAGCGCTGGCGCCGGCGGACGGGGCGGGGTCCGGATGGTGCGCGCGCCGGCGGGGTGAGCGGGTCTCGGCGAACGCCGGCGCCGGGCCATGCGGGGTCACGGGGCGGCGACCCGCGCGCGAGCAGGTCGGGCGTTCGCGCGGCGGCGCACATTCGCGGTCACGACGCCCCGGAGGCGGGTGCGGGGGCCGGTGAATTTTAATTTTGGAGGGGTTCACAGGTCCCGCGGGTGCCGGGAAATCACAGGGGTCTGTTGGCTTCGCGGAAGCGCGGGGCGTGCGGCATTGTCGGCGGGGCCGAGGAACCAAACGGTGTAAGGGTCACTCTTGGGGCAGCCCCGTCACCCGCCGACAATGCTGCACGCCGCGCGCGTCGCCCTGGCGCCGACGCGGCGGTCAATCTTCGGCTCACGGAACCGCACGGATGATCCGGCGGCGATCGAGGCGGGTCCGCGGGCACGGCCGTGGGCGGCGCTCTGGTATGCTCGCTTGCCCGCGTGGGGGCAGGAGGCGCGATGCGATCCCCGTTTTCAGCCGGCTGGTGGTCGTTCGATCTGGGCGGGTTTCGTCGGTGCAGCGGGACGTACCAGCTCTACCCGTACGACAGCGTGCCGCCGCTCGACGAGGCGCGGTTCACGGGGGAGTTCACGAATTGGCTGACGCCGAAGCGGCCGGGGCGGGCGCGCGGCGCGGCGGGGCCGGCGAAGCTGGTGACCGCGGCGGAGCGGCTGGGGCTGGCGCTGCCGGCGGCGTTCGTGCGTTTCATGGCGGATGCGGGGCTGCAGGCGGCGGTGCCGTCGTGCACGGCGTGCACGTGGGATCTGTCGGCGACGCCGGTGCCGTGCCGGGTGGTGCCGGGGGCGTACACGGTGCTGTTCCTGCGCGACCAGCAGGACTGCCTGCGGTGGTACCTGCACCTGCTGCCGGACGGCGACGTGCACGTGCTCTGCTCGCCGATCCCGTTCGACGACGCGGCGCTGGCGGTGCCGCGCGAGGTGGTGATCGCCAATACGTGGTACTGCGCGCCGCACTTCGAACACTTCGTGTATCGCTTCTGGTTGGAGAACGTGCTGTGGTTCGCGCTCAACATGGCGAACGGCGAGGCGCCGACGCCCGAGCAGGCGGCGTACGGACAGGCCTGCAAGGAGCTGATGGGGCCGGCGATGGCCCGGGCGCGCGCGGCGGAGGCCGAGCGCGAGCGGGCGGCGAGGGCGACGCGGGCGGAGGCGAGGGCGGAGGCGGCGCGCAGGCGGGCGGCGGAGGCGGCCGAGCGAGCGGCGGAGCGGGCGGCGAGGGCGGTGGCCAGGGCGCAGGCGAGGGCCGAAGGGGCTGCGGCGAAACAGGCGAGGGCGCGGGTGGTCGCTGCGAAGGCCGAGGGAGCGGCGGAGCGGTCGCGGGAGACGGCGGGCGAGCGCGCCGCGGACGAGGCCGCGACGCATCAGGGGAAGAGGGCGGCGAAGACGGTCGCCACGAAGGGCGCGGTCAGGAGGCCCGCAGAGACGGTCACGGCGAAGCGTGCGGCGAACACGGCGGCGAAGACGCGGGGACGGAAGGCTGCGGCGAAGACGCGGGCGCGGTAGGCTCGGCGAAGAAGACGGCGGCGAAGACGCGGGGACGGAAGGCTGCGGCGAAGACGCGGGCGCGGTAGGCTCGGCGAAGAAGGCTGCGGCGAAGAAAGCGGCGCTGTCGATGCGGGAGGTCGAACCAGGATGCGGCGGATCGCATGACGCACGACGAGCCCGAGTCGGCGCTGGAGGTCGACACGCCGGGGGTGATGGCGCGGCTGCTGGCCAACCGCGGGGAGTTCCTGGCGTTCCTGCAGGGGCGCGTGGGCGACCGCGCGGTCGCCGAGGACATCCTGCAGGAGGCGTTCGTGCGGGGCGTCGCCGGGGTCGCGGGGCTGCAGCGCGAGGAGTCGGCGCGGGCGTGGTTCTATCGCGTGCTGCGCAACGCGGTGGTCGATCATCACCGCAGGGGCGCGGCGGCGGACCGCCGGCTCGAGCGGCTGGCGGCGGAGCTCGGCGGGGAGGTCGAGCCGGCGCCGGAGCTCGCGGCGACGGTGTGCCGCTGCATCGAGCGCCTGGCGGGCACGCTGAAGCCGGAGTACGGCGAGGCGCTGCGCCGCGTCGAGGTCGACGGCGTGGCGGTCAAGGACTACGCCGGCGAGGCGGGCATCACCGCCAACAACGCGGCGGTGCGGGTGTTCCGCGCGCGCGAGGCGCTGAGGAAGCAGGTGGTGCGCTCGTGCGGGGCGTGTGCGGAGCACGGCTGCGTCGACTGCACGTGCGAGCACCCGCGGTGAGTCGCGCGGGTCCTCGTGTCCCTGCGGCGGAGGTCGGATGTCGAGGGCGGGGCGCGCGGGGCTGGCCGGTGGCCGGCCAGTGGCCGGTGGGGATGGCCGGCGGAGCCGCGAGGGCGGACGAATTCATGATGGGTTTCGCGACGTGAAGGCCGGTACGCGGGGTGCTTGGGGGTGGGCATGCAGCTCGCGGCCAACATCGCCATGCTGGGGACGGAGACCGCGTTCGAGGTGCTCGCGCGGGCGCAGGCGATCGCGGCGCGCGGGCGCAGCGTGATCGACCTGGGGATCGGGCAGCCGGACTTCCCGACGCCGCCGCACATCGTCGAGGCGGCGTGTCGGGCGCTGGTCGACGGGCATCACGGGTACACGCCGGCCAACGGGATCCCGCAGCTGCGCGAGGCGATCGCGGACGACGTGATGCGCCGGCTCGCGGTGGCGGTCGACCCGGGACAGGTGGTGGTGGTGCCGGGCGGCAAGGTGACCCTGGCGTTCGCCATGATGATCTTCGGCAGCCCCGGCGCGGAGATCCTGCACCCGGATCCCGGCTTTCCCATCTACAAGTCGATGATCGACTATTCGGGGGCGCGGGCGGTCGGGTACCCGCTGCGCGGGGCGGGCGGGCTGGCGTGGACCGCCGACGCGGTGCTCTCGCGCGTCACGCCGCGGACGCGGCTCATCCTATTAAACAGCCCGGCCAATCCCACCGGCGGGGTGGTGGCGCCGGCGGAGGTCGATCGGCTGGTGGCCGGGCTGGCGCGACACCCCGAGGTGTTCGTGCTCTCCGACGAGATCTACGGGCGGCTGGTGTTCGACGCGCCGCACGTCAGTCTGATGGCCAGCGCCGAGCCGCTGCGGGGGCGGCTGATCGTGCTCGACGGGCTGTCGAAGACGTACGCGATGACGGGGTGGCGGCTCGGCTGGGGCGTCTGGCCGGGCGGGCTGGCGGAGGTCGCGACGCGGCTGGCGATCAACATGTTCTCCTGCGTGAACGCGGCGACGCAGCTGGCCGGCGTGGCGGCGCTGCGCGGGCCGCAGGACGCGGTCGACGGCATGGTGGCGGCGTTCGCGGGGCGGCGGGCGGAGCTGGTCGGCATGCTCGAGCGGCTGCCCGGGGTGCGCTGCGCGCGGCCCGGCGGGGCGTTCTACGCGTTCCCGGACGTGTCGCGCACGGGCTTCTCGGCGCGCGAGCTGCAGGACCGCTGGCTCGACGAGCTCGGGGTGGCGACGATCGCGGGCACGAGCTTCGGTGCGCGCGGCGAGGGCCACGTGCGAATCTCCTACGCGAACTCGTTGTTGAAGATCCGCGAGGCGATCGGTCGCATCGACGGGTGGTTGCGACGATACGCCCCGCGGGCGGGGTGCGGCGATTGAAGGGACGATGTCATGACGATGGATGAGACTGTGAAGATCACACCGGCGCTGGCGCACGTGTCGTGCGCGGCCAACCTGCTGGTCGACGGGGTGACCCGCGTCGGCGACGCCATGTACCGCAGCGTGTCCGCGATCGACGGCACGCACCCGTACCTGTACGAGAACCCGGCGATCGCCAACCACGTGTCGGGCACGACGTTCGTCGACATGGGGCGGCAGTTGTTGAAGGCGATCGGGCACGTTTATCACGACGTCCCGCTCGACAGCCGGTTCGTGCTGCACGGCCTCGAGATCGAGTTCCTGCGCTGGGCCAGGCTGGCGGTCGAGCTCGAGGTGACGGTGACGGTCGTGACGGCGGCGACGCGCCGGCCCGCGGCGCCGCGCACGTTCCAGGCGACGCTGGTGTGGCGGCAGGAGGGGCACCTGGTGGCGCGGGCGCGCTCGAGCTTCACCAGCTTCTCGGCGGCGGTCGAGGCCAAGCTGATGGCGCGGCAGTACGAGCAGGCGCCGGCGTCGCCGGAGGAGCCGCCGGCCGTCGCGGCGGCGGTGTGAGCGTCAGCGGAGCAGGCGGCGGTGCTCGGCGAGCGTGCAGCGGTCCTGGACGACGGTGATGCCGGCCTCGCGCAGGGTGCGGGCGAACTCGGCGTGCGAGATGCCGAGCTGCAGCCACACGCACCCGGGGAGCGGCCGCATGGCGAGGATCTCGTCGACGTGGTCCATGAGCGCCTCGGGGCGGCGGAACACGTCGACCATGTCGACGGCGACGTCGACCTCGGGGAGGCGGGCGACGAACGCGTGGCCCCACAGCACGCGGCCGGCGAACATCGGGTTGACGGGGCGCACGTCGTAGCCGCGGGCGTGCAGGTAGTCGGGCACGTAGCAGGCCGGCTTGTTCGGGTCGGTGTGGGCGCCGAGGATGGCGATCGTGCGCGTGCCCTGCAGGATGTCGCGGAGGTCGGAGTCGGAGGGCGAATGCACGCACGTGAGTGTCGGAGGCGGGCGCGGAGAGATCAAGGCCCGCCGGGCGGCAGCGTGTGCGCGGGCCTGCAAATGCGCCGGGAACGGTGATTATGCAGGTGAATCCGCGGGACCCGCGGAGGCGCGCGGGGCGGCGCGGCGACCCGGCGCGGCGGCGCGGGGAGGATGCCGGGTGCCGTGCGTCGCACAGCGCTGTACCCTGGGGTCCGCTCGTCATGCCACGCCTCGCCCGTACGCTCCCGCGGTGGATCCTGGTGCTGTTCGTCTGGCTCGTCGTCGGCACGGCCAGGGCGGCGCCGATGCCGGTGGCCGACGTGCCCGAGCCGCTGAAGACGTGGGTGCCGTGGGTGCTGCACGGGATGACCGAGCTCAACTGTCCGTACGTGCAGACGGACACGCAGCAGCGGCGCTGCGCGTGGCCGTCGCGGCTCGAGCTGACGCTCGGCGACCAGCGCGGCGAGTTCGTGCAGGAGTGGCTGGTGTACGAGGCGGCCTGGGTGCCGCTGCCGGGCGACGACCAGCGCTGGCCGCAAGAGGTGCGGCTGACGGCCAAGAACCCGCCCGAGCCGGTGACGCCGGCGGGGGCCAAGCCGGGCGGGACGACGCCGCCGCCGACCACCGACTCGCAGGCGGTCGTGCAGGTGCGCGACGGGCAGCCGGGCATCGAGCTGACGCCGGGGGCGTACCGCGTGAGCGGGGCGTTCCTGTGGGACAGCCTGCCGGAGAAGCTGCAGGTGCCGGCGGAGACCGGTCTTCTGGCGCTGAAGGTCCGCGGCGAGGCGGTGGCGTTCCCGCAGCGCGACAACACGGGCGTGTTGTGGCTGCAGAAGCGGGCGCCGGAGGGCGGCGAGGAGAACCTGCTCGACGTGGTGGTGCACCGACGGATCAGCGACACCATCCCGCTGGTGGTGACCACGCAGGTGGAGATCCACGCGTCGGGCAAGAACCGCGAGGTGCTGCTCGGCAAGGCGCTGCTCGCCGACTTCGTGGCGATGGAGGTGCGCTCGGACCTGCCGGCGCGGCTCGAGGCCGACGGCCGGCTGCGCGTGCAGATCCGTCCGGGGCGCTGGACGGTGACGATCGAGGCGCGCCACCCGGGGCCGGTGCAGCAGCTGGCGCTGGCGACGAGCGACGACAAGTGGGCCGAGGAGGAGATCTGGGCGTTCGCGGCCGAGCCGACGCTGCGGCGGGTCGAGGTCGACGGCGTGACCGCGGTCGACCCGCAGCAGACGCTGCTGCCGGCGGAGTGGAAGAAGCTGCCGGCCTACCGCGTGCGCCCGGGCGAGGCGATGATGCTGACCGAGACGCACCGCGGCGAGGTCGACCGCGGGCCCGATCAGCTGACGCTGTCGCGCCAGTGGTGGCTCGACTTCGACGGGCGCGGCTTCTCGATCCGCGACGAGCTGCGCGGGGAGATCCACGACACGCGGCGGCTCGAGGTGCGGCCGCCGGCGCAGCTGGGCTACGCGGAGTCGCAGGGGGCGCCGCAGTTCATCACCTCGCTGACGGCGAGCGACCACCCGGGCGTCGAGCTGCGCAGCACGAACCTCGACCTGCGCGCGGACATGCGGGTGCCGGGCGGCGGGCTCGAGATGCGGCTGTCGGCGGTCGACTGGGACCAGGACTTCGCCAGCCTGTCGGGCCAGCTGCACCTGCCGCCGGGCTGGCGGCTGCTGCACGTGATCGGGGTCGACGAGGTCGACGACACCTGGCTGCAGCGCTGGACGCTGCTCGACCTGTTCCTCGTGCTGGTGATCTCGATCGCGATCGCGCGGCTGTACGGCTGGCCGTGGGGCACGCTGGCGCTGTTCACCCTGGTGCTGTGCTTCCCCGAGTGGATGGCGCCGCGGACGGTGTGGGTGTTCGTGCTGGTGGCCGAGGCGGTGCACCGCGCGCTGCCGGCGGGGCGCATGCAGGAGGTCGTGCGGGTGGCCCGCTTCGGCGTGCTGATGCTGCTGACGTCGTTCGTGCTGGTGTTCACGATCCAGCAGATCCGCGGCGGGCTGTACCCGGCGCTGGGGGTCCGCAGCGACCGCGACGACTTCGGGGTGCTGGGCGCGCGCGGGCCGATCGGCTTCGCGTCGGACGAGCAGGCGGCGACGGCGACGCGGGCCGACTACGCGCCGCAGCGGTACAAGGGCGGCGAGGGCGAGATGGGCGGCAACGTCGACTACGACGGGGAGGTCGACCAGGTGGCCCAGGAGGAGCTCAACGCGGACGACAAGCCGTCGGGCGTCGTCAAGAAGGAGCCCGAGTCGCCGATGCAGCGCCAGCGCGCGGGCAGCCTCGGAGCCGGCTCGATGTACCGCAAGCAGCAGAAGCTGCGGGAGTACGACGCGAACACGGTGGTGCAGACCGGGTCGGGCCTGCCGTCGTGGAGCTGGCGGTCGGTGCGGCTCGGCTGGAACGGGCCGGTCACGCGCGACCAGCAGGTCCGGCTGTTCTTGGTGCCGCCGCACCTGAACCTGGCGCTGGCGTTCATCCGCGTGCTGTTCCTGGTGACGCTGCTGCTGGCGGTGTTCGGGCGGCTGGGGCGGCGGCGCGGGGCGCTGGGGGCGAGCGGGGCGCTGGCGGCGGCGCTGGCCTTCGGGGCGGGTGTGCTGGCCCCGGGGACAGCCGCGGCGCAGGTGCCGGAGGAGCAGGTGCTGAGCGAGCTGCGCGCGCGGCTGATCGAGACGCCGACGTGCCTGCCGAGCTGCGCGACGAGCCCGCGCATGCGGCTCGAGGCGACGGCGGGCGGGCTGCGGCTGGTCCAGGAGGTGCACGTGTCGGCGGCGGTGGCGGTGCCGCTGCCGGGCAACGGCGAGCAGTGGCTGCCGACGAGCGTGCTGGTCGACGGTTCGCCGACCAACGGGGGGATCGTGCGCACGCCCGAGGGCACGCTGGCGATCGAGCTGCGCCCGGGCCGGCACGAGCTGGTGATCGAGGGGCCGCTGCCGGCGCGGGAGACCGTGCAGATCGGGCTGCCGCTGAAGCCGCACCGGGTCGAGGCCAAGGCCGTCGGCTGGACGGTCGACGGGCTGCACGAGGACGGGCTGGCCGACGACAACCTGCAGCTGACGCGCGTCAGCCCGCAGGACGGCAAGGACAAGCCGGCGGAGCTCGAGGTCGGCACGCTGCCGGCGTTCGTGCGGCTCGAGCGCTCGCTGCAGCTGGGCCTCAACTGGGAGATCACGACGCGGGTGGTGCGGCTGACGCCGCGCGGCTCGGCGGTGGTGCTGGGCGTGCCGCTGCTGCCGGGCGAGTCGGTGACGACCGCGGACCTGCGGGTCGAGGGCGGCGAGGTGCTGGTCAACATGCCGCCGGACACGAGCACGCTCGAGTGGACGAGCTCGCTGCAGATCTCGCCGACGGTCACGCTGGCGGCGGCGGTCGGCGAGCCGTGGACCGAGGTGTGGCAGGTCGAGGTCGGGCCGGTGTGGCACGTCGAGCACGAGAGCCTGCCGACGGTGCGCCAGGGCGAGGGCGGGCTGCGCGAGTGGCGGCCGTGGCCCGGCGAGCAGGTGACGCTGACGATCACGCGGCCCGAGGGCGTGCCGGGGCAGACGCTGACGATCGACCGCGCGTCGCTGACGCTCGAGCCGGGGCTGCGGGCGGTCGACGCCCGGCTGAGCCTCGACCTGCGCAGCAGCCGGGGCGGGCACCACGTGCTCGAGATCCCCGAGGGGGCGCTGCTGCAGGGCGTGACGATCCGCGGCGCGCGCCAGACGATCGGCCAGGAGGGCCGCAGCGTGCGCGTGCCGGTCGAGCCGGGGGCGCAGACGATCGAGCTGAGCTGGCGCGAGACCCACGACCTGCGCCAGCGCTACGTCGGGCCGGAGGTCGAGCTCGGGGCGCCGGCGGTCAACGTCGACGTGATCGTGCAGTTCCCGGCGAGCCGGTGGATCCTGCTGGTGGGCGGGCCGCGGCTGGGCCCGGCGGTGCTGTTCTGGTCGTTCGTGATCATGCTGCTGATCGCCGCGGCGGTGCTGAGCCGGCTGCGCTGGTCGCCGCTGCGCGGGCACCAGTGGTTCCTGCTCGGGCTCGGGCTCTCGCCGCTCGACGCGCCGCTGGCGATGCTGGTGGTCGGGTGGTTCCTGGCGCTGGCGTGGCGGCGCGAGCGGACCGACGTGGCCGGCTGGTGGTTCGACCTGCGCCAGCTCATCCTGATCGGCTGGACGCTGGTGGCCTGCGTGTGCCTGGCGGAGGCGATCCGCATGGGCCTCTTGGGCCAGCCGGACATGCAGATCGAGGGCAACTCGTCGTACGGCAGCACGCTGCGGTGGTTCCAGGACCGCGTCGACGGCGGGGTGCCGCAGCCGTGGGTGCTGTCGGTGTCGATCTGGTGGTACCGCGGGCTGATGCTGGCGTGGGCGCTGTGGCTGGCGTGGTCGCTGATCCGCTGGCTGCCGTGGGCCTGGCACAGCTTCGGCAGCGGCGGGCTGTGGCGCACCGCCGGCGGCGCGCCGCGGCTGCCGGACGATCCGGAGCCGGCCGGCCGCGCGAAGCACAAGTGGGCCATGCAGGGCACGGCCACGCAGATGGGCGACACGCCGCCGGCGGACGGCGCGTCGCCGTCGCGCGGGACCATGCAGGGCACCAGCACGGTGCGGGTCAAGGACAGCGGCGGGCCGCGGGTGCGCGAGTCGAGCGCGCCGCGTCCGGGGCCGACGATGCTGGGGGCGGCGACGGTCGAGCGGCCGGCGATGCCGCGCGAGGCGCTGCCGCGCGAGCTGGCGGCGCCGGTGCCGGCGCGGCCGTCGGCCTCGTCGCAGCCGCCCGCCTCGTCGCAGCCGCTCGCTTCGTCGCGGCCGTCGGCCTCGACGTCGGGGCCGCAGCCGCACATGTCGTCGGCGTCGGAGGCGATCTTCGCCGGGCGCAACGACCCGCTGCTGGCGACGCAGTCGCAGGCGCCGGTGACGTCGGTGGTGCCCTCGAAGGTGCTGCCGTCGGACACGCTGCTGGCCGACGTCAAGGTGCCCGACGTCGAGCCCGAGACGCAGGTGACGATCGGGACGGCGCGGGTGGTCCGGCCGCAGGCGGGCGGTTCGTTGCCGCTGCCGGATTCGATCACGCTGTCGAAGCCGAAGTCGATCCCGCCGCCGGCGCCCGGCGGTCGGGGGCCGCGGTCGGGGCAGACGGACCGTGCGGGCGGCGGCGAGCCGGAGGAGGTGCTGCCGGACGACGACGAGACGCTGTGAACGCGGCCCCCGACGCGGCCGCGTGGGGGGCGTGGACAGCGGCGCGCGTGGACAGCGGCGCCGCGGCGGGGGATCCTCGGGGCTGCAGGAGTGGGACCGATGGACATCGCAAAGTTGCAGGAGTGGGCGCGTGAGAACTTCGCCGCGGCGATCGAGCCGCTGCCGCTGGACTACGGGGTGGCGCGGCTGCTGGTCCAGACCGGGCAGCTCGGCGAGGCGGTGCTGCACGAGCAGGACGTCGACAAGGAGATCTCGGACGTGTTCTTCGTGCTGCTGGCGCTGGCCAACCGGTCGGGGGTCGACCTCGAGGCGGCGCTCGGGCGCCACATCGTCGAGCGCAAGCCGCAGGAGATCCTCGAGCGGATCACCAAGTAGCGGGCGGCGGGCCCGCGCGCCTCACCGGCGGAACGGGAGGGCGCGCGGCTGGGTGACCACGGCCTGCTGGTCGTGCATGACGTGCAGCAGCCGGCGCCAGCGCGACTCGTGGTCGGCGATCGCGCGGGCCTGGGCGAGGAAGGCGCTGCGGGTGGCCTCGATGGCCTCGAGCTGGACGCTGGTGCGGGCGCCGAGCAGCCAGGCGATCGCCGGGGCCATCATGATCATGAAGCTCATCCACAGCGACAGCCGGAAGTAGCCGCCGATGCCCGAGACCCACAGCGCGGAGATCAGGGCGAAGGCGACGGCGCTGCCGAGGATGACGAGCAGCACCGGCCTGGCGATCTCGAGCAGGCGCACGACCTCGACGTCGGGCGGGGCGTGGCGGCGGACCGCGGCGACCAGGCGCACGGCGATGCGGCGGTCCTGCTCCTCGTAGCACTGGGTGCTGACCACGGCCGAGAACTCGCCCTTCGAGACGCTGACCCGCACGCCCTCCAGCATGCCGTGGAGGTGGGTGGCGCGCGTCTCGTAGCCCTCGGAGGCCGGGAAGTGGGCGGCGCAGGCGTCGCGCGCGGCGTCGCCGATGGCGGTGACCAGGCGGGCGGCCTGATCCGCGGTGAACGTCGTCCGGCGCACGGCCCAGGCAAATCGCAGGTCACCTTCGTCTGCCATCAGAGCAAGTTACAGACTCGCGGTGGCCGCGTCCACGCGCAAGGCTGCGCAGGTCCGACGACGAGGAGATGCGAGGCGCGCGCGGGGTTCGAGCGCGAGCGCGGGCCGATCACTCCAAGGCGAGGAGGGGGAAGACCTGGGTCGGCTTGGCCTTGCCCTTCAGGTGGACGACGAGCGGCTCGCCGATGCGGGCGCGGTCGCCGAGGTGGGCGCGTGTGGCCTCGGACACCAGGAGGTCGTGGTCGACCTCCTTGCAGGTCGACTCGATGCGGGCGGTGGTGTTGACGGAGTCGCCGATGAGCGTGTAGTCGAGGCGCTGGGGCGAGCCGATGTTGCCGGCGATCGCCTCGCCGGTGTGGATGCCGATGCCGATGCGGAGGGCGGGCAGGCCGTCGGCGGCGAACGCGGCGTTGAGGGCGGCGAGGCGGCGGTGCATGCCGAGGGCGGCCTTGGCGGCGGCGCGGGCCGACTGCTCGGGGGTGAGGCGGGCGGGCGCGCCGAACACGACCATGATCGCGTCGCCGATGAACTTGTCGATCATGCCGCCGTGCTCCATGCACTCCTCGACCATCTCGGTGAAGTAGCGGTTGAGCAGGCGGACGACCTGGCGCGGGGGCATGCGCTCGGACAGGCCGGTGAAGTCGCGGATGTCGGCCATCAGGATCGTCGCGGTCAGCAGCTCGCCGCCGAGCTCGAGGCCGCCCTGGAGGACGACGTCGCTGACCTGGCGGGTGACGTAGCGGCTGAAGGCGTCCTTGATGAAGTCGCGTTCCTCGAGGCCGCCGAGCATGGCGTTGACGGCCCAGGTCAGCTGGCCGACCTCGTCGGCGCTCATCGGCACGCCGCGCTGGCTGTAGCGCTCGGGCGTCAGCTCGGCGACGAGGGTGGTCAGCTCGCGCAGCGGCTCGGTGGTGTGGCGGGTGACCAGCAGGCAGCCCGAGAGGCTGACCACCAGGCCGATGACGGTGACGAGGATGAGCTGCACGGCGAGCCAGGCGAGGTCGCCGGAGTGCAGGGCCTCGGTGGCGGCGCGGTAGGCCAGGGTGCCGACGACCACGGCGCTGACGAGCGAGACGCCGACGATGACGACGGCCATCTTCGCGCCGAGGCCGAGGTGGACGATGCCGTAGCCGGACACCGGCAGCAGCGGCTCGCGCACGGCCATCACGCGGCGCAGCGGGCGGAGCGCGTAGTCGGTGTAGAGCCAGGCGAAGATGGCGTCGAGCACGCTGGCGAGGCCGCCGCCGACGGCGATGTGGAACGCGAGCACGAGGTCGCGGGTGACGGCGGCGAGCACGAGGGCGGCGGCGGCGGAGACGAGGAGGGCGGACAGGCCGACGGCGACGGCGAGGTGGACGGGGTAGTTGAGGGCCTGCCGCCAGGCGCCGCGGTCGACGCCGTCGCCGGGCCTGGCGAGCCAGGCGGCGATGCGGCCCGACAGGCGGCGGTGGACGAGGTAGACGGCGCCGATCGAGGCGCCGACGAGCACGGCGAGCACGGCGAGGAACAGGGCGAGGGCGCCGGGCGGGAAGGTGACGGCGAGCGTGATGTAGTAGGCGCCGACGACGGCCGCGGCCTGGCCGATGGCGATCGCGCCGATGAACACGCGGAGCAGACGACCGGGGGGCGGCGGCGGGAGCTCGGGGCTCGCGGCGCGGGAGGGGCGCGACAGCAGCCGCACGGGGGCGACGGTGCTGGCGCTGGCCTCGTGTCCGCTCACCTACCCCTCAGGAGCGCGTCGTAGAACTCGGCGGCCAGCGCGAGCGGGTCGGCCGCGTCCTCGAGCAGGTTGGAGGGAGTCACGATGGTGTCGATGCCGAGGCTCATGGCCTCGGCGGCGCTCTCGGGGGTGAACTCGTCGGACACCACGAGGTGCAGGCCCTCGATGTTGCGCAGCGCGGCGATCAGCTTGGGGTCGATCTGCAGGCTGGGGTCCTCGTAGTCGAGGGCGAGCACGCGGTAGCCGACCATGCGGGCGTACAGCGCGTAGCCGACGACGATCTTCATCTTCGGCACCAGGAAGGCGTCGAAGTACCAGCGGGCCGTCGAGTTGCCCATGATGAAGTAGGCCAGCGGCAGGAAGTTGAGCCCGCGCTGGGCGATGTGCATGGCCGTCGACACCGAGCCCGAGCCGAACGGGCGGGCGTAGTGCGAGTTGGAGTTCATGACGTCGGGCAGCAGCACGACGTCGGCGGCGGCGACCGAGTCGGGGCCGGCGGGGTAGAGCACGACCTGCAGCCCGGTGTTGCGCTTCAGCTCGCGGACGATGTGGGCGAGGTTGGTGGCCCCGGTCCCGCCGAGCAGGACCTGGCGGTAGCCGATCTTCTCGAGCTCCTGATAGAACGCGATGTCGGCGAAGCGGTCGGGGTCGACGAGCGGCAGGTAGCGATCGAACTTGAAGCTCAGGTCTTGCTGCACCGTACTGCCCCCACGCCGGCCGTGAGCTTACACGGATGTGCGCCCCTGCTACAATCCCGGGCTCGATGCCGCAAGCCCCGGTCCAGAGCGCCGAACAGATGATGCAGGTCCTCGCGGACGGGGGGGAGCACGTGCGCGGCAACCTCGTCGAGCAGCTGAAGGCGCAGATGGCCCAGGGGGGCTCGCCGACGCTGGCCGAGCTGCGCGCGAACCTGGTCAAGGTGCTGTCGGCCGACTCGCACCACCGCGTCGACGACGAAGAACATTCGGGCTCGTGGTCGCGCTCGTGGCAGCTGACGGCGCTGGTCGTGCTCGCGGGCGACGACCCCGACGCGCGCCGGCTGATGGAGCTGTACACGGACCGCCTGAAGGAGCCAAACCGCTGGGTCCGCTACTGGACGATGACGTCGGCGTGGGAGCACCGGCCCCTGCGCGGGTGGGTGACCCAGCGCGCCGAGGCGATCGCGGCCGACGCCGGGGAGCACCTGATGCTGCGCTGCCTGGCCTGGGCGCTGCTCGCCGAGATCAAGGACAGCCTCGAGGGCATGACCAAGCTGGCGTGGGCGCTGGCCGGCGGCCTGCAGCCGGACCCGCTGCCGGGGACCTGGCCGGTGGCGCCGACGGACGGGGTGCCGGGGTCGGTGGTGGCGATCAGCGCGGCGCTGCGGGCGCTGCGGGCGGTGCCGCTGGCCCAGGCGTTCGAGCCGGTCGAGGCCATCATCGACGCCGGGCCGTTCGCCTCGTACACGTGGGACGCGATCTGGGTGCTCGGCCGCTTCGGCGGCACGGCCCGCGCGGCCGAGGCCTCGCACACGCTGGCCCGCTTCGTGGTCACGCACCGGCGCCAGCGCGAGTACTACGACATGGTCGGCCTGGCGGTGCGGGCGATCGGCAGGCTCGGCATCCAGCAGACGGACCTGCTGATCTCGGAGCTCGAGTCGGCCAGCCCGGGCGTGGCGTTCGAGGCGGCGGTGGCCCTCGAGGCGCTGCTGACCACGCCGCAGGCGGTGCATCGCCTGCTCGACCTGGCGACCGGCACGACCGACCGCGACGAGAAGCTGGCGGCGGCGCTGCGCTGCATGCAGCGCGGGCCGGTGGTCGAGTGCCTCGACGCGGCGCTGCGCTGCGGGCAGACCCGCCGCGAGGACGCGGCGCGGCGGCTGCTCATCGAGATCGGCGGCTCGGTGGCGGTCGACCGCGCGCAGGTGCGGCGCCAGGACCTCGAGAGCCGGCGCGGGGTGGTCGCGGAGTTCGACGCCCGCCAGCGCGACCACGTGAAGTGGATCGCCATGGGCGACGGCGTGGCGACGTGGATCTCGGTCGGCATGTGGGTCGTCGTGTTCCTGCTCGGGTGCACGGCGATCGTGATGGGCATGTACCTGGGGTACGCGCAGGGCTACGAGGCGGTGTCGGCGTGGGCGCTGACCGGGACCGGCGCGTTGTTGACGGTGCTCGGCAAGCTCGGGTTCCAGGGGCGGCTCGTCGAGGTCGCGGGGGCGCGGGCGGCGGCGCGGCTGGCGGTGTTCAACGCGTATCAGCGGCGGCTGCAGCAGGTCGACCTGGTGCTGGCGCAGCGCTTCATCGACGGGATCACGGTCACGCCCGCGGAGCTGGCGCAGCTCAGCGAGATCATCGCCCGGGCGCAGGTCGAGACCCAGGAGTCGCTGCTGTCGCTGATACCGAGCGAGAAGGAGCTGGACCTGTACCATCGGCGCAAGGCGGCGCTCGCCGGCGAGGCGCCGAAGGCGTGAACGTCCGCGGCGGGGCCGTGGCGAGCCAGCGCCGCGGCCCGGGAGGTCGCCTGGGCCGCGCGGTGCGCGGGGCGGAGGTCAGGGCGTGGCGGTGACCCTGGCGGGGATGCAGTCCTCGCGGTCGCCGAGCACGGTGACGACCACGCAGGTCTCGCCGGGCTCGACGCCGACGAACACGAAGCGGCGCGAGTTCTCGGTGGCGTCGACCCGCAGGATCGCGCGGTCCTCGGACTCGAGCTCGACCTCGTCGTCGGGCACGTACTCGATGCGGCTGCGCGCGATCGGCTCGACCTCGACGGCGACCGCGAGGCCGGCGGGGATCTCGATGTCGGTGCCGGAGACCCACACGGGGATCGGCGGCGACGAGTAGAGCTCGAGCTCGACGTGGTCGTACTCGGGGCTGCAGGCGGGCAGCGCGGCGGCGGCGATCAGGACGGTGAGGAAGCGGGTCACGATGTTCACAGGGCACCTCCGGTGGTGTCGGTGGTCGTGCCGGTGGTGCCGGCGGTGGTGTCGGTGCTGGTCGAGGTGTCGCCGGTGTCGCTGCCGGTCGCGTCGGTGTCGGGGCCGGTGGTGCCGGTGCCGGTCTCGCCGGTGCCGGTGGTCAGGGTGGTGGTGGCCTCGGTGAGCGTCGACTCGGTGGTGGTCGGCTGGAGGTCGGGGTCGACGGTGATGGTGACGGAGGCGGTCCTGTCGCCGAGGGCGGCGGTGAGGGTGGCGGTGCCGGCGGCGAGGGTGTCGACGCGGACGCGGCCGGTGCCCTGGCCGACGGCGATGCCGACGACCGACTCGTCGTCGACGGTCCAGGTGATGTCGAGCGCGCCCGACAGCGGGGTGTCGTCGATGTCGAGGGGGACGAGCTGGACGGTGGCGCTGAAGTCGGGCGGGAGCGCGAGCTCGGCCAGCGGGGCGACGGCGGGCAGCAGGAAGGCGTCGACGAGGCGCAGGTCGTCGATCGGGCGGATCTTGGCGTGGATGAGGTCGACGATCTGGCTGTTGCCGGTGGCCGCGAGGATGGCGGCGTAGCCGGCCTGGAGGGCGACGAAGCTCTGGTCGCTCTGCTGCAGGCGATCGGCGTCGGCGGTCTGCAGGGCGGGCAGCGGGTCGTTGATGTGGTCGGTCTCGGACTTCCAGGCGTAGCTGATGCCGAAGCGGCCCCCGAGGGCGAAGCCGGGCGGGAAGTCGGCGCTCGTCTGTCCGATCGAGCAGGTGAAGTCGCCCTCGCTGCGGCACAGGTAGGTGAAGGTCCCGACGCCGAGCTCGCCGCTGCCGCTGGGGTTGGGCGTCACGTCGTCGTCAGGGCACGCGGCGAGGGCCAGGGTGAACAGGAGGAGGCGGGTTTTCATGGCAGGCCAACTTGGGTTAAGAGAAGTAGGGGCTCCGGGCGGGAGTTCGGGCCAGCGTAGCAAAGGGATCGCCCCGCGCCGCACCGCCGTCGCCGGGGGGCGGCGAAGCCCGGCGATTGGGGGCTGCAGGGGGCCGAAGTGTGCGATGGGAACGACGTTCTCGCGCGATGTCACGCGCGCGTAACATGGGCGTCACCGGACAAACCAGATTGCCGCCGGGTTGTGACGGACGGCGCGGGCGCGGGCGCGATACGGTCGAGAAGCGCCATGGAAGCGGTGTTCGACGGCAGCTTGGGTGCGGGGACGCTGGCGATGCTCGCCGTGTCGCTGCTGATCGCGTTCGGCTTCGAGTTCGTGAACGGGTTCCACGACACGGCCAACGCGGTGGCGACGGTCATCTACACCCGGTCGCTGCGGCCGTGGACGGCGGTGATCCTGTCGGGCATCTGCAACTTCCTCGGGGTGTTCGTCGGCGGGATCGCGGTGGCGATGGCGATCATCAACCTGCTGCCGGTCGAGCTGCTGCTGTCGGGCGGGTCGGCCGAGGGCCTGGCGATGATGCTGGCGCTGCTGCTGGCGGCGATCCTGTGGAACCTGGGCACGTGGTACTTCGGGCTGCCGGCCTCGAGCTCGCACACGCTGATCGGGGCGATCGTCGGGGTCGGGCTGGCCAACTCGCTGCTGCCGGGGCACGAGTTCGGTTCGGGGGTCAACTGGGCCAAGGCGATCGACGTCGGGCTGGCCCTGCTGATCGCGCCGATCATCGGCTTCGTGCTGGCGGCGGGGCTGCTGCTGGCGGCCAAGAAGCTGATCCGAGACCCGAACCTGTACCGCGTGCCGGTCGGCTCGCAGCCGCCGCCGACGTGGATCCGGGCGGTGCTGACGGGCGGGTGCATGGGGGTGAGCTTCGCCCACGGGTCGAACGACGGGCAGAAGGGCGTGGGCCTGGTGATGCTGATCCTGATGGGGATCGTGCCGGCCGGGTTCGCGCTCAACCTCGGGCTGGCTCCGCCGGACATCGAGAAGGCCCGGCGGGCGCTGGCGACGACCGAGCAGGTGCTCGACACGCTGCCGGCGGCGGAGGTGCGGGAGCTCCGCGGCGAGCTCGGCGAGCTGGCGGCGGGCATCCACGGCAAGACCAGCCTCGCCGAGGTGCCGAGTGAGGTGCGCGGGGCGCTGCGCAAGGACGTGCTGCTGCTCGACGTGCACCTGAAGAAGCTCGAGAAGAAAGTCGACGGCGACGACGCGAGGAGGCTGGCGCAGGCCCGCAAGGACGTGCGCGGGCTGACCGACTATGCGCCGAGCTGGGTGCTGTTCTGCGTGGCGCTGTCGCTGGGCGTCGGCACCATGGTCGGGTGGAGGCGCATCGTCGTGACGATCGGCGAGAAGATCGGCAAGGAGGGGCTCACGTACGCGCAGGGGGCCTCGGCCCAGCTGGTGGCGATGAGCACGATCGGCATCTCGGCGGTGGTCGGCCTGCCGGTCAGCACCACGCACGTGCTGTCGTCGGGGGTCGCGGGCACCATGGTGGCCCAGCGCTCGGGGCTGCAGATGCACACGATCACGAAGATCGCGTCGGCGTGGCTGTTGACGCTGCCGGCCTCGATCGTGCTCGCGGGGGTGCTGTTCCTCGTGTTCCGCGCGATGTTCGCCTGAAGGCCGCGGCGGGCTTTCCGGTAAGATGCGCGGTCGGAGGATCGCCGGATGGGTCGTGCGTCGCTGGTTCGAAGGGTGGAATGGGCGCTGCTGGTCGCGTGTCTCGGCGTGATGGGCTGCGACAGGGGGACGACGCCGCCGGACGCGAAGGCCGGGGCGAAATACACGGTGACCCGCGAGACGGTGTTCTTCGACAGCGGCTGCTCGCACGGGCTCGGCGACGGCAAGCTGGCGAAGGGGACCACGTTCACCCTGGTCAAGGCCGAGGACGGCTGCTGGAACGTGAAGCTCGCCGACGAGGACGAGGTGTACATTGTCCCCGAGCGCGTCGCGTCGGCGAATTAGAACGAGGCCGGCGGCGGCGCGTTGGCGGAGAACCCCGGAGGTGATCGCGTGAATCGAGGCATCAAGCTGCTGCTTTTGTTGGGTATCGTCGGAGCGGTGGTGTGGTGGTCGTGGGCCGGGCGGGAGGCGCCGGAGGCGGAGGCGGGGGCGGAGGACAGGGCCGGGCCGGCGGGCGCGGCGGCGCTGACGGGGCCGCGCGGCGGGCCCGAGCTGCCGGCGCTGAGGCTGAAGGACACGAAGGGCACGATCGCGGGCAAGGTGTTCGACCCGCAGGGGGCGCCGGTCGCGGGGGCGCAGGTGTGCACATATGGTTGGTCGCCGTTCTTGGGGTCGGCCGACACGCGCGACCCGGTATGCACGAAGACCAACAAGGACGGGAGCTATCGCCTCGAGGGGCTGTGGCCGATACGACAGCGGGTATCGGCGATGGCGCCGGGCTTCATCGCCACGCGTTATGAGCGCGGCGAGGGGGTGAAGCGCCGCGACACGGTGGACCTGCGGCCGGGCGCCGAGGTGCGGGGGATCGACATTCGCTTGAAGGGCGGCGGGGTCGAGATCAAGGGGCACGTGCGCGACCTGAGCGGCGGGTCGGTGGCGGGGGCGATCGTCGGGGTCGACGAGGCCGTGACCTACGCCGACGCCGAGGGGGCGTTCACGATGTGGGTGAAGCCCGGCGGGGTGAACATGTGGGCGCGGGCCGACGGGTACGCCAGCGGCAACGACGAGGGCCTGGCGCCGGGCCACGTGTTCGAGGTGTTCCTGATGCCGGAGGCGGTGATCGTCGGCAAGGTCGTGCGGGCCGGCGACGGCGCGCCGATCGAGGGCGCCAAGGTCGAGGCGATCGCGGGCGAGGGCTGGGGCTCGGGGCAGACGGCGTTCACGGACGCGGGCGGGAACTTTCGCATCGACGAGCTCGAGCCGGGGGCCTACAAGGCCAAGGCGACCGCCGAGGACGCGATGGGCAAGTCGAACGAGCAGGTCGTGCTCGGCATGGGCGAGACGTCGGAGCCGCAGGTGATCGAGGCGCACCCGGCGTTCACGCTCGAGGGGCGCATCGTGACCGAAGCGGGCGAGGCGTGCGACCTGGGCTCGCTGAACGCGCGGGACCGGGCCAACGATCGCGGGGGCTGGCAGGAGGCCGACCCGGACGGTCTGGTGCGCATGGAGGGGCTGCTGCCGGGCGAGTACGCGATCGAGCTGAGCTGCCGCGGGTTCGTGTCGGCGGAGAAGTACGAGCCGGTGAAGATCGTCGACGCCAGCGTCAAGGGCGTGAAGTGGGTGGTCGAGGCGGGCGGGACGATCCGCGGGGTCGTGGTCGACGACGCGGGCAAGCCGGTGCCCGACCTGCGGCTGAGCGCGGGGCCGAAGTCGGACCCGGGCAAGCCGCGGGCGCGCCAGACGTCGGCCTGGGGCGGCGAGACCGACGAGGCGGGGGTGTTCGAGCTGGGCGGGCTGCTGCCGGGGACCTACGAGGTCAGCGTCAACGGCTGGAGCGCCAACCGGGCGGTGCCGGACAAGCCGACCGAGGTGACCCTGACGGCGGGCAAGGACGCGGAGGTCAAGATCACGCTGCCGGCGACGGCGGAGCTGCGCGGGCGGGTGCGCGACAGCAACGGCAAGCCGGTCAAGAAGGCGACGGTGTCGCTGTCGGGCGGGACGCAGTGGACCAGCGTGAACGCGGCGGACGACGGCAGCTTCGTGATCGAGCACGCGCCGCCGGGCGAGTACCGGGTGATCGCGCGGCAGGGCTGGGACATCGTCCGCACGCCGGGGACTAAGGACGACGACCCGCAGGGCGTGAAGGTCTCGCTGGCGGCGGGGGCGAAGGAGAAGATCGAGCTGGTGGTCGAGGACCTGTCGGGCACGATCACGGGGACCGTGCAGGCCGAGGGCGGGCCGGTCGGTGACGCGCTGGTCGAGGCGACGCGCGAGTCGGAGAGCGCGGCGGCGGCGAGCGGCGGCGGCGCGCGGGAGACGCGCTGGCTGCACTGGTACAAGACGCCGGAGATGACCGACCAGGACGGCAAGTTCACGCTGACCGGGCTGGCGCCGGGCAAGTACACGCTGCGGGCGCACCGCAACGGCGGCGGCGAGGCGCTGAAGGAGCACGTGGTGGTCGGGGCGGAGGTCGAGCTGACGATCGCGCTGCCGGGCTCGCTGGCGGGCACGGTCAAGGTGCGCGGGGGCGACGCGCCGGAGGAGTTTCGCGTCAACGTGATCGACGAGGCGACCGGCTACCGGCGGGCGGACACGTTCTTTCGCACGCGCGGGGCGTGGCGCATCCCCGAGGTGCCGCAGGGCAAGTTCAAGGTCACGGCGGCGGCGGGCGAGGGCTCGCAGGAGCTCGAGGTGACGCTCGGCGAGGGCGAGGCGAAGGCCGACCTGCGCTTCGAGCTGGCGCCGAAGGTCACGGTGCGCGGGACGGTGGTCGACCTCGAGGGCAAGCCGGTGCCGGGCATGCGGGTCATGGTCGGCGCGGCGAGCGGGGGGATGTTCGCGTGGGGCGGCGAGGACGAGAAGCAGCACATCACCGATGACAGGGGCCAGTTCGAGGTGCCGCGCGCGCCGGTCGGCAAGGTCGAGGTCTACGTGATGCCGCGCAACTGGGGCGCGACCGACGAGTACGGGTGGACGAGCGTGCCGGCGGTGCTGGCCGACGGCAGCCCGGTGGTCGAGCTGCCGCCGATCCGGGTGGCGAAGAAGCGGGTCAAGGAGGAGGAGGTCGCGGGCGACCTCGGCTACCGCGTGAAGGAGGAGGAGCCGGGGGCCGACCCGGCGGCGCGCCAGCTGGTCGTCGCGGTGGTGCGCCCGGGCGGGCCGGCGTCCGCGGCGGGGCTGCAGATCGGCGACGTGATCACGCAGGTCGACGGGCACGACGTCAGCGGGGTCCACGCGTACCTGCACGACACGCTGACGCAGGTGCTGGCGGGCACGCAGGTCACGCTGGGGCTGGCGCGCGGGGCGAGCGTGCAGATCACGGCGGGCAAGAAGCCGTGACCCGACTCGAGTGAAACAATCGATCGATGATTTCGGCGGACCCCGGAGGCCGAGTCGACGACCTCCTCGGGTTCGGCCCGGGCGTCAGGCCTCGAGCAGGCGCCGGGCGGCGGCGCGGCGCACGGCCTCGCGGCTGGCGGCGAGGCCGTCCTGGTCGACGCGGCCGTGCACGTCGCCCTGCAGGCGCGACGCGACGGCGCGGTTATAGGCCTGCAGGGCGTCGGCGGTGCGGCCGAGGTGGAGCAGGCAGTCGCCGAGCTGATGCAGGGTGGCGCCGAGGCTGTCGTGATCGACGCGGCCGTGGATGTCGCCGAGCTCGGCGGCCGCGGCGGCGCGCTCCAGCCAGGCGAGGGCGTCGGCGTGGCGGTCGAGCTCGGCCAGGCACACGCCGACCTGATGCATGCTGGCGCCGAGGCTCTCGTTGTCGACGCGGCCGAAGGCGTCGCCCTGCTCGGCGGCCGCGACGGCGCGTTCGAACCACGGGAGGGCCTCGGCGAGCTGGCCGGAGCGCAGCAGGCCGTCGCCGTATTGGTGCAGGCTGGCGCCGAGGCTGTCGTGGTCGACGCGGCCGCGGAGGTCGCCCTGCTGCTTCTCGGCCGCGGCCTCCGCGTAGCAGACGAGGGCTTCGTCGGGCCGATCGAGCTGGGCGTGGCGCCAGCCGAGCTGGTGGAGGGTCTTGCCGAGGCCGTCGTGGTCGACGCGGCCGTCGGCGTCGCCCTGGCGCTTCTCCTCGGCGGCGCGGGCGAGCAGCGTGAGCGCGTGGGCGGGGTCGTCCATGCACTCGGCGGCCTCGTGGAGGGTGCGGCCGACGCCGTCGTGGTCGACGCGGCCGTCGCCGCCGCGCTCGCTGGCCGCGAGCGCGCGCTCGAACCACGGCAGGGCCTCGGCGAAGCGGCCGCTGCGGGCGTGGCAGATGCCGGCGAGGCGCAGGCCGAGCACGAGCGCGCGGGGGTCACTGGTCTCGGACCCGGCGATCGCCCGCTCGCACCACGGCAGGGCCGCGTCGAAGTCGCCGAGGTTGGCGAGCGCGTGGGCGAGTTGTAGGGCGGACAGCTGGTCCGCGCGGCCGCGCAGCTCGTCGGGCAGCGCGAGCACGAGTTCGTCGTCGGTCGACATCGCCGGCAAGCTAACACGCGACGGCGCGGCGGCGGGCGAAGCGGGCCAGGCGTTCGGCGGCGGCGGCGACGCAGTCCTCGGGGCGGGCGAGGGCGACGCGGGCGCTGCACGCCCCGGGGAGCGCCTGGCGCGGGCTGTCGGCGTAGAACAGGGCCAGCGGGACGAGGGCGACGCGCTCCTCGGCGAGCAGGGCGGCGGTGAACTCCGCGTCGGCGAGCGGCGAGCCGGGGATCGAGACGAGGGCCATCGACGTCGCCTCGGGCCGCGGGCAGCGCACGTGCGGCGCGGTGGCGGCGGAGAGGATGCGGTGGTTGGCGGCGACGCGGGCGACGAGGTCGTGGCGGTGGAGCTCGAGGCGGGGGTCGGCGACGGCGCGGGCGAGGACGGTGACGCGTGGGGTGTCGAGGCGAAAGTGCAGGTCGGACACGGCGGCGTGCAGGTGGTCGGCGAGGCGCGCGGCGTGCACGACGGCGCCGAGGCGCACGCCGTGGAGGGCGAGCAGCTTGCCGGTGTCGCCGATCACGAGGAGGCGGAGGTCGGCGGTGGAGGCGGGCAGGGGCACGCGGCCGCCGGGGGCGAGCGAGGCGAAGGCGCAGTCGAGGATGAGCGCGAGGTCGTGGCGGCGCGCGAGCGCGGCGGCGGCGTCGATCTCGGCTTGCGGGTACGACCAGCCGAGCGGGTTCTCGGGCTGGGTGAGCAGCAGGGCGCGGGTGCGCGGGCCGACGTGGGCGGCGAGGCGGGCGACGTCGGGGCGGTCGGTCGGGGCCTCGCGCGGGATCCGGCGCAGGCGGCCGCGGCACATGCGGGCGAGGCCGTCGTAGGCGTCGTAGGTGCCGTCGAGCGTGAGGATCTCGCCGCCGCCGACGGCGTCGAGCGCGGCGTCGAAGGCGAGCAGGAGGGCCTCGCTGGCGCTGTTGGTCAGGGTCGCGGCCTCGCCGTCGAACTGCGCGGCGAAGTGGCGGCGCAGCGTGGCGAGGTCGGGCTCGACGGCGAGGTCGCGCCAGCCGGCGGCGGCGAGGCTGCGCGGGAGGTCGGCGAGCCAGGGCGGGTCCAGCCCGTCGGGGTAGCCGTGGGCGAGGTTGAGGATGTCGCCCCGGGCCTCGAGCTCGGCGTGGAGCCGGGTCATGCGCGAGCCGACGACGGTCACGGCGCGGGGGCCTCCTGGGCGCGCAGGGCGAGCGACCAGCGGCGCCAGCCGTGGGCAGAGAGCGCGGCGAACAGCAGGAACAGGGCGGCGGTCGGGCGCAGGTCCTTGACGAGATAGACGCCGGCCGCCCACACGTCGACGAGGACCCAGGCGATCCAGTTCTCGATGCGGCGGCGGTTGAGCCAGACCTGGGCCATGACCGCGAAGGTCACGGCGGCGCTGTCGGCGTAGGGCAGGGCGGCGTCGGTGGCGGCCGTGAGCGCGGCGCCGAGGGCGAGGGCGGCGAGGGTCGCGAGCGCGAGGCCCCACGCGAGCTCGTCGCGCGTGACGCGGGTGATGCGGCCGGTCTGCGGCCCGCGGCCGCGTCGCCAGAGGTAGAGGCCGCGCAGCTGGAGGAGGGCGTAGACGGCCTGGAACCCGCTGTCGGCGTAGAGGCGGGCGTCGAAGAACACGGCGACGTAGAGCGCGCCCATCGCGAAGCCGGCGACGAAGCCCCACGCGCTGCCGTGTGCGATCAGCACGACGCTGACGACGCCGCAGAGCGCGGCCGACCACTCCAAGTAGGTCATCCAGTCCACCGGACGGCCGAACATTTTTATCGGGACGTCGCGGGGCTCGCAAGCCGCGGGGCGTGATGACGAGACGTCGCGATCAACGGGGGTTGGCGCGGCGCCAGCCGCTGAAGGCGCGCTCGAGCTCGGCGGCGACGGCGATCGTCAGGCCGTCGTTGCCGCGGCGGCCGATCACCTGCACGCCGACCGGGAGGCCGTGGTGCCACAGGATCGGCAGGGTGGTCGAGGGGAACTCGAGCACGTTAAAAAGGCCGGTGCAGACGAAGTCGAACGGGGTGAGCAGCGGCATCACGTGGCGCGGGGCGGGCCGGCTGTACGGCGGGAACAGCAGCACGCCGCGCGGGCCGAGCACGTCCTCGAGCTCGGCCTGGAGGGCGCGGCCGACGTCGACCATGGCCTGCTTGCGGCCGGGGAAGTGGCTCATGATGTCCTCGAGGGCGACGACGAGCAGGGCCGGCAGGGTGTGGCGCGAGCGCCCGAGGATGAGCCGGCCGATCTCGCGGAACGGCGCGAGCTTGCGGTCGCCGCCGAGGATCTCGCTGTACGGCGGGCTGCCGGACAGCGACATCATGGCGCTCCAGATCGGGAAGGCCTGGCGCATGCGGCGGCTGGTCAGGGCGCCGCGCCGGGCCCCGGCGGCGACGAGCGCGTCGGCGGCCGCGTCGAGGGCGCGGCGCATCGGCGCACGGACGTGTACGCGGCCGTCGCCGGGCACCGGGTAGACGGTGACCTCGCGCAGGTCGATCGACTCGGGGCGCTCGAGGGTGAACTCGCGGACGACGGCGTCGTGGCCGTCGGGTCCGGCGAGGGTGGTGAGGATGGGGAAGATGTCCTCGACGCGGCGGGTCAGCGGGCCGCACACGAGGTACGCGCTGAGGTCGCCGCTGGCGGGCGGCCAGAAGCCGGTGTTGGGGACCATGCGCCCGCTCGGCTTGTGGCCGACGCAGCCGCAGAAGGCGGCGGGGATGCGGATCGAGCCGCCGACGTCGGCGCCGAGGCCGAAGGCGACGCCGCCGGCGGCGACGATCGCCCCCTCGCCGCCCGACGAGCCGCCGGCGGTGCGGCGCAGGTCCCAGGGGTTGCGCGTGCGGCCGTAGACGTCGTTGTACGTCTCCATCCACAGGCCGCCCTCGGGCACGTTGGTGATGCCGACGAGGATGGCGCCGGCGCGGCCGAGGCGGGCCACGGTCTCGGCGTCGCTGTCCGCTCGGACATGTCTCCGCGACCAGATGCCGGCGGACAGCGGCATGCCGCGGGCCGAGATGTACTCCTTGGCGGTGTAGGGCAGGCCGAGCAGCGGGGGCAGCGACTCGGGCGGCTCGTGGAGCGCGCGCCGCTCGGCGGCGCGGGCCTCTTCGCGGGCGGCGGCGTGACGCTCGGCGATGACGGCGTTGATCGCGGGGTTGACGTCGGCGATGCGCGCCTGGAGGGTGTCGAGCAGCTCGACGGGCGAGAGCTTGCGCTGGCGGATCCAGCGGGCCAGCGTGACCGCGGAGGCGTCGAGCAGTTCGTGCACGCGGGTCATCCTAGTACTACTCGGCGAAGGATGCGCGCTGTTGACTCGCATTCGCCGGTGGCCTAGCTTCGTGGGCGATGCGGGGGCACTGGGCGGCGGTCGTCGGTCTGACGGCGCTGGGGGCGGCGTTCGGGTGCCCGTCGGACGCGCCGATCGCGGAGGACACGGAGACCGGCGAGGCGACGGCGACGACGGTCGGGTCATCGAGCTCGGGCGGGCCCGGCCTGTGCGTCGAGGGCGCGTGCGGGGCGCTGGCCCACTGCGACCCGGTCGACGGCCGCTGCTACTGCGACCCGGGGGCCCACGGCGACGCGAACGAGGGCTGCGCGCCGCAGGGCGACGTGTGCGGCGACGCGGCGCTGCGGGTCGGCAAGCACGTGTGCGAGGCGGAGATCGACGACGCCGAGACGTGGGAGACGATCTCGATCGGCTACGGCAAGCGCAAGGACGTGCGCAAGCTCGGCAAGTACCTCGCGCCGGCCAACGGCCGGGCGCCGCTGCCGACGCTGTTCAACGACGCCAACGTGTACCGCCTGCACTACTGCATGCTGCGCGACGCGTTCCAGCCGCAGCTGCCGGGCTTCACCTACGCGCAGTACAACGCGCTGGTGTACTACCGCGAGGACCGCACGATGTACGCCGGCAACGTGTACGAGTTCTCGGCCGACGACGTCGCGACGAAGTTCGGGTTCACGGTCGAGACGCCGGAGGACAGCTCGGAGCTGCTCACGCAGGAGGAGGTGTACGGCATCTACCGGCACATCCAGGACCGCCTGGCGCTCGGCGATCTCGGCTACGTGCCGAACAGCCCGGCGCAGCAGGCCCTGGCCCTCAGCTGGGACGACCCGCCGGTGCCGGTGGTGCTCGGCGGGTCGGCCAACGTCTCGTACGAGGCGTACACGATCGGCACGACCTACGGGCGCGTGCGCCTGTACGACAGCGCGGAGGCGACGACGGCGGCGGGCACTTTCGGCTGGCAGGACCTGCTGGTGCTGGAGAGCGTGCCGAGCGACTTCAGCGGGGTGATGGCCGGCACGATCACGGGCTCGCGCCAGGACGTGCTCAGCCACCTGAACGTGCTGGCCGGGCAGCGCGGCACGCCGAACGTGTTCGTGGCCACGCCGCTGGTCGCGCTCAAACCGTTCGAGGGCAAGCTGGTCAAGCTGGTGGCGACGCCCGACATCTACACCATCGAGGAGGCGCCGCCGGCCGAGGCGGAGGCGTTCTGGGCGGAGAACCGGCCGAGCGTGACGGTCGACCACCCGCCCGACGCGACCTACGCGGAGCTGGTGGACGTGCTCGAGATCCCGACGAGCTCGGCGAGCGAGCGCGGGGAGGCGGTCGGGCGCTTCGGCGGCAAGGTGACGGGGCTGGCGACCATGTACGCGACGCTCGACCCGGCGTATCAGGCCGACGCGTTCGGGATCCCGGTCAAGCACTACCTCGACTTCATGGCGGCGAACACGTGGGAGGTGATCGTCGACGGGACGCCGCTGACGATCAGCTTCGCCGACACGATCACGATGTGGCTGGCCGACCCGAAGTTCACGTCGGACACGGCGGTGCGGCGGGCCTGGCTGTCGGCGCTGCAGGCGGCGATCGTGCAGAAGGGGCAGGTCGACGCGGCGGTGGTGGCCGACATCGGGGCCAAGGTCGGCGAGGTGTTCGGCTCGCAGAAGGCGATGGTGCGCCTGCGCTCGTCGTCGAACGTCGAGGACGGCGTCGAGTTCAACGGGGCGGGGCTTTATACGTCGGTCAGCGCCTGCGCGCTCGACCCGGTCGGCGCGGGCGGGTCGTCGGCGTGCGACCCCGACAAGAAGCGCAAGCCGGTGGCCGAGGGCCTGAAGGCGGTGTGGGCCAGCGTGTGGAACTTCGGCGCCTACGAGGAGCGCGAGTACTATCAGATCGACCAGACGGCGGTGGCGATGGGGGTGCTCGTCAGCACGCAGTACGAGGACGAGCAGGCCAACGGGGTGGTGTTCACCGGCAACCCCAACGACTTCAACGACGACCGCTTCACGGTGAACGTGCAGGTCGGGGAGATCGAGGTGGTCAACCCGCCGGTCGGGACGACGGCGGAGCTGGTGCGCCTGACGATCATGGACGGCGCGGTGTCGGCGATCGAGCGGGTGGCGCCGTCGTCCGAGGTGCCCGAGGGCGAGGTGGTGCTCACCGACCTCCAGCTGATCGAGCTCGGCGGGGTGGTCGACGCGGTGAAGCAGGCGTACCCCGTCGAGTACGGCGAGCACGCGCCGAGCGACGTGCTGCTGGACCTCGAGTTTAAAATTGTCGGGGGGAAATTAATAATCAAACAGGTGCGGCCGTTCTTGCGGAGCCTGGTGGATCCCGCGTTGCCGTCGTGCATCTGACCCGGGCGCTCATCACGGCGGGTCGACGGTGACCGGGCCGAGCGGGCCGCAGCGGGCGCCCGCGGGCTCGTAGCAGGCGGCGTCGTGCGGCGGGTCGAGGCGGACGTCGAGCTTCCAGCGCCAGCCGGCGAGCGGGGGCAGGTCGTCGCGGGCGATGCGGGCGTCGAGCGGCACCCGCGTGGTGCCCTTCGGGGTCAGGCTGGTCGGCGACCAGCCGGGGGCGGCGCCGAGGATGTCGTTGCCGTTGCCGTCGGGGAAGCCGCCCCACAGGCTGACGTGGGCGACGCCGAGCGCGAACTTGCAGTCGTTGAGCAGGACGACCTCGGCGGTCAGCGGGTTGCTGGGGCGCACGTGCAGGTTGAGCACGCGCAGGCAGGCCTGGGCGTCGGGCGGCCGCTCGCGGGCCTCGGCGGCGCGGCGCTGCTCTTCGGCGTGCTCGCGCTCGCGGCGGTCGGACCCCTCGACGGCGAGGGCGACGCCGTAGGCGACGACGGCGAGCGCGTGGATGGTGACGATGACGCCGGGCCGGCGGTGCCAGATCGCGGCCAGCACGGTGGTGATCGCGGCGTAGATCACGAGGAGCATGCCCATGAGCGCGGCGCCGAATCCGTCGAGGTTGAAGCCATGGTTGGGCGGGGGGAACCACGCGTCCCAGAAGCCGACGACGTAGACGGCGACGAGCCCGAGCAGCACGGCGAGGTGGATCCGCATCGCCACGGTCGGACGAGGCTATCGGGGGCGGCGCGGCGCGGCAAGGCCGTTCGGTGTGGAGTAGGGGATATGCAGCGGGGTCGTCGGCGGGGTGCCGGGCCCACGCGGCGACGAACGGCCGGGCTGGAGAGTTCGCCGTCGGGGTGGCGGCGGAGGGCCCGGCGAGCGGGGGCTCGATCGCGGCGGTCTTCGCCGGCAGCTTCGCGGAGCCGGGCTGACCTTCGGGACAGGTCAGGTCGCGGGCTCGGGCTCGCCCTGTTCGTCCTCGGGCTCGGGGCGGGCGGCGCGGGGCGGCGGGGGCCAGGGGTCGGGCCACAGCACCTCGTCGAGGGTGAGGCCCTGCGGCGGGGCTGTGGCGCCGGAGCGGCGGCGGTCGGGGCGGGCGAGCAGGTCGCGGACGGCGTCGGGCCTGCGGCGGCCGGCGCCGACCTCGACGAGCGTGCCGACCATGATGCGGACCATGTTCTGTAAAAAGGCCTCGCCGCGCACGGTGATGGTGAGCAGCTCGGGGCCCTCGGCGGGCGGGAGCACGGCGGGGTCGGGGGGCAGGTGCTCGTCGGCGGGGCCGCCGTGGACCTCGACGGCGTGGACCCTGCGCACGGTGGTGCGGGCCTGGCAACCGGCGGCGCGGAAGCCGGCGAAGTCGTGCTCGCCGGCGAAGTGCAGGGCGGCGGCCTGCATGGCGGCGAGGTCGAGGCGGCGCGGGAGGTGCCACTCGAAGCGGTGGGTCTGGGGCACGCGGCGGGCGGTGGTGCGGATGCGGTAGCGGTAGCGCTTGCCGAGGTTCCAGAAGCGCGGCTCGACGGGTCCGCCGTCGGGGGCGGTCGCCTGCCAGGCCGACAGCACGCTGATGTCGGGCGGGAGCTTGCCGAGCAGGCCGAGCACGACGCCCCGCGGGGGGATCGCGAGCGGTGGTTCGAACCCGGCGATCTGTCCGAGGGCGTGCACGCCGGCGTCGGTGCGGCTGGCGGCGCGCGAGGCCACGGGCCGCTGGTAGAGGCCGGCGAGGGCCTGCTCGAGGCAGCCCTGGACGGTGCGCACGCCGGGGTCGGCCTGGCGGGCGTAGCCGTGGAAGTCCGTGCCGTCGTAGGCGAGGCGCACGAGCACGGTCATGGGCGGGCGATAAATGACCGCGGGGCCAGGCCGCTGTCAAGCGAGCGTGAAGGGGAATGCACGGGTGCAGGCGCGCAGGGGCCCTGGTATCGTCGCCCGCGCCCGCGATGGACTTCCGGAAGACGTACTTCCTGCTCCCGAACCTGTTCACGCTCGCAGGCATGTTCTGCGGGTTCTACGCGATCGCCGTGTGCGCGGGGTTCGACTCGGAGGGGGCGGGCAGCGACGCGCTGTACAAGGCGTCGCTGGCGATCTTCATCGGGCTGTTCTTCGACACGCTCGACGGCCGCATCGCCCGCATGACCAAGACGCAGTCGGAGCTCGGGCTGCAGCTCGACAGCCTCGCCGACGTCGTCAGCTTCGGGGTCGCGCCGGCGTTCGTGGTCTACCGCTGGGGGCTCGAGGGCTTCGGTCGGCTCGGCATGTTCATCGCCTTCCTGTTCGTCGGCTGCGGGGCGCTGCGGCTGGCGCGCTTCAACGTGATCGAGATGCGGGCCAAGAAGGACGAGCCCGACAAGAAGAGCAAGTACATGCTCGGGCTGCCGATCCCGGTGGCGGCGACGGTCATCATCTCGACGGTGATGGCGTTCCACGTGATCGGGGTGTCGATGGCGACCAACACCGTGCTGGTCGCCATCATGGTCGCGGTGCTCAGCTACCTGATGGTCTCGCGCGTGCGCTTCCGGTCGATGAAGGACCTGCGGCTGACCAAGCGGACGCTGGCGGTGGTGGCCCTGCTGATCATGACGGCGATCGTGGTGGCGGTGCGGATCTCGCAGCCGGCGGTGCTGATCTTCCTGGCCAGCACGTACATCGCGCTCGGGCTGGTCGAGGAGCTGTGGCTGGTCGGCAAGAGCCGCAAGGAGGCGCGCGAGGCGGCGGTCGTGGCCGCCGGGCGCGGCGACGAGGAGCACGAGGTGCTCGCCGAGCTCGGGGTCGAGGACAACGAGGCGCGCGCGACCTGAGAGGCGGCTGTCCCGGGGGACAGGTCAGGTCGGGCGCGGGGCGTCGATGTCGGTGAGGCGCGCGCGACCTGAGAGGCGGCTGTCCCGGGGGAGAGGTCAGCCCAGGCGCATGAGCGCGGCGACGGCGGCGGCGGCCTCGTCGGGCCGGGCTTGCAGCAGCAGGTGGGGGGCGTCGAGGCGGCGCACGGCGGCGTGCGGGAGCAGGGCCGCCAGGCGGTCGGTGTGGCGGCGGGCGACCACGCGGTCGCGGGTGGCGGCGAGGATGAGGGCGGGCAGGTCGGCGAGCGCGGGGGCGAGGTGGCGCAGGTCGACGTCGAGGATCGCGCGGGCGCGGGCGGCGAGCACGGCGGGGGCGACCGAGGCGTTGGCGGCGCGGAACATGGCGGCGACGCCGGGGCCGCAGCGGTGGGCGCCGAGGACGCGGGCGGCCAGGCGAGCGGCGGCGGGGGTGAACAGGGTCGGGCGCGCCAGCCAGCGCGGGGCCCAGGGGGCGGGCGAGGCGGCGAAGGTGGCGGCGAGCACGAGGCCGCGGAGGCCAGGCGGGCGCTCGGCGGCCAGGCGGAGGGCGAGCGGGCCGGAGAACGACTCGCCGAGCAGGTACCAGGCGCCGCGCGGGCGCAGCGGGCGGACGAACTCGAGGAGGGCGTCGTAGTCGAGCGGGCGATCGGGCGGGTAGGCGACCGGGTGCGGGTCGACCGCGGGCGGCAGGGCGGCGATCAGCGGCGCGAACAGGCGGCCGGTGCCGTCCATGCCGGGGAGCAAGAGCAGCGGGACGCGCATGCGTGACGGCCGACCACGCTAGCACGCCGCGAGGCCGCGGTGCGGGCCTTACGGGGCGTCAGGGCGGCCGCCGGTTCACCTGGCCTTCGGGACATGGTGGAACCCGCGCGGTTTGCTACGTAGGCGAGGATGTCGACGCCGCTCGAGGACTACGCGCTCCTGGGGGACTGCCACAGCGCGGCGCTGGTCGACCGGCGGGGCTCGATCGACTGGCTGTGCCTGCCGCGCTTCGACTCGGCGGCGTGCTTCGCGGCGCTGCTCGGCGCGCCGGAGCACGGGCGCTGGGCGCTGACGGCGGCCGACGCGGGCGCCGAGGTGCGGCGGCGCTACGTGCCGGGCACGATGGTGCTCGAGACGGAGTACCGCACGCCGGCGGGCGTGTGCCGGGTGGTCGACTGCATGGCGGTGGCGGGCGCGGAGTCGACGCTGGTGCGCGTGGTCGAGGGCGTCGAGGGCGCGGTGACGCTGGCGCTCGAGCTGTGCGTGCGCTTCGACTACGGGGCGAGCGTGCCGTGGCTGCGCGCGCTCGCGGGCGGGGGCGTGGAGGCGTTCGCGGGGCCGGACTCGCTGCGGATGTACACGCGGGTGCCGCTGACGCTGGCGGACGCGACGGCGCGGGCGGAGTTCACGGTCGAGGCGGGGCGACGCGAGGCGTTCATGCTGGTGTGGTACCCGTCGCACGTGCGGCCGGAGGCGCCGCCCGCGGCGGCCGACGTGCTGGTGGCGCGCACGATCGCCTGGTGGGAGGCGTGGGCGGGGCGCTGCACGTACGAGGGGGTGGCGCGCGAGCAGGTGCTGCGCTCGCTGCTGACGCTGAAGGCGCTGACGTACGCGCCGACCGGGGGCATCGTGGCGGCGCCGACGACGTCGCTGCCGGAGCGGCTCGGCGGGGTGCGCAACTGGGACTATCGCCACTGCTGGCTGCGCGACGCGACGTTCACGCTGTACGCGCTGCTGTCGGCCGGCTACCGCGAGGAGGCGGTGCGCTGGCGCGAGTGGCTGGTGCGGGCGGTGGCCGGCACGCCCAACCAGATCAACACGATCTACGGGCTGGCCGGCGAGCGGCGCCTGACCGAGAGCGAGCTGGCGTGGCTGCCGGGCTACGAGGGCTCGCGGCCGGTGCGCGTCGGCAACGCGGCCTACCAGCAGCTGCAGCTCGACGTGTTCGGCGAGGTGGTCGACACCCTGCACGTGGCCCGCCGCTCGGGCATCGACTGCGACGAGGAGTCGTGGCGGGTCCAGCAGGGCATGCTCGAGTACCTCGAGTCGGCGTGGTCGCAGCCGGACGAGGGCATCTGGGAGGTGCGGGGGCGGCGGCGGCACTTCACGCACTCGAAGGTGATGGCCTGGGTGGCGCTCGACCGCGGCATCCAGTCGGTGCAGCTGTGCGAGCACGCGGGCCCGGTCGAGCGCTGGGCGGGCGTGCGCGCGGCGATCCACGCCGAGGTGTGCGCCCGCGGGTTCGACCGCGAGCTGGGCTCGTTCGTGCAGGCGTACGGCGGCAAGGCGCTCGACGCGTCGCTGCTGATGATGAGCCTGGTCGGGTTCCTGCCGGCCAGCGACCCGCGCATCGCCGGGACGGTGGCGGCCATCGAGCGCACGCTGCTGCACGACGGGCTGGTGCGCCGCTACCTGCCCGAGCAGGAGCTCGACGGGCAGCCGTGCGACGAGGGGGTGTTCCTGGCCTGCTCGTTCTGGCTGGCCGACAACTACCTGCTGCTCGGGCGCGCCGAGGAGGCGCGGCGGCTGTTCGACCGCCTGCTCGGGTTCAGCAACGACGTCGGGCTGCTGGCCGAGGAGTACGACGTGCGGCGGCGGCGGATGGTCGGCAACTTCCCGCAGGCGTTCTCGCATATCGCGCTGATCAACAGCGCCTGCAACCTCTCGCAACGCGGCGGGCCGGCGGCGGATCGCAGCCGGGCGTGCCGGCGGCGGGCTCGCGGCCGGCGGGCGGGTTAGCTGTCCGTAAGTACAGGTGGTCAGCGCTCGACCACGGAGGCGTCGACGGCCCGCCAGACGTGGTCGGCGAGCTCGAGGTCGACGTGGCCGCGCACGCCCTCGGGCGGGATCTCGAGGTGGACGCGCACGCGCGGGCCCTCGAGCTGCTCGAGGTGTTTAAAGATCAGACGGGCCTCGGCGGCGGGGACGATCTGGACGGGCTGGCCGCCGGCCTTCAGCGCCGGGGCGCCGCGGGCCAGGTCGGGCGAGGGGGCCAGGCGCAGCGGGAGGTTGGCGGGGAGCTCGGTGTGGAGGTACGGGGCGACGAGCGGGTGGTCGAGCGCGAGCTGGGCCTGCATCTGCTCGACCATCTCGGGCGGGGGGATCGGCGCGAGCAGCTCGCGGTCGGTCGCGGGGGCGGGCCTGGCGTCGGGCATGGCGGCTGGTTGCGCGGCGGGTTTGGTGTCGGGTCTGGCCTCGGGCTGCGCGGCGGGGCGGTCGCAGGCGGCCGTCAGCAGGGCGAGGCAGGTCAGCGTGTGGCGAAGAATGGGGCGGGGCCGACGCATGCGGGCACGCTATCACGCGAGCGGGGGCGTGGGTCGTGCCGGGATCGCGCAGGGGTCGCCCGATGCCGTCGCTGTTCGGCGGGGCTGCCTGTGCGTAGGCTGATGCGATGGTGCGTCCTGACGAAGCGGACCGACGAGACCCCGAAGGGGTCGAGGCGACCGCTTCACGCTGCACCGTTCCAGCGGGTGAAAGTCCCGTCCGGGTAGGCGCCGGAGCGCCCGGTAGCAGGTCCCAGGTGCGAGGAGAG
>JAEUJW010000026.1 GCA_016793465.1 Myxococcales bacterium
TTGGTTGAGGGTCTGGAGGTCGACATGCTGACGAACGCTCAAGTCCGCGAGGCCAAGCCCCGCACGATCCGCTACGAGATCACCTGTGAATCCCTGCCCGGTTTCATCCTGCGGGTGCTTCCGACTGGCAAAAAGGTCTTCTTTGCCAGGTACCGGGACGCCGAGGGGAAGGACCACCGGCACCGCCTCGGGCTCGCCGGCCCCGGGTACGGCGTCGACGAAGCGCGCAGGGAGGCCATGGCGATCCTCGCGCGACGCGAGGCCCCGACGAGCGCCGGCGAGCCGAACCCGGCCGCGAGGACGGCCGCCACCGCGCCGATCAGCGTCCCGAAGTCGCTCACGATCCGCGAGTTCGCCTTGCGTTTTGAACAGGAACATATCGACATGTTCCTAAAGCCAGAAACGGCGAGTCACTTCCGCAGCTCCCTGCGGCGGTACATCCTCCCGGTGCTCGGCGATCGTCCGCTCGACCAGGTCACTACACTCGAGATCCAGCAGCTCGTGAACAAGCTCAAGCCGAAGCCGTGCGCGGCGAACTACGCCCGCTGCATCCTGAGCTGCCTGTTCACCAAGGCGATCAAGTGGCTGCCGGAGTTGGCGGGCCGGGCCAACCCGGTGAAGGAGGTCAGCCGCTTCGCGGAGCGGGCCGTCGAGCGCTTCCTCAGCCCCGACGAGCGCGAGGCCCTCGAGGGCGTGCTCCACACCGCCGAGCGCACGCCGCCCGGACGCCAGGGGCACATCGGCCGGGACGGCGTCTGGGCGATCCGCCTGCTGTCCCTGACCGGCATGCGGCGCGACGAGATTCGCGACCTCCGCTGGGAGCAGATCAACTGGCGGCAGAAGGTGCTGCGGCTCCCCGACTCGAAGACGGGCAAGCGAGAGATCGTTGCCTCAGACGACGTCATGGCGCTGCTCGGCAAGATCGGTCAGGCCAAGGGCCACCCTCAGCGCGGGCTCGTCGTCTGCTCGAAGAACGGCAAGAAGCTGCACAGCCTCGGGGCGACGTGGAGGCGGGTGCGCCTCCTCGCCGGCCTCCCCGACGACACGCGGATCCACGACCTGCGCCACTCGCTGGCCAGCGACGCGATCATGGACGGGGTCCCGCTCGAGGTCGTCGGCAAGATGCTCGGCCACAAGAACTACCGCACCACCCAGCGGTACTCGCACATCGCCGACACGGCGCTGCGTGAGGCGGTCAACAAGACGGCCAAGACCATCATCCGCGCCGGGCAGGGCAGGACCGCCAAGTCGAAGCCCAGCAAGCTCAGCCGGCGCAAGTCGAGGTAGACGGTCGACCGCTCGACGTCCTCGACGTCGATCACGGAGGCGCCCAAGCTGACCAGCTCGGGCGCCTTCGATCGCTCGTCGGCCGCTCGGGACAGTCCGAGCGCGCTCGCTGCCGCGCCGTCGCCCCGTCCGAGTTTGGAGGGAGTACGTGCTGACTTCCTGCAGGGTCCCCGCCTCAGCGCGTCGAGTACGTTCGCGCGTGTGCGGACTACTGAGCAAGGGCCCATCGAGTCCGGATAGACTGCGCCTGGACGCCGCGCGAGAGCTGGTCAAGGCGCGCTGGAGAGCCTGAGAAGAACGGATCAAGTCCGGGTCAAGTAGTGCCCGATACGCGCCCGATACGCTCCCGCTCGGGTCCCGAGAAGCCCCCGATGCGGCCCCGGGACGTGCCCGCTACGCGCGCGCGTCGCCGACCATCCCCAGCGTCCAGGCGGTCGGATATCTTGTTTGGCGGGGGATTTGGACCATGGCGGGGAGAACGATGGACGGGCAAACGCGGCGGCCGCCCGCCGAGGTGAGGGCCGCCGAACTCACCGAGCACTACGCCCGGATCCTCGGCCGACAGGTGGACCTCCGCGTGTCCGCCGTCGTCCGGACCTGCCTCCGCCGGCTCCCCGCGCGCCTCCCGATCCGCGGCGGCGACCGGCGCGCCGTCGAGGCGTTGATCGAGCGCTTGTTGCGGCTCGGGGACGTCGGCTCGCCAAACCTCGTCGGCGCGTCCAGCCAGATCGACGCGGACATCGCCCGTCGGCTCGGTGAGGCCACCGGCGACCCCCGGGGCGTCTACCGTGCGCTGCGGGCGATGCTCGGGCACACGGCCCTCGTCGTGCGCCACAGCCGGCAGATCTGGGAGCTGCGCCTGGCCAGCCTCTCAGACGCGACCTCCGAGGTCCACCGGGCCCTGGTCGCCGAGACGCCGGCACTCTACTGCCTGCCGACGCTGGACCCTGTGGCGATCGAACCGGCGGCCGAGCAGGTCCCGGTCGCGCCGCCCGGCTCGGACCCTTCGGCCGAACTGCTCGCCGAGCTCGCCCGACTTAGCGACGAGCTGACGGTCGAGCGCCAGTCGCGAGTCGTGGCCGACCAGCGGCGGGCGGCCGCCGAGGCCGAGCGGGAGCTGCAGCGCCGAGCCCGTGACGAGGAACGCCAAGCGCTCGAGGAGGCGGAGCGGCGAGCGCAGGAGACCGCCCTCGAGCTGGCCGAGGCCCGGCGGGAGCTGGACGGTATCCGCCAGGCGCAGGCCGCCGACGCGGACAAGCTTCGGGAGTTGGTCGAGGGCCAGCGGATCCCGGAGGCGGCGACCTACCTCGCGGCGCGCATGCTCGGCCTCAATCTCGACGAATCGGCAAAGACTCTCCTCTCGCTCGTGCAATCCGCCGTCGCCGAGGATGCGCCCATGGCATCCGCGGTGTCGATGTTGGACGTGGCCCCCGCGCCTGCAGCGACCCCCACCGCGGCCACCGTGATGGCCGAACTCCCTCAGCCAGCGACCTCCGGCACGACGGAACCGCAGCAGCCGTCGCCGCGACGCTCGCACGTGAGGGAGCGGCCGCTGACGAGCCAGGCGCCGGTCTTCGCAACGGTCGGCGTCGACCGCGACCAACCGCGGCCAGAGCCCCACCTGAGCCCGGACAAGGTCGGACGGAACTCTCCTTGTCCGTGCGGGTCCGGCAAGAAGTTCAAGCGGTGTTGCGGTCCTTGAGCGCCGGTTCCGGCAGCGCAGATCTTAGCGAAGCTGACAGCGGTGGGTTTGAAGGCGATGACACGCCGAACGACGCCGATGACGATCGTCATGGAATGCGTGTTCGAAGAAATCGAACTGCTACTTTGCAACCAATAAGAACGCCGGCCTCCATGGCCGGCTGCGTGTCTTCGTCCTTGGGCCCCTACCGCGTCTCTCGTGCGGTCGAATACGACTCGAGCGCGCGGCCGAAGTCGATCGGTGATGCGAACGAATAGACCCTTGCGAGCGGCTTCGCGGAGGACTGGACCTTGACTCTCACCGGGTCGGGTTGGTGAATCGGGTATTGTCGAATCTCCTCCACGTTGGCCGCGCTGATCGTGAGGATTTCGCCTCCGGGGAAACGAAGCTCAACTGCAAGAGCCGGCATTAGTTCGCCCTCCCCAGAAGCCGCAACGGGCCGTCATTGCCCGACCCGTCCGGAAGTTTGAGGACGAACCAGGGTTCGCTCTTGTTGTTGAATTCGACGCGCGCGACCTCATGAGAGCGCGGCATATGAATTTCGACCATGGCGCCGTCTGGAAACCTGAACCGAGCGGCCCGTCCGGTGTTGACCGGCTCGTCGTCGCTCGCCTCGACATCGATCTCGATCTCCTGCGTCATCATTTCCTTCGCACCTCCTTCGTACTTCTTAGTACTCCTTCGTACTACTTGATACGCAGAAGACCCGCAAGGCCTGTTCTTGAGAGCGCAGGCGCACACCTGCTAAGGTCACCCCGTGCCCTCCTGGACCACGACCACGGCCGAAATCGCGGAGCGAGTGGGCGTGACAGGCAAAACCGTGCGCGAATGGGCAAAACGTGGACTCCTACCCACCCCACGGACCTCGTACCGAGGTCGGCGCGGGCGGGTGGCGCTCTGGCCAGCCACGGCGATCGAGCAAGCCGTATGGGTTCACGGACAGCTCGAGGCAGGCGTCCCCATCTCTGAGATCCTGGAGATCCTGAGTCGTCCTGAGGTCAAGGCCGCGCTCGACGCGGGCGAGTTCACGCCGCCGGCTTGACCGGATGTGCGGACTCGCGCGGGGAGTCGACCCTGAAGCTCAATTCGGTCAGCTCGCATCGGGCTGATCCGTTGAGGCGGGAACGGCCGCTAGACAGTGTCTCCATGAGGCCCCTATAGTCCAGCTGCGCGAGGGCGCGCGTCGTCCAGGAGAGGTCCACGATGTCGAGCACCAGCCCCAGGTTCCGGCTCGTCGAGGTCGACGACCTCACCGCGGAGCAGGGCGAGACCGCGGAGGACGATCTCATCGGCAGCTCGATCGCCGGGCGCTACACCATCCTGGCGCACCTCGGCGGCGGCGGAATGGCCGACGTCTACCGCGCCCGCGACGAGGAGCTTGACATCGATGTCGCCATCAAGCTGCTGAGACCGGACATCGCCACCGGCGAAATGCGCGCTCGAATGGTGCAGGAAGCCCGGGCCGCCGCGAAGGTTCGCCACCCGAATCTCGTGCGGGTGTACGGCACCGGCACGACGGCCTACTCCGCATATATCGCCATGGAGTTGCTCGACGGCCCGAACCTCGAGATGTACCTGCGTGAGCGTCCCGGAGGGCGTCTCCCCTGGAACGAGGCGCTCGACCTGCTCCTGCCCGCGTTGGAGGCCCTCCACGCGGTCCACGAGCGGGGCTACGTCCACCGCGACATCAAGCCCGGCAACATCCTCGTCGCCCGCGAGCCCGGCTGTCCGCCGCGGGCCGTCGTGATCGACCTCGGCCTGGCCAAACCCGACCGCGCTCTTCGGGACGCCGCGGGCCCGCCGACGACCGAGGTCGGGCGCGTGCTGTGCACCCCCGGCTACGCCTCGCCTGAACAAGCGGCCCAACTCCCCGTCGATCGACGGTCGGACGTGTACTCGATGGCCATCACCCTTTACCGGGTGCTCGCCGGCCGCCCACCCTTCCACCACGCTCACGGCAAGCCCATCTACGTGTGGTTCCACCACCACGTCAACGTCGACCCGACGCGGCTCGTCGACGTGGCCGGGGATGCGGACATCCCCTCAGCGATCATGAAGATCGTCGAGTCGGCGCTGGAGAAGGACCCCGCCGATCGACCGCAGTCCATGCTGGCGTTCGCCGAGGCGCTGCAGTCCGCGGCCGCCGCCTCGACGCCCGCATCACGATCACCGTTCCACCGCTGGCCTCTCGGCATCGTGCTCGTGTATGCCGTGCTTCTGCTGTTCGCCTGGCGGATGGCCCAGGCCCCAGGCGAAGGCCCCAGCTCGAACGAGACGAGGGAAGCACTCCGCGACTGCATCGAGTCGCCTGTGACGACCGAGGCCGCGGGCCCCACCATCTCGACGACGTCCTCGGATCCACCCGCGCTGACTTCTCCTACACTGCCTGATCAGAGCGCGCCCACGCCTGCGGTCGAGAAGTCCACGCCCGCGACGCTGCCCGCAGTGGACGTGCACGACCCGCCAGTCGCGCGACGCCCCGATCCCGTTGCCCTTGCCCACCGGGCGGTTGCCCGGCGTGTCGGAGCCGTCCAGGCGTGCGTCGACAGCGAGATCAACAGCATCGAACGCCTCGCCGCCACCGTGAACATCGACGCCGCCGGACGCGTCTCTGCCCACATCGACGGCGCCGCGGACACCCCCCTCAGCCGCTGCCTCGCCCATGCTCTCCAGCACAGCATGGCATCCCCCCCGCCCCAACCGCTCTCCTTCGTCCACGTCTTCAAGCTGCGCTCGAAGCCTGGCCAGCCGTGACCGCGATGCACTCCGTCCTCGCCCTGGCCCTGTTCCTCGTCGAACCGCCGCGGAGCCTGTCGCCGGAGGCCGGTGAACACAACACGCGTGCGATGCAACACTACGACGCCGGGCAATTCGGGCCCGCGGTCGACGAGTTCTACGCGGCCTATCAATCCATGCCCGACGCTCGCCGAGATCGCGAAGGTCGCCTCCTCCTGTTGGGCTCGATGCGCGCGACTCTCCTCGCCCAATACAAACAGACCGGCGAGCCCGCGCCGCTGTGTCGCTTGCAGAAGATCCTGGGGGAGCACCTCGACGCTCTTACCGCCGCATATCCAGATGAACCGGAGATGCAGGAGGCCCACAGCGTCCGCGCCCGTCACGACGAGGTGACGCAGCAGCTCGCAGCCATCGGCCCCACCGCCTGCGAGCCGCCTCCCCCGGCCGTCCCAACGCCCGTGGTCGCGGCGCCCACGACCGGGTCGGCAGCACCAGCCCCGGCACCCCCGCCGAAGGTCGTGGCGGCCTCGACTCCCGACGCCATCCCACCACGGCACCTAAAAATCGCTGGCGGCGTCACACTCGGTCTCGGCGTCGTGCTGCTAGGCGTGATGACCTACGGGGTCATCGCCGAGACTCGCACTCTCAGTCGAGCGAACAAGATCCGCGACGCATCACCCGACTGCCCCTTCTCCCCGGACCAGTGGGCCGCGCTGCAGGACCTCCACAGCGACGCCCTCGCCGGCCGTCGCCTAGCGATCGGTGCCGGGATCGCCGCGGGCGTGACGGCCGCGCTCGGTGGAACACTGCTCGGACTGGGACGTCGTTCTGAACGGACCAAACGCTGGTCCGCGGCGCCTTGGTGGTCCCCCATGGGGGCCGGCCTCACCCTCCACGTACGGCTCGGTGCCGCGCGTTGACCCTCCATCGGAGACACACGACGATCCCCAGGATGTCTCACATGAAGCGCCCCCGTTTCCTGCTCATCTCGATCGGTCTGTCATCCTTGCTGTCCAACTGTTCCCAGGGCGACGGCGCAGGAGGTACCCCTCTCGAAGATGCATCGTCGAGCAGTTCGACCTCGGGCCCGGCGGTCGATCCGATCGACAGTACCCCGACAACCACAGAGACGACCGGTTCTGCCACGACGGGCACTCTCTCGACAGCCACCACCTCGGTGGCTCCGGAGAGCGACGGGTCGGGTGAGTCCGGAAGCAGCACAACCGCGGAGACATCCTCGAGCGGCGATACGGATGGCTCGACCGAGAACTGTGGGAACAGCGTTCTGGATCCGGGTGAAGAGTGCGACGATGGGTATGCCAAGAACAGCAACACCACCGGTATGTGCACCATGGCTTGCAAAATCCCGGTGTGCGGCGACGGCTTGGTATGGCAGGACCACGAAGACTGCGATTCTGGGCCGAACAACAATGATAGCTCGTACAATGGGTGCACGACTAATTGTTCGCTAGGTCCGCACTGTGGGGATAGCATCGTTCAGGACATGGAGGAATGCGATGTGGGACCGGCCAACGGCACCGGTGAGTCCCCCTCGGAGGACGGCGTAGCATGCGAGTCGTTCTGCCGATTTTCGGCCAAACTGGTGTTCATCACGAGCCTTGAGTATACGGGCAAGGACGTCAATGGTGTCACGGGGGCGCATCAACACTGCAAAGATCGAGCCGCCGCTGCGGCGCTCGACAACTCTGATAAATTCAAGGCGTTCATCAGCGCTGCTGAGGTCTACCCCGCGGACTCCGAGCAGTTCGCCCACGCGACGCTTCCCTATGTCCGCCTCGATGGAATCCGCGTCGCCGACGACTGGCAGGACCTCGTGTCCGAAGGCCCCACGTCTGGGATCACAATCTCCGAAGAGAAAAAAACGCTCGAAGCTAAATTTGTGTGGACGGGTACTGACCCGAAAGGTGAGTTGTTCCTCCCCGAGCATACTTGCGCCGGTTGGTCCAGCGACTCGCCGGCCATGAAAGGCGCGGTGGGTTGGTCCGTCGCTGGCCCCACACAGTGGACGAGCGAAACGCTCCTGTCGTGTGATTACACGGGGCGGCTCTATTGTTTCGAACAGTGAAAGTACGACCTATGCACCGCTTCTCCCGTTACTCTCCCCTCCTCTTGGTCATGCCGTACGTCACGGGATGCGCCGTCGAGAAGATCGAGAACATTCTCGCCGAGCACGGCATGACCTACTGCTCTATGGGCGCTGACGGTGGCGGAGACGAGGCGTCCGCGGAAACGACCGCATCCTCTACCTCCACACATGAGCCCTGTAGCACGGGCTCGGGCTCGACCACGACCCCCGACGGAACGACAACGGGTGAATCGGGCGAGGTCACCAGTACCGGTGACGGCACGACAGGTGGGACCACGATGCATATGCCGGTGTGTGGCGATGGGGTCGTCGAGGGCGAGGAAACATGCGACGACATGAACGAAGTGCCAGACGACGGATGCAAGGCTTGTGCTCGTGATTCGGTGATCTTTATCTCCAGCCAGAAGTACACCGGGAACGTAGACGGCCTCGCCGGAGCTGACCAACGCTGCCGCATGCTCGCCGCAATCGCAGGACTGTCCCGCTCCAACATGTTTCGGGCCTGGCTCAGCACACCGGAGAAAGCGGCGGCTGACCGCCTGCTCAAATCTCGAGGTCGATACGTGCTCGTCAACGGGCTCGTCGTCGCCGAGGACTGGGAAGGCCTCGTCTCAGGCGCTCTCCTTCACCCGATCGACGTTGACGAGATGTCCCAGACCAAAGACTACCGCGCCTGGACCGGCACATTATCAAACGGCCAACCCGCGTTCGGCTCCGAGTTCTGCGATAACTGGACCTCCGGCGCTATCGACAAGTACGGCGGCAACGGAATCTCGTCCATGGTCGATGAGACCTGGTCTTACTTCGAAGATGGCCCGTGTGGCCTTGACCTCCACCTCTACTGCATCGAACAGTGAACCTGTCGGACGGAGAGGCCGCTCACTGAGCGTCGGCGGCAAGACCACTTGTCAGCGTAACAGCGTTTCGGCCTGTAGGGCTGCGAGCTGGGGGTCGGGTAGGCATGGCTCGAATTTCGACAACCGACTGTGGATAGCCACGCCGGCGTACTCCTGCGCGTCTGCGGCGGTCGGTCGTTGGTCGGCAGCCCAACGTGAGAGTGTGTCGCGCACGACGAGCGAGCTCGCTGCGGCTTCCTGCTTGAGGGTCAAGGAGACGTCCCGTGCGACGACCTTGCCGCCGAGTTCCTTCTCGAGCATGCGGGCGAGCAGGAGGTTCATCCGACCTCCGGCGAAGTTCCACCAGCAGAGCTCGGCGCCTTCGCGGATCATCGGGCTCGGATTGTCGTGGAGGAATGCGTGCAATGCGCGCTGTTCCCCCAGGATCTTGCGGGCCCGGCTCGACCACGGGGACGGCTCGGAGTCAGCGCAGAGGACGTCCCGCATGGCCTGGCAGAGCGCGGCCGAGAGCGGACGGGGACTGCCGCTCCAACGCGTGTGGCCGCCATGCTCGGCGGGCTGAACGTGACAGACGCCGCGGCCCCAGTGAACGCTGACGAGCTTCCACGCGCGGCCGCCGAGGGTGAAGCTCGGAGGACGCTGCTCACCGTCCAGGCCTTGGAGGAACCGGGCATCGACGGTCCCGAGCTCCTCGCTGCCGGCGAAGACCGTGATCAGCCGCGGCGTGCTGAACACGGCGTAGAGCTCGCCGAAGTTGCGCCGGCCGTAGAGCTGTTCGCCCCGCGGGCCGAGCCAGAGGCGACCACCGTGGTCGGCGAGGATGCCACGCTCGAGCATGGTGGCGATCAGGGTGTCCCGCTCCGCCGGAGTGATGTCCGCGAAGGCTCCCGGCGGGCGCTGGTCCGCGGTGAGGCCGAGCCAGGGGTACAGGTCGCCGACCGGAGCGCCCTCGAGCTGGATGGCCAGGGCGAGGATCTGGTGCGCGAGGATGTGGAACGCGCGGCGGCTCGGTCGGACAGGCTCCACGTAGCCGCGGGCGTGCAGCTCGAGGAGGGCAGCCGCCTGAAGTGTGGCCGCCTCGCTGGTGGCCAGGAACGTGCAATTGGCAACCGTGCCGGAGCGCCGTCCGGTGCGGCCTAGCCGCTGGAGGAAGCTGGACACGCGGGAGGGGCTGTCGATCTGCAGGACGTGGTCGAGGTCGCCGACGTCGATGCCTAGCTCGAGCGCGCTGGTGGCGACGATGACGCAGTCCTGCCCGGACTCGAACGCTCGCTCGGCGTCGCGGCGGGCCGGGGCCGAGAGCGACCCGTGGGCGACGTAGGTGGTCACGCCGAGCTGATTGAGCAGCTTCCCGAGCTCCTCGACGGTGCGACGAGAGTCGGTGAACACCAGGCGTTTGCGTCCGGGGTGGAGCTGCTGGATGACGCGCGCGGCGTTGGCGAGATTGCCGACGTAGTCGAGCGCGAGCTGTGGGCTGCCGGGCGGGCGCGGGGGGGAGACGACCCGACCGGGCCGGCGGGAGCTACCCTGCAGCCACGTGAGGATCTCGTCGGGGTTGCCGACCGTCGCCGAGAGGCCGATCCGCTGGAGGTCTCGGCCGGCGATGCGGGTCAGGCGCTCGAGGAGGGCGGAGAGGTGGGCGCCGCGATCGTCGTCGGCGAAGGCGTGGATCTCGTCGATGATGACGATGCGTAGGCGCGAGAACAGGGCCCGGGTCGGAACGTGCGGACTCATCAGCATCGCCTCGATCGACTCGGGAGTCGTCAGCAGGATGTCGGCCGGGTCGGCGAGAAACCGACGCCGTGGCGTCGGGCCGATGTCGCCGTGCCATACGAAGGCCCTGCGGCCGAGGAGGCCGGCGTAGCGGCTGGCGCGGGCCTCCTGGTTGTTGAGGAGGGCGCGGATCGGAGAGAGGTAGAGGACGGACACCGGCGGCCAGTCGCCGCTGTCCATCGCGGAGAGTGCCGGGAAGAATGCGGCCTCGGTCTTACCGCCGGCGGTGGGCGCCAGGACGACACAGTTGTCTCCGTCGAGGACCGCATCGATCGTGAGGTGCTGGACCGGCCTCAGGTCGCGGAAGCCCAGGGTGTTGACGATCTGGTGCTGTAGCGCGGAAGAGAGGCGATCGAAGGAGGTCATGGATGCTCGGGCGGCTGCCAAAGTCCGGCGAGTTCGTCGATCTGCCGGTGGAGCTTGGGGAAGTAGACGCGGAGCTGGTCGAACAAGTCCGCGTCGACATAGTTCTGGCGGACCAGGGCGTTGACGACGTCGTGCGCGACGTCGCGGATCCCGCGCTCGAAGCTGACGCTGCCCACGACCTGCTTCGCGCCGAGATTGTGGCTCAGAAAGATCTGCAGCTCTTTCGGCTCGAAACGATCGCAACAGAAGCTGTAGAGCTGGGTCTGGGGGTTCGGGCGCGGTGTAGGCGGCGCCTGCCCGGCCTGTTGGCGCTGGCCCTTTGCAGGACCAGTGTCGGGGAGAAGACGCGTGACCCGGGTCCGGTTCCAGTGAATGGCGCGGGCGATAGCGAGATGTTCAAGGACCTCGTAGAAGCGGTCACCAGGCCACTGAAGGCGCTGCTGGAGCGCGTTCAGCTCGATCGGGTCGCCGTTCTCGGGGACATACCGAAGAAGCGTCTCGTCGTCCGCGACCTCGCTCGGGAGGACTGGTTCGGCGCGCGGGGTCGGGTCGACCGTGGAGACCACGGCGTCGAGGCTGATGCGGCGGACGCTGCCGCCGCGGCCGCGACCGACCTCGATCAGGTTGCGCTGACGGAGGCGCTTGCGCGTCTCCCAGTAGCGCTCGTCGTCCCAGCCCTCCTCTCGCGCCAGGATCTTGCGGAGGCGGGTGTTGCCGATCGTTCCGACCGTCGGGATACGGTCCAGGAGGATCTGTTCGTCGGCGTCGAGGTCGCCCGGGGTCCGGCTCGGCTCCTGGGTGTCGGTCGTGTCCTCCTCCTCGTCGGCGCCCGCTCGGTTGACGACGCCGCCACGGCCGGGACGGACCTCGATCTTGCCGCGTTCGATCAGGGCGTCGAGGACTTGCTCGAGGTAGTCGGGGTGCCAGTCCATATGCTGCTGCAGGGCCTGGCGGGTGGCGCTGGTCCCCTCAGCCGCGAACTCGTCGATCGCGTCGAGCAGGGCACGGCGGTCGTTACGGACATGGCGGATGCTCCCGCCGCCGCCCCCTCGGCCGACGATGATCTCGCCGAGCTCGCGCAGTTCATCCATCACCCGCTCGATCTCCTTGGCGCGCCAACCGGCGTCCTGAAGCTCGGCGAACAGGGAGTGACCGCCGATCGCCGAGCCGTCGTCGGGGAGGAAGCCGAGGAAGAGTTTCTGGTCGTCGTTGAGCCTGGGCATGGTTGCGAGGCGTCGTGCCCGGTGGGTGGTGGTGCGATCAGGTCCGGGAGTAGGGTGAACTCACGCTCGCCGCATTCAGGGCAGGTCGAGGGGGATGTCGTCGACGCTCGGAGCCGGGAGTCCGGCGGCGGCGCGCTCCTCGGGGGTCAGCTCGGCGGCGGAGACGACGAGCTCGAAGTGCTGGGCGGGGTCGTAGTCGGCGTGGGCGTCGACCTTGTCGAGGAGGTCGAGGACCAGCTTGCGGAGGAACACGCGGGGGGCGACCCCCACCTTTCCGCCGAGCTTGCCGGTGATGCCGCGGGCGAGCTTCTGCAGGGTCTCGTCGGAGATGCGGGCGGCCACGCGATCGGGGTTGCGAGCCGGGTAGATCGCACGGACGCGACGGCCGACCTCGAGGAGCTTCGATTCATCGAAGGCGCCAAGGCGGATCTGGGTGCCGCGCCCGGTGTCGAAGCGCTCCGGGCCGCTGAAGTCAGTGTGAAGGCGCTGCTCGAGCGGCGGGAGGCGCTTGATGCCCTGGGGGCCGTCGAAGAACTGGGGGGTGCCGGTGACGACGACGTAGAGGCCGGGGTAGACGCGGGAGTCGAGGTCGTCGATGAGCTGGCGGAGGGCGTTGAGGCTCTTCTCGCGGCTGTCCGCGCGCACGCGCTGGATCGTCTCGACCTCGTCCAGGACGAGGAGGAGGCCGCTGCGGCCGGTCTGTTGCAGGACAGCCAGCAGCCCGCGGAAGAATCCCGAAGCGCCGCGGTGGTCGAGGTCGCCCTTGATCTCGGCGGCGCGCTTGATGCCCGCGCCGACGTTGGGCTGGCCCATGAGCCATGCCAGCAGGCCGTCGGCGACGGCGTGGTCGGACTCGACGCGGGCGCGGTACATGGCGCGGAGGGCCGCTGCGAACAGCGGGTGCGTGGCGCCGATGCCGGCGAGGCGGCGCTCGAGCAGGTCGCCGACGGCGCGGGCGATGGCCTCGACGTCATCTTCGTCGATGCCGGGCGTCGCCTCCTCCTCGAGGTCAAAGAACCAGCGGTCGATCAGGCATCGGAAGGCGCCGGTGGTCCATTCGCGGGTCTGTAACGACTCGAGGGCGCGGCGGTAGATCGTCTCGAAGCGATAGAGAGGGGTGTCGGTCTCGGAAATCTGGACGAGGGCGCTGGCAAAGCCGCGTTCGCGGGCGCGGTGCTCGAGCCAGCGCGAGAAGAAGGTCTTGCCGGTGCCGTAGTCGCCGCGGATGGCCTTGAAGCCGGCACCCCCGGCCGCGACGTCGGAGAGTTCCTCGTCGAGGACGCCGGCGAAGCGGTCGAGCCCGACGGCGAAGGTCTCCAGGCCGTGGTGCGGCACGGTGCCGCGGCGGAGGGCGTCGATGATCTCGCGGCGCTTGAGCTGGCTGATCTCGGTCACGGGTACTCCGGGAGGCTCACAGGGGCTCGAGCTCGAAGCACTGGATCATGCGATCGACGTGGAGTTCGGCGCGGTGGTTGATCTGGTCGAAGTGGAGTACGGCGTATCCGTCGACGTTCAGCACCTCGGACGCTTTGATAATGTATCCGCTGACGCGGCGCGGGTGGAGGCCGAGGGCCGGGCCGAGGAGCGTGTCCGGGGCGGAGCGGCCGTTCGCCAGCAGGGTAGCGACGGCGCGGGTAGCCATGTCCCGCTGTCCGGGGTCGGTCGCCCGAGCGGCGAAGATCGGCGAGGCGAGGAGGCGCCGTACGAGCGGGTGGTCGAGCGGGTCGGCCGGAATTGTGGCGGGTATGGCCGTCGGCTCCGATGACGCGACGATGGCGAGGCCGAGCTGGGGGCTGGGTTCCTTGCGGGTGGGACGCGGGGGCCGAGGCTCACGGGGCGGAGGTCTATCGACGTGGAGGTGCCACCACCGCGGCGGCGCAGCGGCGCGGACGGTGAGGGCCTCGTCGCCGAATTCGACGGCCATGTTCTCCCACCCGATCAGGATCGTCGGGGCGACGACCTCGGCGAGGGTGGCGCCGCCGTGCTCGCCGGTGTGGGCGCTCGAGGGCGTGTAGCGGTGCTCCTCGTCGTTGATGACGATGACGCCCTTGCTGTCGCGTGGACCCCAGGTGTCGTCGGCGAGAAATGCGGTCTCGTAGTCCTGTATCGGGCGATCGTCGCTCCAGGGACGCCAGCGCGGGTTGGCCTTGGTCACCTGTTTGCCCGTGTACTGCAGCCTGTCCCCGGGGACATGCCCGTGGTCGCTGGCGAGGAGGACGGCCCGGCCGGCGGCCTGGGCGGCGTCGAGGAGGTCGAACAGCGGGCCGATGTTGCGCGCGCGCCAGGTCGCGGACTGCTGGGGATCGCTACCGAGCGACGCGTCGATGGCGTTGACGACGACGCCGACGAATCGCATCCGTGGGTCGCGGATCTGGGCGAGGACCTCGGAGCCGGCAGAACCGTCGTCGTCGAGGGCACCGCGGAGGAACAGCGGTGGGGCGGTCACGCCGGGGAGAGCGTTCTTGAGGCCGCGGTGCTCGGCGAGGCGCTTCGGGTCGCCGCTGGTCGCGGGAAGGCTGCCACCCGGCATGGGTTTGCCGGCGAAGAACGCGCTGCGGCTGAGCTGGGTGATCGAGGGGATCGCGGCGAACACGGATGGATAGGGCCCGTCCCCGATCCTGCCATCGTGGGCGTGCCACACGAGCGGGGCCCAGCGCGAGGCGTCGTCGTCGAGCGAGGCGAGGAGCTCGACGGCCTGCGTCCAGGCCATGCCGTCGAGGAGGATCGTAAGGAGGCGGCGCTCGGGGCGGGCCTGCAGGAAGCGGACGGCGATCTTGTCGAGGGCCTGGGCGATGGGGATCGCCCGGCTGGGGGCGCGGCTGACGTTCCAGGCGACCAGGCCGTCGGCAAACTTGCGATCAAGCTCTCGCCGCTCGGCGTCGACGCGGGCGAGGACGGCGCCGATGCCGACGCCGAGGCGATCGTCGCCCGCTCCGCGCGCGGTCCGACGGGCGCCGTCGAGATAGCCGCCCTCCTCGACGTACCAGCGGGCGAGGCCCTCGGCGCGCTCGCTGCGGTTCGGGAGCGCGAGGGCGTGGATGTCGCGGGCGACGAGCCAGGCGAGCAGGCGGACGCCGGCCTCGGCGCGCGCGAGCTCGGCGGCGGCGCGGCCGTCGCGGCTGTAGCGCGGGCGGTCGTGCTGCTCGAGGCTGCGGAGGGCGGTGATGGCGCGCTGGAGGTGGTCGTGCGAGGGGCGGGCCGCGGCTTCGGAGAGGACATCGCCGAGGGCCGCGAGGCGCTGCTGCCAGGACGAGAGCAGACGCGCGCTGTCGACGAGCGGCCCGCGGACGTGGTCATCGGCGAGACTCTCCGCGGCGTCGAGGGCCGCGCGGAGGACCCTTCGCTGTTCGGTTCGGCCGAGCTCGCCGAACGTGGGAGGGACGAGGGCGCCGAGACGGCGGAGCAGTTGCTGCTGGCGTGGGGCGGGTAGCGTGCCGAGGAACGCCTCGGCCTTGAGGGCGAGCCAGGTGCGCACGGCGCGGTCGTCCTCGGCTCGGGGGGCGAGGGTCTCGCAGAGGACGGCGAACCCGAGGAGGTTGCAGCCGCGCTCGCGCAACCAGGCGCGTACGATCGCCGGAGCGGGCTCGCCGAGGCGTCGGACCAGGAGCGCCTCGAGCTCGGCCTGCACGCCGGCGGCGGCGTCCGAAGCGAAGGCGGCCGCCATGCGCGGGCCCAGGCCGTTGCTGGCGGCCCAGGCGAGCAGGCCGCTCAGGCCGCCCTCGCCGAGGTCGATGCCCCACTGGTGCTGCAACCAGGCGTCCCACAGAGCGTCGAGGGTGAGGCGCCCACCGGGGCTCGGGAGCGGCGCGGACGGCGGCTCGCGCAGCAACCAGGCGGCGAGTTTGCTGGACGGTACGTCGGAGTCGATGGTCTCGAAGGGGGCGGTGAACAGGCGCGAGAGGCGGACCTCGGCGTCGATGTGGAAGACCCGGCCGTCGTGGACGAACCGGCCGGCGACGTCGAGCGGGAGATGATGGGTCCACGGCACGAGGTAGACCGTGCGCGGAGCGAGCTCCAGGGGACCGGGGAGGACGCGGCGGAGGGTGAGCTCGCTGTCGGCGAGGACGACCTCGAAGCGGCCGACGCCCGGTACGTCGATCGGGCGCGGGTCGTCGCAGGTGCCGTGGATGGCGATGAGGGGGCGGTGCTTCCTGCCCCCGGCGAACATGCGCGCGAGCTGGTGCGTCAGGGCGGCGACGCTGAGGCTGGGTGCTGGCACGCTAGCGGGTCCTCCGGTGGAGCCGGACCTGCCAGCGCAGCGGGCCGGTCGCGCCCCGCGCGGCGTCCCGCAGGTCCGAGAGGAGGGCTTCGAGCTCGTCGTCGTCGGCCGTGGTGACGTCCCAGTCGCGTGGAGGGAGTTCGGATGGCCCTGAGGACAGGTGGTCGTGCTCCGGTTGTGCGATCGGCGGCAGCGGCTCCGCGTATGTGTTGGTGCGGACGGGGGCCGACGGGGTCTGGGCGGCGCGGAGGTTGAGGTTGGTCGCGCGGTCGGCGAGCTGCTGGAGCTCCTGGGCGAGCGGTTTGTCGTGTTCGTCGGCCTGGAGCAGCGTGGCGAGCTCGTCGAGGATCGAGCCGGCCAGCGGGATCTGGTCGCGGCGGAGGCGGAGCTGCTCGAACGTACCGCGCAGCAGGGCAGAGCCGAGCTGCTTGGACGCGCTGGCGGTCGCGGCGAGGCTGCTGCCGAGCGCCTGCGCGCTGGTCTGCGGGGTGAAGCCGGCGAGCGCCTCGACCTGCTGGAGGGCGCGGTGGCCCTGAAGGAGGCGGACGAGGTCGCGGGCCGACTGGGCCGTGGTCAGGCGGGCGCCGTCGTCGGGGAGTCCGAGGGCCGCGAGCCAGGCGGACAGCTCGTCCGGGAGGGTGGCCGCGGCGCTGCCGAGTTCGGTCAGCTTGGCGGCGAGGGCCGCCTCGAAGGCGCGGAGGTTGTCGGCGGTGTTGGAGGTGCGGACGCGCAGGCCGAAGGCGGCGCCGGCGAGCTTGAGCGCGCGGTTCCAGGGGTCGTCCCGGGGGAGCTCGGGCTTCTCGAGGACGACGTGATCGGGGATGGGCGCGCCGGCGGCGGGCGCCCAGGGGCGCCCGGCCGAAACGAACGTGCGCGCGTGGAGGCGGGCGTAGCAGCGGATCAGCAGGGCGAGTGCCTCGGGCTGGAGTCCGAAGCGGAAGCCCTCGCCGTGCCAGCGGACGACCTCGGCGACGGTCGGGTTGTCGACGGCCTCCTGCTCGCGCCGCCGCTCGATGCGCTGGAGGGGGCCGTCCGGGACGAGGAGGATGGCGGACTCGCTGACGCGGACGATGCCGAGGGCGCCGAGCGATCCGCGGAGGGTGTCGAGCTCGTCGCGCTTGAGGTCGGCGAGGCGACCCTCGGTCTGGTCGCAGAGGAGGTCGAACCAGCGGAGGGCCGACTCGGCGGCGGACTTGTTGGTCGGGCGGACGCGGAATTCGGGGTGGTGCGGCCAGCGGGTCTCGAGCAGCGCCGGGATGTAGCTGGCGAGGGCGGTCTTGAGGTTGGGGGCGAACAGCGAGGTCGAGAGGCGCTCGCCGGCGGCGAGCAGGCGCAGCGGCTCGGGGACCCTGCGGGAGCGGTCGAGGGCCGGGTCGCCGTCCTTCACGGCGGCGAGCCCGTAGGCTTTCTCGAGGACCTCGAGGATGTGGCCGCGTTTCTCGCGCTGGAGGTTGGTGAGGAGGTTGCGGGCGGCGGCCTGCTTCTCGACGCTGAGGTGCTGGAGGTACGTGACGGGTTCGTCGAGGACGATGCCGATGGCGACGTATTCCTCGAGGACGCGGTAGGTCTCGGCCGAGAAGAAGCTCGGGAGCCAGACGAGGGTGAAGGAGCGGTTGTGCTCGACGAATTCGTCGAGCACGGCGATGTCGTGGAGGGGGCCGTAGCTGCCCTCGTCGAACGGGAAGTCGATCACGAGGCGGAAGTCATGGTCCTCGGGGCAGCGGAGCTGGTCGGGGGACATGCGGCGGATGTTGCCGAACACGATCTCGCCGTTGCGACGGGTGCCGCGCCAGTCGTCGACGCGGTGCTCGACGATCGGCTTGAAGGCGCCGGGGAGGCCGAGCGCCTCGAACAGCAGGGCGCCGAGGGCGGACTGGCACACACCGGGCCTGGCGCCCTCGCGGGCGCGCTGGACGATCGAGCGGACGTCGACCTGGTCGAGGGTGATCGAGACGCCGGGGTTCGCCTCGCGGGTCACGACGATGTGGCCGGTGGCCTGGCCGATGCGGCGCAGCTTGGTGGCGACGTCCTGGACCTCGAGGCCGGGGATCAAGGGTCGGATGTGGCCGTGGTTGAGCTGGACGAGGTCCTTGACGGTCAGCGACTTGAAGACCGGGAGCGCCGGGATCAGGGCGGAGACGAGGAGCGTCTTGACGATGCGGTTGTCGTTGCGGCACGCCTTCTGGGGGCAGCCGGAGCAGCCGATGTCCTGGCGGGCGCCGTCGCGGGCGCGCTGGCACTTCTCCTGGGTGGTCGTGCCGTTGAGGGCGCGGAGCTGCGGGAGGAGCTCGTCGCTGTAGATGTCGCGGGCGGCCTGGAAGCGGGCGGCCTGCAGGCTGTCGTCGGGGAGGGTGCCGAACACCAGGGGGTCGAACAGGTCGCCGACGCCGACGAGGTCGCCGAGCTCGACGCCGTCCATGTGGGCGTGCAGGAGCTCGATCAGGAGGCGCAGGGCGGTGCGCTGGCGCTGGAGGAGCTGGGACAGGCGGATCAGGGAGTCGATCAGGACGGGGCTGAACGGGTAGACGCGGCGGAAGGCGGCGCGGTCGTGGCCGCTGCCGAGGAGGGTGTTCCAGCTCCCGCTCGCGGACTTCTCGAGGGTGGCGAAGGTGCGGTCGATCGCGGCGACGGCGTCGGCGTCGCGGGGGATCAGGACGCGCTTCTCGACGATCTCCGGGAGGTTGTTGTCCTCGAGTTTAATTTCGCCGAAGCGGCCCTTGGCGAGCTTTAAAATCTCCTCGACGTGCGCGAGGTCGGCGCCGACGTTCTCCTCGCCGATCATGAAGCGCAGCTCCTTCTGACGGGCGATGAAGCTGACGATCGGGATGTGGCGGCTGGCGTGGTCGCCCTGGACGAGCTTGACCATGCGGCCGACCCAGGTGCTGATGAAGTCCGACCTGCCGGCGTTCATGCTGAGCCAGAGGATCAGCTCGTCGAGGAAGAGGACGACGCCGGCGTAGCCGAGAGACTCGGCGTGGCGCGTCAGCTCCTGCAGGCCATCGTCGAAGCCGATGTGGTCCTTGCGTCGGCCGTCGGCGTGGCTCTTGAAAAATGGAGTGCGGACGAGGGCGGTGACGAGGTCGGCACGCTCTTTCTGGCTGTCGGAGGCGCGGGCGGCGTCGAAGCGGGCGCGGTCCCAGCCGCCGCTCATCTTGCCCCACCGGCGCTTGGTCCTGGCGTCAGGGTCGAGGGCGTCGAAGAACGCCTCGTCGCCGAGCTGCTGGCGGAGAGCGTCGGCGTCGGCGAACAGGCCGGCGTCGGAGAACAGCAGGGGCAGCGGGGCGTCGGGGTGGTGGATCCGGAGGTGGGCCAGGTAGGCGCCGAAGATCGCGCCCTCGAAGCTGTCCTGGTCGAGCATGTGCAGGCGGAGCTGCAGCAGGCGGCGCTCGCCGGCCCACGGGTGGGCCGCGCGGAGGTGGGCGAGCTCGGGGAGCGCCCAGGCGCGGGCGTCGCCGTCGAGCAGGAGGCTGAGCAGGGCCATGAAGTGCGACTTGCCGGTGCCGAAGCTGCCGTGGACGTAGGCGGCCTGGCTGCGGTTGTCGCGGACGGCGGTGGCGACGAGGCCGAGGGCCTGGGCGAACGCCTCGGCGAGGCCCTTGGTGACGCGGTAGGTGTCGACGGTGTCGTCGGCGCGGGCGATCCCGTCGGCGAGGACCACCGTGAAGTCCATCGGGCGGATCTCGGACGGGATCTTGAAGAGGTCGCGGATCGGGGTCGGCATCGGGTCACTCGCTGGCGGACTTCGGGGGGCGGCCGCGGCGCTTCGGGGCGGGTGGCGCTTCGGACATGTCCCCGGGGGCAGCCTCGGCCTTCGGGGGTCGGCCGCGGCGCTTCGGGGTCGTGGGGGCGTCGGACGGGGCGTCCGGGGCGGGCTCGGCGGACCGCGGGCGGCGCTTCGGGGGATCGGCGTCGTCCGCGGTGGTGGTGGGGCGCGGGGCGCGGGCCGGGCGGGCGTCGGGCGGGGTCCAGTCGACGAGCTGGGCGCGCGTGACGCCGAGCTCGGTGCAGCCGGCGGTGATGTGGGTCTCGAAGGCGTCGACGTAGCGCTCGCCGGTGTCGGGGTGGACCGCGTCGCCGTGCCACTGGGCGACCCACGGGAGGAGCTCCTCGAGGCCGGCGAGCAGCGGGATGAGGCGGTCGGGCAGCCAATTCTCCTGCAGCTTGCGCTCGTAGTAGAGCTGGAGGAGGGCGAGGGCGCGTTCGAGGTGGGTCCAGCCGGCCCAGCCGTAGACGGGCGCGGGGTCGTTGGTGGAGGCGGCGCCCGGGTAGGCGATGAAGCGCTCGCGCGGGACGTCGAGCTTGCCGCGGAGGCGGAAGTAGGCCGGGTCGCGGAAGTCCGAGGGCTCGTACTTCTGCGGGACGGGGATGAAGGCGCGGGCCTTGCGGTGGAAGGCTTCGGCCTCCTCGAGGTCGAGGCGGGCGGCGTTCTGGGCGGCGCGGGCGGCGGCCTCGGCGTCGTAGGCGGCGAGGAGTTCGGGTGACTGCGGGGTGTCGTCGGTCGGCGCGGGTTCGGGGGTCGCCGGCTTGCGGCCGCGGCGACGGGGTGCGGCTTCGGGGTCGGGGGCCGAGAGAGCGAACGAGGCGGCGCCCAGCTTGCTGCGCTCGGCGCTGAGGCGCGTGCCGGCCTCGCGGGCCGCGGCGGAGGCGGCCTCGAAGGCTGCGCGGAAGCGCGGGAGCTCGGCCTCGAGGGTGTCGGCGAGGCGCTGGTAGTCCCAGACGGCGCGCCACTGGTTGTGGCGGTCACGGCCGGACGGGCTGTAGCGGTGCCCGGCGAGGAACGGGACGGACTCGCGGGCGAGCTGGTCGCGCAGCGGGTCGACGCGGGGGTTCTGGTTGACGAGGAAGTCGCGGAGGGCCTGGTAGCGCGGGTCGCCGGCGAGCTCGCGCTCAAGGGCATGGGCGGTGAGGACGGTCGGGATGCCCTGTTCGCGGCTGGCGCGAAAGACCTGCTCGGCGAGGTCGGCGATCTGCTCGGCGGCGGCGTCAGCGACGCGCTCGGCGAAGGTGGCGACTTTGTGGGCGAACACGCCGCGTGCGCCCCACCAGCGGCGCTTGTTGATTTGGTTCTCGATCAGGCGCAGTTGCTTCGACTCGGCGATCGCGGCCGCGCGGGCGATCCACAGTCGGCGGTCGTCCGGGCCGAGGTGATGAGGCGGGGCCGGGGATTTGAACGGGCGCTGCTCGGGGGTCAGCTCAAGGTCGGGCGTCCAGCGACCGACGGTGTCGGATGGGGCGAGGCCAAAGATTGCGTAGACCGCCCAGTCGAGGTCCTCCTGGACGGCGACCATGCGGGCGAGGAGGGCGGCATCTTCGCGTTCGGCGCGGACGGCGGCTGCTGCGAGGTCCTCGCGTGTCTCGAGGGCGGTTCGCAGGAGCGGGCGCGGAGTGAGGGCGTCGCGCCTGGACTGAAGGCGCTCAAGCTCTGTGGCGAACTCCGCGAGATCCTGAAATGCAACAGCTTGGGAAATCGACGGCAGTGGAAGTCCGCCGAGAGCCGTGGCAGAGAATGCGTAGCGATTCTCCTCGGGATTGCCCTTCTCGGGGCGGGTCTCTGAGTGGGTGCCCTTCGGGTAGGAGACCTGCTTCATCCAGAAGCAAGTGGTCGAGCTGTTGAGGTAGGCGAGAAGTGCCAGGTGGTCGGATTCCGTGAAGTCCGCCGGAAGTTTGATGATCGGGGCGGTCTGTTTGAAGACCTTACCGCCACGGTCGAGGATGAAGTGGTTGTGGGTGGCAACCTCGGCGTATGCGATAGAATAGGGCGTTCGAAGTTTGTTCGTTGTGAGGCGGCCGTACTCGTACCACTTGAGCCCACCTTCGATCTTGGTCTTGCCTCCAAAGAGGATGTTCTTACTCAGACTTGTGTGCCAGGTCCAGAGGGAGACGATTTCCGGAGCCTTTCCGGGGAGATGTGCCAGATCCAAAGTGTCGGAATAAGGGAAGATAGCGGTTTCGCAATCGTCTACGCCCCAGTCACGGATGGCTTCGCCGATGAGCATCGACCGGAGATAGGCAGATGAAACCTGTTGTCTCGTCCAAGCAGCGAGAGGACGAATGTAGACCTCGTCCTCAAGGGTAAAGGAGCTGATGCCGATGCTGTCAGCGAAGTTGTCCAGGACGGCGCGTTTGCGTTGCTCCTCTTCGCCATTTTTCGCCCGGATCGTATCCTCTTCCAAACGGGTCTTGAGCGCTCCCGCGCCGCCGCCCTCGAGGGCCCAGGGGTGCTGCTTAAGGGTCGCGCGCGCCAGCTTCTCGACCGAGATGTAGTCGTTCTCGAATTTCTCCTCGTTCCAGTGATCCACGATGCTCGTCCAAACCTGGCCCTCGGCGGGGTCAGGCGGAACGCCGGGTTCACCGCGCTTGGCGAGGACGGCCTCGACGTGTTCGCCAACCGGAGCACGGTTGCGGCCGAACACGAGGATCGTGGGCGTGCCGTGGCCGGGGATGAACGCACCGGCGGTGTTGACGATGAGCTCGAGGTCCAGCTTCGGGAGCACTTTCTCGATGAGGGAGGCGCCGAACTCGCGTTTGGTGAACGAGTTCGAGGTGATCTGTCCGACGTATCCCCCACCCTGCTTGGCGAGCTGGAAAAACCGCTGCATGAACGGTGCGGACAGGGCGTACTTGCCGGCGGCGGACTCCGGATAGCGGTCGCGGTACGTCTCGCGGAGCGCCGGATCCTTGACGGTGATGTACGGCGGATTGCCGACGACCGCCGCGTACGTGCGGTCGACGAGCACGCGCCGCGCGGCCTCCGGGTCCTCGAGGGAGAAGCCCTTCCCGTACCAGGCGGCGGCCTGTTCGGCCGTCTGCTCGTGGCGTTCGCCGAGGTCGCCCTGGCCGCCGGCGAAGCCGTAATACAGCGAGTCCGCGACGACCACGTTGAGCACCGGCGCGGGCGCGCCGCGGAGCTGCGTGTACTCGGCCGTCTCGAGGAACTGCAGCGTCAGGCGGAAGCGGGCGATGGCGACGGCGTACGGGTTGATGTCGGCGCCGAAGATGTGCCCCAGGGCCATCGCGGCGCGCTCGCGGTCCATGAGCCCCGGGTGGGCCAGGCGGAGCTCGCGCATGAAGCGGGGGAACGCGCCGAGGAGGAAGTGGCCGCTGCCGCAGGTCGGGTCGATGACGTCGGTGTGGTCGACCTTGTACTCGCGGAGGGCCGGCTCGAGCGTGCGGTCGAGGATGAAGCGCTCGACGAAGTCCGGGGTCTGGAGCAGCGCGAAGCGGTCGCGGACGTCGTCGTCGAGCTCCTGGTAGAGGTCGCCGAGGAAGCGGGTGTCGGGCTGGCCGAAGCGGAACGCGGGCGTGTCGATGTGCGGCGTCCGGAACAATTCCAGGAGCGTCTTGCAGGCCTCGGCGGACGGGCCGAGGGCCCACACGAGGTTGTGGTTTGCGTGGAACAGGGGCCTCGCCGCGGGCAGACGGGTGAGCTCGCGGAACACGGTCAGCAGGTACTCGCGCGGCCCGAGGAAGGGGGCGATGCGGAAGAAGGCGTCCTCGCTGTCGCGGGCGCCGGGGCCAGCGATGCGGGGCGCGACGAGGCCGCGGTCCTCGAGCACGCGGACGAACACGCAGGACAGCAGCCACGCGGCGGCGACCTGGACGACCACGGCGCGGCGCCAGACCGGGAAATCCTCGGCGGTGCGGGACGCGGCGAGCTCGGCGGCGTGGCGGCGCTGGAGGGCCTGGAGGACGCCCTCGTCGGCGTCGGCGCGGGTGAGGAGGTCGGCCGTGAGGGCGGCGAGGACCGGGCGAGCCGCGCGGAGGAACGCGGCGCGGTCGAGCGGCGCGCGGGCGTCGGGCTGGGGCGGCAGGTCGACGGCTTGAACTTTGCGGGAGCGGGCCATGGGGTCAGGGGTGTTCGGAGGCGGCGCGGCGGCCCTCGTTGAGGAGCCAGGGGTCGGGCACCTGCAGGCGCTGGGAGGCCGGGAGGCCGGGGACCGGGAGGGCGTCCTCGATGAAATAGGCGCGGTTGCAGGGGATGAGGAAGAAGAGGGCCGCGGCGCCGGGTTCGCGGGTGCTCTGGATCATCCGCTGGAGGAGCCCGGTGAGCTGCCAGCGGGCGACGAGGCCGGGGCGGGTCAACAGCAGCGGCGCGCGGGCGGGGAACAGCTCGGCGGCGACGCGCTCGGCGGCCTCGGCGGCGACGCGGCAGAGGTTCGGCCACTCGGGGCCGGACGGGCCGGCGAGGTCGGTCTCGCGGAGGACCGACGGATCGATCTCGTAGGCGCGGGCGACGTCGTCGAGCGCCGCGAGGAGCAGGCGGTCGAGCGCGACGGCGGGGCGCTGGAGGACGCGCGACAGCTCGGCGGCGGCGAGGTCGGCGAAGAACGGGCTCACGGCGAGGAGCAGCGGCTCGCGGTCACGGACGGCGGCCGCGAGGCGGGTCTCGAAGGCGCGGCTGCGGCTGGCCTCGGGGGTGCGGGCGGGCGGCTCGCCCTGCTGGGCGGTGGGGCGGCGCGAGGGGGCGCTGGCGCGGGTGTGGAGCGAGCTGCGGGCCTCGTCGCCGCGGCGGCGGTAGCGGTCGCCGGCCCACTGCAGGCCGAGGGGCGCGAGGAGGGCGTCGAGGTCCGGGCGCGGGGGCATCGGTTCGCCGTCGGGGTAGCGGGCGCGGACGCGTTGCTCGACCTCCTCGAGGCGGAGCTCGCCGGTGAGGATCGGGGCGGCGTGGAGGATCGCCCGGTCGGCGGGGAGGTCGCGGCGGTACAGCTCGAGGCGGCTCGAGCAGGCGGCGTTGCGGCTGGCCTGGGCGGCGAGGTCGAGCAGGCGGCCCTGCGGGAGGGTCGCCAGGGCTGTCCCGACGAGCATGTCGCGGAGGATAGACTCGGCCTCGCCCGGGGCGGCGAGGACCTCGCGGGCGGCGAGCTCGTCGGCGGCCTCGCCGAGGCGGCGGACGAGCTCGGTGAGGCGGGGGTCGCGGCTGACCCAGACGGCCGCGTCCGCGAGGTCTTCGTGGAGGCGGGCGATGCGGAGGTCGCACTCGCCGCGGTCCTGCAGCTCGGCGACCCAGCGGACGAGGGCGGCGGCGCGGGCGAGGGCCGCGGGGTCGTCGGCGGGCTCGCCGAGGCGGGCGCGCACGGCCTCGGCGGCGCGCAGGAACGGGGCGACGCCGCCGAGGTCGTCGACGGCGCCGGTGACCAGGGCGCACAGCTCGGGCAGCGCCGGATGGGCCTGCGTGCGCTCGCGGGCGCGGCCGAGGGCCTGATAGACGGCTGCGGTCGTGACGTCGCCGGCGGCGGCGATGTCGCGGACGGTGGCGAGGCGGCCGGACTGCGGGGACTCGAGGCCGAGCCAGCGGCGGACGTGCAGGTAGAGGCTGTCCTCGCGGCCATGTCCGGTGAACAGGGAGTCGACCCAGGCCTGGCTGGTGGTGGGGTTGTCGCGGGCGTCGGCGCCGTCGTGGCGGGCCTGGAGGGCGGTGTGCACGGCGGCGAGGTCGAAGCCGTGACGGCGCGCGAGCGTGCGGAGTTCGTCCTCGGGGGCGGCGGCGACGGCGGCGAGGCGCACGAGGCCAGCATCGGCGAGGGCCTGGGTGATGACGGTCGGGAGGTCGGCGAGGTCGAGGGGGACGTCGCGGCCGCGGAAGTGCGGGAAGAAGGCCCGGGAGGCCGGAGCGGCGCGCAGGCCGAGCCAGAGCCGGCGCAGCTCGTCGATCTCCTGGCGGACCTTGCTGCCGGCGCCGCGGATCGACGAGAGGCGGTTGTCCGGGAGGGACAGCAGCGCGGTGGCCCGGGTCAGGCCGGCGCGATCCAGTGCGTTGCGGGCGCGGACGCTGAGGGGGAGGACGTCGAGCGGTGCGTCGTCGGCGAGGCCGCTGAGGATGGCGCGGAGCTCGTCGTCGGTGAGGCGCGGGGCCTCGGCTCGGTTGGAGGGCCTCGGGGCCTCGGCGACGGCCGCCCACGCGGTGCGCATGGCGGTCGCGGTCGGGAAGCGGGCGGAGAGGTCGCGGGCGAGGGCCTGTTTAAAGAATGCGGTGAGGCGGTCGCGGGCGGCGGCGTCGAAGCGCTCGCCGGCGAGCTGGAGGACCGCGTCCGGGGCCAGCGGGGAGATGCCGCGGGGTTTCCAGGTCGGGCGGACGCCGGTCAGCATCTCGTGCAGCACGACGGCGGCGCTCCAGCGGTCGGCGCCGGGGTCCCAGCGGCCGCGGAGCGGGAGGAAGGGGTCGCGGTAGGGCTCGGTGCCGACGTCGATCTGGCCCGGGTCGGCGCCGGCGAGCGAGAAGTCGAACAGCATCAGGCGCTTGCTCTGCTTGCCGAGCGAGCCCTCGCCCAGGTTGGCGGGCTTGAGGTCGCGGTGGCCGATGTGCTCGTCCTCGAGGTGCTCGAGCGCGGACAGGAGGTCGTCCCCGTAGCGCAGGGCGAGGTCAAGATCGACGCTGCCCTGCTGGTCGATCGCCTGCTGCAGCGTGCGTGTGCCCGCGAGCGAGAGGAGCAGGCACTGGCGGTCGCCGAGGGCGAAGGTTTCGTGGAGCTGGACGATGCGCGGGTGGCGGAGCGTGTGGAGGGTGCGGGCTTCGAGCTGGAGGCGCTCGTCCTGGGCGGGTCCGAGGCTGACCTTGAGGGCGTAGGACTGTCCGTCGCGTTTGACCTCGAGGACGCAGGCGCTGGCGCCGCGGCCGAGCACGCTGACGACCTCGAGGTCCTCGCGCAGGCGGTCGCCGGGGTGGGCCTCGAGCGGGGACACCACAGCGGAGGGGTCCCCGTGAGGACGCAGGCCGGCCTTGATCGCCTCGATCCAGGCGCCGACGTCGGCGCCGTGCTCGGCGTCTCCGCGGGTGCCGCGGGAGAGGCGGGTGGCGCGGACGATCGCGTCGGCGACGAGGTCCGGGATGGTGTCGGTGACGCTACGCGGGTCGAGGGCGCCGTCGCGGTCGAGCCGCTGCTGCAGCTCGATGCCGCTCTGGGCCGGGGCCTGGCCGGTGAACAGGTAGTAGCCGAGCGCCCCGAGGCTAAACAGGTCGGTGTCGGGGCCGAGGGCGTCGGCGGCGCTGAACAGCTCGGGCGCCTGATAGGCGGCGGCGGGCTCGGAGGCGAAGCGCGAGCGGTGGACGGTCGGCGACACGTCGGCGCCGCGGCCGGCCTGAAAGTTGAAGACTCGGACCTCCGGCGGGGCCTGCGGGTCGAGCTGGCGGACGAGCACGGCGTCGGGCGCGAGGCCTCCGTGGTAGACGACGCGGCGGTGGCAGTGGGCGAGCGCGAGGGCGACCTGCTCGAGGATCGCCACGCGGTCGGCGAAGGCCAGCGCGGGGCGCTTGCGCAGGAAGTCGGGGAGGCTCACGCCGCCCTCGAAGCGGTCGAGGACGAGGGTCGGGCCGACGGGGGCGTCGCCGACGTAGTCGTGGAGGGTGAGGACGCCAGGGTGCTCGCGCACGCTCCACAGCAGGCTGGCGTCGCGGTCGGCCTCGCGGCGCAGTTGCAGCCGGGCGTCGCGATCGGTCTGGTCGGGGACGAGGTAGGTGCGGGCGCGCCGGCGCATGGCCGGCATGTTGCGGTGGGTGGCCTCGCGGTCCTGGTAGCCGCGGCCCTCCCCGAGGGTGGCGCCGAGCTCGTGGGCGCCTACGTGGAGCTTGCCCTGGCGCGCGCGCAGGCCGATCGCGTCGAGGCCTGCCTGGATCGCGTGAGTACGAGCCGAGGTGATGCGCTCGTGGCGGTGAGAAGGTGATGATGAGGGGAACTTGTGCTGCCGCAGGGCGTCGGAGAGTTCACCGCGCTTGACGACGCACGCCTGTCCGTCGGGCGTGAGGCGCAGGTCGAGGCCGTCGGCGCTGAGGAACACGAGCGGCTGGATCCACGGCAGCCGCTCGCCCGGCCGCAGGGTGTTCTTCTTGCGCATCGCAGCCTCGAGGCGCGTGCGCAGGACCTTGGCTTTGAGGTTGAGGGCGCGCAGCGGGTGCTCGAGGTAGTGGACCCTGCCCTCGGGCGGGGTCCAGCGCCAGTCGAGCTCGTCGCCCTCGATCTTGCCGGGGTGGCTCTTGATCTCGACGAGGTAGATCGCCGACCAGCCGATGGCGATGACGTCGAGCTCGTAGAGGCTGCCGGTGCCAGGGTCGTGCAGGTCGAGCAGGGCGCGCGCGTGGAAGGGGTCCTGGTCGGGCATCTGCGCGAACAGGAATTCGATCGCCTCCCGCTCCCAGGTGAAGGGCGTGCTGCCGACGACCACGAAGCGCTTGCCGGGCATCAGGGCTCCGCGTCTCCAGAGGTGATCCGCTCGTAGTTCGGGTGTTCGCTCGGTGGCGGGGCGGCGCGCAGGAGCCGGGTCCGCGCGGGCTGATCCAGCAGGGCGGCGGCGAGCGCCGCGAGCTGGCGGGCGAATGAGCGTTGCCGCTGCTGGCGGGGGCCGGCATCGTCCGCGAGCGGCGGCTCGGCGACGACGAGGACCTGCGTGTGCCAGACGGCGTCGGGACTGGTAGCGAAGGCCTGGATCGCCGACGCGGTCGCGCCGGCGCCGCGGAGCAGCCAGCGCGTGCCTGGCCGCGGCGGCGAGAGCGGATGCGTGGAGAGCGGGATTTCCCAGATCGCGGCGAGACAGCGCAGGAGTTCCGGGATGTCCGCTGGAGCAGGCGCGCCCATGACCTGCTTCCACAGCGCGGTGCCGTCGATCGACGGTCGCCGCTCGGCTTCGCCGCTCGGCTGGACCTCGGGGTCCCACTCGGCGCCGAAGGAGTCGTCCTCGGCGACCTCGGGGAGATCGAAGACGGTGCGCGCGCCGAACGCACCGGGCCATTGGGCGTCGGCATCGCGCAAGAGGAGGTCGATCCGATCGAGGTCGGTCAGGATGCGCAGGCGCCCGGGCGCCCGATCCTCGGGGTCGTCGCCGGCGAAGCTCTTCCACCGCGCGTCGGCGTCCTTGCCGAAGCGGCGACCGTTCGTGCGCGCGTCAAGGAAGCGCAGGGCCGTCAGCGCGGTCAGATAGTAGGACCGGGTGAGGCTCGGGTCCGGGCGCATGAGCGCGGGAGCATACCACCCGTGTCGTCTGCGGATGAAGGGCCGAGCACAACTTCGCCCTGGCGGACAGACGGTTCGGGAACTCTGTTCGAGAGCTGCTGACCGCCGGTTCCGGACCCTGTCGCCGCAAGTTCGGCCCGGCGGGCCAGCGACGTGCGGCACGAAACGGCTTCTGATCTCGGCGTCGTCGTCGAGGGCGACGCCCAACACGACGGCTCCAACCCACACACGCTCGACGGCGTGCTTCAGCTCGTCGAAGTGGGGCGTCATCGCCAACCTCAGCTTCTTCGACGCACTCGCCCCAGCCGCCTCGTCGTCTGCGCGAGATGCTCCCGCGACGCGGCCGCGGTTTCGACCTCGCGTCGTCGCAGCCAGACTGCACGGAACGATTGGCAGGTGTGAAAAAACACATGTCACCCTGGACTCCCCCACTGATCGTGAACAGGAGGGCGCGGCACCACTTGGGCGAGAAACCATGACGCTACTGCAGTCCGAGTTCCGTGAGTTCGACAAGGCGATCCGCCTCGGGTGGAAGGACGAGCAGGCGATCCTGCGAGACAAGCGGGATACGATCCTCGAGAGGATCCGCGAGCGCATCGACGGCCCGAGCTTCTCGGCGTTCAACCAGGGCAGCTACGAGATCGGCACTGGCGTCAAGCCCGTGGACGGGGACCATGACATCGACGTCGGGCTTCGGTTCAACACGACCAAGGAGGAGTGGCCGGACCCCGTGAAGCTGAAGGAGCGGGTGGCCGAGGCGCTGTCGGGTTACGACGTCAAGCTTCGCCGTCCATGCGTGACCGTCCAGTACAGCCGGAACAAGGAGCCGAAGTACCACGTCGACCTGAACGTGTACGTGCCGGTACCAGGCGACGCGACGATGCTCTATCTCGCCATCGGCAAGGTCGGTGACGCGGCTTCGCTGAAGGACTGGCGGTACACCGACCCGCTGGCCCTGAGCCGCGCCATCGACGAAAAATTCACCGGCGACGACCGCGATCAGTTTCGCCGCGTGGTCCGGTACCTCAAGCGGTGGAAGGATCTCGCGTTCTCTCGCGAGGGCAACGCGGCCCCCAAGGGGATCGGGCTCACGGCCGCCGCCCTGAAGTGGTTCTCGGTGGCGAAGGAGCTCGACCGGGTGGCGAACGTGGAACACTACGCTGATCTGTCGGCGCTCTCGGGGCTGGTAGCCTCGATGCGGGCCAACGCGTTCCCTCGGCTCGTGGTCACGTTGCCCGTCCCGCCGCACGACGATCTGTTCCGCAGGATGAACGACGAGCAGATGAAGGTGTTCCGGTCCAAGCTCGGCGCGCTCGACGACGGGTTGCGCTCCGCCCTGGGCGACGCCGACGACGCGTCGACGAGCTCAACTCTCCGCAATTACCTGGGCGAGGACTTCCCCGAGGTAAAGAAGTCGGCGGCGCGCCGTGTCGGCGCCGCGATCGTTTCGTCGGGCGCGGCGGGGTGATGTCGCCGCTCGAGCTCAACAACCTCATCGAGCAGCTCTGCGCGGCAGAGTTGCTCGCCCAAGCACGCCCGATGCCGACCACCGTGCTTAATGAGCCATGGGCGGCGGGCCTTGCGGCGGCCATCGAGGGCGTGGCGAGAGTGGATGACCGCGAGCTCAGGCTGCGCGTGGGCTTCACGCTCGGGTTCCCCTCGCAGCTTCCGCGGATCTATGTCCTCGACACCGACCTGCCGCGGCGAGTTCCGCATGTCGGCCAGCACGGGTGGGTCTGCTTCCAAGAGCCGGAGGGCCTGCTCCTGGACCGCCATCGTCCCGTCGACGTCGCGCGGGAGGCCGTGGCACGAGCTATCGACACGCTTCGTCGCGGCCTGTCCGGGGACAACCACGCCGATTTCATCGAGGAGCTCGCACTGCACTGGCCGGGTGCGCCAGAAGGCTTCGTCTTCTTCAACGCGGGTGACGAGACCCAGGATGTCTTCCGCGTGCTGCTGCCAGCCACCCTGGCGTTCGGGTTCGTCCGTAATCGGGATCAGGCCCTTGCGCAGGCCCGACCGCCCGGGCTGGCCGGGCCGATGCTCGCAGGCGTAGTCGACACGCTCATCACGACGTCGTGGTTGCGGGGACTTTACATCCCGCTATCGAATGTGCCCCGCCCGATCGACCCGTTTCCCGTCGGCCCCTGGACCCCGACCCAGGTCGCACGGTTCGTCCGCGAGAACCTCTCGGACGTCGAGAGCCAGCGTCTGGACCATCGGATCCGCGGCATGAAGAAGCCGACGACGTTCGTGATCGTCCGCGTGCCGAGGCCCCGTGGTGGCGATCACCTCGTCGGCGTCGAGTACACGAACATCCGCGGGGCCCATCCGCTGGCGCGCAACCCCGGCCTCGCCGATCTCCGCCAGTTCCAGGTCCTACGCCAGGACCCCGGTTACCTCGTCCCGCGCGGTGGTGGGGCAGAGGCGCTGCAGGGTAAGCGCGTCCTGTTGATCGGTTGCGGCGCGATAGGTGGCCACCTGGCGCTCGAGCTCGTTCGCTGCGGCGTAGGGCACATGACGCTGGTAGACCCCGACGTTCTCCGCCCCGAGAATCAACACCGCCACGTCCTCGGCGCCCCACCATTGGGTGTGCGCCCGAGCAAGTCAGTCCTGCTCGCCACTGAGATCCACCAGCGGTACCCCGGCGTCCACGCCACGGGTCTGTGCGCAGCGATCGGGGACGCGCTCGCCTGCGGAGCGGTCAAGCCTGCGGAGTACGACCTCATCCTGTCGGCGACCGGCGAGCACAACGTTGAGCGCGCTCTCCACGAGCACTTGTCCCGCACCGCGGGGCGTCCGTCCATGTTGTTCACCTGGCTCGAACCGCTCGGCATCGGCGGCCATGCATTCGCCCAGCCGGCGACGCGGGCCCCGGCTCGACCGCGCGGCTGCTTCGAGTGCCTGTTCACGCCACACCGGGCAGATTCCACGCCGGCGCTCGCCAACCGCGCAGCCTTCGCCGCTCCTGGTCAGGTCTTCACCCGGGAACTCGCAGGGTGCGGCAACGCCTTCACCCCGTACAGCTCCCTCGACGCGCTTCGCACCGCCGGGGTGGCTGCACGTCTCGCCATCGACGTCATGCTCGGCCATGTGGATGCCGCGCTGTTGCGGTCATGGAAGGGGACCGCCGAGGCGTTCAACGCCGCCGGACTTCGAACGTCGCCGCGTTATGACCTCGCCGCTGATGTGCTGGAGCGCGGCCTTCACGACATCGCGGTGCCCGGCTGCCCAGTGTGCGGCGCTGCGTGAGCGCAGCGTCAGGGACGCAGCTCGAGCGCCCGGACGTAGCGTCGCTCGTGGAGCTGATAGGCCACTACGACGGGGTCGGCGCTGTGCAGCAGCTTCCTCCCGCAGTCGACAGCCACGGCCACAGGTGCCGCGGCGAACACGTGGACGCGCTCGACCTCCGGGTGCGCAGCCTCGATCCGCGCGAGGAGTCGCCGGTAGTGCCGCCCGAACTCCTCGAGCTGCTCCGGGCTGCGGACAGCGTCGTAGCGCGGCTCGGCCAGCGTAATCTCGTATGCCGCGTAGGTGACCGTCGACAGCGCCGCCTGGACGCGCTCCGGCCTGACCGGGGCGCTCGCGGAGACCAGGACAGCGACCTCGCGAGCGACGGGCGCATCGGCGACGACCCGCGTCTGCCAGGTATCGAGCGCGGGCTCGTGGTTCTGCCAGCACCACGTCGATGGTTCGCGGAGGCGCTGATGCACCCGTGTCTCGACCGTCTCCGACAGCGCATATCCGAGGGTCATCAGCCAGGGGATCGGCGCCAGGCCGAACACCGAGACGTGGTGAGCCGGCGAGGGGAGCACGGTCGTCCGGAGGTACTCTTGAACGGAGGTCTCGATCCGTGCCTGCCCTGCGAGCCAGTTCGACGGGTCGCCGGTCAACGGCTCGAGATCATGTAGATTCATGCGCAAGCGACCGATCTCTCGGGTTGCACCAAGCGCGGCGCGGACCTGCCCGTCGTCTATAGCCGACACCTGCCCAGCGATCGCCGCAACCAGCAGGACCACGTGCGTCTCCGCGATCACCTCGGCGCGACGGATCAGCCATGTGCGCTCGACCGCATCAATGTCGGCGGCCCTCCGAGGACGTACCTGGCGGAGGCGCCCGAAGAAGTCTGCATCGATCAGCCCATGGCGACGGAGCAGATCGACGGCCTGGTAAGCGCCGTCGAGAGGAACTGTCGTCGAGGGGAACGATCGCACCAGCTCATCGCCATCGGGCCCGAAGTGAAGGAACTGTTTAAGCTGGTCGGGAGTGAACAGGGCGACGAGCAGATGGGTGAGCTGTTCGACCGTGGACATGTCCTCGGTGAATCTATCGCACCTGGACGCGCCAGAGGAGCAGCGGCGTCCCCGGCGCTGCCTACTTCGACGGGCCGAGCCGCTCCGCCGTCGCGCGCACGAACGCCTGCGCCTCGCGCAGGCTCGCCAGCAACGCGGGGTCGCGGGGGTCCGGCGTCAGCCGGAGCTGCGTCAGGCGGACCAGCGTCATCGTCTCGCCGGGCTTACCCTTGGTCGCCTCGACCCCGAGCGCCGGGAACTGCCCGGCCGCCGCTATCGCCGCGTCGACCGCGGCCCGCCGCGCAGCCGACCGCAGCTGCTTCGCCATGTCGTCGACCCACAGCTTGACGCACGATGAGCGTTCCTCGAGCTGCAGGTAGACGCCGCCGACCCGCGCCGGGATCCCCTCCCACGCGCACGCGACGAACCCTCCGGCCGCGTTCGGCACGTATTCGACCGTCGCGCCGAGCCCGGGGTCGACCGCCTGGCGCAACGCGTCGAAATACCCGAAGTAGTCGTGATACCCGAACTCGAGGATCGGCTTCCCCGCGAACCGCCGTGTTCGCATGGTCAGCCCATCGACTAGCCGGGCGTAGGCCTCGCCGAGCTGGCGCGACTCGGGTGGCACGCCAACGACCGCCGCCCGCACCGCCGCCACGAGCGCGTCGCCCTCGATCATCGCCGGCCGCGGCCGATCGCCGAGCAACCACGCCCACCCGTTCCAGCGCGTCCCACGGGCGATCGCAGTGGTCCCGATCAGCACGTACACCGGCGATGCGCCCGCACTCACCAGCGGGTGGGTCAATTGCTGCTGGACCTGCGAACGCGACAGGACGCTGTCGACCTTGAGCTCGAGCAGGAAACGCCGATCTACCGTCTCGACCATTAGATCGAACGCCCCGCCGTCGGGCTCCCACGTCACCGCTGTCACTGGGCCCGCCTCGCCCGTCAGCTCCCGCAGCAGCGGCGTCCGCTCGAACAACACGGTCAGCGCCGCCTGGTGCATCCGCTCCGACTCGGGCTTGACGTTGAACAGCAGGTCGAGCACGTCCATCGTCCGATGGTCGCCACTAGCCAGTGATCAGACAAGAGGTGGCGCTCGGGTATTCGTCAGCGAGGGACCCCAAGGCGAGGGCTGGCGCGATACCAGTATGTTGGCGCGCGGTGCGGTGGGGCCGATGCGCGCCAACTCTCGGCGCCATCGCCAACGGCAACGATGCGACCTGTAGGGCGGTCGGGTCGGCCGCCGGGCGGCGTAGTTAGTCATCGCCTTCCACCGGCGGCCCCGCCTGAGCTTCCCGAACGGCCTGCATGGCATGCTCACGCGCAAGCGCGACAGATAGCAGCCCAGACGCTCCCGCTTTCCGAGACGCGACTTCGGCGTTCGCCGCGGCGAGTTCGATCTCCTGCGCGTCCTTCGCCTTCTGGAGGGCGCGAACGAGCTCACGTTTCCGGTTGAGCAGCTCAGTCAGGCGTTCGGCCTCCCGTCGAACCTCCGCCAGTTCGGCCTGCACCCGGGTCAGCTGCTCGACGTCGGCCGCGGCCCACGTCGGGCCCGCCGCCGGGTCATTGCAACGGGTGCGGAGGGTGTCGCGTTCGGACCGTAGCTCCGCGTTCTCCACCCGCAGCGCATCCGCGACTGCGTCGGCCCGACGCCGGGCGTCCTCCGCCTCTGCGAGCAGGTCATGGTCCGGATGAAGCCCCGTCGCGACGGCGGCGCGCCGCATCCGCACGGTCTGAAAACCGGTGATCGTCGCACGCAGCACGTCGAGCGGCTTGATCACCCGGGGCGCTGCCTCGGTCGGCCCCCGCGCCGCCTCGAGCGGGCGGCGAAGCTCCGCCACCTCGTCGCGTAACTGCTCGCTTGTGAGCCTCTCGGCCGCCAGCATCCGCGCCATCAACTCGTGTTCGGAGACCCGCTGCTGCGCCATGGCCTCGGCCAGGGCCAGCGCACCCGACATCCGCTCGCACTGGGCGCGAACTCCGGCGATCTCTGCGGTCAGACCGTCCATTCGCGCCTGAGACTGTTGCAGCCGCACGGCGTCGTGCGCAGCGTTCCTGGATGCTTGCCGCAACTGCTCGGTGACCGCGGCCAGTTCGCCGGCCAGGCGGTCCCGCTCCGCAGCCGCCGCAGCCACGACCCGCTGCTCCCGCACGACCACGCCAGCAAGTTCGGCGGCCAGTCGGTCGTGGTCCTCGCGGGCCTCGATCAGCAGGGTCTGCAGCCGACCGTTCTCGGTAGCCATGATCGCCAGATCCGCGACGAGGCGGTCCCGTTCGTCCCGGATCCGCGCCGAACGCAGCGGCGGGCCCGCGGGCGCGGGCGCCTGGATCCCGATCAGGTGCGCGGGCGTGCGTTTCCGGATCGCCGTCAGGAGCGGTGAGCCCGAGTCCCACACACGCGCGAGCCAGAGCGCCCACTGCCGCGCGCTCCGGGCCCGCAGGAGCGGGGAGACCCTGGCCACCAGGCCGAGCACCAGCGGCACCAGCCGGGGGCTCGGCATCGCCGCGAAGAGCCCATACCCGACGAAGAACTCGAACAGCTTGGGACCGGTTGTGAGCAGGTCCGGCAACCGGCGCCCGCACGCTTCCGGCAGCACGGCCAGGAAGTCCGCCGCCCACCGTACGCCCGGCTCACCCGGCGGAAGCTCCGTCGTCGCATGCCGGCAGTGCGCCGCGAGCAACACGCCGAGGTCATCCGGGGACATCACCGGGCGTCCCGCGACACCCGAGCGTCCGCCGGGTGTCGCCCGGGGCCGTCGCCCCGCGTCGCCCTGGTTATCGGACACGGCCCCGTCCTCCGTCAGCGTCGCCCCGCCGACCGGACACCGCCCCGTCCCGTCCCCGGTTTATGCGACACGGATGGGACACGAGCCCCGTCCCCCGGATTACGCGACACGGAGGGGACACGAGCCCCGCCCTCGTCCCCGGGACTATGCGACACGGATGGGACACGAGCCCCGCCCCCCCAGGATTATGCGACACGGATAGGACACGAGCCCAACCAGCGCAGGCGACACGGCTTCCTCCACGACCCCCAGACGATCGGACATGGCGTCCCTCCCGCAATTCAACCTCCCCATCATCCACCCCCTCATCCGTCAGCACAACCCTGCGCGACCCACCAGCCGACCTGCATCCGACGCACCCCGTCATCCGCCACGCAATCCACCATGCACGCCGTCGCGCTCCTTCTCGCAACCGCTCATGGAGTCTGGATCGAGCACGTCTGCGCACGTCCACTCGGCGCGCGGCACCCCGTCTTGTGCCGGCACTTTGGGCCCACTTTGCCGGCACTCGACACGAACTGTTGAGCGACTCGGCGACGACTCGGCCCGGTCTCGCAGGCAGCCGGCTCTTGCGGCCGTTCGTGATCCGTGTTCAGGATCGCTCGTGCACGTCGTCGATTTCGCCCGCTACCGCATGCGCCTCAGCCTCGAGTGTCCTCTCGTCGGCGCCGAGGTGCGGACACGCCGGGCGTTTGACGTCTACTCCGCCGAGTTGGTCCGCGACGACGAGACGATCTGTGCCACCGCCGAGGTGTACTTCGTCCGCGTCGATGACCCCGCCGTCGATCATGTGCTCGCCGCGATGGCCCTCAGCAGTGAGTTCCTCGTGAAGGTCTGCCGCGAGGCGCTCGACCGTCGCGGCTTCTTGCGTGAGCACGTCGAGCAGGTGTTCGCGGACGCGTTGACCGAGGTCTTCGTCCTCGATCGAATCCAGGTCGTCAACCCCGACGCCGACAAGCCTGTCCTTCGAGGCCTGTTCACCCAGGCGATCTTCAGCACCCTCTCGCGCGGCATGGACATCTTGTTCGTCAGCGCCGCGCCAGGCGAGCTGCCGTTCTGGCGTGACACGATCGGCGCTCGGCCGTTCGGCGACTTCGTCGTCGCGTCCGGCGCGCGTCGACTGCCGACCTACCTCAGCCCGCCTCGGCCACCGCGGAGGGCCGGTCGGTCATCATCACCGCCGCGGCTCCGTGTTCTCGGCAAGCCGGAGTCCAACTGACCAACGAGACCACCGTGACGAACCCCACCGAGCGATCCTCTACCTGTCTGAAAAGACAGACCGCGCGCCGCGGCGCTCTCGGATTGCCGGGCGCTGGTGGGGTCTCGCCGACCTCGACCGGCCGTCTGGCCTGGGGACCCATGCCTGATGGCCGGTCTCCACAGGAGACCAGGGCCTGGTTGAGCAGACGCCGGCTTGCGCGGGGACGCGATCTCCCCGCTCGGCTCAACTTTGGTTCAGATCTGGTTCATTTTTCCGGTGCGGCGGATCAAAGTGCCGTATTCGTAGGAATTGGGCCGTTTTGAGGGCCCTATAGCCGACGTCGACAA
>JAEUJW010000059.1 GCA_016793465.1 Myxococcales bacterium
CGCCGGCTTGCGCGGGGACGCGATCTCCCCGCTCGGCTCAACTTTGGTTCAGATCTGGTTCATTTTTCCGGTGCGGCGGATCAAAGTGCCGTATTCGTAGGAATTGGGCCGTTTTGAGGGCCCTATAGCCGACGTCGACAACGACGGCTCGGCCGAGATCGTGGTCGTCAGCAACAAGGGCTACGCGAACTTCAACCAGCCGGCGGTGCAGGTGATCCGCGACAAGCAGGACCGCTGGATCCCCGCGCGCAGGATCTGGAACCAGCACACGTACCACGTGACCAACGTGCGCGAGGACGGGACCATCCCGCAGGTCGAGCCCAAGAGCTGGCTGCTCTACAACACCTTCCGCACGCAGGCGCAGGTGAGCCTCGGCGGCGGGGTGTGCGTGCCCGAGCCGCAGTGAGCCGGCGAACCGGGTTATCGTCGGGCCCATGGTCCCAGTCACGTCGGCCCTCGTCGTCCTGTTCGGTGCGCTGCTCACCGCGCTCGCCATCAACGCCACCCGCCAGCGCATCGCCGCGGCCCGCTCCAGGGGCGACGCCGCCAGGGACGCGGCCAAGGAGGCGATCAACCGGGCCTCGCGGGCCCACGGCAACACCCTCGAGCACGCGCTGCCGCTGCTGCTGGTCCTGCTGTGCGCCGAGCTCAACGGCGGGACGCGCCCGTGGCTGGTGACCCTGGGCGCGCTGTTCGTGGCGGCCCGGCTGTTCTACGTCTACGGGATGATCACCCGCCCGGTCAGCCCGCCGATGCGCTTCGGCGCCGGGCTGACCTACGTCGTCGAGATCGTGGCGCTCAGCTACCTGACGTCGCTGCTCTGCGCGTTCTGACCGCCGGCGCGGGCGAGGTCGAACGGCGCGAGTTCGGGCGCGGGCAAGTAGCGGACGGGGATCCTTCTCGCGGACAGATCGGGGACAGTGGTCCTGGTGCCTGACGAGCACAGGATCGGAAGCCAAACTACTCTGCGTGCCAACGTGGATCGGCTCTCCGCAGCATCGCGGCGGGTGCTCACTCCTTCCGGGGACGACTCGACGCCGGCACAGATCGGCCGGTTCGTGGTGCTGCGTAAGCTCGGCGAAGGCGGTATGGGCGTGGTCTATGCCGCCTATGATGAGGAGCTCGAACGTAAGGTTGCGATCAAACTGCTCCGTAGCGACTTTCATGGTCAGCGCCAGAGCGTGGGACAGGCGCGGCTTCTCCGCGAGGCTCAGGCCATGGCGCGGCTCAGTCACCCGAACATTGTGCAGGTCTACGAGGTTGGGAAGCTCGGCAGCGGGGTGTTTCTTGCCATGGAGTTCGTGCATGGCTGTGATCTGCGCGAGTGGCGGCAACGTGCGACGCGGCCCTGGCGTGATGTGCTGGCGATCTATATTCAGGCGGGCCAAGGGCTGGCGGCGGCACACGTGGCAGGTATCGTGCACCGCGACTTTAAGCCGGAGAACGTGCTCGTCGGTGAGGACCAGCGGGTGCGGGTCGTTGACTTCGGTCTCGCACGGCCTGGTGAGGTTGTCGTAGAAGAACCTTTTCCCGAGCTCGCAGAGACCCGTGGAACTGTCGAGTTGACACAGGCGGGCGCGTTCATCGGCACGCCTGCTTACATGGCGCCGGAGCAGCTTCGCTGTGAGCCCGCGGACGCGAGGAGCGACCAGTTCAGCTTCTGCGTCGCGTTGTTCGAGGCGCTCTATGGGTTGAGACCGTTCCCGGGAGCGAGCACCGCCGAGCTGAGGGACGCTGTACTGAACGGTGCTCCTCTGGTGCCGCGTGAGACCGAGGTCCCAAGCTGGGTATACCAGGCCTTAACAAGGGGACTTCACCGCGAGCCCGAACGACGCTACCGCGACATGCCCGAGCTCGTAGCGGCTTTAGCGTCAGACCCTTCAGCAGTCCGTCGACGTCGCCTCGGGATTACGGCGGTGATCTTGGGAAGTGGGCTGGCAGCAGCCACGGCGGGGATGGTGGTGTACGAGGTGCGTGAGGCGTCGGCGGCGACATGCAGGGGCGGTCACGACCGACTCACAGGCATTTGGGATGCAGTCGTGAGTGAGAAGATGAGCAAGGCCCTTGTAGACACGGGTGTGATCTACGCCGACGATGTAGCGACACGCGTAGTTGATCGCCTGGATCGTTATGCGGAAGCATGGGCGGCCATGCATACCGAGGCCTGCGAGACACATCGGCGTGGCGAACAGTCGGATGCGCTGTTCGATGCTCGAATGTCTTGCCTCGACGACCGCAGAACGGCGATGCGGGTGCTGGTCGAGGTGCTCGTGAAGGCGGATAAAGAGGTTGTCGAGAAGGCGGTTCAAGCCGCGGACGGAGTCCCGTCGATCGACCGCTGCGGCGACGCAAAAACGCTGCTCGCACAGCGACCGCCACCTGAAGATCCTCTAACGGCCCAGGCTGTGGAACGTTTGCGGGAGCGACGGGCCAGTGCCTGGGCCAAGCAAGAAGTAGGGCAGTACAAGGCGGCGCTCGCAGAGTTGCAACAGATCCGCTCGGAGGCCGAGGCGCTGGAATATACGCCACTGCTCGCGGCGGTCCTTCACGACGAAGGGGTGGCGCAGGACACGCTCGGCGACTACAAGGCGGCCGAGGCGACGCTGACGCGGGCGGTGACGACGGCCGACGGAGCCGGCGACGACGAGCGGCGGGTGCTGGCGCAGATCGACCTGATGCGGGCGGTCGGGCTGCACCAGGCCCGCTTCGAGGAGGGGCTGCGCCACGCCGAGTTCGTGCGCGGGGCGCTGGCGCGGCTGGTCGACGAGGGGCCGATGGAGGCGCGGCTCGAGGCGCGCATCGGCGAGATCTACCTCCAGCAGGGCGACGTGGCGCGGGCCGAGCCGCACATCGAGCGCTCGCTCGAGCTGCACCGCCAGGTGTTCGGCGAGACGTCGGCCGTGTACGCGCACGCCGTCGACGCGCGCGGGACCCTGCGGTTCTTCCGCAACGAGCTAGGCGGGGCGCTCGCCGACTATCGCCAGGCGGTGGCGATCCAGGAGGAGGCCTACGGGCTGCACCACCCCATGCTGGGCACGGCGCTCAACAACGTGGGGGCGGTCGAGCTCACGCAGTTCGCCAACGACGCCGCGCAGGCGACCTTCCGGCGGACCGCCGACATCCTGCGGGCGGCCTACGGCGAGACCCACCCGTCGCTCGGGGCGGTGCACTCGAACCTCGGGATCATCGCGCTGCATCAGGGGCGGCGGGCCGAGGCCGTCGCGGAGTTTCGCCGGGCCCTGACGATCTACGAGGCGCTGCTGCCGGCCGATCACCCGACCATCGGCGACACGCTGCTCGAGCTCGGTCAGGCGCTGCTGTACGCCGGCGAGTACGCGGCGGCCGAGGCGACCTACGCGCGGGCGCTCGCGGTGTTCACCGGCGGCTTCGGGGCGGGGCACGCCATGACCACGCGGGCGCTGGCCGGCCTCGGCAACGCGCAGCTGCGGGGCGGCGACGCCGTCGCGGCCGAGAAGTCGTTCGATCGGGCGCTCACGGAGTACCGCGGGGCGGCAGAAGACGCGGAACTCGGGGCGCCGCTGGCTGGGCTCGGGCGACTGATGCTTGCTCGTGGACGAGTGGCGGAGGCCGTTGAACGTTTAACCGAGGCGCTCGTTCGTCTGAAGCACAGCCCAGCGGCGGGGCCGTATAATATTGCAGAGGTGCAGTTCCTGTTGGCCCAGGCGCTATGGCAAGGCGAGCCGATGAACGCGGGGCGGTCACGCGAACTCGCCGCCGAGGCCCGCGCGAACTTTATCCGACCAGGCGCGGGCTTCGCGGCCGAGGTCGCGGAGGTCGAGGCGTGGCAGGCCCGGCTCGCGCGCGAGGCGGGCTGAGCGACGCGCGGCGCTTCAGGGCGGGGGCTCGCCGTCGGGCGTCGGCAGCAGCACGAACGCGGTCGAGTCCGACTTGCCGGTGCAGACCAGGTCGCCGAGGATGGGGTCGCCCTTCTCCTCGAGCACGGGCTCGGTCTGCTTGACCGCAAGGTACTTGTCCTCGGGGCTCAGGCACTGAAGGTCGGCGCCCGACTTCACGCAGGCCTCGAACAGCGGGAGATCGGGGAAGCACTCGCACTGCACGGGCTGCTGCAGGTGACAGGGGCCGATCGCCATCGCGTTGGTGGTGCCGCCCTTGCCGCCACCACCGCCGCCGATGATCACCTTGCCGGGGACGAAGTAGTTGGCGACGACGGTGTGGTTGAAGCCCACGCACACGCCGGCGAACACGCCGATCATCAACAATGAACGCATCGCTGTCCTCCCATCGCGGGTGAAAGACCCGCATCGAAGCGATATGCGGAGGTAAAACCCGCCGCGTCAACGGCTCGCCGTGGGTGCCGGCGGACGGCGGAGGGGCCGCGTTATAAGGCGTTTTGCCGGACGGTACCGCGACTGTGCGGCGGGCTTCACAGGCCGCGGATGACGTCGGGTGATGCCGCTGCGCGGCGGACGGCGAGGTTGCATCGTCGTGCAGGCATTGCACGCTGGGCGCGACGCCGCGGACAATTCTCCGCCGGAGCGGTCCGGCGGGCTTGCTGGCATGCGGCTTGCTCGCGTCGCTGTCTGATTCGGCGGCCGGGAGCCGAGGTCTCGCGTCGGCGAGCTCGAGCGAGTCGTCGCGACGCGCACGCGCGGCGGAGCCCTCCACCTCGCGCGGGGCGGGGCGGGCTGCTGCGGCCGCGCGACGAGGCGGCCCGCGCGGGGTCCGGCAGGCGCGGCTCGACCTGCGGTTCGCCGGCGGAGCGCCGGGCTGGTCAGGCGCCCGAGAGGATCTCGCGGGCGCGCTCGGCCGGGGACGCCAGCGGGCCGGCGGCGATCTCCTGCAGCAGGCCGCGGGCGTGCTCGTCGGGCATGTGGCCCTCGACGGCGCCCAGCGCGGCCCAGCAGGCGCGCTCGTTGCGGTCGACGGCGAGGCGCTGGCGCAGGAAGGCCACCGCGTCGGGCAGCGACATGAACTTGTCGACGCCGCGCAGCGCGTCGGCGCGGACCTCGGCGTCGGGGTCGCCGGTGGCGGCCGCGAGGAACAGGTCGCGCAGCTCGGGGTGGTCGCCCATGTTGCAGCTCTGCCAGGCCATGGCCCGCCGCACCTCGGAGTCGCCGTCCTGCAGCAGGAGCGCGACGAGCCGGGTCAGGCGCGGGTCGACCGGCAGCCAGTGCAGCGACTCGGCGACCTCCTGGCGCACGCTCGCGTGGGGGTTCTGTCCGGCGTGCGCGAGGTAGGTGGCGAACACGAGGTCGGTGCCGCCGTAGTGGTAGGCGAGGGCGATGCTCGAGATGCAGGCCTTCTGGACGTCGGGCGACGAGTCGTGGGCGGCGTGGGCGGCGACGTGGCGCACGACCTCGAGGTCCTCGACGAGGCTGGCGCAGGCGGCGTAGGCGGCCGCGCGCACGCTGGCGTCGCCGTCGCGGCAGAGCGCGAGCACGAGGTCGCGGCGGCCGGGCAGGTCGCGGTCGGCGTCGAGGTGGAGGCAGGTGGCGAGGCGCTTACGGACCTCGGGCCGCGGGTGGTGCGCGAGGCGATGGACCAGCGGCAGCGCGCCCTCCTCGGCGAACTTGGCGGCGACGCTGACGACCTCCTCCATCAGGTCGGCGGGCAGGTCGCGGGCGGCGAGGGTCTCGAGCGCGCGGATGTGTTCGGGCCGGGCGCGGTCGTCGAGCACGGTGCCCCAGGCGGCCAGAGCGGCGCGGCGGACGTCGCCGCTGGTGTGCGACTCGACCAGGCGCAGCAGGAAGGCGTGGGCGCCGGTGAAGTTGTTGTCGCGGTCGTAGGCGTCGCGCTGCAGCTCGTGCAGGGCGCCGCGGAGCTCGTGCTCGTCGCGCGAGGTCAGGCCGGGGTAGCGGCCGAGCACCTCGTCCTCGCTGTCGGCCAGGCCGAGGCGCGACTTGACGAGCGAGAAGGCGCTGCGGTCGGTGCTGATGATCGTCAGGGCCACGTCGGCGCCGGGGTCCTTGACCCCGGGGATGTCGGCGCTGGCCATCACCTTGTAGGTCGCGTCGGGCTTGAGGTCGTCGGGCAGCTTGTGGCGAAACTCGAACTTGTGGAGGCTGCCGGGCGCGAGCTCGCGGTCGCTGGCGAGCACGTCGCTCGTCAAGATCTGCAGGTTGACCGCGGGCAGGGCCTGGCCCTCGCGCGTGACGACGCGGACGCACACGAGCTCGACCTTCAGCTCGGTCAGGCGCAGCGGCTTCTTGCCGCCGGACAGGCGGACCGTGCCGGCCACGGTGCCGCCGGGCGGGAGCTTGTCCATGTCGAGCCTTATCTCGAGCTTCGTGCCGCCACCGAACAATTTGTCGAGCAGTCCCATCGCGGTCCTTTCGTCCTCGTCGTCGCGCGTGCAGGATACCCGGTCGCGCGGACGAGCGCGCGGGCCAAGCGCGGCGCGCAAATGTCGGGTTTACAGCGGCGCGGGTCCGGGGCGACAGTCCCGGGCTGCCATGTCGATGCCGCTGCCGCTGCCTCCGCCCCGCCTCGTCGTCCCCGTCCAGCCGAAGGAGCTGCCGGTCGAGCTGGTCGCGGTGGCGGTGCGGGCCGAGGTCTCGGGCGCGCTGGTCGTGACGACCTGGGAGCTGACCTTCAAGAACCCCAACGCGCGCGTGCTCGAGGGCCAGCTCGAGTTCCCGCTGCTCGCCGGGCAGACCGTGATCCGCTTCGCCATGGACCTCGAGGGCTCGCTGCGCGAGGCGGTGCCGGTGGCCAAGGACAAGGGCCGCCAGGTCTTCGAGGAGGTCGTGCGCAAGGGCATCGACCCCGGCTTGCTCGAGAAGACGGCCGGCAACTCGTACAAGGCCCGCGTGTACCCTCTGCTGCCGGGCGCGCACAAGCGGGTGGTGATCGCCTACCAGGAGGAGATCGACGACGGGGTGTACCGCCTCGCGCTCGACTTCGGCAGGCTGGAAAATTTTACGCTCGAGCTGTCGGCGCGCGGGTCGGCGGCGCTGCCGGCGATCCTCGGCAACTCGCTCGGGCTGGTGCTGCCGGCGTGGCGGCAGGACCTCGTCACCCGCGCCACGCAGCAGGACTTCACCGCCCGCGGGGTGCTCGAGCTGGCCCTGCCGCCGAGCGAGCGGCCGGCGGTGACGACGCAGGTGTTCGAGGACAGGACGTACTTCCGGGCCGAGCAGACGCTCGAGCTGCGGTCGCGGGCGAGGCAGACGCCGCGGGTGGTCGGGCTGGTGTGGGACTGCTCGGGCTCGGCGGCGGAGCGCGACACCAGGCGCGAGCACGCGGCGCTCGCGGCTTATTTTAAAGCTGTCGGGGCGGTCGAGGTGCGGCTGGTGCGGCTGCGCGACGCGGTCGAGCCGACCGAGGTGTTCCAGCTCGACGGCTCCGGCGAGTGGTCGGCGGTGCGGCGGGCGATCGACCAGACGTTCGAGGACGGCGCGACCGCGCTGGGGGCGTGGCGACCGGAGGCAGGGGTCGACGCGTGGATCCTGTGCAGCGACGGGCTCGGCAACTTCGGGCCCGACGCGCTGCCCGACACCGGCCCCGCGCCGCTGCACGTGCTGGCGGCCGCGCGTCGGTCGGATCCGGCGCGGCTGCAGGCGCTGGCCGACCGCAGCGGCGGGGAGTTCGTCGACCTGTTGAAGATCGACGCCGAGGCGGCGGCGGAGCGGCTGACCCACGAGCGCGAGCGCATCACCGCGATCGAGACGTCGCCGAAGGAGGTCGCGCAGGTCTACCCCGAGGCCCCGGCGCCGCTGCGCGCCGCGAAGTTGGTGATCGCGGGGGTGCTGCGCGCCGAGCAGGCGACCGTGCGGGTGTGGATCGGGTTCGCGGGCGAGACGGCGCGGCCGATCGACGTCGCGGTCCGGGCGGGGCTCGCGGGCACGCTGGCGGCCCGCGCCTGGGCGGCCCTCAAGATCGCCGCGCTCGAGCCGCTGTACGCGCGCAACGAGGCGGACATCGAGCGCACCGGGCAGACCTTCGGCATCGTCACGCGCGGGACGTCGCTCATCATCCTCGACGCGGTCGAGGACTACGCGCGCCACGACATCACCCCGCCGCCGGAGCTGCGGGCGGCGTGGGAGCAGGCCAGGCGCCGCGTGTGGCACGGCCACGAGCGCGACCGCCAGGCCCGCGTCGAGCGGGTGGTCGGGCTGTTCCGCGAGTACGTGGCGTGGTGGGAGCGCGACTTCTCGGCGAAGCCGGAGGACAAGCCCGACCTGAAGAAGAAGATGTCGCGGCGGGGCGAGGAGGAGACGCGCAGCGGCGGCTACAGCGGGGCCATGGCCGACTTCATGGAGCTCGAGCGCGAGCGGTCGGAGCGCGCCCCGCCGCCGCCGCCGTCGTCGCCGGCGCCGATGCGGCCGGCGCCGATGCAGCCGTCGCCCGAGCCCGAGGCGCTGTACTCGCCGAGCACGCTGGCCTCGCCGCGCGACGAGGGCGAGGCCTACGAGGATCACGAGGCGCCGGCCGAGGCGTCGTCGCCGGCGATGGCGCGGCTCGCGGAACCCGACGCGGTCGACGGAGCGGCGGCGCCGGCCAGGGCGAAGGCCGCGACGATCCAGCTGCAGAAGTGGTCGCCCGACGCCGGTTACCTCGACCGCCTGCGCCGGACCGACGACGCCAGGCTGTATCACGTGTACCTCGAGGAGCGGCCGGACCACCTGCGCAGCACGGCGTTCTTCCTCGACGCGGCCGACGTGTTCTTCGAGCGCGGGCAGCCGGCGCTGGCCCTGCGGGTGCTGTCGAACCTGGCGGAGATGGAGCTCGAGAACCCGGCGGTGCTGCGCATCCTCGGCTACCGCCTGCTGCAGGCGGGGCGGCCCGATCTGGCGGTGCCGGTGTTCACGCAGGTGCGCAAGCTGCGGCCGGAGGAGCCGCAGAGCCACCGCGATCTGGCCCAGGCGTGCGCCGCCGCGGGCGACCTGCAGGCCGCGGTCGACCTGCTGTGGGAGGTCGCGGTCGGGGGGTGGGACGCGCGCTTCCCGGAGATCGAGCTGATCGCGCTGGTCGAGCTCAACGCGATCGCGGCGAGCGGTCCGCCGCTCGACCTGGCGAAGGTCGATCCGCGGGCGCGGCGGGCGTTGCCGCTCGACCTGCGGGTGGTGCTGACGTGGGACGCGGACGACACCGACATCGACCTCTGGGTCACCGACCCTGACGGCGAGAAGGCGTACTTCGGCAACCGCCTGACGCGCCAGGGCGGGCGCATGTCGCCCGACTTCCGCCAGGGCTACGGGCCCGAGGAGTTCTCGCTGCGGCGCGCCCGCCCCGGCGAGTACCTGGTCGAGGCCAACTTCTATGGCAACACCCAGCAGATCATCGCCGGGGCGACGACGATCCAGCTGCAGCTCACGACCGGGTTCGCGACTGCGAACGCGCAGCACCAGCGGGTGACCCTGCGCCTGCGCGAGACCAGAGAGGTCGTGACGGTCGGGCGCTTCACGGTGGCGTGAGGCGGGCGCGGCGTGCGACGATGCCGCGATGTCCAGCCACCGCGCCTGCTTCGCCGCCTCCCTGACCCTCGCGCTGCTCGCCCCGGCGCTCGCGCTCGCCGACCGGGCGCCGAACCCCGAGGCCATCAAACAGGACCCGCCGATCCCGCCGCCGACGCCCGCGGCGGACCCGGCGCCCGCGGTCGAGGCGAAGGTCGAGACCAGGGCGAACGACGCCAAGGTCGAGGCGAAGGTCGAGACCAAGGCGAGCGACGCCAAGCCGGCCCAGTCGGGCGGCATGTGCCAGGTCGGCGCGCCGGCCGGCGGGTGGGGGCTGCTCGCGCTGCTCGGGCTCGGGCTCGGGCTCGGGCGGCGTCGTCGGATGTCCTGAAGGACAGGTCCTGCGGGACAGGTAGGCCCGGCGGCGTGGGCGTCGTCCTACAGGCGCGCACCTCGCCCGGGCGCGCCCGCGAGCCGCCGACCGTCGAGCGTGCAGAATTTCCGGGCGATCCGCGGCGCCGCGTACGGCTGTCCTCGCGGACAGGTGCGGATCCAACCCGGGGGAACGCTGCTTGACCGCGGCGCGCCCGGACCGTAGCGTGGGCGCTGTAGACGAGGTGTACTTGATGCGACGAAACGATGGCTTTTCGCTGTTGGGTGCGAGTTTGGTGGCGTTGATGGCGTGCGGCGGCGACTCGCCGGTCGAGGGCGACGCGTCGGGCACGGCGACGACCACCGCGACCGAGGCGACCGGCCCGACGGGGCCGACGAGCAACGGCTCGAACCCGACCGACACGGCGCCGACGAGCGACGACGCGGACGGCAGCGACAGCGTCGACGCCGACACCACGCCGACGACGTCGACGAGCGACGGGCCGACCAGCGAGACGCTCAGCACGTCGACGACCGACGACGAGACGACGCAGACGACGCAGACGACGCAGACGACGCAGACGACCGACGAGTCGAGCGGCGACTCGACGACCGGCGGGGTGATCGACACGACCGGCACGAGCGGCGACGACACGACCACCACCGGCGACGACACCACGACGAGCGACGACACGACCACGGGCATGCCGCCGCTCGAGTGCGACAAGCTGCCGGTCGTCTACCGCGACATGAAGCCGCTGCACACCGACTTCGGCTGCCACATGTTCGGCAACGGGGCCTACCCGGGGCTGGTCCTGCAGAACATCGGCAACGACAACAAGCCGCAGTACAACCCCAACCCGCCGGGCCCGCCGCCCAACTACAGCGGGTCGAACCCGCAGATCACCAACGCGGCGTCGTTCAGCGACTGGTACAACACCAAGGGCGGCGACATCAACGCCGAGATCGCCGGCGAGCTGACGCTCATGGAGATCAACCCGGGCATCTACAGCTACTCGAGCAACAGCTTCTACCCGCTGACCGGCATGGGCTTCGGCAACAACGTCACGCCCAACTGGGCCGGCGAGACCTACCCCGACCGCAACGGCTCGTTCACCAGCGAGATCCACACCAATTTCTATTACGAGGCCGGCCAGGAGTTCAGCTTCTCGGGCGACGACGACGTGTGGGTCTTTATCAACGGCAAGCTGGCGCTCGACCTCGGCGGCCTGCACGGGCCGGTCATGGGCACCGTCGACCTCGACACCCTCGGGCTGACGGTCGGCCAGCAGTACCCGCTCGACGTGTTCCACGCCGAGCGGTGCGACAGCGGCAGCAACTTCCGCATCGACACGTCGATCAGCTGCTTCGTGCCGCAGTGAGCGTCACGGGGCGCACCAGGCGATCGTGCGCCCGTCGACGCTGGCCTGCTCGCAGCCGCTGAAGCCGTGGGCGACGCAGTCGAGCTCGGCGGCGTGGTCGAAGGCGCAGTAGCCGAGCTTGCCGCCGGCGCAGGTCTCGTCGGCCGCGAGGTCGCAGGCGGGCTCGACGTACCCGCAGGCGGCCGCGCCGGCGAACGGGCCGCTCTGCATGTAGCCGCAGGCCTGCCCGGCCGGGTCGAGGACGGCGCAGTCGCGGCGCGCGAGCTTGCCGCCGGCGCAGGTCTCGAGCGCGGCGCCGTCGCAGGTCTGCGAGAAGAACCCGCAGGCCTCGCCGGTGCCGACGCAGCCCATGGCGCCGCGCATCTCGTCGTAGCCGCAGGTCTCGCCGGCGATCGCGTAGACCTCGTCGCCCTCCATGCCGTGGACGATGACGTAGTTGTACTGGGTGGTGCAGTCGACGCGCACGAGGTTGCCGGCGGCGTCGCACTCGATCAGCGTGTCGCCCTCGCAGGTCGCCGCCGTCTCGCCGAACTTGCAGGTCTCGCCGCCGCAGCCGGCCCAGATGTCGTGGTGACAGGCGAGCCCGGCCGCCGCGCAGTCCATGGCGACCAGCGGGGCGCCGACGTCGTCGCAGAACAGCCAGGTGTCGCCGACGCACAGGTCGAGCCCGGGGCTGTCGGCGCAGGCGGCGGCGAACTCGTCGACCGCCGGGGTGCAGGCGCGCACGGCCTCGCAGTCGCTGGCGGCCAGCTTGCAGTCCATGGCGGCCAGGCCGAGGCGCGCGGGTCCGGTGGTCGCCCAGCGCCACGGCACGTCGAGCGCGTGCGCGAGGCAGGCCTGCACGCCGATCGGGCTGCCGCCGTCGGCCTCGCAGGCGGCGACGCGCAGGCAGTCCTCGACCCGCGGATCGAGGGCAGGGGGCTCGCCGGTCGAGTCGCCGGGGTCACCGCTCGAGCCGGTGTCGCCGGACGTCGGCGGGGCGGCGGTGGTCGGGGACGGATCGCCGGTCGAGCTCGATCCGGTCGTCGTGGTCGCGAGGGTGGTGTCGTCGGGAGCGGAGGGGTCGCCGCAGGCGGCGAGCAGCAGGGCGAGCAGGGCTCCGCAGCGGATATAAGCGTGATGCATGCGGGCCGCGTGCTAGCACGCGCGGATCGAGGCGGCCACGCGTGCGCACGCGAGGAACCGCGGGTCACGCGCGTGAAACTCGGACGCGCGCGCCCGGCGGGCGAGCGACGTCATCAATAATTTCCGAATCAATTATTAATGGGTCAGGACATCGCCTGCAGGTAGTCCTGCACGGTGTACGTGTAGGGCTCGTAGCCGCCGGCCTCGCGGCGGGCGGCGAGCAGCTCGAGGATCAGCTCGAGCGTCTCGTAGCGGGCCGTCAGGCTGTAGAACTGGTCCTGGGGCACGGGGGCCAGCTCGGCCAGGCGGGCGCCGATCCAGGTGGCGTCGTCGCTGCCGTCGTCGTGCGGGAGCTTGCTGGTGTCGGGGGCCTCGGCGTCGGCGTCGGGCGGCTCGTCGTCGGGCGGGCGCCGCTTGTGCGGCAGGCGGGTGCCCGTATCGAGGTGGAGGCTGGCGTCGAGCGGCACGCCGGCGGGCATGCGGGGGTCGTCGGACTCGGGCTCGTCGCCGAGGATCGCGGTGAGGGCGAGGTCGGCGGGGCTGAAGTACACGAACGCCGGCGTGAGCAGCAGGCGAAGGTGCCGCGGGTCCTTGCCGTCGCCGATCCACAGGCCGCCGATGTGGCGGCGCACGAGCTCGCCGAAGTAGGCCCCGGCGCTCGCGGCCAGCAGCGAGAGAATTGGCTCGCGGGTCTCGCCGCGGGCCTGCTCGAGGTAGTGGTCGACGACCGCGAGCGAGGCGACCGAGCCGTCGAGATCGAAGCGTAGCGAGCGCTTGACGGCCTCCTGGAGGCGTCGCTCGAGATCGCCCACGAGCCGCGTGACGGCCGCGGCCCGGGTGTCTTCACCGGTGTCGCCGGGAGTGGTCATGGGCGGGGAGCTTTACACCACAAAACCGGGAAGGCTATGGTCCGCGCGTGGAAACTTCACGGCCCGCAGGGCCAGGCGGCAGCGAGGACGACTGGAGCTGGCCCACCGAGGTCGCCTACGCGTGCGCGTGCGGGGCTTACAGCGCGGTCACGCGGTGGCGCTGGGTCGACGCCGACCGCCGCGGCGAGCTGTGCCGGCGCCTGCGCGAGGCGGGGCCGCTCGAGGGCTCGTGCGGCGCGTGCGGGCAGGCGGCGCAGGGCGCGGGGGCCTGGCTCGAGGTCTCGCCGGCCCACGCGGAGGCGACGCTGGTGCTGGCGAGCCACCAGCGCGGCGAGCTGCTCGAGGTGCTGCGCACGCACCTCGGCCACCTGCAGGAGCGGCCGCAGCGGGCCCGGCCGTGGCTGATCTCCCCGCGGGTGGTGTTCGGCGCGCCGCGGACCGCCGCGCCGGCGGTGCTCGGAGCGCCGGCGGGCGAGGTCCACGAGCCCGGCTCGGCGATCCCGCGGCCGGTCGGGACGCGCAATTGGGGCTCCGGTCCGCTGCTCGGGGCCCAGGTCGAGCGCGCGGTGGTCGCGGATCTGGCGCTCGAGGGCGGACAGGTCACGGTCCTGGCGGTGCTCGACGAGCCGACGCGCAAGCTGTGGGGCTCGGCGGCGCTGCAGGCCCGCCCGGTGCTGCTGCGCGGGCTCGGCTACCCGCTGCTCGGCGTGCGCCTGGTCGCCTCGTACCTCGGCGAGACGGCGGTGATCGACGCGTTGATCGACGTCGGCGACCCGAGGTCGACCGAGATCTTCGTCAAGCTGTCGCAGGCGTTCCGCCTGCAGCTGCAGGTCCGCGGCGACACCGGCCAGGCCTCGTCGGTCCGCGAGATCGAGGCCGAGGGCCTGCGGCGCAACGCGCAGATGTGCCTCGAGTCGGCCCAGGCCCAGCTCGGCGTCGGCGAGTTCCCGCCCGACTCGTACCGCACGGCCCGCGAGGCGCTCGCGCGCATGCCGGCCAAGCAGCGCCTCGAGCCGGCCCGCAGCAGCCTCGGCGAGGGGTCGTACCGCCACCTCGTGAGCCCGGCCGAGACCTGGGCGGCGCTCGAGCGCCTCGATCAGGCCTCGAAGAAGGACAACCTGGCCCGCCTGATCGAGGTCGACGGCCTGCCCGTCCCCGAGTACGAGGCGATCCGCAAGTCGGTGCTGATCGCGGCCCTCGAGTTCGGCCTGGTCGCGCCGGCGAGGTTCTGGCGCCGCGTCCTCGGCAGCGAGCTGGTGCCCGACGCGGGTGCGTGGATCCACAAGCTGGTGGCCCAGCGCAGCGCGTGGATCGCCCGCGGCGACGACCTCACGCCCGAGCAGGCCGAGCAGGCCTGGCGCGGCATCTTCGACCTGTGCACGCACCACAACCTCACGCCGCCGCCCGAGGTGCACAAGGCGCTCGGCCTCGGCAAGCGCGGCGGCGAGGCCCGCGGCGCGGCGTCGGGGCTGCACGTGGTGCCTTCGGGCCGCGCCGACGAGTCGGGCCGCCACCCGCGCGTGGTCGTCGAGGACCGTCCGGCCGCGCGTGAGGGCCGACCGCCGAGCGCGCCGCGTCCGGCGGCGCCGCGGCCCGCGGACGTGGTGCGCACCAACCCGCGTGAGCCGTCCACGGAGACCCAGCGCACGCGTCCGGCGACCGGCTCGTTCGCCGCGCTCGGGTCTCCGGGTCCCCAGAGCTCCGACGTGCGAGCGGGCACCGGCTCGTACGCGACGGTCGACGCCAGGGGGTCGTCGACGGTGACGGGCTCGTACCCGACTGTCGGCGGCGCCGCCCCGCCGCCGCGCCCGCGTCGCAGCGCCGAGCCGCCGCTGATGGCCTCGGGCGAGATCCGCAGCGAGCCGCCGAAGCCCGCGGCGACCGTGCGGCTCGGCGGGGGCGATCTCAAGCTCCGCAGCAACCGCGCCCTCGCTGCGCTGACCGCCGGCGATCCGGCCGAGGCTCTCGCCCTGCTGCCCGAGCTCGGCGAGGACGAAATTCTGACGCTGCTCCCCGGGCTCGCCGAGCTCGGCACGCGGATCGTACCTGACTTATTAAACATGTTGTCGTCTTCGCGCCGCGAGGTCCGCCAGGTGGCGGTGATCCTCCTCGGGCACGCCCGCGATCGCCGGGCGCTCGAGCCGCTGACGCATCTGCTCGGGCAGGAGTCCACCGCGGTGTGGATCGACGCGGCGTGGGCGCTCGGCAACGCGGGCCCGCGGGTGGTCGGCCCGCTGTGCGGCCTCATCCGCGGCGCGCCGGCCGATCGCAAGGAGCTGCTCGGCGAGCGGGTGGCCCGCGCCTTCGCCGAGCTCGTGCGGTCGGACGGGGACGCCCCCGGCAGCGCCGGCCGCTCCGCGGTCGAAAATTTGCTGGAGGTCGCCGACCCGGCGGTTTCCTCCGCGGCCCGGCGTGCGCTTGGTACACTGGCCGGCGTGCGAGGCGACGGGCGCGGCGGCGGGGCAGAGGAGCGCGAGCTCCGCGAGTTCTCGACGCGCGCCCTCGAGGCAATCACCGCGCCGGAGCTCGACGACGGCGCCATCGCCATCGAAGTGGTTGGGGAAGACTGAATGCGTTACGGGATCTTCAGCGACGTTCATGCCAACCTCGACGCGCTCGAGGCGGTCATCCGCTCCCTCGACCGCGAGAAGGTCGATTGCCTGGTCTGCCTCGGCGACACCGTCGGCTACGGCGCCCAGCCCAACGAGTGCTGCGACATCGTCAAGCGCGTCACCCGGTACACCATCCTCGGCAACCACGACGCCGCCGTCGCCGGGCGCATGGACTACAGCTACTACTACGACGCCGCCCGCGAGGCGCTCGACTGGCACGCCGGCCAGCTCACCGCCGAGAACATGGCCTGGCTGCGCAAGCTGAACTACTTCGAGAAGGACGGGGTGACCCACTTCTGTCACGGCAGCCCCGTCGACCTCGAGGAGTTCGAGTACATCTTCTCCAAGGAGCAGGCCGAGACCTGCATCCCGATCTGGGAGTCGCTCGGCCAGATCACGTTCATCGGCCACTCGCACCTGTGCAAGGCGTTCGCCGTCGGCAAGGAGCGCGTCTACGAGGTCGTGACCAAGGAGTTCGAGGTCCACCCCGAGTTCCGCTACATCGTGTCCGTCGGCTCGGTCGGACAGCCGCGTGACCACGATCCGCGGGCCTCGTACACGATCTACGACGACAGCCGCCGCGTCTTCGAGTTCAAGCGCGTCGACTACGACATCAACGCGGCGGCCCGCAAGATCTTCTCGGACCAGCGGCTGTCGGACTCGTTCGGGGCGCGCCTGTTCGCGGGCGTGTGACCTCCGAGCGAGCGCGCAGGGCAGGGGCATCGTCGGCGGACGCCGGTGCCCCGCGGCACGTACCCCATGGCACGTGCTCGTGACGCCGCCTGTCCTTCAGAACAGGTCATGACGCCCCGAGGCGGCTCGAGGCCGCGACGGTTCGTGACGAGCTTCAGTGCGCGTGCAGCTCGGCGACCGGAGCGGGCTTCGCGGGAGCAGCGGCGCGGGTGACGAGCGGACGGGCTGGCGTACGAGCCGGCAGCGGATCGCCGATCAGGTGGGCGACGAGCGCGTCGTACTGAACGCCGGAGGCGAGGGCGACCTTGGCGACCACCCCGGCGCGGTGCAGGGGAGGAAGCGGCTCGACCTCGAGGACGACCTCGTTGTGGCGCTCGTGGAGGAGGATGTCGACGCGGACCGGACCGCGGGTGAGGCCGAGGGCGGCGGCCGCCCGGGTCGCCAGGTGGTCGATGCCGTGGCGGCGGCTGCGGGACAGCGCGGGGGGGCAGGTCATGGCGCAGATCTGCCCGGGGGTCGTGTGTTCGACCTCCATGGCGCCGAGGACCTTGCCGTCGAGGAGGACGACCTGGATCTCACGGCCGTCGACGGCCCTTTCGAGCAGCCAGTCGCCGCCGGGGCGCTCGGCGGCGGCGGCGGTGATGGCGGCGGGGTCGTCGAGGAAGCGCACGCCGACGCCCAGGCTGCCGCGCCGGGGCTTGATGACTGCGGGCCAGCCGAGCAGGGACAGCGCGCGGGGGTCGAGGTCGGGGCCGAGGCTGAGGGTCGTCGGGACCGGGAGGCTGTGGCAGCCGAGGATCTGGCGGGCGCGCAGCTTGTCGAAGGCCAGCATCTCGCCGGCGCCGGGCCCGGTGTGCGGGATCTTGTGCAGGGCCAGGGTGCCCTGGATCGCCCCGGAGCCGCCGAGGCTGCCGTGGGTGGCCAGGACGCAGGCGGACACGCCGGCGGCCCGGAGGGTGCCGATCGGGTCGGGGTCGGGCAGGGCGACGAGGATGGGGCGGTGGCCCAGACGCGTGAGGGCGTCGACCAAATCTTGGCCACTTTGACCGTCGATTTGGCTATCATCGCCGCCGGTGAGGGAGACGCCGCTGCTGGCGGTTCGCTCAAGCACCGCCCCGGTCGGGGCCGCCACCAGGACGCCGAAGTTGTGCGTACGCATGACGTAGGGCCGCTAGCAGACTGGGCCGGTGCTCCGCAAATTTTCGGATCTTTCTTGGGTGTGCCGCCACGATGACCTTCCTCGAAGCCGCGATCGAAGTCCTCCGTCACGAGTCCGAGCCGCTTCATTTCGCCGAGATCGCCAAACGCGCGGTCGGACGTAACCTCCTCTCGCACGTCGGCCGCGACCCGGAGGCGGCCATGCGCACGTGCCTCAATTCGGCGATCCGCGGCGACCAGGCCCTGCTTGTGCGCAGCAAGCCGGGCTACTACGCGATCCGCCCGGGCGCCGAGCTGCCGCCGGAGCCGTCGGCGCCCGCGCCGGAGCCGCCGAAGGTCGAGGCCAGGCCGGAGCCGAAGCCCGAGCCCCGGGTCGAGGCGCCGCGGGTCGAGGCGCCGCGGATCGAGGCGCCGCGCGAGGCGCCGCGGGTCGAAGTCCCGCGTGAGGTGCCGCGGACCGAGCCGCGTCCGGTCGCTGCGCCCCCGCCGGTCGCGGCGGCGCCGGCGCCGGCCGATGAAGAGGAGGAGGGCGACGAAGAGGGCGGCGAAGAGGACGACCGTGGCGGCCGCCGCAAGCGCCGACGCGGGCGCTTCGGGGTCCGCGGCGAGGCGCCGCCGCCGCAGCTGGTGGCGGTCAAGCCGTCGCGTCGCGGGGCCGACACCACCCGTCGCGACCAGGTGCTGCAGAAGGTGCAGCAGCTCGAGTTCGAGGCGCCCCGCGGGGCTGGCCTCGACGGCGTCACGGACGTCGCCCTGGTGATGGCCAACGCGATGTCGCGTCTGGCCGAAGAGAGGCCTGAATTGCGCAACGAGTTCGAGAGTTTGCAGCGCGCTCCTACACCCAATCCCTCACCGACGCCGACGCGCAAGCCGCTGGGTCCGCCGCCGCCGCGGTCGGCCCAGCCGCCGCTCGACGACAGCGACGAGCGGGGCGGTCGGCGTCGTCGCCGGCGCAAGCGTCGCGGGCGTCGGGTCGAGTGGACGAGCGAGGGCGGCGAGGCGCGGAGCGGCGAGGTGCAGACCCGCGGCCTCCTGCAGCAGGCCGCGCAAGTGCTCATGGAAGCTGGCGCCCGTTCGTTGCACATCCGCCAAATTGCTGAGCAATTGGCAGGGCAGGGCATGCTCGGCGGGGAGATCTCGGAGATCGAGCGGGCCGTCACCGCGGCGATCCTCCTCGACATCCGTCGGCACGGCCGCGGCTCGCGGTTCGTGGCCCGCGGCGACGCCCGCTACCAGCTCCAGACCTCGCGCCTGCCCGGTCCGGCGGCGGCGGCCGAGCAGGCCCTGCGGGCCGCGGCGCAGGCCGCCGACGAGGAGACCAACAACCAACTCGTCCAATGGTTGCAGTCGCTTGGGCCGCGGGGCCTCGAGACCTTGGTGAGGATCTGGCTCGAGCGCGAGGGCTTCGCCCTGCTGGCCACCTTGCCGCCGGCGCGGGGCATCGGCCGGCTGGTCGTGGCAGATCCCGAGGCCGACGAGGACGACCGGCTGCTCGCGCTGGTGCTTCCGCGCAAGACGGCGATCGACCCGACCGCGTGGGCGGGCGACGCCGAGCGCAACAGCTGCGGCGGCACGCTTGTGTTCGCCATGGGCGAGGTCCCGGCCGAGCCGCCGTGGGGCGAGGGCCGCACCATCGAGGCGCCCGAGTTCGCGCGCTGGCTGCGGACCCAGGGCATCGCGGTCAACAGCATCACCATCGAGGCTTGCGTCCTCGACCCGACGGTGATCGAGTCGATCAGTGGACTCGACACCTGAGAGGTTGCGGGCGCGGTGGCTCGGGCGCCGCGGGTTCTCCGAGGCGCTCGCGCTGCAGGTCGCGGCCCGGGGAGAAGTGGTGGCCGGCGCGCCCGGGGTGGTGCTGCTGGTCGAGCACCCGCCGGTGCTGACGCTCGGCCGGCGCGCCAGCCCGGGGGACATCCTGTGGTCGGAGGCCGAACTCGCGGCGGCCGGGGTCGAGGTGGTCGAGACGCCGCGCGGCGGGCAGGTCACCCTGCACGCGCCCGGACAATTGGTGGCCTACCCGGTGGTGTTGATCGGCCGGAAGATCCGCGACCACGTGGTCCGGCTCGGTCGGGTCGCCGCCGCCCTGCTCGCGGAGCTCGGGGTCGCGGGCCATGAATTTCGCATGGAACACCCGGGAGTGTGGCTCGGCGAGCGCAAGCTGGCCTCGATCGGGGTGCACATCAGCCAGGGCGTGGCGATCCAGGGCGTGTCGATCAACCTCGACGTCGCCCCGGCCCTGTTCGGCTCGCTGGTCTCGTGCGGGCTGCGCGGGGTCGAGATGACGAGCGCCACCGCCGTCGGCGGGCGGGCGCTCGAGGTCGAGGCCGCGGGCCGGCGCTTCGCCGAGCTGTTCGCCGCGGACCTCGGAGCCGACCTCACCTGGGAGTGACGAGGGTTCGCGTCGGCCGCCCGTTCGGGTAAGGTGGCGGCATGAGCGAGGTCCGCGTCAGCCAGCCCCACAACGTCAGCGTCGAAGAGGCCCGCAAGAAGGTCCAGGGCTTCGAGACCATGGTCGAGAAGTACGGCGTCAAGTCGAAGTGGTCGGGCAACACGGCCAAGCTCGACGGCACCGGCGTCAGCGGCTCCATCGACATCAAGCCCAACGCGGTCGAGGTCGTGGTCAAGCTCGGCATGATGGCCCGCGCGTTCGGGGTCGACCCGGTCAAGCTCGAGTCGTCGATCCGCAAGCGCCTGAAGGAGGCCTTCGAGGGCGCCGCCACCTGAGGGTCCGGCGGCTGGCGTGTGGTGGACGACCCGGCGATGGTGCATCGCCGGTGTCGTGAAGATCTTCGTCTGCGAACTCGTGGTGGGCGCGGGCATCGCCGCGGTCGGTGCGACCATCGACCTGCGCCACGCCGGCGACCGCCGCCATGACGCGCGGGCCGACTGCGAGGCCGAGCGGGCGGCGTTCACCTGGCGCGACGCCCTCGGGTCCGTGAATGTCCTTTCGGACAGATCGGCCAGCGAGGATTCAGGGTCTGCGTTCGCCGTCCGGACGCGGCGTGAACCGGTGGCACTACAATTAATAAGGATGTGGGAATAGCCGGAGCGGGCCGCAGGTCTGATCCGCGTCGGGTGATACGGTGTGAAGGCGACTGCTGAGTGTTTTTAGCGACACTGCGCGAATATACAGACACCATGTGACAGTGAATATGCTGATAACTTAACCGAGTTATCCTCGAGGTGGATTTTCAACGCGGGTCCCATGCCCATGAAAATGGGACCCTGCGGGCGCCATGGCGGTTTCGTTTTGTATTGACCTGGATGAGCACAATCGATATGACGGTTGCGTACACCAGCCATGTGAGGCTTGGCGGTGGTTCCGGATCGCGTTGACGATGCGCGCTCCGACAGACTTCTTACGGCCGTTTGGAGCCGACAATCCACGGCGAAGGAGCAGCGAATGCGCAGGAGTGCTTGGATCACGATTTTGGGGGCCGTAGCGGCGCAGACGGTGATCACGTCGACCGCGGAGGCCGGTCCGAACGACGCCATTTTGGTCGGCGTGGTCCGCGACGTGGTGACCGGCGAGCCGGTCGAGGGTGCTGTGGTGGTCGTTCGCGGCGAGAAGCTGCAGGGCGAACGGACGCAGACGACCAACGTCAGCGGCCTCTACCGCCTCCCCAACCTGACCCCCGGGCAGAACTACGAGATCACGGTTCTGCACAAGGGGTACACCGGTGAGAAGCGGACCGGGTTGACGCTGCGCGCCTCGGCGACGCTGCGCATCGACCTGGCGGTCTCGCCGACCGGGGCCGACAAGGAGATCATCAACGTCACGGTGGCGGCCCCGACGGTCGACGTCGGCTCGGCGTCGATCGGCCTCAGCGTCGACAAGGAGATGGCGCGCCGGGTGCCGATCGCCCTGCCGACCGCGAAGGGCGGCGCGAACCGCAGCTTCGAGGCGGTCGCCGAGGCCACGCCGGGCGCCAGGAACGACACGTACGGGACGTCGGTCGCCGGCACCAGCTCGCCGGAGAACAAGTATTACGTCGACGGCATGTCGGTGAACGACCCGGCGTTCGGCCTCAACGGGGCCGGGCTGTCGGTCGAATTCGTCGAGGAGGTTCGCGTCGAGGCCGGCGGTTACCTGCCGGAGTTCGGGCGCGCGACCGGCGGCATCGTCAACGCGACCACCAAGTCGGGGTCGAACGAGTTCCACGGCAACGTCTACGCCAACTACAGCCCGGGCCAGCTGTTCGGGCGCAACCAGGTGCCGGTCCGCGAGGGCTCGTCGATCGTCACCGACCGCTCGCTCGGGTGGATCGGCGACGCCGGCTTCGACGTCGGCGGGCGCATCATCAAGGACAAGCTGTGGTTCTACGGCGGCTTCAACATCGCCCGGACCGTCTACAACGTCGACACCCACTGGAACCGCAAGCTCTACCAGCCGAGCGGTAACCCGAACGACCCGTACCTGCGCGACGAGGCCGGCTTCCCGATCCCGCAGACCGACCCGACCACCGGCTACTCGCTGGTCGAGCGCATCACCGGCACCTCTGAGCGGCGCAAGGCCCAGAGCACGCAGATGCAGGTGGTCGCCAAGCTGACCTACACCCCGAAGAAGAACCACACCCTGGAGCTGCTCGGGATCTACATGCCGACGCTGTCGGGCGGCAACGGGACCTACGCGATGGACGCGCGCACGGCCCTGCCCGAGGTCGGCAACGTCACCGGCACGTACAACGCGCTGGCCTCGAAGACCCGCGACGACAACGCCGACGTCAACTTGACGTGGAAGGCGACCGCCGACGACAACAAGTGGAACTTCGACACGTTCCTCGGCTGGCACCACCAGAACAACTCGGCGCTGCCGGTCGACGGCAGCCGGGTCGGCGGCGGCGGCCTCGCGGCCACGCCGGGCGTCATCTACCGCCGGAACAACCCGTACTTCCACGACCTCAGCGACCCGGAGCTGCTGACCAACGCGGCCAGCGGCATCTGCGGCTACATCGACAACTCGCTGACGCCGTCGGACGCGTCGACGCGCCGGCCGATCTGCCCGGTCACCGCGTGGACGACCGGCGGCCCGGGCTTCATCTACGAGCGCAAGGGCGACCGCGTGCAGGCGCGCTCGATCGCCACCCGCGTCCTCACCGGCGCGGGCACCCACACCCTGAAGTTCGGCATCGACTTCGAGTACATGAGCTACAACAGCAACCGCGCCTACTCGGGCGGGACGCTGTACCGCGAGAGCACCGCCGGCACGAGCTTCGCCGACTTCCGGCAGTACAGCTTCCTGTCGGGGCCGGACAACGCCAACATCCTCACCAACCTGAGCTGGCACGTCTACTCGACGACGATCGGCGGGTTCATCCAGGACTCGTGGGCGATCGCCGACAAGGTCACCCTGAACGTCGGTCTGCGCTACGACGCGCAGCACCTGTTCGGCGGCGACAAGCGCCTGGCGATGTCCCTGCCGAACCAGATCTCGCCGCGCGTCGGCCTCATCTGGGACCCGACGCAGTCCGGTCACGCCAAGCTGTTCGTCAACTACGCCCGCTACTACCAGAGCGTGCCGCTGAACCTGGCGGACCGCGCCGGCTCGGGTGAGCCCGGCACGCAGTCGTCGCACCGGCTGGCGGACAGCCCGATCCCGGGCGGCTGCGATCCGACGATGGTCAGCGATCAGTCGGTCGCGGCCTGCCGCGCCGACGACAGCCGGCGTCAGCTCGGCGGCTCGAGCTCGCCCGACCAGCTGTGGGTGCTGACCGGCGCCGGCCGCGTCGCGGTCGACCCCAAGCTGAAGGCGCCGTCGACCGACGAAGTGGTCGCGGGCGGCGAGTACGAGATCCTCCGCGACGCGCGGCTCGGCCTGACGTACTCGCACCGCTGGATGACCCGCACGATCGAGGACATGAGCCGCGACGAGGCGACCACGTACTTCATCGGCAACCCGGGCTACGGCATCGCCCGCGACTTCCCCAAGGCGACCCGCATCTACGACGCGGTGATGCTGTACCTCGACAAGAAGTTCACGCGGAACTTCCTCATCAACGCCAGCTACACCCTGGCGTTCAACCGCGGCAACATCGCCGGCCTGTTCCGCCCGGAGAACGGCCAGCTCGACCCGAACATCAACTCGACGTTCGACCTGGTCTCGCTGCTCGCCAACCAGTACGGCTATCTGCCGGGCGACACCCGCCACAGCATCAAGCTGTTCACGGCCGGCGAGATCCCGCTGCCGAAGGGCCACTCGATCACCGTCGGCGGCTCGTTCCGCGCCCGCTCGGGCGGCCCGACCAACGCCCTCGGCTCGCACGTGCTGTACGGCCCGGCGGAGGCCTACCTGTTGCCGCGCGGCACCGGCGTGCGCCTGCCGTGGCAGTTCCAGATCGACACGAACTTCGGCTACCAGAAGCAGATCAACAAGGACCTGGCGATCCGCTTCACGGTGACCGTGTTCAACGTGGCCAACTTCCAGCAGGTCGTCGCCATCGACGAGCAGTACACCGCCGACGACGTGGTCCCGATCGAGGGCGCGTCGGTCAGCGATCTGGCCAGCCTGCGCAACACCGACGGCCTGCCGGTCGTCAAGAACCCGAACTTCGGCAAGCCGCTTGCGTACCAGCAGCCCCGTCAGTTCAGCTTCGGCATCCGCCTGATCTTCTAGGAGGCGATACCAATGCGCGCCAGCACTCGAATCATCCTCCCTGCTCTCGCCTTGCTGACGTTGTCCGACTGCAAGCAGTCGGAGATGGACTGCACCAGCGCCCACGGCGAATTCGCCGCCCGGTTCGACCTGAAGAAGGGCGCCGAGGACTCGCCGTGCGGCGGGCTCACCGGCGATCTCCTCGGCATGCAGACCTACTTCGCCGAGGGCGGGATCAACGGCACGCCGAAGTTCGCCGAGTCGACGGTGGCGATCCGCGCGCAGTTCATGTTCGCTTACGCGTACGAGCGGCTGCTCGCCGACCTGCTCGCGGACGGGATGGACCCGTTCTTCACCGACTACAAGGCGCTCGAGGAGATGATCGGCGACCCCGACGCGCTCGGCGACTTCAAGGTCGGCGTCGACGCGGAGGGCTTCTGCGAGGTGCCGAAGATCAGCACGGTCGAGCTCAACCTGCCAGAGATCCCCGAGATCCCGGAGACGCCGCCGACCGACGACGACCCCGCGACCCCAGACGTCGACGAGAGCAGCCCCGGCGACCCGGGCGCGCCCGGCCAGGCCGCGACCTCGCTCAAGTATGTGTGGGACAACGTCAAGTTCCTGGTCACGCCCGACGCGCAGGGCACCCAGTTCTCGGCCGACCTCAAGCTGACGGTCGACGGCGAGACCTGCGACTATCACGTCGTCGCTGTCTATCCGCCGGTGCCCTGCATCAACGATGAGGGCGAGGCCGACCAGTCGATCTGTGACGACGACGCCAACGGCATCAACCCCGACTTCCCGACCAAGTGCTCGAAGACGTTCGGCTTCTGCCTCCTCGAGGGCGAGCTGCCCGCCTACGAATGATCGCCTGAAGAAACGGAGCGTACACGTGCGACGAATCGCTACGGACATGAACACGCAATGCGGCCGCGGACGCCGCGGACTCCAGGCGACTGCGGCCGTGGTGGCCCTCCTCTTCGGAGAGGCCCAGGCCTTCGCTCAGGCGGCTCCGGCGGCTCCGGCCGCTCCGGCTCCGGCGCCCGCACCGACTTCGGCGCCCGCACCTGCACCGGCGCCCGCACCGGCGCCGACGACGGGCACGCCGACGGAGCGCAGCCCGGGTGATGTGCCGACCTCGGTCGAGGCGCCGCCGCCGGACCCGAACGCGCCGCCGCCTTCCGACGTGGCGCCACCGCCAGTCCCGCCGGAGCCGGCCGCGCCGCCGACCCCGCCCGCGCCGCCGCCGACGCCCGAGACCGTGGCGCCGCCGCCGAGCCCGAGCGCCGACGGAGGCCTGCTGGTCAAGGACGAGGCGGCCGCCCACTCGCTGCGCAAGAAGGGCCTCGCGGTGATGATCACCGGCGGCGTGGTCACGCTGGCCGGCCTGGCGACGACGATCGCCTTCACGATCCGTGGCCAGCAGTTCGAGCGGCTGCTCACCGCGGCGCAGGAGGACTACTACGACGAGAACTGCTCGTACAAGCTGATGCCGAGCAAGGAGAGTAAGTGCGGCCAGCTGGCGGCGCGCATCGACGGTCACCGCCAGACCGTCGACTTCGACGACCGCGCGACGCGGGCCGCCGGCGCGGCGATGGCCGCCGGCGTGATCGTGCTGGTGGCGGGCGGCATCATCTACCGCCTGGGCATCAAGAAGCTGAAGTCGGGGGAGATCGCCCGGGTGCAGGTGTCGCCGAACGTCAATCGCTCGTTCGCCGGTCTCTCGCTCATCGGTCGGTTCTGACTTCACGGCCCTGCGGGCCTGGGTCGGCCTGCGGCCGATCGGGCCTGAAGGCCCGTCGTGGCGAGTTCGAGGGCGCGTCCCTTCGCGTGCGAGGGGGGCGCGCCGTTCGATTCGGTGGGGGCCTTGAAGGCCCGTCGTGGCGAGTTTGAGGGCGCGTCCCTTCGCGTGCGAGGGGGGCGCCCCGTTCGATTCGGTGGGGGCTTTGAAGGCCCGTCGTGGCGAGTTCGAGGGCGCGCCCTTCGCGTGCGAGGGGGGCGCGCCGTTCGATTCGGCGGGCCTTCGCTCGCGCTCAGTGGCAGTTGGCGAAGTTCACGTCGACGTGGAACGTGAAGCCGGGCAGCGCGCAGTCGACGACGGCGTGGCCCTCGACGTTCCAGATGTTGTTGATGCGCGTGTCGGTGCGCACTACGTCGACGTCGAAGGTCTCGCACTCGTCGGCTGCGCTGACGAACGCGGACACGTCGGTGCCGGGGATGTTGGTGCCGACGGAGTAGCCGTCGACCGGGTCGCTGACGACGCGCACCTGGGTGCTCTCGTCGCCGTCGCGCACGAGGTCGACGCCGAAGAACCCGGCGCGCTCGCCGGAGTAGCAGGCGTTCGGCGCGACCGTCCACTCGGCCTCGAACTCGGGGACCTCGGCCTCGACGGTGCCCTCGACCGAGTTGCTGATGCCGCACCCGACGAGCCCCGCAGCCGCCACCACCACCATCATCCGTCCGCGTCGCATGACCGACCGTTGTAGCACGCGTCGTCGCGCCGGGTGGTGCGCCCGCGCGCGACCTGTCTCATGAGACAGCCTCGTCGCCGCGTCCGCGCGCACAGGTGGTCGTCGCCCGGGGCGGCGCGCGGAGCCGCCCGGTGAGGGGGACCGGCGTCCGCGTGGGGGTGTCCGAGCCGGGGGCAGCAGCTCAGGCGACCGCCATCTCGACGGCCTTCTTCATGTTCACGCTCACGAGCTTCGACACGCCCTTGACCTCCATCGTCACCCCGTAGAGGCGGTCGGCGATCTCCATCGTCCGCTTGTTGTGGGTGATGATGATGAACTGGGTGCGCTCGGCCATCTCCTGGACCATCGCGCCGAAGCGGCCGACGTTGGCCTCGTCAAGCGGGGCGTCGACCTCGTCGAGGAGGCAGAACGGGCTCGGCTTGCACAGGAAGATGGCGAAGATGAGGCTGACCGCGGTCAGGGCCTTCTCGCCGCCGGACAGCAGCTCGAGGCTGCGGACCTGCTTGCCTGGGGGCGAGGCCACGATCTCGACGCCGGTGCCGAGCATGTCGTTGGGGTCGGTCAGCTTGAGCTCGGCCTTGCCGCCCGAAAAGAGGCGCGGGAAGATCTGCTGGAACAGCTCGTTGACCTGGCGGAACGTGTCGGTGAAGCGGTCGCGGGTCGTGCGGTTGATCTTGTCGATCGCCTCTTGCAGCTGCGAGATCGCCGACTCGAGGTCGGTCTTCTGCGTCGACAGGTAGTCGACGCGGGTCGAGACCTCCTCGAACTCCTCGATGGCGGTCAGGTTGACCTCGCCCATGCGCGCGAGCACCCGCTTCAGCTCTTGCTGGCGGGCGAGCTCGTCGGGGCCGGCGAGCGGGCGGTGGTGGTGGTCGACGAGGATCTCCTCGAGGGCCGTGTCGAAGCGGTCGCGGATGTCCTGGGTGAGGTGCGTGCGCTCGATCTGCAGCTCCTTCAGGCCGAGCTCGACCTCGGACAGGCGCTCGCGCTGGTCGTCGAAGCTGCCGCGGAGGTTGCGGACGGCGAGGTCGACCTCCTCGGTGGCGAGGCGGGCGGCGTCGTGGGCGGCGCGGGCCGACTGCAGGACCTCGGTGGCCTCGCGGTGTTCGCCGAGCAGCTGCTCGCGCACGCCGGCGGCGGCCTCGGCCTCGGCGGCGAGCTGAGCGGCGCGGACCTCGGACTCGGCGGCGCTGACCGTCAGGCGGTCGCGGCGCTCCTGCTCGCCCTGGACCTGGCGGGTCAGGCGGGCGACCGAGCCGGCGAGGGCGTCGCGCTGCTGTTCGAACCGGGCGAGGGCGATCTTCGCCTCGGTGAGCTGGGACGCCACGGCGATCTGGCGCTCGCGCAGCTCGGCCTGCGCGGCCTCGGCGTCGCGGACCTGCTGCTCGAGCGGGGGCAGCTGGTCGCGGATGACGCCGAGCTCCTCGGTCAGTCGGGCGCGCTCGTCGCGGCGGCCGCCGAGGCTCTGGGTCAGCTTCTCGCGCTCGCGGGTGAGGTGCTCGACGCGCTGCTGGAGGTGCTTGATCTCCTGCTGCACGCGGGCGACCTCCTGGGCGCGCACGCTGCGGGTGCGCTCGGCCTCGAGCACGGCGGCCTCGCTGTCCTCGCGCTCGTGGTCGATGACGGCCTGGCGCTCGACGATGGCGTGGTGGGCCTTGCGGGCGGCCTCGAAGTCGGCGGCGCGGGTCTCGGCGAGCTCGTGGAGCTCGCGGATCTCGCGCTTCTGCTGCAGCAGGGCGCTGTCGAGGCCCTTGGCCGAGCCGCCGACGATCACGCCGGAGGGCTCGACGCGGTCGCCCTCGAGGGTGACGAGCGGGGCGGGGGTCTCGGTCCACAGCTCGAGCGCGTGGGCGAGGGTCTCGATCACCAGGGTCTCGCCGAGCAGGGACTCGGCGAGCGCGCGGTGCTCGGCGGGCACCTCGATCAGGTCGATCAGGCGGCCGACCACGCCTGGCCGTCCGGACATGTCCGGGAGGGCAGGTGCCACGGTCTCGCGGGTCCTCTGGGGGAGGAACACGGTGCGGCCCTCCTGCTTGTGGCGCAGCAGGGCCACGCCGCGGGCGGCGGCCTCGGGGGCGGGCACGACCACGCCCTGCACGCGGTCGCCGAGGATCGACGACAGCGCGGCCTCGAGGTGGGCGGGCGCGGCCAGGTAGTCGGCGAGGATGCCGACCACGCCGAGCTCGTCGCGGTGCTGCATGACGACCTGGACGCCGCTGGCGCAGCCGCGGTAGCGGGCCTGGATCTCCTCGAGCGACTGCACGCGCGAGCGGACCTTCTGCAGCTCGGCGCGGGCGGCGTCGAGGGCGGCGTCGGCGGCGCGGGTCTTCTGGCGCAGCTCCTGCTTCTCGCGGTCGAGCACGGTGCGGCGCTCGCCGAGCTCGGCGACCCTGGCGGCGGCGAGGTCGCGGGCCTGGACGGCGACCTCGAGGTCCTTCTGGTCGCGCTCGATCTGGATGACGAGCAGCTCGGCCTCGCCGCCCATGCCGGCGACGCGCTGCTCGAGCTCGGCGAGGCCCTCGGCGCGGGCGCCGAGCTGACCGCTGAGGCTGGCCTCGCGGGCGTGCAGGCGGGCGAGCTCGCCGCGCTTCTTGTCGTGGTCGTGGACCTCGTGGCGCAGGCGGGTCGACAGCTCCTCGTGGGTGTCGGACAGCATGGCGACCAGCTCGGCCTGGCCCTGGTCGCCGCCGGCGAGCACGGCCTGGTGCTGGACGGAGACCTCGGCGAGCTCCTGCTCGAGCGCCGCGAGGCTGCGGGCCAGCACCTCGGACTCGGCGCGGGCCGCGGTGGCGGTCTTGTGCAGCGACTCCTGCTCGCGGCGGCGGTACTGCTCCTCGGTCTCGCCGAGGCGGACGCGGTTCTCGAGGTCGAACACGTGCTGCTGCGCGCTCGACAGCGCCTGCTCGGCCTCGGAGGCGGCGATGCGGGCGGCCTCGCCGCGGGTCTCGTGGGCGGCGAGGGCGTTGCGGAGGGCCTGGAACTGGTCCTGGAGGTCGGCGCGGCGGGTCTCGAGCACGCGGGCGGTGAGGCCGAGCTCGAGGCTGCGGTGCGCGGCCATCCACAGGTCGAGGTCGCGCAGCTCGCTGCGGTAGCGCTTGTAGCGCTCGGCCTTCTGGGCCTGGCGGCGGAGGTTGCCGAGGCGGCCCTCGAGCTCGCCGAGCACGTCGCGCACGCGCAGCAGGTTCTGCTGGGTGAGCTCGATCTTCTTCTCGGCGGCCTGCTTCTGGGCCTTGAAGCGGGTGATGCCGGCGGCCTCGTCGATGATGTAGCGGCGGTCCTCGGGCTTCGAGCTGACGATGCGGCCGACCTGGCCCTGCTCGATGATCGAGTAGCCGCGGGTGCCGGCGCCGGTGCCGGTCATGAGCTCCTGCACGTCGCGCAGGCGGCAGGGGACCTTGTTGAGCAGGTACTCGCTGGTGCCGTCGCGCAGCAGGCGGCGGGTCACGGCGATCTCGGCGTAATTGAGGTAGGCGAGCGGGACGTCGTTGCCCGTTTCGAAGGTGACGGTGACCTCGGCGGCGCTGCCGGGCCCGCGGGTGCTGCAGCCGGCGAAGATGACGTCGGCCATGCCGGTGCCGCGCAGGTGCTTGGCCCGCTGCTCGCCGAGGCACCAGCGCATGGCGTCGACGATGTTGGACTTGCCGCAGCCGTTGGGGCCGATGACGGCGGTGACGTGGTCGTCGACGTGCACGACCTCGCGGTCGGCGAACGACTTGAAGCCGCTGATCTCGATCTTCTTGATGCGCATCGCTGGACGGGGACGTGTGGGGTCCCCGGGGCGGCTCCTCGATAGCACCGCGCAGGCCGCGATGAAATGGCCAAATCGGGCCGGGACGGGGGCCCAGGACGGCGCACAGGCGGGATCTCGCGGCCGGGAGGCGATCGCCGGGCGATCCCCGAGATCTCCCGCGCTCGCCCCGGCTGTGCTACCCCATGCGGGTCCGATGTCGATCGAACTGATCGTGATGTTGTCCTGCCTCGGCGGGATCTTGCTGGTGACCGCGGTGATCGTGGCGGTCCGCTCGCGCCGGGCCCTGCCGCCCGCGCCCGAGCCGCGCGAGCTGCCCGCGGAGCCGAGGCCCGGCGAGGTCGTGCCGCGGCTCGGCGAGGCGACGCCGGCCCAGCCCGACAAGCCGGCGCCGCGGCTGCCGCCCCGCGCGGGCGAGCGGACCGCGGGCGAGGGCGAGGGCCTGGCTCTGCCGTACGACAAGCCGAAGCTGCGGCCGGTCGAGGACCGGGCCGAGGTGCGCCGGTACAGGGAGGGCCTGGCGCGCACGCGCGGCGGGTTCGTGGCCCGCCTGGCCAGCCTGTTCCGCGGGCGCCCGCAGGTCAGCGGGGCGCTGAAGGAGGAGGTCGAGGAGGTGCTGTTCACCGCCGACATCGGCGCGAAGACGGCGCAGAAGCTGCTCGAGCGGGTCAACGCGCTGCTTGACCGCGAGCAGGTGGCCGAGCCGGAGCACGTGTGGGGCGTGATCCGCGAGGAGGCGCGCGAGATCCTGCACAAGCAAGCGGCGGCTCCCGACTTCAAGCCCGAGCTCGGGCCTTACGTGCTGCTGATGATCGGCGTCAACGGGGTCGGCAAGACGACCACGCTCGGCAAGCTGGCGGCGGCCCACCAGGCGGCCGGGCGCAAGGTGCTGCTGGTCGCGGGCGACACCTTCCGGGCGGCGGCGGGCGAGCAGCTCGAGATCTGGTCGCGGCGGGTCGGCTGCGCGATCCACCAGGGCGCCGACAAGGCCGACCCGTCGGCGGTCATCTTCGAGGGCATCCTCCGCGGCCACCGCGAGGGCTTCGACGTGGTGCTGTGCGACACCGCGGGCCGGCTGCACACCAAGAAGGACCTGATGGACGAGCTGCAGAAGATCCGCCGCTCGTGCGCCAAGGCCCTGGCCAAGGCCCACGGCAAGCGCGAGCAGGAGGTCCGCGGGCCGCACGACACCTACCTCGTGCTCGACGCGACGATCGGCCAGAACGCGCTGGCCCAGGCCGTGCTGTTCAAGGAGACCATGGAGTTCACCGGGCTCGTGCTGACCAAGCTCGACGGCACGGCCAAGGGCGGGGTGGTCCTCGGCGTGGTCGACGAGCTCGGCGTGCCGGTCCGCTACGTCGGCATCGGCGAGGCCATCGACGATCTCCGCGAGTTCGACGCCGACGCGTTCTGCGACGCGCTGTTCGCCGGCGAGTGAATCGACCTGTCTCAAGGGGCAGGTCGCGGCCAGCTCGGTCGGGAGACGGCCGCGAGGGGGCCGGGAGCGCTGTTCCGGCATTGTTCTGTCGGTCACCGTGTTTGTAAGCGAACACCTCTCGAGCGAACCGGCGATCGCACCCGCGCGGACCGCCGTTCGCGACCGGCACGCCACGGCGTTCGATCGCCGGGACGTGCACGCGACGAGGGAGATCGGCCGACGCGGGGGAGGCACTCGCGACGGCGTCGCGGTTCATCGCGGACCGCGTCGCGGGTGGCTCGCCGCGGCGTTCGGGCCGTAGTTCGCGGCTCCCGGATCCGCGGCCCTGTGCGTGCTTTTGCTCCACCGATAAGTTCTCGGGAGGCGTCGCTTGTCCTGTTGTTACCTAGTGGTTCGCTGTGATACCGTCCGGGACCTCTACAGCTTACGCGCCCCGGAATGTAGCGGGGCACACGGGCACCCCCGCCCCCAGCTCTCCCTCCCCAGATACCCCAGTGCAAGTCGACCTTGAGGTGAGCATGCGACGTTTCTTGACCGGCTCGGCTGTGCTTCTTGCGACAGTCTGGGCGACCACCGCTCCTGCACACGCCGCCCTTGGGCCTGCGCCCGCACCCGCACCGGCCGGAGAGGACGAAGACATCGTCCTCGACGAAGCCGAAGGGGACGCGAAACCTGCCGACGCGAAGCCCGCAGACGGAGGCGACGCGAAGCCCGCCGACGGCGGCTCGCCGGACCTGTTCGGCGACGAGAAGCCGAAGGCCGGGGCCACGCCCGCCGGAGGTGAGGCCGGCAAGGTCAGCAAGGACAGCGAGAGCCAGCAGTTGAAGGCCGACAAGGCGTTCATCTCGGTCGTGCAGCGCCAGCGCTTCCTCAAGAAGAAGCGCTTCGAGCTGCAGCCGCAGGTGGGCATCACGGTCAACGACCCGTTCGTTCGCCACTACGTGCTGGGGGCCGAGCTCAACTACTGGCTGTCGAACCGCATGGCGGTCGGCATCACCGGCGCGGGCTTCATCGGCAACCGGACCTCGCGGTACCAGAACATCCGCTTCCAGGAGGCGGTGCTGCTGACGGCGAACAAGGTGATCTTCCACGCCAGCGTGAACTTCCTCTACAACCCGTTCTACGGGAAGATCGCGGTGTTCAACCGGGCCCTGCTGCACTGGGAGTCGTTCGTGCAGGTCGGCGGCGGTGCGATCATGACGCAGGTCATCCCGCGTTACGAGGCGATCCACGAGCCGTTCAACCACGTGACCGGGCAGGGGAACTTCGCCCTCGGCGCCCGCTTCTACGGCCCGAAGACCGACTGGGTGTCGGTCAACTTCGGCGTCCGCACGTTCATCTACCAGGACAAGCTCGAGCCGACGGAACGCGGCCCTGGACCCACCCAGCTCGACACGCTCGACTCGCCGGACGCGGCGAAGGCGAACGCGGTGAAGAAGGTCGCCTTCAACGTCGTGTTCTTCCTCGGGGTGAGCTTCTACTTCCCCACCACCTTCCAGTACACCACCCGCCGCTAAGAGCTCCTCGACATGCACAGGATTCGACCGCTCAAGAACAAGCTCCACGGCCGCACTGGTGTGATGCTGGCGGCCTCTCTCGCCGCTGTGGTCACGCTCCTCCCGGACTCTGCGCTGGCGAAGCGCAAGAGCCCGCTCGAGGGCAAGCCCGTGGTGGTCCGCAAGCTCGAGCTGCGCAAGCTCCGCGTCGGGATCACGCCGTTCGTCGGCATGAGCCTGTCGCAGCCCTTCGTCCACAAGGGCTACGTCGGCGGCAAGCTGCACTTCGACTTCACCGACTGGATCGGCGTGCGCGGCATGTTCGCGTACGGGGTGTTGAACTTCGACGCGAAGCTGCTGAAGGGCCTCGTCGGCACCGACGCGTCGCCGGGCACGCTGCCGGTCGGCGTGGCGCCGGGCGAGGGCTCGACGAGCACCACGCCGATCCGCGCCGACACCGACTTCAACAACCCGGCGCCGCTGCGCAACGACTTCCAGGCCGGCCTCACGCGCAACCAGTTCCTGAGCTCGGTGGACCTCGTGTTCACCCCGTTCAGCGGCAAGCTGGGTCTGTTCTCGGGCATCTTCACCGAGTACGACCTCTACCTGTTCGGCGGTCTCGGCCTGGCCGGCATGCAGCGCCACTACCCGAACGTCCGCAGCACGAGCGACTCGCTGGCGGCCGAGAACATGGCGCTCAACACCGACGTGACCAACCCGGCCTACTGTCGGCCCGGCGCCATGCCGACCGCGGACGTGAACCGCGAGTGCTTCCTCCACCCGGTCAAGCCGGACACCGGCGTGAAGGTCGGCGCGAGCTTCGGCGGCGGCTTCCACGTGTTCCTGGCCGACTGGGCGTCGATCAACCTCGACGTGCAGGACATCCTGGTCCGCAACAACCCCGCCGGCCTCAATGTCACCACCGACGACGTGCCGGCGCAGGTCGACAAGAAGGACAAGAACTGGAACCACAACGTCATGCTCAGCCTCGGCGTGACGTTCTACTTCCCGCCGAAGGCCAAGCGCTCCGAGCTGAAGCCGGCCGAGCGCAAGGGCGCCGCGGTCAAGAAGTAGAGTTCACGGTCCTGTGCATACGTGACGACGCCGCCCGCGAGGGTCGGCGTCGTTGGCGTTTAACGGCGCTCGAGTCAGGCCCAGGCGGCGATCAGGGCGTGGGCCCGCTCGAGCCAGGCGGAGGCGACCTGCGGGCCCTCGACCTGCTCGACGGCGGCGTGGATCTTGCCCGCGGCCGTGCGCAGGTTCCAGCCGAAGGCCCGCGCGTGGCGGAGGAAGTCGATCCAGTCGACGACCAGGCGGCGATCGTGGAACAGCTCGAGCAGCACGTCGAGGCCGACGCCCTCGCTGTTGACGACCGCGAACACACCCGCGACGACCGGACGGCCGTCGCTGGTCGTGCCGGACTGGCGGAGGTCCCGAAAGTTCGCGTCGCGGTACATGGCGGCGAGTCTACACGCGTCGTAGGGGCGTCGGCGCTCGACGGGGGCGGCGAGGTCAGCAGCCGCTGAAGAACTGCTCGGTGATGACGGTCTGGTCGTCGGCCGCGATGTGGGCGCGGAAGAACGAGGTCACGCTGGTGCCGCCGTACGCGCCGGGCTCCTCGGACCAGACCTCGATGCAGTTGTCGGTGAGGTCGAGCGGGATGCCGGTGAAGTGGAAGCTGCCGTCGGGTTCGGCGACGATCTGGTGGCCGCGGTCCTCGGCGCCGCCGTAGATCCACATGGTGACGATGGTGCCGGAGGCGGCCTGTGGATCGCCGAGCTCGCCGTCGACGTCGACCTCCTGGCGCGGCGCGGCGGTCAGGCTCGGCGGGGGCACGGGGACCGAGATGCCGCGGTCGCCGATCTGCGGGCCGTCGTCGGCGCCGCCGCCGGGCAGGTGGTACGGCTGACAGGCTGTCCCGAGGGCCAGGGCGGCGAGGAGGGCGGTGCGCAGGCTGAACATGGGGACTCCGTACGCGCTGCGGGGGGCGGCGGTCTCTCGATGAAGCAAGAAACGGACCCGGAAATTGTCGTGGTGGCCCGCGGCTGCGGGCCTGGAGGGCGACAACGAGGGTGGCAGTTTAAGGGTGAATTGCCAACCCGGTTGCTCAGTCGTCCTCCTCCTCCTGGGCCCCGCCGGCCAGGCGGCGGAGCTTCTTCTGCAGGCCGAAGCGCGAGAGCCCGAGCAGGGCCGCGGCCCGGGTCTGGTTGCCGTTGGCGAGCGTCATCGCCCGGTCGATGAGCTCGCGCTCGAGGTGGTCGAGGCGAGGTTTGAGGCGCAGGTCGTCGGGGTCGGCGGCGCCGGCGGCCGGGGCCGTGATGCCGGGCGAGAGGTCGGCGGGCTCGACGCGGGCCTCGACGAGGGCGACCCAGCGCTGGACCTCGTTCTCGAGCTCGCGGATGTTGCCGGGCCAGGCGTGGCGGGCGAGCTGCCGCATGGCCGCGGCGGACACGGTGAGGCGGCGCTTGTGGTCGTAGCGGGCGAGGAAGAACTCGACGAGCGCGGCGAGGTCGTCGGGGCGGGCGCGCAGCGGCGGGAGCTCGAGCTTCACCACGCGGATGCGGTAGAGCAGGTCCTTGCGGAACTGGCCGGCGGCGACCATGGCGTCGAGGTCGCGGTTGCTGGCGGCGATGGTGCGCACGTCGATCTTGCGGACGGCGGTGTCGCCGACGCGGCGGACCTCGCCCTCCTGCAGCACGCGCAGCAGCTTGGTCTGCATGGCGGCCGACATCTCGCCGATCTCGTCGAGGAAGATGGTGCCGCCGTCGGCGGCCTCGAACAGGCCCGGGGTGGCCCGGTGCGCGCCGGTGTAGGCGCCCTTGGCGTGGCCGAACAGCACGCTCTCGAGCAGCTGCTCGGGGATGGCGCCGCAGTTCTCGGCGACGAACGGGCGGGCCTTGCGGGCGCCGGCGTCGTGGATCGCCCGCGCGACGAGCTCCTTGCCGGTGCCGCTCTCGCCGTGGATGACGACCGGGACGTCGCTGTCGCCGAGGCGGTCGACCAGGCGGAACACCGCCTGCATGGCCGGGCCGGCGCCGACGATGCCGCGGTAGACCTTGCGGTCGGGGCGGGCCTGTTCGCGCAGGCCGCGGACCTCGAGCTCGCGCTCCTCGAGCAGGCGGGCGAGCTCGCGGCCCTGGGCGGCCAGCATCTCGGCCTGGGCCCGCTGGGCGGCGATCATGCGCACGTGGGCGATGGCGAGGGCGGCGAGCTCGGCGAGCTCCTCGACGAGCACGAGGTCGGCCTCGCCCCACACGCCGCGGCGCAGGCGGTGGTCGACGTAGACGGCGCCGATGGCCTCGCCGCGGTGCAGCAGCGGCACCGCGAGCACGCTGCGCAGGTTGAGGTGGCTGATCGAACGGGCGCCGTCGAAGCGGTCGTCGGCGACGGCGTCGACGCTCAGCACCGGGGCGCTCTGCTCGAGCACGCGGGCGATGATCGAGCGCGAGAAGGCCACGCCGGCGCTGCCGGCGAGCTCGCGGGTCACCTCGATCGGCTCGGGCTCGCCGTGGCCGGCGCCGAGCACGACGACGCCGCGCTCGGCGTCGCACAGGTCCATGACGGCGTCGACGACCTGGGCGAGCAGGCGGCGCAGGTCGTCCTCGCGGGCGAGGCGGCGGTAGATGCGGAGCAGCCGCTCGTGGCGCGCGGGCGGTGCGGGCGGCGGCGCGTGGGGGGGCGGATCGGCTGGCCCTTCGGACAGGTCCGAGAGGACAGCCGTGAGCGGGTCCGGGTCGCGGGTCGGGGCGTCGGTCATCGGTTCGTCCTTGGGGCGGGGCCGGCGGGCGGGCGAGGTCTCGCCGGACTCGGCGAGCAGGGCGGCGCGCACGGCGGCGCGCTCGAGCGGGGGGGCCTTGTCCATGAGCGCGGCCCACACGGCCTGCGCGCGGCGGGCGAGCGCGGGGCGGCGCGGGTCGGCGGGGTCGAGCACGGCGGCGAGCACCTGGTCGTAGTGCCAGGCGAGCTCGAGGCGGCCGCGGGCGGCGAGGTCGGCGGGGCGCGGGAGGCGGGCGAGCGCGGCGGCGGCGGCGAGGCGGGACTCGCGGCCGCCGGCGGCGACGGCGAGGGCGAGGGCCTCGAGGGCGAGGCCGACGTGGAGCTCGTCGTCGTGCACGGCGGTGGCGACGGCCCTGGCGGCGGCGAGGTGGCGGGCGGCGTCGTCGAGGCGGCCGGCGCGGCGGGCGAGCGCGCTGGCCCGCAGCCCGGCGTCGGCGGCCTCGCGGGCGGCCCCGGCGTCGGCGAGCCCGGCGGCGGCCGCGGCGTAGGCGGCGTCGGTGCGGTCGTCGGCGGGCCGCCTGGCGGGGCCGTGGAGGCGGGCGGCGAACGCGAGCTCGGCCTCGACGCGGCGGCAGCGGGCCAGCGCGAGCGGGCCGCCGGCGCCGCCGGCGAGCAGGCGGCGCAGCAGGGCTGTCAGGCGCTCGGCCTCGGCGAACGAGCCGGTGCGCACGAGCAATTGCATGAGGTTGACGGCGAGCTCGGGCAGGGCCTGCACGCGACCGAGCGCGAGGTAGCCGCGCAGGGCGGCGCGCCCGTGGGCGAGGCCGCGGCCGACGTCGCCGCCGACGATCGCGAGGGCGGCGAGGTTGGCGGACAGCAGGGTGCCGCCGATGGCCTCGCCGGCGGCCGCGAAGTGCCCGGCGGCCTGCTCGTAGCAGGCGACGGCGGCGTCGACCCGGCCGCGCAGGTGCTCGAGGTAGCCGCGCAGCTGGGCGATGCGGGCGTGCAGGCCCTGCTCGCGGTCGGGTGCGAGGCGGGCGGCGGCGCCGGTGAGCCAGGCCTCGGCGCGCGGCTCGTCGCCGCCGACCATGGCGGCGAGGGCGGCCCACAGCAAGGCCTCGGCGCGCGCGGGGTCGGGGGAGAAAATTATCAATTGAGCTGTCCGTTGGGACAGGTCAGCGGTGGGAGCGTCGGCGGCTGCCGGGGCGTCGCGGGCGGGGTCTGATGGATCTGTCTGGTGGGACAGGTCAGCGGTGGGAGCGTCGGCGGCTGCCGGGGCGTCGCGGGTGGGGCCTGATGGATCTGTCTGGTGGGACAGGGCGGTGGGAGCGTCGGCGGCTGCCGGGGCGTCGCGGGCGGGCTGCTCGGCGTGGGCTGCGACGGGGGCTGTCTGTTGGGACAGGTCGGTGGGGGGCGTCTCGGGCGAACTCATCGAGGGAGGCTCGTCGAGGTGGGTGCGGGCCTCGGCGAGGGCCTCGGCGGCGCGGCCGAGGTCGGTGAGGGCGCGCCAGCGCAGGCCGCGGGCGACGTCGCGGTGGTCGCCGGCGGCGTCGGCGAGCAGCAGGGCGAGGCGATCGAGGGCCTCGGCTGCGCGGCCGGTCTGCTCGAGCGCGCGGGCGGCCACCAGCTCGCCGGCGGGGCCGGGGCGGCCGGCGTCGGCGAGGGCGAGGGCCTCGCGGGTCTGGCCGGCGCGCAGCAGGGCGGCGGCGACGCGGGCGCGGGCGGCCGGCTCGATGCGGTCGGGGTCGGCGTGCAGCCAGGCGAGCAGCGCGGGCAGGGCCGGGTCGCGCTCGAGGCGCGGGTCGGCGGCGGCGAGCCAGCGGGCGACCGCGGGGGCGTCGTCGGCGTCGACGGCGAGGGCCAGCGGGACGGCTGTCTCGGAGGACAGGTCGTCGAGGTGGGCGCGGGCGAGGCCGCGGACGCTGGCGCCGAGCACCCGGCGGGCGGCGGCGAGGGCCCAGGCGAGCGGGTGGCCGTCGCTGGCGAACAGGTGGGCGGCGTCGGCCCCGACCGCGCCGGGCTGGTCTTGCCAGGCGGCGGCGAGCACGAGGCGGGCCTGGCCGGGGGTGAGCTCGCCGTGGACCGAGCCGGCGGCCGCGGCCACGGCGGCGGGTTCGGGGCGGGCGAGGCCGAGGCGCGCGCAGGCGGCGACCGCCCGCACGGTCGCGCCGGGCCAGCCGCCGGTCGCGGCGAGCAGGGCGTCGACCCAGGCGGGGCGCTCGTCGGGCGGGTCGAGCACGCCGGCGAGCAGGGCGTCGAGCGCGGGCGGGTCCCACGGGCGCACGCGCAGCACGAGGATGTCGTCGCCGCCGGCGCGGGCGAGGGCCGCGGCGAGGGCGTCGTCGACGGGCAGCACGAGGGTGGCCTCGGCCATCGCGGCGGCGGCCGTGAGCACGGCGGCGCGCCGCTCGGCGCGGTCGTCGGGGCCGTCGGCGAGCTCGCCGGGCCAGGGCGGCGGGTCGGGCAGGCCGAGCACGGTCGGCGCGGGCGGGGTGGCGGCGATCCAGGCGGCGATCCAGGTGGCGTCGCCGCGGCCGAGCGCGGCGCCCACGCGGTCCGCGGCGCACACGCGGGCGACCGGCCCGTCGCCGGCCTGCAGGTGCTGCACGAGCTCCTCGACCACGCGGCCGCGTCCGGCGCCGGCCGGGCCGGCGATCGCGACGAGGCGCGGGCGGGCCTCGCCGGCCAGCGCGGCGGCGGCGTCGTCGAGCTCGGCGCCGCGGTAGGGCCAGCGCGCGGGCAGCCACCAGGTCGGGGCGAGGTCGTCGAGGCTGTCCGCGGGGACAGGTGATGGCGGGACGGCGGTGCGGGCTGGTGGGGGGCTCGCGGGGCTGTCCGCGGGGACAGGTGATGGCGGGACGGTCGTGAGGGCTCGCGGCGCGCTCGCGGGGCTGTCCGCAGGGACAGGTGATGGCGGGACGGCGGTGCGGGCTGGTGGGGGGCTGGTGGGGCTGTCCGTGGGGACAGGTGATTTAGCGCGGACCTCGGAGGCGCTCGCTGGGCTGTCCGCGGGGACAGGCGCGTGCGGCGAGGGGGCGGCCGGATCGAGGCTGTCCCGGGGGACAGCCTCGAAAGTTTTTAATTTTAAATTGATCGGCTGCTCGGGCTCGTCGGCGCCGAGGCGGCGCAGGTGGTGGGGCAGGGGGCGGAGGTCGGCGAGGCGGGCGCCGACGTCGGGGTTGAGGAGGTGGACGAGGAGGGAGGAGAGCCCGGGCGGGACGTCGACGCGGGCGGACTGGGCGAGCGCGGCGACCCGCTCGCGCACGGCCGCGGCGCCGCGGCTGTGGGCCAGGAGCACGGCGGCGGGCTCGCGCCAGGGCGGGGCGCCGAACAGGCGCACGCAAAGGAGGGAGCCGAGGGCGAACACGTCGGCGCCCGGGCCGCCGCCGCCGGCCAGCACCTCGGGGGCGAGGAAGCCGGGGGTGCCGCAGCCGAGGCAGCCGATCTGCCCGAAGTCGGTGAGGAACAGGCCGTCGGGGCCGACGAGCACGTTGCCGGGGCTGACGTCGCCGTGGTGGGTGCCGGCCTCGTGGATCGCGCGCAGGGCGTGGGCGACCGCGGCGGCCTCGGCGAGGGCGCGGCCGATCGGCGCCGGACCGGGCTGCAGCGGCTCGCCGGCGACGAACCCGGTGACCAGCCAGGGGTCGCCGGTGGCGTCGGTCAGCAGCTCGTGCACGACCGGGAGGTGCGGCGAGCTGACCTGCCGCAGCAGGCGGAAGGCGGCCCGCACCTGGGCGGCCCGGGCCCGCGGGACGTGTTTCAGGACGACGGTGCGGCCGGCGTCGGCGTCGAAGGCCCGCCAGGCGCCGCCCTCGGCGCCGTCACCGAGGCGCACGACGGCGGTGAAGCGGGCGGGCAGGCGGCCGAGCGGGCTCGACATGGCACCCGAGTAGACACCACCGGCAATATGATTGCCACCGCTGCGTCGGGCGTTGGCAGGCGCGGGCTACCAGTGGAAGCCGAGCTCGACCACGCCGTGCATCGCGTGGCCGACGATCCAGCGCCCGGCGTCGCGGTCGTTGAGGGCGCCGAGGCGGTACACGCCGGCCAGGCCGAGCGTCACGTTGCGGGTGACCCAGCCGTCGAAGCCGAGGCCGAGGCGCATCTGGGCGCCGTAGAGCCGGCCGTCGACCGCGCGGTCGACCCGCGCGAGGCCGCCGCCGACCTCGACGTAGGGCTGCAGCCGCTTGCGCACGGGCACGTGCACGCGGGCGAACAGCGCGTCCCAGTAGAGCGCGCGGGCGGTGAGCACCCGCTTCTCCTGCACGCCGTACTCCTCGACGGTGGCGCGCACCCGGTTCTGCGCGTGGCCCGAGAGGCCCATGCCGAGGCCGAGCACGTTGCCGAGGCGCACGCCGAAGTCGGCGCCGCCGCTCAGCGTGAGCAGGTTGGGCCGGGCCGGGACCTCGCCGCCGAGCGGGCCGGTGACGAGCAGGCGAAAGCCGACCCAGTAGCGCCCGCGCCACGGCTGGCTGCGGATGCGGCTGGCGTCGAGCGGGGCCGGCGGCGGCGGCAGCGGGGTCAACGACTGGCCGCCGAAGTCGAAGCCGTTGCCGGGCCGGGGCGCGGCCGGCGGGGCGCCAGGCGTGGGGTAGGCGTTCGGCGCGGGGGCGGTCGGCTGCGGGCCGGCGTACGGGGTCGGGGCCGGGGTCGCGGGCAGGGTCTCGCCGGGGGCCGGCGGCGGGGCGTAGACCGGGGCCTCGCTGACGGTCGCCGGGGCCGCGGGCGCCGGCTGGCTCGTCGGCGGCGGGGCGGCGGTCGGGGCCGGGATCGTCGCGGTCGAGGCGGGCGGCGGGGCGACGGTCGGCGCTTGAGCGCTGGCCTCGCCGATCGTCGCGAGCAGGGCCGCGAGTCCGACGCACGTGGTCCAACCGAGGTGAAGCATGCCCGTGCGCATCATAGCCGGTGTCCTCGCACCGTCCTGGGAAGATCTACACCACTCGGGCGGGCCGCGACACGCTCCGAGGGGCCGCCCTGGGCGGCGGCCAGCGAACGCGCCGCCTCGGCCTGCAGCGCGGCGTCGTCCTCGTTGGCGGCCGCGAACTGCAGGAAGCCGACGGCATCGGCCCCGCCGAGCGCGCCGAGCGTGCGATAGGCCTCGCGGGCGAGCCCGGGCCAGCGTTCCACCCGCCGGATCACCGCCGAAGCATGGCGCGCCTGGCCGACCCGGGCCAGCACGTCGAGCGCCAGCAAGACGACCTCGGGGTCGTCCTGCTCGAGCCGGCGGGCGACCGCGTCGGCGAGCTCGGGGCCGGGATCGGCGGCCGCGGGGCGGTCCCGGATCCACTCCAGCGCGAGCAGCACGGTCTCGGGGTCGTGCGCCCCCAGCAACCCGACGGCCGCGTCGGTGCGGCCGCGGGCGAGGGCGAAGCGCCAGGCGAGCACCTGCACGGCCTCGGCGGCGGCGCTCGCCAGGGTGCCGTCGACCGGGGCGCTGGCGCGGATGGCCGGGACGTCGAAGTGGCCGCGCAGGTCGTCGGGCACGCCGAGCTCGAGGTGCAGGCGCGGCGGGCCGTCGTCGCCGGGGACCAGCGAGGCGTGCAGGCGCAGGGCGTCGTGAGGCTCGCCGGCCGCGAACTCGCCGCTGGCCGCGACGGCGTCGGCGAGGGCGGTCCGGACCCCGGCCTCGTCGAAGGTGCCGGCGACCACGCGGTCGACGGTGATCTCGTAGCGCGGCGGGCCGCCGCAGGCGACCAGCCAGAGGCCGAGGACCGGGGCGATCCACGCGCGACGCATCGGCGGCCACGATAGCAAGAATCGGCGGGCGCGGCGATCCGGCGGGCGCGCGATCCGTGCGGGTCCGGGGCGGCATCGGGCGCGGGGTCCGGGTCGGCGGCCGGACGACCTGGGACCTGGCCCTGGCCCGCGGTCGCCTGTCCCGGGGGCCAGGTTCCGGCGGGGTCCGGGTCGGCGGCCGGATGACCCGGGACCTGGCCCTGGCCCGCGGTCGCCTGTCCCGGGGGCCAGGTCCCGGCGGGGTCCGATGCGGGGCGCGGGACCTGGCCCGCGGTCGCCTGTCCCGGGGGCCAGGTCCCGGCGGGGTCCGATGCGGGGGCTGGTCGGCGAATGGAGCGGGCCGGGGCGCGGCCCGACCCGCGCGGCGTGGGGCCTGTCCCGCGGGACAGGCGCGGCGGACCGCACGGCGAGGCTGTCTCCGAGGACAGGTGAGGAGCCGGCGCGGCGATCGTCCCGCAGCGCGGGTGGTCGTAGCGCCGGTTGTCCCGGGGGGCAGGTCGTTCACGCGTGGGCGTCGAGGCGGGCCAGGCGCTCGCTGTGGCGGGCGCAGGCGTCCCAGTCCTCGAGCACCTGTCCGGGAGGACAGGCGGGGCCGAGGCGGGCGGCGACCGGCTGGGCGACGCGGGCGCGCTCGTCGTGGCCGAGGCCGAGGTCGGCGAGGCGCAGGCTGGCGGGCAGCGGCCAGCCGTCGTCGGCGAGGAAGGCCGCGAGGCCGCGGTCGCAGAGGTCGCGGTAGGCGGCGAGGGCGAGCACGGGCAGGCGCAGCTCGGGGTCGTGCTCGCGGTCGACGCGCCAGAAGCCGCGGGGGTCGAGGCCGCGGGTGAAGCTGGTGCGGCGCAGGGCGGCGGCCGGGTGGTCGCAGCCGGCCACCAGCGCGGCGAAGGTCGACCACGCCAGGCCGCGGTGGTGGGCGACGAGCGCGTCGAGGATGCAGCGCAGGCGCAGGCGCTCGTGCGGGGTCACGGCCCACAGCGCGCGCCACGGGCGGGCGGGCAGCATGGCGCGCAGCTCGGGGTCTTGCCACAGCGGGGCGAAGCGCGGGTGGGTGAGGCCGAGGCGGGCGGCGAACGGGGCCAGCGCGCGCGCGCGGTCGGGGGCGCCGATCGCCGTGTCGGCGAGGAAGGCGGCGGTCAGCGACGAGGCGCCGAGGCGGGCGCGCACGGTGTAGTCGGTGCACAGGCTGGCGAGCTCGGCGCAGAGGGCCAGGGCCTGCACGAGCGTGCCGTCGCCGGGCAGCAGGTTGGGGACCTTGTGGCCGGCGGGGAACGGCGGGAGCACGGCGGCGATCAGCGTGCGCGTGTCGGTCGAGCGGCAGACCTCGCGGTAGCCGACGCGCACGCGGGCGCCGGCGAGGCTGCGGCGCGCGTGCGCGTGGTCGATGAGGTACTGCGGGGCGAAGCGCGCGGCGTGCGGCGGCAGCGGGTCCCAGGTGGCGCGCAGGCCGGTGCCGCAGCGCCACGCGCGGGCCGCCGCGGTGTGCTGGTGGATCTGCGCGCCCTGCAGCAGCGGCACGGCGATCGCCGCGACGGCGGCCGGGTCGATCGCGTGGCGGCCGTCGAGCGAGCGCACGTGCGAGGGGTCGCCGCGGTCGGGGCGCCAGTCGCCGCGCAGCCAGTGGCCGTACTCGTCGGCGCGGTAGCCCCGTTCCTCCCACGCCGCGACCGCGGGGAACAGCGCGGCGTCGCGGGCCATGTCGAACTCGCGGGCGTAGCGCACGCCCCAGCCGGCGCCGAGCAGCGGCGCGGTGCCGGCGTGCGCGGCGGCGAAGTCGGCGGCGTCGCGCTCGTCGCGGAGCTCGGCGATCGCCAGCGAGGTCGGGCTCGCGGCCCGCAGCGCGGCCAGCGGGCGCGCGAGGTAGCCGGCGTCGGCGAGCAGGTCGGCCGCGATCTCGCGGGGCGTGGGGGCGTCGCCGGGGCCGACGCGGAAGCGGGTTCGCAGCGCGTCGGTCGCGCCGCCGCGGGTCGCCCCGACGAACGCGACCTTGGTCCGGTGGTCGACGCCGGGGAACACGAAGCGCTCGTTCTGGAAGGCGTAGAGGTGGGTCCAGCGGCAGGTCTCGAGCAGCAGGCGGCGCAGGCCGGCGGTCGCGTGGTCGCTGTAGATGCCGGCGGGCACCAGCAGGCCGAGCGCGCCGCCGGGGCGGAGCAGCTGCAGGCAGCGCTCGACGAACAGCTTGTAGGTGTTGTGGTCGGCGCGGCCCTGGTGGCGGTAGCGGGCGGCGAACCACCGCGAGCGCGCGGCGTGGTGCGCGAGGTGGGCCCGCCAGGCCGCGTCGTCGGGGCCGTGCTCGGCGCGGAACTCGCGGGCGCTCGGCTTCAGCGCGTCCCACGGCGGGTTGGCGAGCACGGCGGCGAATCCGGGCGCCGCGCCGGCGAAGACCGCGGGGAACACCAACGGCCAGTGCAGCGGGCGGGCGGTCAGGCCGGCGACGCCGGCGTCGAGCGCGGCGCGCAGGCCGTCGGCGAGGGCGGGTGGGGCGGCGTCGTGGCTGTCCCGAGGGACAGGCGGAGCGGCGGCGCCGTGGTTGTCCAGAGGGACCGGTGCGGCGGCGCCGTCGCCGTCCCGCGGGACAGGTGGCGCGTCGTCGTGGCTGTCCCTCGGGACAGGAGCGGCGGCGCCGTCGCCGTCCCGCGGGACAGGTGGCGCGTCGCCGTGGCTGTCCCTCGGGACAGGAGCGGCGGCGCCGTCGCCGTCCCGCGGGACAGGTGGCGCGTCGCCGTGGCTGTCCCTCGGGACAGGAGCGGCGGCGCCGTCGCCGTCCCGCGGGACAG
>JAEUJW010000065.1 GCA_016793465.1 Myxococcales bacterium
CACCCGCAGGCTCGCCGAGCTCGGGTTTCAGGTCGAGCTCCGTCCCGCAGCCTGACCCTCACCTGACGCCGCTACCCCACGGCCGGGCCCCTCCCGTGTCCGGGCAGTTTCTTGGTAGCGGAATTCGGCAATTCGCAGGGCTCGCGGAGGGAGCTCGCGCGCGCTCTGACCGGGCGAGGCGAGGCTCAGGGGCTCTGACCCCAGGGACCTGGCGCGTCGGACATGTCGAAGTGGAAGCTGGCGCCGGCGAGCTGGTCGTGGGTGACGCGGGCGGTGTCGAGGGGCTCGCCGTTGCGGGTGGCGGCGTCGATGTAGATGTGGGAGCTCGAGGTCGCGGGCGCGTCGAGCACGAGGTCGCCGGCGGGGAGGTGGAAGGTGGCGCGGGTGAAGCGGGGGCTGCCGAGGAGGTAGAGGTCGGTGCCGGCGAAGGGGAAGAGGCCGGCGGCGGCGAACATGTACCAGGCGCTCATGGTGCCGGCGTCGTCGTTGCCGGGCAGGCCGCCGGCGGTGTCGCTGTAGCGGTTGTCGGCGATCCAGCGCGACCAGCGGGCGCTGCCGGCGGGCTCGCCGAGCGCGCTGAAGATGAAAGCGTAGTGGATGTCGGGCTCGTTGCCTTGCCAGTAGTACTGCTGGGGGTTGAGGGTGAGGAGCTCGTCCTCGGACTTTTCGAACAGGTCTGTGAGGCGGGTCAGGAGCGCCGCGCGGCCGCCCATCAGCTCGGCGAGGCCCTCGATGTCGTGGGGCACGAACCACGTGTACTGCAGGGCGTTGCCCTCGGCGTAGAAGTCCTGCCAGGCCAGCGTGTCGACGTCGGCGACGAAGCTGCCGTCCTTGTGGCGGCCGATCATCAGGCCGGTGGCGGGGTCGTAGGTGTTCCTGTAGTTCTGCGCGCGGGTCGCGAACATGGCGGCGTCGGCGGGCTCGCCGAGGGCCTCGGCGAGCACGCCGAGGGCGTGGTCGTCGTAGGCCGACTCGAGCGTCCACGAGACCGACGAGCCGCCCGACTCGACGGGCACGTAGCCGAGGGCGATGTAGTCCTCGACGCCGGCGCGGCCGCCGTAGGGGCTGTCGGGCGGGACGGGCTCCATGGCGGTCTTGCGCATGGCGGCGTAGGCGTCGGCGAGCCCGATGTCTTCGGGGTCGAAGCCCTTGAGGACGCTGTCGGCGAACACCACGGCGGCGCTCTCGCCGACCATGCCGCTGGTGTAGCCGGTGCCGAGCGGCCAGCGCGGCATGTAGCCGCCGTCGGCTGCCATGGCGGTGAGCGAGCGCAGCAGGTCCTGCTGGACCTCCGGGTAGAGGAGGGTCAGCAGCGGGTGCAGCGTGCGGTAGGTGTCCCACAGCGAGAAGTCGGTGTAGTAGGTGAAGCCGTCGGCCTGGTGCACCTGCTTGTCGAGGCCGCGGTAGCTGCCGTCGCGGTCGGTGGCCAGCGTCGGCATCAGCAGCGCGTGGTAGAGGGCGGTGTAGAACATCCGGAAGTCGCGCTCGGACTCGCCGTGGAGCTCGACGCGGCCGAGCAGCTGCTCCCAGCGCTGCTCGGCGCTGGCGCGGGCGGCCTCGAAGTCGAGGTCGGGGGCCTCGGCGGCGAGGTTCATGGCGGCGTGCTCGGGGTCGACGAAGCTGAGGCCGACGGCGAGCACGACCGGCTCGCCCCCGGCGAACTCGAAGTAGGCGCCGACGGCGGTGCCGTCGCGCGTGGTCTCGTCGGCGACGACCTCGCCGTCCTTCCACGCGCCGTGGCCGGCGAACGGGCGCGAGAAGCGGGCGGCGAAGTGGACCTCGACGCCGCCGGAGCGCTTCGAATAACCGCCGCTGACGTGCACCGATCCGGTCACGCCGGCGCCCGCGGGGTCGACGGTGAACGACGCCGACACGACCTCGACGTCGGGCAGCACGCGCCCGAGGTCCATCACCACCGCCTGCGGCTGGCCGGCGGGGAAGGTGAAGCGGTGCAGGCCCACGCGCTCGCTGGCGGTCAGCTCGACGTCGACGCCGTCGGCCAGCTTGACGCGGTACCAGCCGGGGCCGGCCATCTCGTCGCTCTTGGCGAACGCCTGCATGACGCCCTTCGGCGCGGCCTTGGCGGGCTCGAAGCCGACGGTGGGCATGAAGGAGACGGCGCCGTAGTCGACGATGCCGGTGCCGTGCATGCGGGTCTGGCTGAAGCCGAGGATGACCGAGTCCATGGCGCTGTAGCCGGAGCAGTGGGCGAAGCCGAGGGCGAGGCCGCCGGGGAGGGCGGTGTCGGGGCCGGGCCTGGCGAGGCCGAACGGGACCTGCGGCCCGGGGAAGGCCGAGCCGGTGCCGTAGCCGACGCCGCCGGTGCCGATGAAGGGGTCGACCCACTGGACGAGCGGCGCGGCGGCGGGCATGCCGGCGGGCTCGGAGGGGCCGTCGCCGGTGGTCGGGCCGCCGGTGGAGCTGTCTGCGTCGGAGGTCGTGGGCGGCTCGTCCGAGGTGGACGTCGTCATCGCCTGCGCGGCGGTCGTGTCGCCGGCGGAGCCGTCGTCGTCGTCATCGGCGGCGGCGGGCGGAGGATCGCCGCAGGCGGGCGCGAGCAGGCAGAGGCCGAGGGACACGCGCGAGAGGGGCGTGGAGCGCATGGCGGCATCGTATCGGATCTGCGCTGGGGCCACCCGCGATTCGCGGCGCCGAGGTCTTCGGGACGCGGGCGACGAGCCGACGAGCGGCGTGCGGCGACCCGGGGGCTGGCGGGTCGCGGGCCCGGCCGCTACGATGGCGGGATGGCTTACCTCGATCGTCGTAGTGTCAAGATCTCCGTGGTGGGCGGCGCGCTGACGGCGGCGCTCGCGGGCTGCACCACGAACCCGTGGTTTTACGTCGAGTCGGACAGCGGGATGTCGGACAGCTCGGGCGACGCGACCGGCGGCGGCGGGACGGCGAGCGAGCCGACGAGCGAGCCGGCGACGTCGGCCCCGCCGACCTCGGGCGGCGACGCCACCGGCGGGACCACGCACGTCGGCGGCGAGTCGACGACCGGCGAGTCGACGGCGACGCTGACGACCGGCGGCCCGGGCGGCGACACCGACACCAGCACCGACCCGGACCCCGACAGCGGGCCGGTGGACACCGGGCCGATGGACAGCGGCGGCGACGAGGTGTGCGGCAACGGGGTCGTCGACCCGGGCGAGGACTGCGACCTCGGCGCGGACAACTCCGACGACGGCGCGTGCCTGACCGACTGCACGACGGCGACCTGCGGCGACGGCAAGCTGCAGGCGGGGGTCGAGGAGTGCGACGACGGCGACGCCGACAGCACCGATGAGTGCACACAGGAGTGCAAGCCGGCGGTCTGCGGCGACGGGTTCATCCTCGCGGGCGAGGAGGAGTGCGACGAGGGGGCGAACAACAGCAGCCTCGGCGAGTGCACGGAGATGTGCGTGGCGACCTTCTGCGGCGACGCGATCCAGCAGGCCGACGAGGCCTGCGATCAGGGCCCGCAGAACGGCACGGGCCTCGGCAAGTGCAGCCCGGACTGCCTGGCGATCGTGCAGAACAAGCTGAAGATCGTGGTGTCGGGGGCGAGCCTGCAGGGCGACCTCGCGTACATGGGCTCGTCCGGGCTCGCGGGGGCCGACAAGCTGTGCGCGGTGTTCGGCGGCTACAAGGCGATGATCGTCGACGGCGACTCGCGCGTCGCGTCGAACGACGCGTGGCAAGGCAAGGTCCCCGGGTGGGTGTTGAAGCCGTTCACCGCCTACGTCGACGGCATCGGCGGCCCGATCGGGGTGACCGGCGCGGAGGCGCTGCTCGGCGCGCACGCGATGCCCGAGGGCCAGCTCGCCGGGCCGATCTTCCTCAACGGCGGGCACGTGTGGACCGGCATGAACGACGACTGGACCGCGTCCGACTCCAACTGCGAGGGCTGGACCAGCAAGCAGGAGCAGCACAAGGGCACCGTCGGCGATTCGAAGGACACCAAGGACCAGTACCTGCGCGTCGACGGGCAGGAGGCCGTGTGCAACGAGTCGCGCAGGATCTACTGCGCGCAGCAGCCGGGCTGAGCGCGGCGAGGGCGGAGCGGGGCGCGAGATTTTGTTAGGGTTGGCGCGCGTGAAGCGTCGGCGAGCAGATGGCCCGTGATGCCCCGAAATATGCGGCGCGGCTGATCGCGTGGGCGGACGCGGTCTCGCGGCGGGTCGGCAGCCGCGGGGCGATCGCCGGGACGGTGACCGCGTGCGTGGGCCTGCTCGTGGCCGAGGACATCGGCGCGGCGCCGGGGCAGCCGCTGCGCGCCGGGCTGGCGGGGCGGTGGGTGCGGCGGCCGGAGCTGCTGCGCGAGGAATTGGCGGCGGCGTGGCGGGGCCTGTGCGCCGGGCACCCTGCGCTCGGCGGCGCGGCGGGCGTGCTGGACGCCGCGCCGACGTTGACGGCGGACGAGGCGGCGGAGCTGGCCGGGCTGGCGGAGCTCGACTGGTCGGCGGTCGAGCCGGCGATCCTCGGCACGTTGATCGAGCGCAGCTTGCAGGCCGACGAGCGGGCGCGGCTGGGGGCCTACTTCACGCCGCGGGCGTTCATCGAGCGGCTGGCGCGGCCGACCCTGGTCGAGCCGCTGGCCGACGCGTGGGCGACGGCCCACGCGGCGGCGCGGGCGTGCGTGGGCGAGCACGGGCGCCGCGCGGCGCAGGCGACGTGCGCGAGGGTCCTGGCCGAGCTGCGGGCGGTGCGGGTGCTCGACCCGGCGTGCGGCACGGGCAACTTCCTGTACGTCGCGCTCGACCTGCTGCGGGCGCTCGAGGCCGAGGTGCTGGCGGCGCTGCGGGGGTTCGGCGGCGAGGCGGCGCCGCAGGTGCAGCCGGACCAGCTGCTGGGCATCGAGACGGAGGCGCGCTCGCGCGACGTGGCGGCGCTGGTGCTGTGGCTGGGGTTCATGCGGCGCGGGTGGAGCGGGCCGGTGGCGGCGGGCCGGCTCGAGGTGCGCGACGCGCTGTTGACGTGGGACCGCGTCGAGGACGTGGTCGACGCGGGCGGGCGGGTCGTCAGGGTGTCGCGTCAGGGCAAGCGCGGGGCGGGCACGGCGGCGGCGCTGCGGCGCTATCACGGGGCGCGGGCGGCGGACTGGCCGGCGGCGGACTTCGTGGTCAGCAACCCGCCGTTCATCGGCAACAAGCGGATGCGCGAGCTGCTCGGCGACGGATACGTCGAGGCGCTGCGGGCGGCCTACGCGGGGGCGGTGCCGGGGGACGTCGACCTGGTCGGCTACTGGTGGCACAAGGCGGCCGAGCAGCTGCGCGCGGGCGGGCTGCGGCGGTTCGGGATGATCACGACCAACAGCGTGCGCCAGCGGCAGACCGGGGCGGTGCTGCGGATGCACCTGCAGGGCGACTCGCCGCTGGTGATGCACGCGGCCTGCGCCGATCACCCCTGGGCGGAGGACGACGCGGCGGTGCGGATCAGCATGACGGTGGTGCGCCGCGCCGACGAGCCGGGGGCGCGCGAGCCGGCGGTGTTCGACGAGACGGGCGCGCCGACCGGCGGCGGGGAGATCCACGTCGACCTGTCGGCGGGCGTCGACCTCAGCCGCGCCGTCGCGCTGACGGCCAACCGCGGGCTGTGCTTCCAGGGCATGAACCTCGTCGGCGACGGGTTTCGTCTCAGCGAGGCGGAGGTGCGGGACCTGCTCGGCATGTGCGCGCGTCCGGCGGTGCTGCGGCCCTACCTCACCGGGCGCGAGTTCCTGCGGGCCGGGCCGCGCCGCTACGTGATCGACTTCCACGGCTGCGACCTGGCGCGGGCGCGCGAGCTGGCGCCGCAGCTGCTGGGGCACCTCGAGCGGACCGTCAAGGCGCTGCGGGACGGCAACCGGCGCGAGAACTATCGCCGGCTGTGGTGGCAGTTCGGCGAGCCGCGGCCGGGGCTGCGGCGGGCGCTGGCGGGGGCTCCGCGCTACGTGGCGACGGCGGAGACCAGCCGGCACCGGGTGTTCGTGCGGCTGGCGGCGGAGGTGGTGCCGGATCACCAGCTGTACGCGATCGTCGGCGACGACGCGTGGATGTTCGCGGTGCTGTCGGCGCGACCGCACACGACGTGGGCGCTGCGCGCGGGCGGGCGCAACGGGGCGGGCAACGACCCGCGCTGGACGAGCACGCGGACGTTCGCGCCGTTCCCGTTCCCGGCGGCGACGGCGGCGCAGCGGGCCGAGATCCGCGGGCTGGCGCTGGCGCTCGAGCGGGCGCGCGGCGAGCTGCTGGCGCGCGCGGGCGGGTCGCTGACCGACCTCTACAACGCGGCGCCGGCGGAGCTGCGGGCCGCGCACGCGCGGCTCGACGCGGCGGTGCTGGCGGCGTACGGGTGGGCGCCGGAGCTCGCGGAGGGCGAGCTGCTGGCGCGGCTGGTGGCGTTGAACGCGGAGCGGGCGGACGAGGAGCGGCGCGGGCTGGTGCGGGCGACCGGCGGCGAGGGCTGACGAGCCGCTGGCGCGGCTGGTGGCGTTGAACGCGGAGCGGGCGACCGGCGGCGAGGGCTAGCGCTCACGCGTCGAGGCGGCGGGCGACGTACTCGGTCTGCTCGAGCTCGGCGAGCTTGCGGCGGGCGTCCTCGACGATGGCCTGCTCGCTGGCGGGCGGGAGGCTGCCCTCGATCATCAGGTGGACCGCGGTCGACTCCTCGCGGTAGCGGACGGTCACGCCGTCGACGACGATGCGGGTGGTGTTCCAGTCGTCGTCGTCGTCCGTGCCGGGCTTCACGGTGTGGGGGACCGGCGGCCGGTAGCGGGCCTCGTACAGCGCGAAGTCGGGGACACGCCCGAGGTCGGCCTCGAGCTTGGCGAGCTGCTCGCGGTCGTAGTCGGTGTCGCGGTCGACGTGCCAGGTCGCGTTGCCGATCCAGAACAGGTCGCTGGACTTGCCGTCGGCGCGGGCGAGCTCCCACTGCGGCCAGCGGCGGTCGGTGAGGCGGGTCCACACGCCGCTGGCGAGGTCGAGCGACCAGTCGTCGATGTTCTCGGCGAAGTCGCGCTCGCCGTCGCGCTCGACCAGGCGCTTGCCGGCCCGCACGACGATCGCCAGGCCGTCGTCGCGGAGCTCGGCGGTGTGCTCGTGGATCCACCCGGGGTTGTCGCCGCCGGTCGTCACGGGGCTGATCGCGAGGGTGGCGGTGTCGAGCGCGTACACCGGGGTGACGCCCGGGGCGCGCTGCCAGCCGTAACCGAGGCGGCCGATGATGATGATGCGATCGCCGACGAGGGTCGCGCTGTGGAAGTCGGTCGGCGGGAAGTCCTGGTGCGGGTAGCCGTAGATCTCGAGCTCGCCGCCCGAACTCTTGATGATCACGTCGTTGTAGATGTAGAAGTCGGGGTCGTAGTAGTCCTCGTGCTCGCCGCCGATCTCGAGCGTGCGGCCGTCGGGGAGCTCGGTGGTGCTGCGGCCGAAGCGGTTGGCGCACCACCCGGGGCCGACCTCCATCGAGCTGGGGCCGTCGAACTTCTTGTTGGCCGACCACGCGCTGAGCTCGGGCTGGCGCGCGAGCCAGGCCCACACGGGGTTGGTCATGCGCTGCGGGTTGCGCAGGGCGGGCCGCGGCGAGCGAAACACGAGGAACAGGTCGCGGGGGATGTCCGCGGGCGGAGCGTCGTCGACGGGGTGCTCGTCGTCGGCGTCGAGCTGCTCGTCGAGCGAATCGGCGGACAGGTCGGCGTCGGGCGGGTCCTGGTCGTGCTCGGCCATCGACGCAGGGTAATACAGTCCGGCGCGCGCGGGCGTGCGCCGGACTGCGGCGCGCCGCTACTTGTCCGGTTTGGCCGACTTGCCCTTGTCGTCGGGCCCGGGCTTGTCGGCGGACTTGCCCTTCGTGTCGGGGGTGGCCGCGTCGGCGGGCTTGGCCTTGGCGTCGGGACCGGCCGCGTCGGCGGACTTGCCCTTGGCGTCGGGACCGGCCGCGTCGACGCCCTTGCTGTCGTTGGCCTTGGTGTCGTGGCCCTTGGCGTCGGGACCGGCCGCGTCGGCGCCCTTGTTGTCGTTGGCCTTGGCGTCGTTGCCCTTGCTGTCGTTGCCCTTGCTGTCGTGGTCGGCCGCGTCGTGGCCCTTGTCGTCGTGGCCCTTGGTGTCGGGCTTGCCTTTGCCGTCGTGGCCCTTGCCGCGGGCGAGGTGTTCGGCGCGGATGGCCTCGGCGAGGTCCTTGCCGCGCTTGCCGCTGTCGAGCTGGGACTGGACGAACGCGCCGAAGTTGTCGACGGGGCCGTGGTCCTTGACGGCCTGGGCGGCGGCGTCGAGGAGGTCGGCGGCCTCGCGGGCGTGGAGCTTCTTGTCGCGTGCGGCCTTGAGACCGGCCTTCACGGCGGCGTCGTCGAGGCCGGCCTTGCGCAGGGCCTGGGCTTTCCGCGGCAGCTCGAGGGCGCCGAGGATGCGGTCGCGGGCGGCGTTTTTGTCGGCGGCTTCGGGCCTGGCGGGCGCTTCGGCGTCGGCGGCCCGGGGCAGGAGAGCGAGGCTGAGGATGGAGGCGAGGAGGACGGTGCGCATGGGGGAGATCTCCGAGCGGCTCACTTGGCGAGTTCGGCCTCGTATTTGGCGGCGAGGGCGGGGTCTTCGGCGATTTCGAACATGAGGGCCTCCCACTGGTCGGCGGTCATGCCGTGCTCGGCGAGGATCTTCTCGGCGTCGTCGGGCTTGGCGGCGCGGAGCTGCTTGGCGATGGTGACGGCCTGGTCGGCCTTGCCGCCGGCAGCCGTCGTGCCGCCGCAGGCGAGGGCGAAGGAGAGGAGGATGGGGGCGCATCGATTCATGCGGATGAGGACCTCGTGGCGCTGAGACAGGGCGCGTGGTCGAGGTTCCAAGGTCGGCGGCGTGGGTGTGGTCGGGGTCGAACGGCCGCGCGTGGTGGTTTGGAAAACGTCGAACGCCGCGGGTCTGAGGCGGCATGTCTCGCCTCTCGATCGCTGCCCTGCTGGTCCCTCTGTCGGTCGTCGCTTGCGGCAAGGACGAGCCGCCGCCGCCGCCCGAGCAGCCGTTGCTGGCCCCGGGTGACATGTGCGATCCGTCGCGGCTGCCCGCGGCCGCCACCCCCGACCCCGGGGACGACGAGGACCCGCAGCCCGTGTGCGCGCCGGGGCTGGCGTGCGCGCCGGTCGACGGCGGCGACGGCTTCGTGTGCGGGACGGAGCTGTCGATCCGCGGGCGGGTCACCGACTCGCTGACGGGCTTCGGCATCGAAGGAGCGCTGGTCGCCGCGTTCAACGAGAACGGCGAGCCGGTGACCGACGTGGTCGCGAGCGACGCGTGCGGCGACTACGTGCTGCCGGTGACGGTGCGGCGCGAGGCCGACGGGTCGTACGCGGAGTCGCTGAAGTGGACGCTGTCGGTGAGCGCGCGCGACTACCAGGCGTTCCCGACCGGGCTGCGGCCGGCGCTGCCGATCGACATGGCGGACGCGCAGGCGGTGCCGGTCGAGGCGAGCGACGAGCAGGAGGACGACGACGCGGAGGCGTACGAGGCGGCGGAGATCCGCAACGCGGCGACGAGCGTGTCGCTGATCTCGCTGGGCCCGGGCGCGCAGGGCGTGGCCGTCGCGGGCTCGCTCGGCGCGGACGGAGCCGGCGCGCTGGTGGTGGCCGAGGGCGGGCCCGTGCCCGCGCCGTACGCGATCGCCGACGCGTCGGGCGACTTCACGGTGTTCAACGTGCCGGCGGGCGGCGTGACGCTGCGGGCCTATCGCCAGGGCGTGCAGGCGGCGCCGGCGACGGTCACGGTCGGCAGCGCCGACGTCGCGGACGTGGCCTTGACGATCGGCGACGGCGAGCTGGCGACGGTGACGGGCAGCTTGAACGTCGTCAACCCGGGCGACGGCAGCGTGACGAGCGTGGTGCTGGTGCCGGCGAGCGTGTACAGCGCGGCGCTCGAGCGCGGGCCGGTGCCGCTGGGGCTGCGCGACCCGCCGCCGCCCGCGGCGCCCGACGTGACCGGGGCGTTCGCGCTGTCGGGCGTGCCGGACGGGACCTACAAGGTGCTGGTGGCCTTCGAGAACGACTTCCTCGTGCGCGACCCGGACAGCAACATCGCGGGCACGCAGATCCAGGAGATCGTCGTCGCCGGCGGGGCGCCGGTGCAGGTCGCGGAGTCATTTAAAGTGACCGGGGCGCTGACCATCCGCGGGCCCGGGGCGGACGGGCCGGAGGAGGTCGAGGCCGTGCCGACGTTCACGTGGGCCGACGACTCGAGCGAGGACGGCTACACGGTCGCGGTCCACGACGCGCTCGGCGGCGAGGTGTGGACGCACGAGATGCCCGGGGGCAACGGCGGCGACGTCTCGCTCGCGTACGGCGGGCCGGCGCTGCTGCCGGGGATGTACTACCAATTCCGGGTGACGTCGTGGCGCGAGAAGATGGGCGCGCGCACCGACATCTCGCGGACCGAGGACCTGCGCGGGGTGTTCGTGCACGGCGAGGCGCCGCCGATGGAGGAGTGCACGCTCGCCGACACGACCGGCGGCGAGGAGTCGGGCGGGGCGGACAGCTCGGGTTAACCGAGGCCCTGGACCTCGCGCAGCGAGCGGGGCTGGAGCGGGCCGCCGCGCATGCGCTCGATGGCGCGGGCGCCGGCGGCGAGGCCGGCGATGGTGGTGTAGCAGGGCACCTTGGCGGCCGCGGCGGCGCGGCGGAGGTCGGTGGCGGCGCGGCCGGAGGCGAGGGCGAGGGTGGTGCCGGCGAGGCCGTCGGCGAGGGCGAGCGGGGCGACGGCGACGCCGAGCGCGGTGAGGGCGGCGGCGGCGTCGGGGGCGGCGGAGACGGTGAACTCGAGGCGGCGCAGGTGCTCGACCACGGGGGCGAGCAGGGGCGCGTCCTCGGGCGAGCAGGCGAGGGCGACGGCGCCGGACAGCGGGAGCTTGACGCCGGCGCCGAGCATGGCCTTGGCGTAGGCCTCGCCGAAGTCGAGGCCGGAGCCCATGGTCTCGCCGGTCGAGCGCATCTCGGGGCCGAGCAGGGGGTCGGAGCCGGGGAACTTGTGGAAGGGCAGCACGGCCTCCTTGACGGACGTCATGCGCGGGGGGCGGGCCGAGGTGACGCCGAGCTCGCGCAGGGTGGCGCCGGCGATGACGCGGGCGGCGAGGGCGGCGAGCGGGAGGCCGGTGGCCTTGGCGACGAACGGGACGGTGCGGGCGGCTCTGGGGTTGACCTCGAGCACGTAGATCGTGCCGCCGGCGACGGCGAACTGCACGTTCATGAGGCCGACGACGCCGAGGGCGCGGGCGAGGTCGACGGTCTGGCGCCCGAGCTCGGCGACGGTGGCGGCGTCGAGGGTGTAGGGCGGGAGGGCGCAGGCGGAGTCGCCGGAGTGCACGCCGGCCTGCTCGACGTGCTCCATCACGCCGGCGACCACGACGTCGGTGCCGTCGGCGAGGGCGTCGACGTCGACCTCGATGGCGTCGCGCAGGTAGCTGTCCAGGAGGACAGGTTGATCCTCGGCCACGGAGAAGGCCTCGCGCAGGAACGGCTCGAGCTCCTCGGGCGTGCGCGCGATCTCCATGGCGCGGCCGCCGAGCACGTACGACGGGCGGACCACCAGCGGGAAGCCGAGCTCGCGGGCCAGCGCGGTCGCCTCGGCCAGCGAGGTCGCGGTCGCGTTGGCCGGCTGGCGCAGGCCGAGGCGGTGCAGCAGGTCCTTGAACTGCGCGCGGTCCTCGGCGAGGTCGATGGCGGCGGGCGAGGTGCCGAGGATGGTGACGCCGGCCGCGGCCAGGCCCCTGGCCAGCTTCAGCGGGGTCTGGCCGCCGAGCTGGACGATCACGCCGCGCGGGCGCTCGACCGCGACGACCGCGAGCACGTCCTCGAGCGTCAGCGGTTCGAAGTACAGGCGGTCGGCGGTGTCGTAGTCGGTCGAGACGGTCTCGGGGTTGCAGTTGACCATGATCGTCTCGACGCCGGCCGCGCGCAGGGCGAGGGCGGCGTGGACGCAGCAGTAGTCGAACTCGATGCCCTGGCCGATGCGGTTGGGGCCGGCGCCGAGGATCATGACCTTGTCGCGGGCGTCGGGGCGGGCCTCGCAGGCCTCCTCGTAGGCCGAGTAGAGGTAGGGCGTCTCGGACGCGAACTCGGCGGCGCAGGTGTCGACGCGGAGGTACGTCGGCGCGATCTTTAGTTGCTCGCGCAGGGTGCGGACGGACTGCTCGCTGGCGCCGGTGAGGGCGGCGATGCGGCGGTCGGCGAGGCCCATGCGTTTAATCTTGCGGAGGCGCTCGGGGGTGAGCTCGGGCGAGCGCTCGAGCGAGCGCTCGACCTCGACGATCTCGAGGATCTGGTCGATGAACCACGGGTCGACGCGGGTCAGCGCGTGCACGTGCTCGGGCGTCCAGCCGCGGCGCAGCGCCTCGGCGAGGTAGAAGATGCGCTCGGGGCCGGCCTCGACGAGGTGGTTATAGAGGTCCTCGTCGGCGACGGCGGGGCGGGGGTCGAGGCCGGACACGCCGATCTCGAGCCCGCGCAGCGCCTTTAATAGCGCCTGCTGGAAGGTGCGGCCGATCGCCATGACCTCGCCGACCGACTTCATCTGGGTGCCGAGGCGGGTCTCGGCGCCCTTGAACTTCTCGAACGCGAAGCGGGGGGCCTTGACCACCACGTAGTCGAGGGCCGGCTCGAACGAGGCCGGGGTGACGCGGGTGATGTCGTTGGCGAGCTCGTCGAGGGTGTAGCCGACGGCCAGGAGGGCGGCGACCTTGGCGATGGGGAAGCCGGTGGCCTTGGACGCGAGCGCGGAGCTGCGGGACACGCGGGGGTTCATCTCGATGACGACCATGCGGCCGCTGGCGGGGTCGACGGCGAACTGCACGTTGGCGCCGCCGGTGTCGACGCCGACCTCGCGGATGACCGCGAAGGAGGCGTCGCGCATGCGCTGGTACTCGCGGTCGGTGAGGGTGAGGGCGGGGGCGACGGTGATCGAGTCGCCGGTGTGCACGCCCATGGGGTCGAGGTTCTCGATGGCGCAGACGATGATGCAGTTGTCGGCGCGGTCGCGCACGACCTCCATCTCGAACTCCTTCCAGCCGAGCACCGACTCCTCGACGAGGATTTGAGTAATTGGGCTGGCCTCGAGGCCGCGGCCGGCGATGCTGCGGAGCTCGGCCTCGGTGCGGGCGATGCCGCCGCCGGTGCCGCCGAGGGTGAACGACGGGCGGATGATGGCGGGGAAGCCGACGACCTCGGCGGCCTTCACGGCGGCCTCGAGGTCGGTGCAGAACACCGCGCGCGGCATCTCGAGGCCGATCTTCGCCATCGCCCCGGCGAACAGGCCGCGGTCCTCGGCCTTCTCGATGGCGTGCACGGTGGCGCCGATCAGCTCGATGCCGAGTCTTTTTAAGATTCCGCGGCGGTCGAGCTCGAGGGCGCAGTTGAGGGCGGTCTGGCCGCCCATGGTCGGGAGCACGGCGTCGGGGCGCTCGCGCTCGAGGATGCGCTCGACCGTGGCCCACTCGACGGGCTCGACGTAGACCACGTCGGCGGTGTCGGGGTCGGTCATGATCGTCGCGGGGTTGGAGTTGACGAGCACGACGCGGTAGCCCTCGGCGCGCAGGGCCCGGCAGGCCTGCACGCCGGAGTAGTCGAACTCGCAGGCCTGGCCGATGACGATCGGCCCGGCGCCGATGAGGAGGATGGTCTTCAGGTCGGCGCGACGGGGCATGGGGCGGGCTCCTGACGCGCAGCGCGGTACGTGGCGACCGCGCGCGCGAAGCGGTCGAACAGCGACCCCAGCTCGTGGGGCCCGGGGCTGGCCTCGGGGTGGCCCTGGAACGAGAACACCGGGCGGTCGACGAGCTCGACGCCCTGCAGCGAGCCGTCGAACAGCGACACGTGGGTCGGGCGCAGGTCGGCGGGCAGCGTCTCGGGGTCGACGGCGAAGCCGTGGTTTTGGCTCGAGATGAGGACGCGGCCGTCGGCCAGCGAGCGCACGGGGTGGTTGGCGCCGTGGTGGCCGAACTTCATCTTGATCGTGCGGGCGCCGAGGGCCAGGCACAGCAGCTGGTGGCCGAGGCAGATGCCGAACACCGGCAGGCCGGCGGCAACGAGCGCCCGGATCGCGGCCTGGGCGTAGGCCACCGGCTCGGGGTCGCCGGGCCCGTTGGACAGGAACACGCCGTCGGGCGCGAGCGCGAGGACCTTGTCGGCGGAGGTGGTCGCGGGGACCACGGTCACGCGGGCGCCGTGCTCGACCAGCAGGCGCAGGATGTTGCGCTTGACTCCGAAGTCGTAGGCGACGACGTGGGGGGCGTCGGCGGCGGGGGCGAGCGGGGGCTGTCCCGTGAGCCAGCGGACCTGGCCTTCGCGCCAGGCGGCGGGGGCGGCGAGGGTCACGTCCTTGGCCAGGTCGGCGCCGACGAGGCCGGGGAAGCCGCGGGCCGCCGACACGCAGGCCTCGACGTCGCGGGCGTAGTGGCCGGTGGCGAGGCAGCCGGACTGGGCGCCGCGCTCGCGCAGGAGGTGGGTGAGGCGGCGGGTGTCGATCTCGGCGACGGCGACCACGCCGTGGCGGGCGAGGTAGTCGTTGAACGGCTCGCGCGCCCGCCACGACGAGTGGCGGCGCGGCAGGTGGCGGACGACGAGGCCGGCGACGCGGGGGGCGGACGACTCCTCGTCGGCGGGGTTGGCCCCGACCACGCCGACGTGGGCCGCGGTGAGCGTGACGATCTGGCGGTGGTAGCTCGGGTCGGTGACGACCTCCTGATAGCCGGTCATCGCCGTGTTGAAGACGACCTCGCCGCAGGAGCGGCCGACCGCGCCGACCGCGACGCCGCGGAAGACGGTGCCGTCGGCGAGCGCGAGCAGTCCGGGTGGCGGATCGCCTGGGGTGTTCACGCCGGGGGCCATAGCGCGTCCGGGCGGCGAAGGAAAGCGGTGGTTTGGTCGCGAGGTGGTGACGCGGCGGAGAGAGCCTGGCCCGAAGGACAGCTCGGGGGGCGGGCCGGCGGCGGGCCGCGGACCCGGGTGTGAGGGAGTTAACCCCGGGGCCGCGAATTGGTGGCCCGGGTCGGGCGCTGCTGTAGTAAAGGACGCGGGTGCGCCACTTCCTCTCGACCCTCGACTACACCCGCGCCGAGATCGAAGCGCTGCTGGCCGCGGCCCGGGCCATGAAGTCTGGCCCGCACGCACAGACGCTGGCGGGCAAGGCGATCGCGCTGGTGTTCTTCAACCCGTCGCTGCGCACGCGGACCAGCTTCGAGCTCGGCATGCATCAGCTCGGCGGCAAGGCCATCGTGCTCGAGCCGGGCAAGGGGGCCTGGCCGATCGAGTTCGAGGAGGGCGCCGTGATGGACGGCGAGCCCGAGGAGCACGTGCGTGAGGTCGCGCGGGTGCTGTCGCGCTACGTCGACGCGATCGCGGTGCGGGCGTTCCCCAAGTTCCAGCGCTGGGAGGTCGACCGCGAGGACCGGGTGATCCAGGGCTTCGCGCGCCACGCCACGGTGCCGGTGATCAACATGGAGACGATCACCCACCCGTGCCAGGAGCTGGCGCTGGCGCTGGCGCTGCAGGAGAAGTTCGCGACCGACAAGCTCGACGGCAAGAAGATGGTGCTGACGTGGACGTACCACCCCAGGCCGCTGAACACCGCGGTGGCCAACTCGGCGCTGATCATCGCGGCCAAGCTGGGGATGGACGTGACGCTGCTGTGCCCGACGCCGGAGTACGTGCTCGACCGCCGCTACATGGACGCGGCGCGCGAGCTGACGGCGGCGCAGGGGCGCACGCTGACGGTCAGCCACGACGTCGCCGGCGCGTACAGGGGCGCGGACATCGTCTACGCCAAGAGCTGGGGGGCGATCCCCTACTTCGGCAGGTGGGACGAGGAGCGGCCGATCCGCGAGCGCCACCGCCACTTCATGGTCGACGCCGAGAAGATGGCGCTGACGCCGAACGCGTACTTCTCGCACTGCCTGCCGGTGCGGCGCAACGTCAAGGTGACCGACGAGGTGCTCGACTCGCCGCGCTCGATCCACATCGACGAGGCCGAGAACCGGCTGCACGTACAAAAGGCGCTGATGTCCGCGTTGCTGCGGGGGGAGCTGGGCTGATGAGCGAACGAAAGACCGTGGTGCTCGCGTTCTCCGGCGGGCTCGACACCAGTTTTTGTGTGCCGTGGCTGCGCGAGCGCGGCCACGACGTCGTCACGCTGTTCGTCGACACCGGCGGGGTCGACGCGGACGAGCGCGCGTACATCGAGGCGCGGGCGCGCGAGCTCGGGGCCGTCGAGCACGTGACCATCGACGGGGCGCAGGCGATCTGGGACAGCGTGGTGGTGCCGCTGGTGATCGGCGGGCAGCTGTATCAGGACGTGTACCCGCTGCTGGTGTCGGACCGTTACATCATCGTCGAGCAGTCGCTGGCGCTGTGTGATGCCCGCAAGACCAGGCTGTTCGCGCACGGCTGCACGGGCATGGGCAACGACCAGGTGCGCTTCGACCAGACGGTGCGCTCGCTCGGCGACTACACGATCCTCGCGCCGATCCGGGAGATCCAGCACGAGCACGCGGCGGTGCGCGCGTACGAGGCGGAGTACCTGCAGCGGCTCGGGTTCGCGGTGCGGGCCAAGACGGCGCGCTACAGCATCAACCAGAACCTGCTGGGGGTGACGGCGTCGGGCTCGGAGATCGACGAGTTCGCGGCCCCGGGCGAGGAGACCTGGCAGATGTGCGCGGCGCCCTCGCGCTGGCCGCGGACGCCGCTGCGCGTGAAGATCGGGTTCGAACGCGGGGTGCCGGTGCGGCTCGACGGCGAGGCGCTGGCGGGGCCGGAGATTTTACGAAGACTGAACGCGCAGCTCGGGGCCTACGGGGTCGGGCGCGGGCTTTATACCGGCGACACGACGATCGGGCTGAAGGGGCGCATCGTGTTCGAGTGCCCGGGAATCCACGGGCTGATGACGGCCCACCGCGCGCTCGAGGAGGCGATCCTCACCCGCGAGCAGAATTCTTTTAAACCGCAGGTGGCGCGCAAGTGGGTCGACCTGGTCTACCGCGGGTTCTTCTTCGAGCCGCTGAAGCACGACCTCGAGGCGCTCCTGCGCAGCAGCCAGGAGTTCGTGCACGGCGAGGTGACGCTCGAGACGCACGGCGGGGCGGTGCTGCCGGTCGCGGTCGACTCGCCGCACATCCTCCGCAACGCGGGGGCCGTGTACGCGCAGTCGGCCGACTGGACCGCGCGCGAGGCCGAGGGCTTTATCAAATTGTACGGCATGAGCTCGACGCTGTCGGCGCGGGTCAACCCGCGGCGGGGGCGCTGATGGCCGACGAGACGCTCGCGCGGACGCTGGGCCACCTGGAGCGGCTGGTCGCGTTCGACACGCGCAACCCGCCGCGGGCCATCGACGGCGGCGGCATCTTCAGTTATTTGCAGGCCGAGCTGAGCGGGCACGGGCTGACCTGCACGCTGGTGGACCTGGGCGAGGGCTGCGTGTACCTGCTGGCGACCCGCGGCGCGCCGAAGCTGCTGATCAACGCGCACGTCGACACCGTGCCGGCGGACCCGGGCTGGACCACCGACCCGCTGCGGCTGGTGGTCGACGACGAGCGGGCGGTCGGGCTCGGGGCCTGCGACATCAAGGGGGCGGTGGCCTGCCTGCTGGCGGTGCTCGGCGAGACGCAGGGGCCGGTCGCGCTGCTGTTCTCGTCGGACGAGGAGGCGGGCAGCAGCCGCTGCGTGCGCCACTTCATCGAGCAGTTCGCGTTCACCGAGGTGCTGGTGGCCGAGCCGACGAGCTGCAAGGCCGTGCTCGAGCACCGGGGGATCGGCGCGGCGACGCTGTTCTTCACCGGGATCGGCGGGCACGCGTCGGCCGCCCGCGCGCTGCGCGACAGCGCGGTCCACGAGGCCGTGCGCTGGGCCAGCCGCGCGCTCGACCACGCGGCCGCGAGCGAGGAGGAGGGCGAGGGGGCGCTGAAGGGGATGCGCCTCAACCTCGGGGCGATCGAGGGCGGGGTGAAGGCCAACATGATCGCCTCGGCGGCGAGCATCCGCCTCGGCGTGCGCCCGCCGCCCGAGCTGCCGCCGCCGGTGGCGCTCGAGCGGCTGCTGGCGCAGGCGCAGGACCAGAGCCGCGTGCGCCTGGCGCCCGGGTTCTCGGCGCCGCCGCTGCCGGCCTGCGGCGCGGCGGCGCTGTCCGCCGCGCGCGTCGCCGCGGCGGAGCTGGCGGCGCGGCTGGGGCTGCCGGTGGGGCCGCCGGTCGACTTCTGGACCGAGGCCGCGCTGTTCTCGGCGGCGGGGTCCACCGCCCTGGTCTTCGGGCCAGGTGACATCGCCCAGGCGCACACGGCCGGCGAATACGTGCGGCTCGCCGAGCTGGTGGCCGCGGCGGCGTACTACCGCCGCGTCCTGTCCTGAGGGTCGTGAGTCATCGATATGGTCTCCCACCGCGCACTCCTCATCAAGTTGCTCAGCAACCTCGGCGGCCGCAAGGAGGTCGAGCAGTACATCAAGCAGTTCTCGCAGCTCGAGCAGCAGCGCTTCGCGATCGTCAAGGTCGGCGGCAAGCTGCTGGCGGACGAGCTCGACGGGCTGGCGTCGTCGCTGAACTTCCTGGCGCAGGTGGGGCTGACGCCGGTGGTGGTGCACGGCGCGGGGCCGCAGCTCGAGTCGGGGTTCAGGGCGGCGGGGATCGACCCGAAGGACTGGGCGCAGCGGACGTCGCCGCGGGCGCTCGAGGTGGTGCGACGGGTGTTCCGCCAGGAGAACCTGCGGCTGGTCGACGCGCTCGAGGAGCTGGGCGCGCGGGCGCGGCCGATCGTCGGGGGCACGTTCGAGGCGGAGATCGAGGGCGAGACGTCGCGGCCGACGCGGGTGCACGTGGAGGCGATCGAGTCGAGCATCCGCGCCGGCTCGATGCCGGTGCTGGCGAGCCTCGGCGAGACGTCGGGCGGGCAGATCGTCGACCTCGGCCCGGACGTGGCGACGCACGCGCTGGCGCAGCAGCTCCAGCCCTACAAGCTGGTGTTCCTGCGCGAGCAGGGCGGCCTGCGCGACGAGTTCGGCGACATGGTCAGCGCGATCAACCTGGTCGAGGACCACGAGCCGTTATTGAACGAGCCGTGGATGACGCCGGCGACGCGGCACAAGATCGACCTCATCCATTCGATCTTATTAAAATTGCCGCGCAGCTCGTCGGTGTCGATCACCTCGCCGGACCTGCTGGCGAAGGAGCTGTTCACCCACAAGGGCTCGGGCACGCTGTTTCGCCTGGGCGAGCGCATCGGCGCCTACGACAGCATCGACGCGGTCGACCGGGTGCGCCTGGCGGGGCTGCTGACGGCGGCGTTCGGGCGCCCGCCGGTCGCCGATTATTTCTCGCGCAAGAAGTTTTGGCGGGTGTACCTCGCGGACTCGTACCGCGCCGCGGCGATCCTGACCGACGGACCGGTGGTGTACCTCGACAAGTTCGCGGTCACCGGCGAGGCCCAGGGCGAGGGCATCGGCGGGTCGCTGTGGCTGCGCATGACCCGCGACGTGCCGAAGCTGTACTGGCGCGCGCGCGTCGACAACCCGATCAACCCCTGGTACTTCCAGCGCGCCGACGGCAGCTACACGCGCGGCAAGTGGACGGTGTTCTGGATCGGGATCGACGACTTCAATGTCATCGGAGACTGCGTGGAGCGGGCGCTGGCGGAGCCGCCGACGCTCGAGCCGGCGCACTCGCTCGGAGGGGCGGAGTGAGCGCGAGGGTCGGCCTCGTCGGCGCGCGCGGGCACGTCGGCGGCGAGCTGTTTCACCTGCTGAGCGAGCACCCGGCGCTGCGGCTGACGCGGGCGGCCTCGCGTCAGGGCGTGGGCACGCCGCTGCACGAGCACTTCGGTCGTCACGACGACGAGGCGCCGGAGGTGGTGCTCGAGGAGGCGTCGCCCGCGGGCGTGGCGGCGTGGGACGTCGACGTCGTGGTGCTGGCGCTGCCGAACGGGCACGCGCCCGCGTACGCGGCGGCGCTGCCGGAGGCGGTGATCGTCGACCTGTCGGCGGATCACCGGTTCGACGACGCGTGGGCGTACGGGCTGCCGGAGCTGCACCGCGGGCGGGTCCGCGGGGCGCGGAGGATCGCCAACCCGGGGTGTTACGCGACCGGGCTGCAGCTCGGGGTGGCGCCGGCGCGGCCGCTGCTGGCCGGGGCGCCGCAGGTGTTCGGGGTGTCGGGCTACAGCGGGGCCGGCACGACGCCGTCGCCGCGCAACGACCCGGAGCGCCTGCGCGACAACCTGATGGCGTACGCGCTGATCGGCCACGTGCACGAGCGGGAGGCGACGCGGCACCTCGGGTGCGCGGTGCGCTTCGTGCCGCACGTGGCCGAGTTCTTCCGCGGGATCTCGCTGACGATCACGCTGCCGCTGGCCCGGCCCGCGACGCGCGACGAACTTTTAAGTATTTATGCCGAGGCGTACGCGAACGAGCCGCTGGTGCGGGTGGTGAGCGAGATCCCCGAGGTGCAGGCGGCGGCGGGGCGGCACGGCGTGACGATCGGCGGGTTCGCCGTCGAGGGCACGCACGCCGTGCTGGTGGTGACGCTCGACAACCTATTAAAAGGGGCGGCGACGCAGGCGCTGCAGAACATCAACCTCGCGCTCGGGCTGGCCGAGCTGCTCGGAGTGCCGTATGACCAGGCCGCTGTGGGATAAGGGGCAGGCCGCGCCGGACGCGGCGGCGCAGCGGTTCTGCGCGGGGGACGACGTGATCCTCGATCGGGCGCTGCTCGGCTACGACGTGCGCGCCTCGAAGGCGCACGTGGCCGGGCTGGGACGCATCGGCGTGATCAATGATGAAGAGACCTCGGCGCTGCTGGCCGGCCTCGACGAGTTCATGGGGTTGGTGGAGCGCGGGGAGCTCGTGCTCGACGATCGCTTCGAGGACGGGCACTCGGCGATCGAGGCTTTCTTGAATGAAAGGCTGGGGGAAGTCGGGCGGAAGGTGCACACCGGGCGCAGCCGCAACGACCAGGTGCTGGTGGCGATGCGGCTGTACCTGCGCGACCGCCTGGCGGCGCTGCGGAGCGCGTGTCTGGCGATCGCCGGCGGGTGCCTGGCGCGCGCGCGCGGCAGCGTGGACGTGGCGATGCCGGGTTACACGCACCTGCAGCGGGCGGTGCCGTCGTCGTTCGCGGCGCTGATGGCGGGGCACGCGGAGGCGCTGCTCGACGACGCGGAGGTCGCCCGGGCGGCGCACGCGGCGGTGGGGGCCTGTCCGCTCGGCACGGCGGCCGGCTACGGGGTCAACCTGCCGCTCGACCGCGACGGCGTGGCGCGCGAGCTCGGCTTCGACGCGGCGCTGGTGTCGCCGGTGTACGCGCAGAACAGCCGCGGCAAGCTCGAGCTGCTGGCGGTGCAGGCGCTGCACCAGGCGCTGATCTCGGTGCGGCGGCTGGCCTGGGATCTCTCGCTGTTCACGACGGCGGAGTTCGCATTTTTAAAGTTGCCGGAGGCGTACACGACGGGGTCGTCGATCATGCCGAACAAGCGCAACCCCGACGTGGTCGAGCTGCTGCGGGCGCTGCCGGCGGTCGCCGAGGGGGCGATGGGCGAGCTTTCGGCGCTGCTGTCGCTGCCGAGCGGGTACCACCGCGATCTGCAGGCGACCAAGGCGCCGGTGCTGCGGGCGTTCGAGCGCGGGCTGCAGGGGCTGGCGCTGGTGCCCGAGCTCGTCGCGAATTTGATCGTCGACGCGGCCCGCATGCGCGCGGCGATCGACCCGGAGCTGCACGCGACCGACCGGGCGATCGAGCTGGCGGCCGCGGGGGTGGCGTTCCGCGACGCCTATCGCCAGGCGGCGGCCGAGATGCCGCAGCTCGCGGGCCGCACCCCGGAGGAGAGTTTAATTAAGCGCGTGTCGCTCGGCGGGGCGGGGAACCTCGGGCTCGAGCGGCTCGAGGCGCGGCTGAGGGTGATGTGGGAGACGCGCTGCTGACGGCGCGGCGCTGCTCGACGCGGCGATGCAGCGAGGGTCAGGCGAGCACGCGGGTGAGGAGGGATGGCGCTGACGGCGGGGATGCTGCTCGGCGCGGCGATGCAGCGAGGGTCAGGCGAGCACGCGGGTGAGGAGGGCGAGGGCTTCGTCGACCTCGGCCGCGCCGACGATGAGCGGCGGCACCAGGCGGACGACGCGGGGGCCGGCGGGCACGACGAGCAGGCCGGCCTCGAGGGCGGCGCGCGCGACCTCGGCGGCGCTGCGGCGTTCGTCGGCGCCGAGCTCGACGCCGATAATTAAACCCCAGCCGCGGATCTCCTGGATCTTGCCGGGGACGGCGGCGGCGAGGGCCTGGAGGCCAATTTTTAATTGTTCGCCGCGGGCGCGGGCGTTGGCGACGAGGTCGTCCTGCTCGAGGGTCTCGAGCACGGTGAGGGCGGCGGCGCAGGCGAGCGGGTTGCCGCCGAAGGTGCTGGCGTGGTCGCCGGGTTCGAACACGTCGCAGGAGCGGCGGCACAGCATGGCGCCGATGGGGAGGCCGCCGGCGAGGCCCTTGGCGAGGGTCATGACGTCCGGGGTGACGCCGAGGTGCTGGTGGCCCCACAGGCGGCCGGTGCGGCCGACGCCGGTCTGGACCTCGTCGAGGATCAGGAGGATCTGCCGGTCGTCGCAGAGGGCGCGGACATTTTTAAAATAGTCGGGGTCGCCGGGGCGGATGCCGCCCTCGCCCTGCAGGGGCTCGAGCATGACGGCGGCGACCTGGCGGGCCTCGCGGTCGAGCGCGTCGACGGCGGCGGCCAGCGCCGCGAAGTCGTTGTAGGGGACGTGGTGGAAGCCGGGGACGAGCGGGTCGAAGTTCTGGTGGTAGCGCGGCTGGCCGGTGGCGGTGACGGCGGCGAGGGTGCGGCCGTGGAAGCTCGAGTGGGCGCTGAGGATGGCGGGGCGGGTGATGCCGAGGCGGGTGTGGGCGTACTTGCGGGCGAGCTTAATTGCGGCCTCGTTGGCCTCGGCGCCGGAGTTGCAGAAGAACGCGCGCTCGCCGGCGTCGGCGGCGACGAGGCGGGCGGCGAGGCGGCCCTGCTCGGGGATGTAGTAGAGGTTCGAGACGTGGTGGAGCTGGCCGATCTGCCGGCGCACCGTCTCGACGAGGGCGGGGTGGGCGTGGCCGAGGGTGCAGGTGGCGATGCCGGCGGCGAAGTCGAGGTAGGGGCGGCCCTCCGAGTCCCACACGCGGCAGCCGGCGCCGCGGACCAGGGCGATCGGGTTGCGGTTGTAGGTCGTCATGACGTGACGATCGAACTCGGCGAAGGACGGGGAGGTCATGGCGCGGGGACAGAAGCACGGCGCGCGGGCGCTGTCGAGGGCGTCGTGGGGCGCGACGTGGCGTTTTGCGACGCCCGCGCGGGGGCGGCCGCTCAGGCGGCTTTTGGCGGCGATCGGCGCTGGCACGGGGGGCGCATGGGGGAGGGCATGACTCGCACGATCCTCGCCTCCGTCCTCGCGCTCACGTGTGCCGGGGTGTTGCCCGGGTGTTTTTTAATTAAACCGGAGTACGCGTTCATCGAGGGGGACGACGTGACGATGGACCCGGTGCGCGGGGCGGAGTTTCGGGCGGCCGACGGGGCGACCGAGTACGGCGACATCTACGCCATCTCGATGCAGAGCGCGCACGAGGTCGGCGGGTGGATCTCGGTGGTCATCGAGGCGACGCGCGAGACCATCGACCTGCTCGACCGCTTCCCGAGCGACGTCGACGACGCGGGCTACAAGGTCTACGGGCCCTACCAGCCGGGGGACAGCGAGGTCTCGTGGCTGTTTCGCCTCGACGGCGACGAGCGGTCGACGCGCTTCGAGGTGTACGTCGGGCGCGCGGGGGCGGAGGGCGCGGGGGCCATGGACCGGCTGCTGCGCGGGGAGGTCGAGCTCGGGGAGGCGCGGCGCAAGGGCTCGTTCGACCTCGACTTCGACGTGCTCGAGTCGTACGGGGAGGCGCTGAAGCTCGGGCCGGACCGCGATCGTCACTACACGGGCGCGGTCTCGCTGGTGTTCGACCGCGACCTCGAGTCGGACTACAAGCACATCGACATCGACTACGACGGGTTCACGGTGACGCAGGAGGTGCCGATCCGCGACTACTTCGCGGCGAGCGGGTACAACTTCCACCGCGAGGCCGACGGTTCGGGGGACTTCCACGTGGAGATCGCCTCGACGTTCCAGGCGATGTTGTGGAGCGGGCCGGAGGTCGAGTCGATGGTGATCGACATGGCGTGGGACCGGACCGGCGCGGGCGCTGCCCACGGGGAGATGCGCGCGGGCGAGGCGGGCGACCTGCTGCTCGGAGATCTGGTGCTCGACGAGTGTTTTGATGAAGAGGGCGCGCTGGTCTGGCGGGAGATCGGGGCGGCGTATGCCGAGGCTTTGCCGGGTTATAACCGCGGCGACTCGCGCGACTGCGCCAGGTGAGCGGCCGCGGGCGGCGCGAGGCCCGTGGTCGCGCGGCCCCAAAAGCCGGGCCGCTGCGTGTAAGCTGCCCGGCCTATGGATGTCCGTCCGCCTCAGGAGTGGCTGTACCGCGCGACCACCGCGCAAGAAGGCCTCGAGAGCACCCGCAAGTTCGCCGAGGAGTTCGGCTTCATCGCCCGCACCGCGTTCGCCGAAGGCGAGCGCGAGCAGATGGTGACGCTCGTCAACAAGGTGGGGTACCGCGACATCATCCACCTCTACTACATCGACGACAGCGGCGGTCACGTGCTGGGGTCGTACCGGGTGGTCGGGCCCAACAACCACCCGCAGCCCAAGCAGTTCGGGGCGGCGGTGAAGGGCGCGCCGACGCTGCGCGTGGTGGCGGAGGGCGAGCTGCTGACGGCGCTGCGCGAGGTCAAGGGCTACGCGCCGGACCCGCGGCTCGGCGGGTTCACGGGCTGGCCGGTGGTGCCGGGCGAGAAGGTGTCGCCGGGCTACGGGGTCGACCTGTTCACCGGGCGCAACACGCTGATCGCGTACCCGCTGCCGCGTCGCACGCGGCGCTGAGCGGGGCACGAAGGACGAGGCTGACGCTGCGGCGTCAGCCGGCGTGCTGCTCGAGGAAGCGGCGCACCTCGTCGCGGGCGGCCTCGCCGTCGCGGCGGCCGATGTCGAACGTGCGGCGGACCAGCGCGGGGCTGGTGTAGTCCCACTTGTGGATCGGCACTTCGTCGCGCGGGGCGAGGTAGCGGACGTTGCCGACGACGGTCATCGGCGGGTCGGGGCGGTTGAGCAGGGCGAGCACGGGGCCGCGGCGGGCGGCCTCGCCGAGGGCGCGCACGGGGATCGGGTCGACGAGGCAGCCGTCGAAGTAGGTGCGTCCGGCGAGGCGCTGCACGCGGGTGACCGGCGGGCTCGCCGAGCTGCGCAGGACCTTGTCGGCGAGGTCGTCGGCGTCGCGCGACTCGTGGGCCGTGTCGACCTCGGCGGCGAGCCCGGGCATGGGGACGTCGGGGCCGTGCAGGTCGCCGCGACGGCGACGCGCGGCGTAGGCCCACCAGGCGCGCGCGACGGTGCTGTGCACGGGGCGGCCGGGCTCGACGTAGGCCTGCAGCATGCGCACCGGGGCGGCGGCGGCGAGGCGCGCGAACTCCGGGCCGCCGAGGAGGTCGTGCACGGTGGCGCGGTACATCGCCTCCTGCGGGAACAGCGGGCGGCCGAGCAGGAGGTGGGTGGGGTAGACGTTGCGGCGGTTGGCGGCGGTGCGGGCGCAGAAGACGTCGAGCAGGGGAGCGACGAGGTCGGTGGCGGCGGTGAGGGCCATGGCGGCGCCGGCGGACACGCCGGCGAACTCGACGGTGGTGGCGAGGTCGGCGAGCGAGGTGTAGGCGCCGAGGGCCCAGAAGGTCCGGCAACCGCCGCCGGCGAACGCGACCGACATCTCGGGCATGGGTCGGCAGTTAACCGCGCGCGGGGTGAGGGGTCAAGCCGCGGGGCTCGTGTTATGCCCGGCGCGGGGGTTTAAGGGTGCTCCACGAGCCGGCGCGTCACGCCACGCCACGCCACGACGACTGGGAGCCCGCGCGGGTGGAGGCGTGGCTGCGGCGCTTCGCGGCCGACGCGCTGGCGGTGCGGGCGCGCGGCGCGTGGCCGGTGCACCCGCGCGACGCGGAGGACGGGGCGCCGCCGACGTTCAACTGCCTGTACCTCGGAGCGACGGGGGTGTGGCTGGCGCTCGCGCGGCTGGCGGCGGCGGGGCGCTGCGAACTGCCGGGGCCGCTGCACGAGGGCTTCGCGGAGGCGCTGGCGGGGATCGACCGCTCGCCCGACGTCGGCGTGCGGGCGCCGTCGTGGTTCCTCGGAGAGAGCGCGCCGCTGGTGGCGTGCTGCCTGACGCGGCCCGACGCGGCGCTCGCGGATCGGCTGGCGGCGACGATCCGCGGCAACCGCGACAACCCGACCCGCGAGGCGCTGTGGGGCGCGCCGGGCACGATGCTGGCGGCGCTGTTCATGCACGCGGCGAGCGGCGAGGCGCGCTGGGCCGACCTGTACCGCGACAGCGCGGAGGCGCTGTGGTCGAGCTGGTTCCACGACGAGGCGCGCGGCGTGTGGCTGTGGGAGCAAGACCTGTACGGCAGCCGGGCGCGCTACGTCGGCGCGGGGCACGGCTGGGCGGGCAACCTGCACGCGCTGTGGCGAGGATGCGAGCTGCTCGGCGCGCAGCAGCGGGCCGAGCTGCGCGAGCGCACGCTGCAGGGGCTCGAGAGGCTGGCGGTGGTCGAGGGCGACCGCGCCAACTGGCCGCCGACGACGGCGCCGGGCGACAAGCGGCTGGTGCAGTGGTGTCACGGGGCGCCGGGCGTGATCACGTCGCTGCGGCACGCCGACGCGCCCGAGCTGCTGCCGTGGCTGCTCCGCGGCGCGCGGCTGATCGACGAGGCCGGGCCATTAATTAAAGGGGTGGGGCTCTGTCATGGGACGGATGGGAATGGGGCGGCGTTGCTCGAGCTGCATCGGCGGACCGGGGATGCGGCGTGGCTGGCGCGAGCTCGGGAATTGGCGATGGTGGCGATCGTCCAGTCCGAGGATTTGTACGAGCAGACCGGCGGGTGGCGCTACAGCCTGTGGACGGGCGACGCGGGGCTCGCGTGTTATTTGCTGGATTGCCTCGAGGGGCGCGGGCGGGGCATGCCGGGGCTCGATTATTTCGTGTGAGACGCCGGGAGCTCGTGGCCCACTCGAGGTGGGCATCGGCCAGCGCGGGCGGCCGCCTCGTGGTATGCGAGGGCGTGCGCTGGAGCGTGTTCGCGGACCTCGATCGGCGGCTCGACGACGACGAGCGCGGGGACCTGTTCGCGGCGATCGACGTCGAGATCCCGGACAGCGGCTGCGTCGGGCCCAACCGCGCGGGCGTCGAGGAGGTGTACTTCGTGATCGAGGCCGACTCGGCGGCGGCGGCCCGCGACGTGGCGGCGGAGCACATGGACCGGGTGCTCGCGGCCAGCGGGGTGCGCGTGGGCTACACGATCACGCTGCAGGCGTCGTCGCGGTGAGCCGGCACGCGGTGGACGATGGCCTCGACGATCCCCTGCCTGGCTCAGGCGGCCCCGGTCTCCTCGACGACGCGGCCGTCGAACAGGTGGATCGTGCGCTGGGCCTGGCGGGCGTAATCGGGGTTGTGGGTGACCATGACGATGGTGGTGCCGGCGCGGTGGAGGTCGTGCAGGAGGTCCATGACGGCGTCGCCGTTCTTCGAGTCGAGGTTGCCGGTGGGCTCGTCGGCGAGCAGCAGCAGCGGCTCGCCGGCGACGGCGCGGGCGACGGCGACGCGCTGCTGCTGGCCGCCGGACAGCTGGGCCGGGAGGTGGCGCCCGCGGTGGGCCATGCCGACGCGCTCGAGCGCGGCGTCGACGCGGCGGCGCCGCTCGGCGGCGGTCATCGAGCGGTAGGTCAGCGGGAGCTCGACGTTCTCGGCGACGGTGAGGTCGCCGATGAGGTTGAAGCTCTGGAACACGAAGCCGATCCGCTCGTTGCGCACGCGCGCCCGCTCGGTCCCCGAGAGCTGCGAGACGGGCTGCCCGTCGAGCTCGTAGATGCCGCCGGTCGGGCTGTCGAGGAGGCCGATCAGCGAGAGCAGGGTGGTCTTGCCGGAGCCCGACGGGCCGGCGATGCACACGTACTGCCCGCGGGGGATCTGGAAGTGCACGTCGGCGACCGCGTGCGTCTCGATCTCGTCGGTGTGGAAGACCTTTTTCAGACCTGCGAGGCGGATGATCGGGTCGCTGGCGGACATGCGGGCGCGAAGGAGAGCAGGAAGCGTGCCGGGAATGGTTTCGCGGGGTTGAAGGCCGAGCGAGGCCGGCGAGTGTTCGGTTGCGCGGGACGGCGGTCCCAGATCCGGACAGTCAGGCGGTCGAGCTGGTCGCGGCGGTCGGGCAGGCGTGTGACGAGCTCGACGGCTGAAGATCAGCGGCGGTGGGCGCGGGCGCGGAGCACGGTCTCGGCGAGCAGGAGCAGGACGGCGAGCAGGACGAGGGGGCGCCAGCGCGGGTGCTGGGCGGCGGAGAGCACGAGGTCGCCGTCCTGCACCGGGGGAGTGATGGTGACGGGGGTGGTGTCGCTCTCCTCGGGGTCTTGCTGGACGCTGAAGGTGAGCTCGTCGGGGCCCTCGCGGGTGACGCGGTAGTGGCCGGGGGTCAGGGTGTCGGTGAAGACGGCGCGGCCGCGGTCGGGCGGGACGACGACCTCGCGGCCGTCGGGGGTGTGCACGGTGACGGGCCTGTCGCTGGGGATCTCCCGCGGCTCGCCGGCGAGGATCTGTCCGGCGGCGGCGGCGGCGTGGCTGGTGTCGAGGCGGGTCAGGATGCGGGCGGCGAGCGGGACGAAACCTGGCCGAAGGGGCAGGTCGGACCAGTCGCGGTCGATCGAGGTCGTCAGCAGTGCGACGCGGCCGCGCTCGTAGGGGCGGGAGATCAGGGCGGGGGCGCCGCTGGTGAAGCTGAGCGCGACCTCGGCGTCGCGGGTGGCGTCGGGCTCGAGCAGGAAGATGCGGCGCGCGCGGGTGCCGAGCAGGCCGAGGTCGCCTTGCAGGCCGAGCAGGAACGGGTGGGCGAGGTTCGGCGGGGCGAGGCCGTCGGTGCGGCCCTCGGCGCGGCCGGGGGCGGTGCCGAGGAGGACGGGCTCGCGCAGCAGCAGCGGGAGCAGCGGGCCGAGGCGCTCGTTGTAGGCGCGTGCCTCGACGCGCTCGCCGACGGTGATCCACAGGCCCATGCCGGCGGCGACGCGGGCGCGGAGGGCGGGGGCGATGTCCTCGGAGGGGGCGCGCACGTTGGCGAGCACGAGCACGTCGACGCCGGCGAGCCCGTCGCCGCCGGGGCGCAGGCGGGCCTCGAGCTGGTCGGGGGCGAGGCCGTGCACGCGCAGGCGCAGGTCGTCGGCGCCGGCGGCGAGGGCGGTGGCGAGGAAGTAGACCTCGTCGTGGGCGCGCATCTCGCTGGGGTCGCCGTTGACGAGCACGACGTCGACGCTGGCCTCGCTGGCGAGCCAGAGGTGGCGCGCCTCGTCGCCGGGCAGCGGGTCGCGCTCGAGGTCGACGATCTGCACGGTCGCCGCGGAGGCGCCGGCGGAGGTGACGGTGTGGGTGAACTCGTAGGTGGCGGCGGCGTCGGCGGGGACATCGACCTCGGCGCGGGCGACCGACTCGCCGGCGATGCGCAGGGCGAGGGCGACGCGGCGCGATGCGACGTCGGCGGCGGACGTCCCGTGGCGGCGGACGGCGCCGGTGATGCGCACGGCGCGGGGGTCGATCTCGCGGGCGGGCGTCCAGGAGGCTGACTCGAGGGACAGGTGCTCGGGGACAGGCGGCGGCGCTTCGAGGTCGCCGAGCGCGGGGATCGGGAGCACGGGGATCTGCTCGCTGGTGGCGGGCAGGCTGCCGAGGCCGCGGGCGGTGGGGTCGCCGACGGCGTAGACGACGCGCTTGTCGGGGCCCTCGCCGGCCTGGCGGAGCAGGGCGACGGCCGGGGGCAGGCCGGCCTCGAGGCGCCAGGCGCCGGCGCGCGGGGGCTCGGCGGACCAGGCGGCGACGGCGGCGCGGACGCGGCCGGGGTCGGCGCTGAGCTCGATGCGCGGGCCCGCGGGGTCGCTGGTGACGAGGCCGACGCGGCTGCCGGGCGGGAGGGCGTCGAGGATCGCGGCGGCGGCGTCGTCGGCGGCGGCCCGCAGGCTGCGGCCGCCTGTCTCGAGGGCCAGGCTGAAGGAGGCGTCGAGGAGGATGACGGCGTCGTGCGGCTCGCCGAGCACGGCCACGCGGGCGTCGCCGGTGGTGACCGGGCGCGTGAGGGCGGCGACGATCAGCGCGAGCAGGCCGAGGCGCACGATCAACAGCAGGACGTCGCGCAGGCGGCGGCTGTGGGTCAGGACCTCGTCGCTGGCGCCGAGGAAGCGCAGGCCGGCGAACTGGATCGGCCTCGGGGTGTCGCGGCCGCGCAGGTGGGCGAGCAGCGGGAGGCCGAGGCCGAGCAGGCCCAGGAGCATGAGCGGGGCGAGCAGGCTCATGCGCGCGGGCTCCGGGGGAAGCGGGCGGGGCCTGGCTGGAGGGGCAGGTGCGGGGCGCGGGGGCCTGGCCGGAGAGACAGGTGCGGGGCGCGGGGGTCTGGCCGGAGCGGCAGGTGCGGGGCGCGGGGGCCTGGCCGGAGGGGCAGGTGCGGAGCGCGGGAGCCTGGCTTTTGGGACAGGAGCGCGGCGCTGCGGAGCGCGGCCTTCTTGATATTATTAATTGATAATTTGGGCTTCACGGGGTCACCTCGGCGGCGGGGAGGGGGCGGCCGGAGAGGCGGGCGAGGAGGGAGAGCAGGCTGGCGGGGAGGGGGTCGTCGCTGACGACGCGGTGGAGGTGGATCCCGCCGGACTCGCAGGCCTGGTCGAGGCGGGCGAGGTGGGCGTTCAAGTTCGCGAGGTAGGCGTCGCGGAGGCTGTGGCCGTGGCCCTCGAGCGGCTGGCGGACGGCGCGGGGGTCTTCGAAGCGGCGGAGCTCGCGGTCGGTCCAGGGGAAGGTGAGCTCGTCGCGGTGGAGCACCTGCACGAGCACGACGTCGTGGCCGCGGCTGCGCAGGGTGGTGAGGGCGCGCATGAGCTCGGCGTCGGCGTCGGGTCGCTCGGGGTCGGGGTCGAGGAGGTCGGAGAAGCCGATGACGAGGCTGCGGCGCGGCAGCGCGGGGGCGACGCCGGAGATCAGCGCGGGCCACGGGCAGGTGCCGGTCGGCGGGCGCACGAGGGCGTCGGCGAGGGCGGCGAGGCGGGCGTTGCCGGCCTGCGGGCGCATGCCGCCGAGCTCGAGGCGGCCGGCGCGGCCGCAGGCGAAGCCGACGCGGTCGCCCTGGCGCAGGGCGAGGTGGGCGAGCGCACCGGCGAGCGCGCCGGCGCAGCGCTGCTTGTTGCTCGCACCTGTCCCGTAGGACATGCCCCCGGAGGCGTCCAGGAGGAGCACCGCGGACAGGGCGTCCTCGGCGTCGGTCTGGCGCAGGACCAGGCGGTCGCGGCGGGCCACGGCGCGCCAGTCGAGGCGGCGCAGGTCGTCGCCGGGGGTGTAAGGCTGGTGGCCGCGGAATTGTTCGCCGGCGCCGGCGCGGATCGAGGTGTGGCGGCCGGGCTGGGGGCCGCCGACCGGACGGGCGAGGCGCAGGGTGCGGCCGCGGAGCATGGCCCGCAGGTCCTCGGGCACGACGACGGCGAGCGCGTGGGTCGGGTCGTCGGGCCCCGCGGGCGGAGGAGAGCGGGGCGCGAGCTCGTCGGGCACGCCCGGGAAGTTACTGCATCTCGCGGGCGTTGGGCGGCGGCCCGCAGCGGGCGCGGTGGGTGCGGCGTGCGGGTCGGTCAGGTCGTGGTCGTGGTCGCTCGCCGAGCACGACGAGCGGCGCGCCCCGGCCGCCCTGGGCCAGGTGCTGGCAGCGGCGGAGGTCGGACGAGAGGCGGGTGAGGCCGGCGGGGCCGGCGACGGCGGCGAGGGCGTGCACGCCGGTGAACCACGGGGACGGCGACCACACGAGCGCTCGACCCGGCCGCCCGCGAGCGACGCGGAGGCGGTCGATGTCGAGGACGCGGATCTCGAACACACCGAACGTATATCGCCAAACCGGGGGCCCCGACGAGGCGCGCGCGCGTACGCGGCGCTGCTGCGTGTGTATCGGCGTGCATGAACGAGGCCGCGGCGCTGCAGATCCTGCAGAGCTCCCGCGTTTGATGCACTCGCGGGCGCGGCCCAGGGTTAATCGACAGAGGGTGAGGGGTCATGCATCACGAGATCTTGCGCGCACTGGTGTCGCTGTATCACGGCGAGTTGGCGGCCGAGCGGTCGTACGGGCGGGCGGCGCAGCGATTCGCGGGGCAGCCCGAGGAGGCGGTGCTGCAGCGGCTGGAGCTCGCCCACGCGGAGGCGTCGCAGCGGATCGCGGAGGAGATCCGCGCGGCGGGGATGGTCGTGCCGGAGCCGATGGGCGTATGGGAGACGTTCGCCGAGACCGCCGAGGCGGCGGCCGGGTTCATCAACGACGACATCGCCTTGCACGTGCTGCAGCGCGGCGAGCAGATCGGCGTGCACGCCTACGAGAAGGCGCTGGCCAGCCCGTACGTGACGATCGCGCTCTACCGCCTGCTCACCGATCTGCTGAGCGCGTGCCGCGGTCACCTCCGCGAGCTGCGCGGGCTGCGGGCCCACGTGCTCGAGGTCCAGGACCGGCCGATGCTGTGAGTTGCGCGGGGGCCCGGCGCGGGGCATCGTCGCCCCGGCGATGGACCTGCGGAGTTTTAAAGTTCACGGCGGCGATCGACACGTGCGCGCGGTGCTCGGCGATCACCGCGGAGAGCAGGCGCGTGACCTCGAGGGCGCGGCGTTCGAGCGCGTGTGGGCGGCGGCGGCGGCGTTGCTGGCGCGGCTCGCCGACGAGGCCGGTGCGGCGGTGCGGGCGCTGTCGGTCGACGGCGTGGGTCGGGCGCTGCGGCTGACGACCGACACGGCGCCGCCGCGGCCGCTGGTGCTGACGGGGCCGCAGTTCGAGGCGGTGGCGCGGGACATCGCGCCGCTGGCCCGGGCGATCCTCGCGGAGGTGCGCGCGCGCAGCGACGACCTCGCGGGCGCGACGCCGTCGCAGGCGGCGTTCTGGGAGCACCTCTACCGCGACGACGACGCGGGCTGGGAGATCGGCCGCGCGGCGCCGCCGCTGGCCGCCTATTTTAATAGGCGTGAAAATTCGCCGGCGGGGCTGCGGACGCTGGTGATCGGCTGCGGGCGCGGGCACGAGGCGCGGCTGCTGGCGGGGCTCGGGGCGCGGGTCACGGCCATCGATCTGGCGACCCGGGCGATCGCCGCGGCGCAGGCGGCCACGCCGGCGGAGATGGACATCGACTTTCGTGTGCACGACCTGTTCGCGCCGCTGGGCCAGCGGTTCGACCTGGTGGTCGAGCACACCTGCTTCTGCGCGATCGAGCCGACGCGGCGCGACGAGTACGTCCAGCGGGTCGCGGACCTGCTGGTCGCGGGCGGGGCGCTGGTCGGGCTGTTTTATGACCACGGGCGCGCGGGCGGACCGCCGCACGCGACCAGCGCCGCGGAGCTGCGCGGACGCTTCGAGGGCTCGTTCGTGATCGAGGCGCTGGCGCCGGCGGAGGGTTCGGTGCTGGCGCGCGAGGGGCAGGAGCTGCTCGGGCGCTTCGTGCGGCGCCCGGCTTGAAGCGGGCGCTCAGGCGGGGATCGCGGCGAGCACGCGACTTAAAATCTCGCCGGCGCTGACCGAGCGGCTCTCGGCGGCGAAGCTGCGCACGAGCCTGTGCTCGAGCACGGGTTCGGCGAGGGCGCGGACGTCGGCGACGGTGACGGCGGGTCGGCCGTCGAGGGCGGCGCGGGCCTGGGCGGCGGACACCAGCTGCTGGCCGGCGCGAGGGCCCGCGCCCCACTGCAGCAGCTCGCGGACGGCGGGCGGGCAGGACGGCTCGCCCGGGCGGGTGGCGCGGAGCAGGGCGACGACGTGGGCCACGACCGAGTCGGGCACGGGGATGCGGCGCACGAGGGCCTGGTGGGCCATGAGCTCGGCGGGCGTGAGCACGGGCGTGAGCGTGGGGCCAGGGTCGATGCCGAGGGCGACGATGCGGTGCTCGGCCTCGGCGTCGGGGTAGCGCACGGCGATCTGCACGTGGAAGCGGTCGAGCTGGGCCTCGGGCAGGGCGTAGGTGCCCTCCTGCTCGATCGGGTTCTGGGTGGCGAACACGTGGAAGGGCTGGGGCAGCGGGTGGGTCTTGCCGCCGGCGGTGACGCGCGCCTCCTGCATGGCCTGCAGCAGCGCGGCCTGGGTCTTCGGCGGGCTGCGGTTGATCTCGTCGGCCAGCAGCAAGTTGCAGAAGACCGGGCCGGCGACGAACCGGAAGTGGCGCTTGCCGGTGGCCTGGTCCTCCTCGAGCACCTCGCTGCCGGTGATGTCGGACGGCATGAGGTCGGGCGTGAACTGCACGCGCGAGAACTGCAGGTCGAGGGCCTGGGCCAGGCTGCTGACGAGCAGCGTCTTGGCGAGGCCGGGCACGCCGACGAACAGGCCGTGGCCGCCGCCGAACAGGCACACGAGCAGGAGGTCGATCACGCCTTGCTGGCCGACGATGCGGCGGTGAAGCTGCTCGACCAGGCGCTCGCGGCTGGCGGCGAGCGCGGCGAGCGCGGCGCGGTCGTCGGCAGCGGGGGGCCGTGAAGACAAGTCGGAGGCGGTGGTCACGGGGGCGCGGAGTATACCAACCAAGGTCGGCCCGGGGGGTCCGTGGCGCCGCCAGGACGGCGTTTGTCAGGGAGCGGTGATCTTCTGGTAGAACGTGCCCCCGACGCGCGGGCGGGCCCGCCGCCGAGGAGAGGAGCCCAGCATGGCGAGCTTCAGCGAGGTCCTGAGCCAGGTTAAGCGGACGATCCGCGAGGTCAGCGTCGACGAGACGAAGGCCAAGATGAGCGCCGGCGACGTCAAGCCGGTGCTGATCGACGTGCGCGAGCGCGACGAGTACGAGCAGGGCTTCCTGCCGCGCGCGGAGTGGATCCCGCGCGGGTTCTTGGAGATGAAGATCGAGGACCTGGTCGGCGACCGCGGGCGCGAGGTGATCCTCTACTGCGCGGGCGGCAACCGCTCGGCGCTGGCGGCCCGCTCGTTGGTCGAGCTCGGCTACACCAACGTGGCGTCGATGGCCGGCGGGTTCCGGGCGTGGAAGCAGGCCGGGCACGCGTTCGACCGCCCGCGCACGCTGTCGGCCGAGCAGATCAAGCGCTACTCGCGGCACATCATGTTGCCCGAGGTCGGCGAGATCGGGCAAGGCAAGCTGCTCGACGCCAAGGTGCTGTGCCTCGGCGCCGGCGGGCTCGGCTCGCCGTCGAGCCTGTACCTGGCCGCGGCCGGGGTCGGCACGCTCGGCATGGTCGACGACGACCTCGTCGACGAGTCCAACCTGCAACGCCAGGTGCTGCACAACATGGAGCGCCTCGGCATGCCGAAGGTGGAGAGCGCCCGCCAGACGCTGCAACTATTAAATCCGGACGTGAAGGTGATCGCCCACCAGACGCGGCTGTCGTCCGAGAACATCATGGAGATCCTCGCGGGCTACGACCTGGTGGTCGACGGCGCCGACAACTTCCCCACGCGCTACCTGCTGAACGACGCGGCGCTGAAGCTCGGCAAGCCGGTGGTCCACGCGTCGATCTTCCGCTTCGAGGGCCAGGTGACGACGTTCCTGCCGACCGAGGGCCCGTGCTACCGCTGCCTCTACCCCGACCCGCCGCCCCCGGGCATGGCGCCGTCGTGCCAGGAGGCGGGCGTGCTCGGGGTGCTGCCCGGCATCATCGGCACCCTGCAGGCCAACGAGGCCCTGAAGATCATCCTCGGCGCCGGGCAGACGCTGAGCGGCCGCCTGCTGGTGTTCGACGCGCTGGCGACCAAGTTCCGCACGCTCAAGCTGCGCAAGGACCCGGAGTGCCGGGTCTGCTCGAAGAAGCCCGAGGACATCGAGCTGATCGACTACGAGGAATTTTGTAGCCTCGCGCAGTGAGCGGCGGCGACGACCCGGGACTCGCGTACGAGCGCTTCCTCGGCAAGCACCACCCGGCCGCGCGCCGCGCTGCCGGGGTGTTTTATACGCCGCGCCCGATCGTCGCGTTCGTGGTCGAACAGACGCTCGGGAGATTTTTAATTAATTTTAGTGATAACGATGCGACGCTCGAGCGGGTCGCGCGGCTGCGGGTGCTCGACCCGGCCTGCGGGGCCGGGGTGTTTCTGGTCGAGGCGTATCGCCGGATCCTCCGCTGGTACGTCGAGCACTACCGCGAGCACGCGCCGGAGCAGCTGGCGCTCGAGGAGCACGGGTGGACGCTGAGCCCGCCCGCGCGGGCGCAAATTATCAAGAACAATCTGCGGGGGGTGGACATCGATCCGCGGGCCGTGGCCCTGACCTGCGAGGCGCTGCAGGCCGAGCTGGGGCGCGATGCGCCGAGGTTGGATTGGACCAAAATTATCAAACGGGGGAACTTCTTGATCGGCGACGACTGGCGCGCGGCGCACCCGGACGCGAGCGCCGAGGAGGTCATGCGCGTGGCTCCGTTCGACCTGCGCGGGGAGTTCGCCGACGTGTTCGCGGAGGGGGGATTCGCCGTCGTGCTGGGCAATCCGCCCTTTATTAAAGAGTATACGGAGCGGCGGGTGTTCGACGACCTGCGGGGGACGGAGTGCGGGCGGTACTATCAGGGGAAGATGGACTACTGGTATTTGTTCGCGTGTCGCGGGCTCGACGTGTTGAGGGCGGGGGGGCTGCAGGGTTTCATCGCCACCGGCAATTGGGGCACGCAGACGGGGGCGAGCAAGCTGCGGGCGAAGCTGCTGGGGGAGGCGGAGCTGCGGCTGTTCGTCGACTTCGGGCCGGTGCGGATCTTCGAGGACGCGGGCGTGAAGACGATGGTGTACGTGGCCGAGCGGACCGGTCGGCGGCACGCCGGCGCGACGCGGGTGGTGCGGGTGACGCGGGACGCGGAGGCGGCGGTGGAGCGGGCGCTGGCGCTGGCGGCGGGCGACGGGGTCGAGTGCTTCGACGCGGCGATCGAGCCGACCGGGGGGGCGTTCACGTTCGTGGCCGGGGACGACGCGCGGCTGCTGGCGAAGATCGCCGCGGCCGGGGCGTGGCGGCTGGGCGCGGCGGACATCGGGCAGGGCATCGTCGCGCCGCAGGAGTCGGTGCTATCAAAACATCTGGCGCGGCTGCCCGCGGGGGCGCGCGAGGGCGACGGGATCTTCGTGCTCAGCGACGCGGAGCGGGTCGCGCTGGGGCTCGGCGACGAGGAGGAGCTGCTGCGGCCGTTTTATACGAGCCGGCAGGTGCGCCCGTTCCGCGTCACGCCGGAGCACGAACACTGGATAATTTATATCGACTCGCGGCGCGCGCGCGCCATGGAGAGGTATCCCAGGCTGCGGGCGCACCTCGATCGCTACGCAATATTATCCACGTCGGCGTTCGGGCCGTACGGGCTGCATCGGGCGCGCGACCCGGGGCTCTTTATTAATGGGCCGAAGATCGTCGCCATGCGCAAGACGGCGGCGCCGGTGTTCGCGTACTGCGAGTTCCCGTGCTACGTGTCGCAGACCTTCAACGTCATCAAGATGGACGGTGTCGACCTGGTCGGATTGACGGCATTATTAAATTCGAAGGTGGTGCACTACTGGCTGCGGCGGCGGGGCAAGCTGCAGGGCGCGCAGCTGCAGGTGGACGCGGGGCCGCTCATGGGCATCCCGCTGGTGCGAGTTCTGCCGGGGGCGATCGTGGCGCTCGGCCGGCGGCTGGTGGCGGGCGAGGACGCCGAGGCGAGGGCGGCGCTGGATCGCGAGGTGTACGCGCTCTACGGGCTGCACGACGGAGAGGTCGCCCGCATCGAGGCCGCCGTGCGGCACACCGTGCGGCTGTAAGTCGGCCGTGAGGGCGGCGGGCGAGGTTCGGACGCGGCGTCGGGGTCGAGCTGCTTCGTGCAGACCGGCCACGCCGGCGCGACGGGCAGCGGCCACCAGCGGCCGGTCAAGAACTGGCGCGAGGGAAGGGCGGTGCGGGCGCTCACTCCTTGCGTGTCATGGCGGGCGCGGGCGTCTCGACGTGACCGCGATGTCATGGGCAGGCCGGGGTGCAGGGCGCGGGCGCGGGGCGGAGAACGGGCCGCGGGGCGTGCGAGGGCGTGAATCTTCGGGTTGGCACGGGCCGTGCTTGGGGGCGCCTCGTTCCCGGCGTCACGACGAGCGACGCCGCATCGACCCTTGGCTTTCCCGGAGATCCCTCTCATGTCTCGCATCCATCAGCTCTCCCTCGCCTCCCTCATGGCCCTGACGACCTTCGCCTCGGGGTGCGCCGACCAGCAGCAACCCGAGCCCGAGCTCGACCCGCGCCTCTTGTACTCGTTCGACGACTGTGACGACCTGCTGGGCTACGCCAAGGGCAACGCCAAGGACCTCATCGAGCAGTACGGCAACCCGTGGGGGCCGGACTACGGCGTCGACTTCGCGGGCGGCGGGGACGGCGGCGAGCCGGCCGGCGACACCGGCGGCGAGGGCGGCGAGGACGCCCCGCAGGGCGGCAACGGCGGCGGCAAGGACTACTCCGGCACCAACGTGCAGGAGGTCGGCGTCGACGAGCCGGACCTGATCAAGACCGACGGCGACCGCATCCTCGCGGTCGCGCAAGGCAAGCTGCACTTCGTCGACTCGTCGGGCGTGACGCCGCAGAAGCGAGGCTCGCTCGAGCTCGGCGAGTTCGGCTACGACGCCCAGATGTTCCTCCACGAGGACCGCGTGCTGCTGCTCGAGCGCGCCTACGTGTACGACTACGCGCCGGAGGAGTTCCCGGGCGAGGGCGACGCGCCGCAGCCCAAGGGCCCCGACCTGTCGCAGTACTTCCCGGGCAGCGGCGGTCCGCTGGTGCGCCTGGTCGAGGTCGACATCTCGGACCCGGACGACCTGCGCGTCGTCAGCAACCTGTACATCAACGGCGACCTGATCAGCGCGCGCATGATCGACGGGGTGGCGCGGGTGGTCCTGCGCTCGCAGCCGACCGGCCTCGCGTTCAAGGACCCGTGGGAGTTCTTCGACTGGTCGAAGGTCGAGGGCGGCGGCGGAGGCGGCGGCGAGCCGTCCGAGGGCTCGTCGTCGTCGACGAGCGGCACCACGTCGCCGGACGTGCCGCCGCCGGCCGAGGAGGGCGCGGGCGCGCCGAAGGGCGAGGGCGTGGGCTTCCGCGACGGCGAGCCGGTCGACCCGTACGAGGTCGAGTACAAGAAGGCGCTCGAGAAGGCCAAGCTGTACAACCTGGCGGTGGTCGAGCAGTCGAAGGTCGGCGACTGGCTGCCGCACTTCATGCTCGAGGACCTGTCGCAGCAGCCGGCGAAGATCTCCCAGGGCATCCTGCTCGACTGCGAGGAGGTCAAGCACCCGGGCCAGTACTCGGGGCTGTCGACGCTGTCGGTGATGACGGTCGACCTCAACAAGTCGCTGGCGCTCGGCAAGGGCGTCGGCGTGTTCGCCGAGGGCGAGACGGTCTACGCCTCGAAGGACAACCTGTACGTGACGACCACGCCGTGGCGGCCGGAGCTGTGGAGCGACGACATCATCGAGGGCGGGCCGGAAAGCTCGGGCGAGGGCTTCACCTCGTACGTGCACAAGTTCTCGCTGGCGAGCGAGGAGCAGGCCGAGTACGTGGCCTCGGGCTCGGTCCGCGGGCGCGTGCGCAGCCAGTGGTCGCTGTCGGAGCACGAGGGCGACCTGCGCCTGGCGACCACCGACCAGCAGGGCTGGGACACCACGACGTCGGAGAGCTTCGTGAGCGTGCTGCGCCAGGACGGCGACGACCTGGTCCAGCTCGGCCAGGTCGGCGGGCTCGGCCACGGCGAGGAGATCCAGGGCGTGCGCTTCATCGGCGCGGTCGGCTACGTGGTGACGTTCCGCCAGATCGACCCGCTGTTCACCATCGACCTGGCGGACCCCGCGGCGCCGAAGATGGTCGGCGAGCTGAAGATCCCCGGCTTCAGCGCGTACCTCCACCCGATCGACGCGACGACGATCCTCGGGGTCGGCGTCGACGGCACCGAGGAGGGGCAGACCCTCGGGGTCCAGCTCAGCCTGTTCGACGTGTCGGACCTGAAGAACCCCAAGCGCATCCACAAGGCCGCGGTCGGCGACACGTACGGCTGGTCGGAGGCGCTGTTCGACCCCAAGGCGTTCCTCTACTGGCAAAAGACCGGCCTCGCGCTGCTCCCCGTCGAGTCGTACGCGTGGGACGAGGAGACGATGACCGAGGAGAGCTTCAGCGGCGCGCTCGGTTACACCATCGACGTCGAGGAGGGCATCATCCCGCTCGGCAGCATCGAGCACCCGGTGGTGGACGGCGAGGAGTACTACTACTCGTCGACGATTCGGCGCTCGCTGGTGATCGACGGCCAGGTGCTGACGCTGAGCGACGAGGGCCTGAAGGCCTCGCTGATCGGCGACCTCAGCGACGCGAGCTACGTCGAGTTCTGAGCGCCGCGGCGTGACGAGCAGGTCCGGACCTGTCCGCGAGGAGAGGTCCGGACGGTCGCGTGCCCGCGGCGGCCGCGATCGGGCCGGGCGCCAGCGCGCATCGCGCATCGGCCCGGCAAAACCCCCGTGCGCAGGCCATTGCAGCCTCGCGGACCGCCGGGGGATCAGGTATAGAGTCCGCCGACTTTAAGCGCCCTTTCCTTTGACTACTCCGAACGCATCACCTACTGGTCCGCGCCCGAGCCGCAGGGACGCCATGGCGGCGTGGCTGTATCGCAACCGCTGGGCGATCTTCATCGTGCTGGCGGCGCTGGCGGTGCGGCTGCACTGGAACCTGCTGGTCCACCCGCTCGGCGACTATCAGAGCTCGGACATGCGGGGCTACACCAGCCGCGCCGAGCAGATGGTCGCCAACTTCGGGAAGGCGTACGAGTACCACGGGTTCTTCCCGTACGGGACGCACTTCATGTTGGCGCTGCTGAAGGCGATCTTCGGCAAGGACAACTACACGGCGATCGGCGTCGTGTACGCGCTGATCGGCGCGACGACGGTGCTGTACGGCATGAAGATCGCGGCGCTGGTGACCCGGCGCAAGTGGCTGCCGACGGCGCTGGGCGTGCTGCTGATCTTCTATTATCCGCTGATCTCGCTCGGCGGATACACGCTGAGCGAGGCGCCGTTCGGCATGTTCATGCTGTTCTCGACCTACCGCCTGCTCTTGCTGGTGCGGGACGGTCGGGACCGCGACGCGTGGCTGACGGGGGTGTGGGCGGCGGTCGCGTCGGCGTTCCGGCCGCAGCTGCTGCTGTCGGTGGCGGTGTTCGGGCTGGTCTGGCTGGTGATGCGCAAGACCATGACGAAGGTGCGCCTCAAGCACCTGGTGCTGGCGGGCATCCCGCTCGGGATCATGCTGGTGTTCTCGTCGGCGCGGCTCTACCACCACACCGGTCGCTTCGGGCTGGTCAGCGAGAACGGGCGCTTCAATCAGCTGTTCGGGCGCTGTCACAACAAGAAGGCCGTGGCGACCCCGGAGGAGCCGGGGCGCGGGAGGATCCGCTTCGGGCCGCCGCCGCTGATCCAGCTCGAGAAGCGGGCCAAGACCCACCCCGACTCGTGGGTGCAGCTCGAGCCGGCGATCGGCGCGGAGCTGTCGTACACCGGCTACATCTCCGACGTGAAGCCGCTGCGCGAGCTGGTCAGTCGCTGCGTGCAAAAGACCGGGCTGTTGGGGCAGGCCAAGTACGCGGTGGTCAACACGCTGATGCTGTGGGCCTACAACACGCCGTGGCCCGACTCGGGCCGCGACCTGTGGCGGCGCACGGCCAGCAACTGGCAGGCGGTGTACACCACGCTCATCGCGGTGCCCGCGGTGCTGATGGCGTTCACCTGCTTCTTCAAGAAGACGTGCGAGCGGCACGGGATCCTCGGGCTGCACGTGTGGGCGATCCTGGTGACCGCGGCGATCTACTTCGGCGACACCCGCCTGCGCACGCCGTACGACCCGATGCTGCTGCTGCTGGCGTTCGAGCTGTACCTGTTCGTCGGCGGGCTGCTGTGGACGCGCGCGAAGGCGGCGTGGCAGCGGCGGCGGGCGGCCCGCGGCTAGACCGCGGCGCGATGGTCGTTACGGGGCGGGCTTGCGGGCGACGACGACCTGCGCGTCCGTCCCTTTAATTAAAGGGCCGGGGCGGAAGTTACTGCCGTGGACGACGAGCTCGAGGCCGGCGCTGGCGATCAGCAGGCGCAGCTCCTCGGGGAAGACCTGGCGGTGGGCGAGGTGCACGACCTTGACCGGCTTCGGCGGCGGCTTGAAGGCGCGCGGGCGCTTCGGCGCGTCATCATAAAAGATGCGGACGTGGCACACCTGCGTGTTGGGGTCGTAGGTGTGGTTGGTCGAGTAGACCATCGGCGCGCCGGTCCGCGGGTGGGTGAAGTGGGTGACGCTGTGGCGCTCGTCGGGGTCCCAGGTCAGCCACTCGAGGTCGGGCAGCAGCACGTCGAGGGCGAAGGTGCCGCCGGGCACGAGCACGCGGCGGGCCTCGCGGAAGCAGGCGAGCAGGTCCTGCCAGCGGTACAGGTGCATGAGCACGTTGAAGGGGGCGATCACCAGGTCGAAGGCGGCGTCGGCGAGCGGCAGGGCGGTGATGTCCCCGAGGACAGGTTCGACGCGGTGGCCGAGCGCGGGCTGCTCGGCGAGCTTGGCCTGCAGGCGGTCGAGCATCGGCTGCATGCGGTCGACGGCGGTGACGCGGTGGCCGTCGGTGGCGAGCGGGAGGGTGATCCTGCCGGTGCCGGCGCCGAGCTCGAGGACCTGCAGGCCGGCGCCGAGCGAGCGCGCGAGGTCGCGGTACCAGCGGATGTCGTGGCGGTGGTCGCGGTACTCGAAGTCGTAGAGCTCGGCGTCCTCGTAGTGCTCGCTGGTGCCGCGGGACAGCAGGCCCGGGTGGTCCGGCGGGAGCTTGGAGTCAGCCGCCATCGCGCTCGCGGGCCCCGGGTCGGCGGTCCTCGGCGGGGCGGCGGGCGCGGACGCGCTTCTTGCGGCGCTTGCGGGGCGGGCCGAGGTCGTCTTGTTCGGCCTGCAGGGCGCCGGCGCCGGCGCCCGCGAGGCGCTGCCAGTGCAGCAGCTCGGAGCCGTCGCTGTTGCGGGCCTTGACCGAGAGGCCGAGGAACACGAGGGCGTCGTGGAAGTACTGGCGCTGCACGAGCGAGGGCCGGCGCTTCTTGCGGGAGGCGGCCTCGACCATGCGGCGGTGGGCCATGAGGATCTGGCGCGCGAGCTCGCGGTCGCGGCGGGCGATGCCGAGGGCGCTGCAGATCGGGAGCATGAGCTCGTCGATGCGCTGGTCGAGGCCCTGGCGCGACGAGGTCATCCACGTGTCGTCGATCAGCGGGGCGAACAGCACGGCCAGCAGCACGCCGTTGCCGGCGATCTGGTGGGTCGCGCCGGTGTACTCGTCGAGCGCGCCGAGCAGGTCCCACAGCAGGCGGCTCGGCTGGCCGGGCAGCGAGCGGGCCGGGCTGACGAGGCCGTGCGCGGGCGGCTCGGCCGGGTTGTTGGCCGGGGGCGGCGGCGACGGCAGGCGGGCGTAGAGCTCGAGGTAGCTCGGCATGATGTGCTGCACGAGCTGGCACTCGAGCATGAGCTCGAAGCTGCGGCGGGCCGCGCCGCCGCGCATGAGCTTGTAAATCTCCTCGAGCACGCGGGCGCGCGAGCACTTGTTGATGTCCTGGACGGTGGCGAGCAGGGCCTGCCAGGTGCCGACCTCGACGGTGAAGTCGAGGCGGGCGGCGAACTTGATCGCGCGGATCATCCGCACGGGGTCCTCCTGGAAGCGGAGGACGGGGTCGCCGATGGTGCGGATGACGCCGCGGTCGAGGTCGGCGAGGCCGTCGACGAAGTCGACGATGGTGTCGTCGTCGAGGTCGTAGAACAGGCCGTTGATGGTGAAGTCGCGGCGGCGGGCGTCGTCCTCGACCGTGCCCCACTCGTTGTCGTGGGTGATCAGCGGGTCGTCTTCGGAGGTGATCGGGGTGGTGCGAAACGTGCTGGTCTCGATCACCTTGGGGCCGAAGAATACGTGCGCGAGCTTGAAGCGGCGGCCGATGATGCGGCAGTTGCGAAACGTGCGGCGGATGTTCTCCGGGGTGGCGCTGGTGGCCACGTCGAAGTCCTTGGGGCGGCGCTTCAGGTACAGGTCGCGCACGCAGCCGCCGACCAAGTAGGCCTCGAACCCCCCCGCGACCAGCTTGCGCACGACCTTGAGCGCGTCGGGATCCACATCCTTGAGGGAAATGGCGCCTCTCGTCCCTGATTTTCCGTCGGCCATGCTTTTGCTGGGCTCCTGTAACACATCTCGCCGCGAGCCCGCCGAAACCTCGCGTGTGTGGCCGCCCACCAGGAATTCGGGCGACGCGCCGTGACGGGGATGAGGCCGGACGACGGGATGGCAACCCCGGAAAAATGCGCAAGTCCGCGCGGTTTGTTCAGTGGTCTCGGCCGCCACTTGATCCCATCCAGATAAAGCGCGGCGTTGACTCAGCGCGATACGGAGAGCAGTTTACTGAACAGACGGACAAGCTGATGAGCACCGGATTCCAGACGCTTCAGGTCACCTCCTCGTGCACGGGCCTCCATGTGCTGCTCGGGCCGCGTCAGGCCGGGTCTTCGGACGGCCTGGAGCTCGGCCTGGCCTCGCTGATCGCCGAGCACGAGGCCTCGGGTGAGCCGGTCACCACCGTCAGCCTGCGCCTCCAGCGGGCCGAGGACGCGTTCTGGGCCATGACGGCGCTGCGCTGGCTGTCGGCCCACGGGCGCCGGGTCATCCTCCGGACCGCGAAGGTGATGCCGAAGCCGCTGGTCCTGGCCGCCCGCGACTGCGGGGCCACCGTCGTGCTCGAAATGGCGCACAGCAAGCTCGAGGTCCAGCGGGCCCTGCTCGGGGCCGAGGCGGACGCGGCGCCGGCGCTGTTGCTGCAGGCGCAGCACCTGCGGCGGCTGGGGGTCGGGGTCGCGGTGCAGCTCGGGCCGCTGGTCGCGGGGCTGCACGACCGGCCGGGGCAGATCGACGGGCTGGTGCGGCACATCGCGGCGGCCGACATCCACGACGTGCACCTCGGCGTGGCTCGCCTGACGCCGGAGCGCCTGCAGTCGCTGCTCGCGGCGCTCGACGTCGAGGGCGCGTTCGAGGTCCAGCGGCGCTACGGCGTCACCACGAGCACGGGCTCGTGGCGGCTGTCGGCGCTGGCGGCCAACAACCTCCGCGAGGGCGCGCGCACGGTGGTGCAAGGCGAGGGCCTGGTGGTCGACGGCTGCGGCTGCGCGGCCCACTGCCACCTCGATCTGGCGGAGCGGCGCGCCTACGTGGCGGTCCAGGGCCCCGAGCTGTTCGCGGAGGCGTGATTCACATGACGATCATCGGCAAGCGATACACGCGGATCCTCCGCGGGCGTCACGGGCTCGCGCCGCTCGACATGCGGGGCGTCACCTTGACGGGAGAGGCGCTGGCGGGGATGCGGGTGATCTCGACGGAGCGCTCAGGTGGCGCCGTCGGTCTCGTCCGAGTCGTCGAGCTGCTGGACCGTATTGATACAAGCCATGCTTCCGGCGGCGATCATCAAGGCACCGAGGAGGAGCAGGGTAAAGAATTTACGGTTCATCCGCGAAAACTCCGACGAGGTCTGCGAACCTTACCATGGTTGGGGCGTAGAGCCGCAAGGCGTCTCGATGCCGCGCTATGAGCGCGGTCCGATCGACGGGGTCCGCGGCCAACCAGGTCTGGGTGTTGGCGGCGACGAGGTCACGGACCTCGAGCGGACGTCCGAGGTCGAGGAGCAGCGCGACGTGGCCGAGGAGCGGCTCTCCGCGTTCGGGCGCGAGGGCCAGCGCCCGCTGGTAGTGCTGGGCGGCCCGCTGCGGCTCTCCGAGGCGGTGGAAGATCTGCCCGGCGACGTCGTGCAGCTCCGGTGAGTACGGGTAGGCCGAAAGACCGCGATCGAGGGCGTCCAGGGCCAGGCGGCGGCGTTCGGCGTCGCCGCGGCGCGGGAGGTCGAGGCTGGTCTGGGCCAGGCCGGCGAAGATGCGGGCGTTGCGGTCGGGGCTGACGGCCAGAGCGGCGGCGAAGCGGCGGTGGGCCTCGTCCCAGTCCTCGGCGGCGGCGGCGAGGCGGGCGAAGCACAGCTGCGGGAGCTCGTAGGTCGGGTCGAGGCGCTCGGCGAAGGTGCAGTGCGCGCCGGCGAGGGCCCGCTGGACGGCCTGCTTGTCGCGGCCCTGGGCGGCGCCGAGGTTGGCGATCAGCAGCTCGCCCATGACTGCGTGGGCGCGGGCCGAGCCGGGGGCCCGCTGGAGGGCGATGGTCCACAGCGCGGTGTTGCTGCGGTAGGTGAAGCCGGCGCCGACCAGCACGGCGCCCTGGACGACGGCGAAGGCGGCGACCGGGGCCAGCCAGAGCGCGGGCTGGCCGAAGCGGGCGGCGAGGCGGCGGCCGGCGATCAACAGCAGGGCGGCGAGGCCGAGGCAGACCGCGACGCTCGGCAGATACATGAAACGGTCAGCGCGCATGTTGGGCATGGCGGCGAGGTTGCTGGTCGGCAGGGCGAGGGCGAAGGCGCCGAGGATCGTCAGGGCGAGCAGCGGTCGGCGGCGGGTCTGCGCCAGGCCGGCGGCGAACAGGGCCAGCAGGGCGGCGGCGGAGAGCGCGGTGGCGGGCTCGGTCCAGGCGGCGCCGCGGTCGACGTACTCGGGCGAGAGGCCGAGCGGGACCAGCATCTGCTGGAGGTAGCCGAGGTGGATCTGCGTCGACATGGCCAGGACCGGGCCGAGGCCGTCGCGGGTGACCTGGAGGCGGAGGTTGGCGGGGCCGTAGGGGTCTACCTGTCCGTAAAGCCAGGTGGTGTGGGCGAGGGTCGCGGCGGCGCCGGCGAGCAGCACGAGGCCGAGCAGGACGACGCGGCGCCGCGGCGGGCGCGGGGCCCACGGCGCGAGCCCTTCGGCGAGGACCCACAGCAGGGGGATCGCGGCGGCGCTCTGCTTGCACGCGCAGGCGGCCAGCGACAGGAGGAGGGCGAGCGGGGCGAACAGCGCGGGGCGCCGGCGGATCGCGGTCGAGGCGGCGAGGCAGGCGAGCAGGCCGAGCAGGGCGGCGAGCAGGTCCTCGCGGAAGGACACCACGGCGATGACCTCGGCGTGGATCGCCAGCAGGCCGAACACGGCGACGGTGGCGGCCCACAGCGCGAGCGGGGCGCCGAGGCGGCGCAGCCAGGCGGCCAGGGCGGCGCACGCTCCGAGGTGGAGGGCGATCGAGACGGCGTGGTGCAGCCGGGGGTCGAGGCCGAGCAGCTGGTAGGTGAGGGTGTCGAAGACGACGAGGCCGGGGCGGAAGGCGTCGGGGACGTTGCGGGCGACGGCCTCGGGGGTGAACAGCAGGCCGAGGTCGGCCGGGCTGCGGAGGAAGCCGTTGGTGACGATGGTCCAGCCGTCGTCGTAGACGAACCCGAAGCCGAGCTGGGGCAGCAGGACCACGCCGATCAGCGTGAGCAGCCCGGCCAGCACGACGCCCGGGCGCAGGCCCGCGAGCTCGAGGCCGGGTGGCGGATCGCCGGCCGCGGCGAGGCGGGGTGCGTCGCCCGGGCTCGCGGCGTCGGTCATCGGTCTACTTGTTGTCGGCGTTCTGGCAGCGGCCGGGCGGGGCGGTGTCGCGTCGCTTCTTGGGGGCGAGCGGGCCGCAGTTGGTCCAGTCGTAGCCGTAGGTGGTGATGGCCAGGACGGCGCCGACCACGGTGATCACGGCGCCGGCGATCGAGGCCTTGTTGAGGGCGGCGCCGCGCGACTCGAGCGAGCGGGCGTCGTCGGCGGCGATGTTGCTGTGGTAGCCGTTGTAGAGCTGGCGCTGGGTGGCGTAGGCGGCGGAGCCGGTGGCGATCGTGCCGACGCCGCCGACCGCGGTCAGGCCGATGCCGAGCCAGAAGAGGATGGGGGTGACCGGGCGCTTGCGCTGGACGTCGGCCCGCGGCTGGTCGGCGGGGCGCGGCTCGGCCGGCTGGTTGCGCAGCTCGTAGCCGTTGCGCACGGCCATGTTGCCGACCATGAGCCGGCTGTCGAGCGCGCGCGTGGGCGAGGGGGCTTCGAACGCGGCGCAGGCGGTCGTCAGCGCGAGGCCGGCGACGAGGACGGCCCGCCCGAGGGGCCGTGATGGGCGCTGGGTGGTCATCCGCCGGATCCTTCGCTGGTGTCGCCCGTGGTCTCGCCGGTGGTGGCGCCCGTCGCGGGGGTGCAGTAGCCGAAGACCTCGTCGCAGTCGAAGCCGTCGGGGCAGTCGACGGCGTCCTCGCCGAGGCAGCTCCGCTGGCAGATGCCGAAGCTGGGCATGCAGACCTGCATGTCGGGGCACGGCTCGCCGTCGGGGTCGCAGGTCGCCAGGCAGGCGGACAGGCCGCCGATGCCCAGGCAGATGGTGCCCTCGTCGCAGGGGGTGGCGTCGGGGTTGTCGCAGCCGGGCAGGCAGATGGCGTCCTGGCAGTAGGAGCCGGCCGGGCAGGGCTCCGCGTCGTCGTCGTCGCAGCGGATGCCGCAGAAGCCGGCGCCCTCGGGGAAGGCGCTGACGTCGACGCCGCCCATGCCGGAGAACAGGTCGGGGTCGATGCTGCCCTTCTCGATCGGGAGGCAGCGCTGGGGGGCGGTGCAGAAGTCGTCGTTCGAGTCGAAGTTGTACTTGTCGTACGCGTCCGTCCCGCAGGTGTTGGCGCAGCGGCCGTTGAGGCAGAAGTTGAAGCCGGAGGCCGGGGGGCAGTCGTCCTGGACGGTGTAGAAGTCGCAGGTGAACTCGCAGAGGCCGGCGACGCAGGTCTGGCGGTAGCCGACGCCCTTGTCGGGGTCGGCGACGACCTCCTCGGAGTCGCAGCCCTCGATCAGGCCCTTGGCGTCGGCCATGGGGACGAGGGCGCCCGCGCAGGTGCGGGCGAGGCAGTCGGCGTCCGACTCGCAGGAATAGCGGAAGCCGGGGGCCGGGGCGGGCTTGAGGAAACAACCCCCGGCGACCCCGGACATGAACGCGACGGCGGCGAAGAGCAGGCGACGCATGGCGGAGGTCCGGCTTATAGCAGCGCCCGACGGGAAGGTGCAGACGACGCAGGGAACGGCGTCACCAGGGGACGACCGCGAGGCGCGAGGATGCGCACGGTGACCGCGGCCCCGGGCGCAGAGCCCGGCCTGTCGCGGTCCACGGCGTGGGCGCGAGGGCGGGGCGCCGGCGCGGCGATCGGAGCAGGCTCACGCGGGCAGGGGGGCGGCGAGTTGCCGGGGTGGCCTCGTGCGTGTTACACGGCCGCCCCGTAACCCAATCCACATGCCCGTGGAGGGTCCGTGGCGTGCCGCGGCGAGCAGATCGCCCGGTGGATCGGACCCGACGAACCGGGCAGAGGCACCAACGCCAGGACGAGACACATGCAAGCAGAAGCATCCCAGAGCGAGATCCACCAGGCCCTCGAGATGAGCGACGGCCAGCGCATCATCACCGTCCGCCAGCTGCTCGAGGCCGGCGTGCACTTCGGTCACCGCACCGAGCGCTGGAACCCGCGCATGAAGCCGTACATCTACGGCGCGCGCAACGGCATCCACATCATCGACCTGCAGCAGACGGCGCAGATGTTCCGCCGCGCCTACGCGTTCATCCGCCAGACCACGGCCGAGGGCAAGCCGGTGCTGTTCGTCGGCACCAAGAAGCAGGCCGCCGACGTGATGGTGGCCGAGGCCCAGCGGGCCGGGCAGTTCTTCGTGTGCAGCCGCTGGCTCGGCGGCACCCTGACCAACTGGACGACGGTCCGGCAGTCGGTCGACAAGCTCCGCGGCATCGAGCGCATGAGCCAGGACGGCACCTACGAGCAGATCACCAAGAAGGAGGCGCTGATGCTCGAGCGCAAGCGCGGCAAGCTCGAGCGCAACCTCGGCGGCATCAAGGACATGCCGAAGCTGCCGGGCGCGGTGTTCGTGATCGACCCGGTCAAGGAGCACATCGCCGTGGTCGAGGCCAACCGCCTGAAGATCCCGGTGGTCGCGGTCGCCGACACCAACGCCGACCCGCGGCTCATCCAGTACGTGATCCCGGGCAACGACGACGCCATCCGCGCGATCAAGCTGTTCTGCACGCGCATCGGCGACGCCTGCCTCGAGGGCACCAAGCTCGGCAAGGCCCGCGCGATCAACGACAACGACCAGGGCCGCGACCCCGAGCCGATCCGCGTCACCACCGGCGGCGACGGCCCGCGCGTGGAGATCGTCTCCCGCCGCACGCAGCTCCCGCAGCCCGAGGCCGCCGCTTCCCCCGAGGAAGACGCGCCCGCCACGACCTTCGACTCCGAGGACTGAGAGAACACCATGGCAACCGTCACCAGCGACATGATCAAGCAGCTCCGCGAGCAGACCGGAGCGGGCATCCTCGACTGCAAGAAGGCGCTCACCGAGGTCGACGGCGACATCGAGAAGGCCGTCGACTTCCTGCGCAAGAAGGGCCTGTCCGCCGCCGCCAAGAAGTCGGGCCGCGCGGCGACCGAGGGCGCGGTGGCCTCGTACGTGCACAGCAACAACCGCGTGGGCGTGCTGCTCGAGGTCAACTGCGAGACCGACTTCGTGTCGCAGACCGTGGACTTCAAGGCGTTCTGTCAGGACGTGGCCATGCAGATCGCGGCCATGAACCCGTCGGGCGTGCGCCGTGAGGACCTCGACACCGCCAAGATCGAGGGCGAGCGCTCGCTGCTGCGCGAGAAGGCCCTGGCCGAGGGCAAGCCGGAGAAGATGGTCGACCGCATCGTCGACGGTCAGATCGGCAAGTACTACTCGGAGCACTGCCTGCTCGAGCAGAAGTTCGTCAAGGACGACAAGAAGACGATCGAGCAGGTCCAGACCGAGCTCGTCGCCAAGCTCGGCGAGAACATCCGTATCCGCCGGTTCGTGCGCTTCGAGCTCGGCGAGGGCCTGGAAAAGAAGTCGTCCGACTTCGCGGCCGAGGTCGCCGCCCAGGTGGCCACCGCCAAGGGCTGAAGAGACGAGACGAGGGGCGCCGCGGCGCCCCTCGCCGTTTGGGCCGCCGGCGCGGCCCGACCTGTGCGCTTCATAACTTTTGATCGAGCCCGCACACCGAGGACCGCATGGACGCACGCTACAAGAGGATCCTCCTCAAACTGTCCGGGGAGGCCCTGCAGGGCAACCAGGGCTACGGCGTCGACTCCGAGGTGCTGCGCACGATCGCCGAGGAGATCCGCGACCTCGTCGAGGAGCTCCACGTCGAGGTCGCGGTCGTCATCGGCGGCGGCAACATCTTCCGCGGGCTGAGCGCCGCGGCCGCGGGCATGGACCGCGCGAGCGCCGACTACATGGGCATGCTCGCCACGGTCATGAACTCGCTGGCCCTGCAGGACGCGCTCGAGCAGCGCGGCGTGCACACGCGGGTGCTGTCGGCCATCGAGATGAAGGAGGTCGCCGAGCCGTACATCCGTCGCCGCGCGACCCGGCACCTCGAGAAGGGCCGCGTGGTCATCTTCGGGGCCGGCACCGGCAACCCCTACTTCACGACCGACACCGCCGCGGCCCTGCGCGCGATGGAGGTCCACGCCGAAGTGTTATTAAAGGCGACCAAGGTCGACGGGGTCTACGACAAGGACCCGCACAAGCACAAGGACGCGGTCCGCTACGAGCGCCTGACGTACCTCGACGTGCTGGCGCGCGGCCTCAACGTCATGGACAGCACGGCGATCTCCCTGTGCAAGGAGAACAACCTGCCGATCCTGGTGTTCAACATGCTCGAGCGCAACAACATCCGCAGGGTGGTGTGCGGCGAGCCGCTCGGCACGCTGGTCTGCCCGGACGGGGCCAGCATCCTCGCGCAGACGCACTGATGAGACCTCGCCCCCGCACGGGGCCCGCACACGACAACAGCAGGAAGGACCAGCACGTATGGACGAGGCACTCGAATTGGCGAAGGACGGCATGGACTCGGCGCTCGACCGCCTGCGCAAGGGCCTGGCGAAGATCCGCGCCGGTCGGGCCAACCCGGCCATGCTCGACGACATCCGCGTCGACAGCTACGGCTCGATGATGCCGCTCAACCAGGTGGCGACCGTCAGCGTCGGCGACGCGCGGCTTTTAATTATTAAGCCGTGGGACCGCAACAACATCCCGGCGATCGAGAAGGCGGTCAACGCGGCCAACCTGGGGATCAACCCGCAGAGCGACGGCATCGTCATCCGCCTGGCGATCCCCCCGCTGACCGAGGAGCGCCGCCGCGGCCTCGTCAAGCAGGTCAAAGAGGTCTCCGAGGAGGCGAAGGTGGCGATCCGCCAGTCTCGCCGCGAGAGCAACGAGCTGCTCAAGGAGTCCGAGAAGGGCCGCGAGATCTCCGAGGACCAGCTGAAGAAGGGCCTCGAGAAGGTCCAGGAGATCCACGACAAATTCATCAAGCAGGTCGACGAGATCACGGCGAAGAAGGAAGCCGAGATCATGGAGGTCTGAGACGTCTCGCCGGATCGGCGGACGACGGGCGGCGCCGCGGACCACGCGACGCCGCCCGCAGCAATTTAAAAATAAGATCGTGCGGCCCGGCGCGGCGGTGAAGTTTTGTGAACGCCGGGCATCACCTCGGACATGACAGCGGCGGCCTGACCGAGTGCGTGACGGTTTGGCACGCGGCGGCTCGCGGGTCTGCGGGTGGACGTCGTGATGTCGCGGGCTTGGGCGCTGGCACGTGGCCTGCTCCGCGACCGGTGATGGCGAACCATGAAATGTCGGAGATCCTGGTCGGGCTGCGTCGTGTGGCCGTGCGGCGCGCGCGTCGGGTCCGGGCGCTGGTGTGTGGCGCCGTGACCGGCGCGGCGTTGCTCGCGCACACGCTCGTGCACGACGACGACCCGCGCGAGCGGCGGCGGTGAGCGTCAGCGCCGCTGCAGGCGCTCGGCGAGCACGGCTGTGAGCACGGCGCGGACGGCCGGGCCGTCGAGGCCGCGGAGGTGGCCGAGCAGGGCGTCGGCGTGGCTCTGCAGGCCGACGCGGGCGACCTCGACGGGCGTCAGCGGGAAGCGCCACTCGCCGCGGTGGAGCTGGGCGAGGGCGGTCTTCAGGGCCTCGGTCGGCACTGTCGTGAGGGCGAAGGTCGGCATGCGGGGCGCGGATGATGCCAGATGCCTCGCCGCGCGCACAGCGTGGCCGCGACGCGGCGACGCCACGCACGCTCGTCGTTCGAAGCGGCACGGGCGCTGCTCGGTGGGAAGATCCGGGGCCTGGAGGAAGTCGACGCCGTCGACGCGGGGCGGTGCGAGCAGCGTGGTCGCTGTGCACGTTCCATGTACGCGCAGTCGTGTCCTCGCGTGCGCGCCGAGCGATCGGCGGGCGTCGTCATACGCCCGGCGGCGGGTCTCGGCGCGCACGGACGGCGGCGAGGCTGTGCGAGCGCGCGAGCGTTGACAGGCGTGCGGCGGGTCCGTAGCGTCGATGGGATGCGGACACGCGCGCTCGTGGGCGGATGGCTGGTGCTCGGACTCGTGGCTTGCGGGGACGCCGGATCGGCGACCGGGGCGGACGGGTCGTCGGGGGCGGGGTCGACGGCCGAGGCGCCGACGTCGCCGCCGACCGGGACGGGCGCGGATGAAGAGACCGGGCCCGCGGCGTCGTCCGGGGCGCCGGGCACGACGACGAGCGAAGCGCCGACGAGCGAGCCGACGGGGACGACCGCGGGGGAGCCGGTGTGCGGCGACGGCGTGGTCGAGGGCGCGGAGGCCTGCGACGACGGCAACGCGGAGGACCGCGACGGCTGCAGCAACGCCTGCCAGGAGGGTTATGTGCCGGACCCGGTGACCATGGGGCTCGACCTGCCCGCGGTGATCCCGGTGCTGCGGGTCGACGTCGGCGGGCAGGAGGTGAAGAAGGACATCGACGTGTACGGCACGATCGAGGTCTTCGAGGCGCACGCGGGCACGCTGGCGGACCTCGATTCGGTGGCGCCGACGCTGAGCGCCGGGGTGGCGTTCCAGGGCCGCGGCAACTTCACGTGGACGCTGCCGAAGAAGGGCTACGCGTTCGAGCTGCAGGACGCGATGGGCGACGACCTCGCGGCCGAGATCATGGGACTGCCCGCCGGCAGCGACTTCGCGCTGTACGCCTGCTACACCGACAAGACGTGCATGCGCAACGCGCTGGTGTTCGCGCTCGGCCAGCGGCTGGGGCGCTGGAGCCCGCGCACGCGGTTCGTCGAGCTGATCCTCAACGGCGAGTATCTGGGGCTGTACATGCTGTGGGAGCGCGTGCGGCGGGACGAGACGCGCTGCGACGTCGACAAGCCGGACAAGACCGCCGCCGAGGGCGACATCAGCGGCGGGTACATCTTCCGCCACGAGGGCGGCGGCAAGGGGCCGGAGGTCGTCGACGGCATGCAGTACGACCGCGACTGGTCGACCAGCAGCGGGCGGGTGTACACGTATCATTACCCCGACTCCGACAAGATCAGCCCGGAGCAGTCGGCATATCTAAGAGATTATGTGCAGGGGTTCGAGGACGCGATGCAGGCGGATCCGTCGGCGTACGTCGAGTGGCTCGACGTGCCGTCGTGGGTCGACCACGGGATCGTCGAGGAGCTGACCAACAACTGGGACGGTTATGTGCACAGCATCTACATGACCAAGGAGGCCGACGAGGACGGCGGGCTGTTCGGCATGGGGCCGCTGTGGGACTTCGACCTGGCGTTCGCCAACGGGAACGTGACCGGATACAACTGCCAGACCGACAACTGGGCCCACCAGATCTCGCGGCCGTACCCCGACGACATGCCGACCTACTGGCTGCAGCTGTACGCCGACCCGGAGTTTCAGCGAGCCTTCAAGTGTCGCTGGCAGGAGCTGCGGGGCGAGGCGATCGCGCAGGCGACGTTCGAGCAGCAGATCTCGGCGTGGGTGGCGTTCACGGCGCAGGCGCGGGCGCGCGACCAGATGAAGTGGGCGACCGTGGGCCAGGACATCTTCCCCAACTGCTTCTCGATGCCGACGTACGAGGAGGAGGTCGCCGGGCTGATGACGTGGATCGACGCGCGCGTGGCCTGGCTCGACGCGCAGACGGCGGCGATGCCCGGCGCGTGCCCGTGAGCGGCGAGCGAGGCGGCGTGCCCGAACGACGGGCCGCCCGCGCGCTCGACGGCGAGGCTTCACGCGACCGCGGGCACGACGCGGAGGGCGGGGCGGGCCTGCAGGTCCGGGGCGGCCTCGACGAGGCGGGCGCGCGTGAGCTCGAGGTACTCGGTCTCGAGGTCGATGCCGATGTAGCTGTGGCCGAGCGTGACGGCGGCGACGCCGGTGGTGCCGCTGCCGTTGAACGGGTCGAGCACGACGCCGCCGCTCGGGCACGAGGCCTGCAGCAGGCGCTCGAGCAGGGCCACGGGCTTCTGCGTCGGGTGCTTGCCGTGGGTCTTCTCCTTGTTGCCGGGGGCCGTCATGCGCCACACGGTCTTCATCTGCTTGCCGTCGTTGAGCTCGCGCATGCGGTCGTAGTCGAAGAAGTGGCGGCTCTTGCGGTCGCGCGCGGCCCACAGCACGGTCTCGGTGCTGTGCGTGAAGTAGCGGCACGACAGGTTCGGCGGGGGGTTGGGCTTCTCCCACACGATCTCGTTGAGCTGCTTGAACTGTTGCTGCTGCATCGCGTAGCCGACGCTGTAGATCACGTGGCTGGTCCCCGAGACCCAGATCGTGCCGTTGGGCCGCAGCACGCGGCGGCAGGCGGCCAGCCACTGATGGTTGAAGGCGTGGTTCTGCTCGACGCCCTGGCTGCGGTCCCACGCCCCCTTGTCGACGCTGGTGCGCTTGCCCGAGCGGCAGGTCGAGCCGCCGTTGGACAGGAAGTAGGGCGGGTCGGCGAACACGACGTCGACCGACTCGGCGGGCAGGCTGTTGAGGACGCTGATGCAGTCGCCCTGGTAGAGGCGCGCGCGCCCGTCCGCCGAGCGCCAGTGGGGCTCGGGCGGCGGCGGGGCCTTGATCATGGGGGTGGTCGCGGGCGCGGCGGAGCTGCGGGCGGCGCTCGCGGCGGCGGGGCTACGCGCGGCGGGTGCGGCGGCAGCGGCTGCGGTGGCGGCGGCCTCGGGCTTTGCGGGGAGCAGGGGCGCCGATGCTGGGGCGGTCACGCGTGGGAGCACGTGCGCACCATCGCCGGGCTGCGGCGCCCGCTCAAATTTTCGACGAGCGCGGGGCGCTGCAGCGAGGTCTGCGCGATTCGTCGAGTGTTTGGCGAGGCCCCGGGTTTTCGTGTTATGGAGTTGAGCGCCATGCCGAAGTTCACGATCACGCGCAACCACTCCCTGCCTGCCGCCACGATCAAGGAGCGCATCGACCAGCTCGGCGAGCGGCTGAAGAATAAATTCCAGGCCAAGGTCGCGTGGAACGGGGACAAGGAGCTCGGCGTGAAGGGCACCGGCGTCGACGCGAAGGTGACGATCAGCGACAACAAGGTCGACGTGTTCGTCGACCTGTCGATGATGCTCACGCCGATGAAGGGCAAGATCGAGGGCGCGATCAACGAGGAGATCGACAAGGTCGTCTCGGGCCAGAGCGCGAGCTGATGGCGAGCCGTCCGCTCCGGCTGATCACGATCGGCTTCAGCCACTTCTGCGAGAAGGCCCGCTGGGCGCTCGACCGGGCGGGCCTCGAGTATCGCGAGGAGGACCACGCCCCGCTGCTGCACTGGCGCGCGAGCCTCGCGGCCGGCGGCGGACGCACGGTGCCGGTGCTGGTGACGCCGGAGCGGGTGCTCCGCGAGTCGACGGACATCCTGCATTATTGCGACGCGCAGGCGCCGGCCGAGCGCCGGCTGTTCCCGCAGGAGCCGGAGCCGCGCGCGGAGGTCGAGGCGCTGGTCGCGGACTATGACCGCGGGCTCGGGCCGGCGGTGCGCCGCTTCGTGTACTTTCACCTGCTGCGGCAGCGCGAGGCGGCGGTCGAGCTGCTGGGCTGCACGGGGCCGCGGTGGGAGCGCGGGCTGGTCCGGCGGATCTTCCCGGCGATGGCGGGCATGCTCCGCCGCGGGCTGAAGATCACGCCGGAGGGCGCGCAGCGCTCGGCGTCGAGGCTGGAGGCGACGCTCGCGGCGGTCGAGGCGCGGCTGGCCGACGGGCGCCGCTATCTGACGGGGGACCGCTTCACGGCCGCGGACCTGACGTTCGCCGCGCTCGGGGCGATCGTGGTGCTGCCGCCGGCGTACGGCTTCCCCATCCCGACGACGGCCGGGCAGCTCCCGACGCTCACCGACTTCATCGAGGCGACGCGCGCGCGGCCGGCGGGGCGGTTCATCGCCCGCATGTACGCCGAGGAGCGGCCGCCGCCGCTGCGCGTGGCGGCGTGAGTCGACGCGAATAGCGACGGCTGTCCGCGGGGACAGGCTGTCCGTTTGCACAGCGTGCGGATCACTCGGGCGGGAAGGGCCACCAGGGGTCGTGCACGAACAGCCAGCCGGGGGCGCGGGTGAACCACCACGCGCCGTGGAGCTGCACCGCGGCCGACGCGAGCACGAGCGCCGGGAACAGGCGGCCGCGGGCGCCGCCGCCGAGCACGAGCAGGACGAGCAGGCAGGGCAGGAAGTCGAGGGCGAAGCGGTAGGCGAACTGCAGCTGGCCGGTGTTCTGGTAGAGCAGCGAGGGGATCGCCACGGCGAGGGCGGCGAGCGCGAGGCCGGCGCGCTGGGGGAAGCGCTGGCGGGCGCGCGCGAGCAGCAAGAGCCAGGGGGAGCCGATCAGGAGGCCCATGCCGTGGATCGACCAGCGCACATACGGGGCGACGGCGCTGACCTGGGGGACGAGCCACAGCATGGCCTCGAGGTTCCTCGCCAGGTAGTGCGGCGAGAACATGCCGAAGGTCTGGATCCTCGTCTGCCAGCGGATGTCGAGGTAGGCGTGGCCGAACTCGAGGGGGTCGTCGAAGCGCAGGTAGTTCAATAGTGCGAGGACGAGGCCGATCGCGGTGAGGGGGGCGAGGAAGCGCAGCAGGGTGGAGATGCGTCGGCCGCCGCGCCACCACTCGAGCAGGAAGAACGGGGCGGCGAAGGCGAGGCTGACGCGGCAGGCGACGGCGAGGCCGAGCCACAGGCCGGCGCGGACGGGGCGGCGCGCGTCCCAGGCGGCGCCGATGTGGAGCACGAGGAACATGGCGCCGAGGATCTGCGCGGTGAACCACACGCTGCCGTGGGCGGCGACGAAGCAGGCCGGGCTGGCGAGCGTCCAGGCGGCGGCGGCCCACAGGTGCTCGCGCGTGTGGCCGGGCCGCACGCGCTCCAGCAGGCGCAGGAGCAGCAGCGGGATGAGGGCGCCGCACAGGACCGTGAACAGGACGTCGGGGAAGCCGAGGCCGAACAGCGCGACGCCGGGCAGCATGACGAGCGCGGGGCCGGGCGGGAAGGTGACGTACCAGGTCGAGGCGCGCTTGACGATGTCGCGGCGGCGCAGGTCGACGAGCTCGCCGCGGGTGGTCCACCAGCGCTCGACGCCGCCGCGCCGGGCCGCGGTGCACTCGGCGGTGACGCAGGGCCGGCCGCGCACGGTGGTGCCGTCGGCGAGGCCGAGGGTCCAGACCCGGCCCCAGTCGTCGTGGCTGCGGTCGGCGTAGCCGGGCGGGTCGCCGGCGAGGGCGAGGCGCCCGTCGAGCCAGCCCTGGGCCATGTGGCTGAAGTGGTTGTTGCGGCCGGGCCGCAGGAGGTCGCGACCGGCGAGCAGCGCGAGCGCGAGGAGGGCGGCGAGGAACACGGCGAGGCCGCGAAGGCGAGGCGAGAGGGTCACGGGCGCTTGCTCGGGCGGCGTGGTTTGAGTACGGGGGTCGGCAACGCGGCTGCGGCCGCGACCTCGGTGAAGCGCTGGCCGACTTCACGGATCTGGGCGGCCGGCAACTTCAACTTCGTGGCCTCGCTTTGCCAGCGGCCGATACCGTCGCGAACCTCGGCCAGGATCTGCAGCGCCTCGGTGGAGGAAAGCTGGGCGAGTTCGGCGAGTTGCTCGAGGTGGGACCAGGTGGGGCGCCGGCCCTCGCCCTTGTACGTCATCGTGTGTTCTCCACCGGGGCCGTCCGCTAGCATCAGGTCGTAGGCCGGGGAGACCGTCCACGAGCCGTCGCGCTGCATTAAGAAGGCGAAGTTCTTGCCGTGATCGTCGCGGTTGGAGGTGAGGAGGTTGAACACGGCGCGACGGAAGCACTCTTTCACGTCGACGTGGTTGCGCGTCAACTGGCGAGCGACGCGGAGCAGGTGCTCGTAATCGAGGTTGGGCTCGCGGAAGTTGGCATGGAGCAGATTGGCGAGCGTATGCACATGGATGCGGGTGTCGCCGTCGCGGTCGAAGCGCCGGACGGCGAAGCAACGCTCCCCGTCGGGGAGCGGGCCCAGGAGACGCACCTCGGGCATTTTGATGCCGGCCGCCATCGCCATACGGGCGTAGAGGTACTCGATGGGGCCTGCGTTCGGGGGATCGTCATGGGTGGCGAACTTGACGAGCCACGCCTCGAAGCCCGGTGGGAGGGTGTCTACACCGGAGAGCACACGACCCTCGTGGATGCCGACCAGGACCTTGGGGCGAGCGCCGCCCGGTGACCCACCGGCGAGCCGCAGCGCAGGCAGGATCTCGACCGCGGAGCCGTCATAGATCTGTCGTGAGGCCTTCGCCAGGGCGGCGAGATCGAGGGCCTCGTGGGATTCACCCTCCGGCTCGGTGCAGGGGTGATAGGTGAGGGCGCCCATGGTGTGGCGGCCGAGGTACGCCAGGCGATCGAGGACCGAGAGCTCGCGCAGGCGAACGTTGCGGGCGAGGAAGGTTCGGTCCATCAGGAGACGACCCCAGCCGTCGGGGAGCGAGTCGTCGAACACGCCGAACAGGCCCATGAGGTGCCCCTCCCGGGCCGACTGCAGTCCGGTCTTCAGCGGCAAGCGGAGCGGAGAGAGCGGGCTGGCATGCGCGAGGAACTCGGGCGAGAACTCGAACGCCACCTGGCCACGGAGCAGCGCGAGCTGTCCGACGAGCTGAACGTCCTCGGTCTTGCGTTCGAGGCGGACCTCGAGGCGTGCTGCGGGTGCGAACTTCATTGCGAGCCTCTCCGACGCGGCTTCCTCGCGGCTTGACGGTCGAGCTCGAGGATAGAAGTCGGAGCGGATGGCGCCAGAAGATTTTCGAATTGATCGAGACAACCGAGTGCCAGGGCCAGTCGGAGCAGGTTGTCGAGAGAGATGCGGCCGCTGGTCTCGAAACGTTTGAGCGTCGCCGGCGAGACTCCGGCCCGTTCGGCGAGGGTCTCTCGCTTCCAATTCTGGGCGAGACGAAGCTGAGTCATTCGTTCGCCCATCAGCTTCGCCAATTCACCCGGGGTATAGAAGCTAATGGACAACATTTGAGCTTTTATGGCTCCCTACGCTTCATAAGGGGTAATATTTTGCCCATTGCAAAAGTGATTAAAATCACTAATAGGAGCGCGGGGCGAGGCGCCAGAGGTCCGGGGTCGACGGGGTCGCGGTGTAGTAGGTGCACGTGCGGCCGTCGACGTAGGGCGGGCGGAGCACGTCGACGAACGCGACGTCGGTGCGGGCGGTGAGGGTGTGGAGGTTGTCGCGGTGGGGCTCGACGAGCCACACGGGGGAGCCCGGGTCGAGGTCGGCGTCGGCGGTGCGGCGGGCGAGGGTGGGGTCGTTCGGGTCGACGCGCGTGAAGCTGGTGACGTGGAGGGTGCCCTGCAAGACGCGCATGTACACGTGCATGGCGGGGTGGTCGTGCAGGGGGATCGACTCGCCGCGGGGCAGGAAGAACAGGCCGACCTCGCAGGTCTCGCCGAAGAACGGGCGGAGGTTGGCCCAGCCGCGCGCGGGCAGGTGGGCGGCCAGCGTGACGCCGAGGTCGGTCCAGCGCAGGCGTGCGAGCAGGTGCGGGAGATCGGCGGCGGCGGCGGCGGCGAGGGTGGTCCAGACGGTCACGGTGCGGCTCGCGGGCGACGCTAACACGACGCGTACGGACGTCCGCCGCGTCGGCGGCGTGCGAGGGGCTATTTCGTGGCCGTGGGGCGCTCCGGCGGCGCCTTGACAGGGCGGCGGCCGCGGTGGATGCATGATCGGGGAGTGGCGGGGTCGTGACGATAGCGCCGAGCTATCCGCTGGTCGGGGCCGACGATGTCGGGTTGGCGCGGGCGCGGGTGCAGGGGGCGGGGTTGGCGTGCGGGCTGGGGGCGCGCTCGGCGGACGACCTGGCGCGGGCGGCGAGCGAGCTGGTGCGCAACGCGGTGGTCCACGCGGGCGGCGGGGTGATGACGCTGCGGGTCGAGGACGAGCACCTGATGGTCGACGTCGACGACCGCGGGCCGGGCATCCCGACGCGGGTGCGCCGGGGCTACGGGCTGATCGCCGCGCGTCACCTCGCGGACGTGTTCGCGGTCGGCCCGCGCGAGGGCGGGGGCACGACGGCGCGGGTCGGTCGCCGCGGGGTGGCCGTCGACGCGGACGAGCGCCTGGCGGCGTGGGCGGACGACGAGGGCAGCCAGGGCGAGGAGATGACGCTGGCCGCGGCGCGCCAGCTGATCGCGGAGCACGTGCGGGAGACCGAGAAGCTGCGGCGCCAGCTCGAGCGGACCAACCGCGCGCTCGGGCGGGCCAACGAGGACCTGCGCGGGCGCAACGAGACGCTCGAGGCCTTGAACGCGGCGCTGGCGGAGGCCCGCGACAGGGCGGAGGAGGGGGCGCGGGTCAAGGCGGCGTTCCTCGCCAACATGAGCCACGAGATCCGCACGCCGATGAACGCGATCATCGGCATGTCGGGCCTGATGCTCGACACGCCGCTGGACCCGACCCAGCGCGAGTTCGCGGAGACGATCCGGGTCAGCGGGGACCACCTGCTGACGATCATCAACGACGTGCTCGACTTCTCGAAGATCGAGGCGGGGCAGCTGTCGCTCGAGCGGGTGGCCTTCTCGCCGCGGATCTGCGTCGAGGAGGCGATGGACCTGGTGGCGCCGCAGGCCGGCGAGAAGGGGCTGGAGCTGGTCTACGACGCGGCGCCGGACCTGCCGGCGACGCTGATGGGCGACCCGGGGCGGCTGCGGCAGGTGCTCCTCAACTTGATCGGCAACGCGGTGAGTTCACGAGCGCGGGCGAGGTGGTGGTGTCGGCGCGGCGGGGCGTGGGGGCCGACGGGCGGGCGGAGGTCGCGTTCGCGGTGAGCGACACGGGGATCGGGATCCCGCACGAGCGCTTCGATCGCCTGTTCAAGGCGTTCAGCCAGGTCGACATGTCGACGACGCGGCTGTACGGCGGGACCGGGCTGGGGCTGGCGATCTGCAGCCGGCTGTGCGAGCTGATGGGCGGGGGGATCTGGCTCGAGAGCGAGGTCGGGCGCGGGTCGACGTTCCACTTCACGATCGCGGCGGAGGAGGGGCCGTCGGCGGCGGCGCAGGACGGCGCGCGCGCGGGCGGGCCGCTGGCGGGGCTGGGGGCGCTGATCGTCGACGACAACGCGACGAGCCGGGCGATCTTGCGGCGGCAGCTCGAGGGCTGGGGCATGGTGGTGGCGGAGTCGGCGTCGGCGCGCGAGGGGCTGGCGCGGCTGCAGGACGGGGCGCGCTTCGCGGTGGTGATCCTCGACCACCGGATGCCGGAGATGGACGGGCTCGAGCTGGCCGAGCAGATCCAACGACAAGTGCCGCGCGTGCAGACGCCGCTGGTGTTGCTGGGGTCGTCGGGCTGGATGCGCGACGTGTCGGAGGCGGCCCAGCGGGTGTGCTCGGCGACGCTGAGCAAGCCGGTGAAGGCGGGGCAGCTGCGCGAGACGCTGGGGCGGCTGCTGCTGGGCGAGCGGCCGGTGGCGTCGGCGGGCGGCGAGGTCGTGCGGGTCGAGGGCACGCTGCGGATCCTGGTGGCGGAGGACAACCCGCTCAACCAGCGGGTGGCGCTCCGCATCCTCGAGAAGCTGGGGTTTCGCGCGGACCTGGCGGCGAACGGGGTCGAGGTGCTGGAGTCGCTCGGGCGCCGGCGCTACGACGTGGTGCTGATGGACGTGCAGATGCCGGAGATGGACGGGCTCGAGGCGACGCGGAGGATCCGCGCGCGCTGGCCGGAGGCCGGGCCGTACATCATCGCCATGACGGCGAGCGCGATGATCGGCGACAGCGAGCGCTGCCTGGCCGCGGGCATGGACCACTACGTGCGCAAGCCGGTCGACGCGCACGAGCTGGCGCGGGCGCTGGCGCGGGCGCGGGGGGTGTTCGACCCGCCGGCGCGCGCGTCGGGGGCGCCCGGGCCGCGGCAGGTGCCGGCGGACGTGGCCGACGACCTCGAGGCGGCGGAGAGGGTGGTCGCGGCCATGGCGGGCAACGACCCGGTCGAGCGCGCCGAGCTGGTCGGGGTGCTGCTGGGCACGATGCGCGACACGATGGCGGCGCTCGAGCTGGCGGTGAAGGCGATGGACCGCTCGCAGATCCGCTTCCACGCCCACACGATCAAGGGGGCCCTGCTGACGGCCGGGCTCTCGCGGGTGGCGAGGGCGGCGGAGCGCTTCGAGGCGACGGCGGTCCAGACGTCGGCGAGCGAGGCGGCGGCGCAGCTGGCCGGGCTGCGCGCGCTGGTCGAGCACGTGTCGCGGGCGCTGGCCTGACGGCTCAGCGGTCGACGACGGCGGCGAGGCTGGTGAGGTTGCCGAAGGCGTCGCGGGCGCTGGCCTGACGGCTCAGCGGTCGACGACGGCGGCGAGGCTGGTGAGGTTGCCGAAGGCGTCGCGGGCGCGGAGGACCACGCGGTGCTTGCCGGGCTTCAGGTCGGCGGGCAGGGTGACCTCGAAGGTCTCGTCGTCGGAGTCGAACAGGCCGTCGGCGGGGCTGGCGGCGCGGAACGGGCCGCCGTCGACGCTGTAGGCGACGTCGTGGACGATGCTGCCTTCGTCGCGGGCGCGGGCGGAGAGCTTCAAGCCCTGGGTCTTCAGGTCGTCGATGCTGGGGCGCTTGTGGTCGACGACGAACGGGGCGCTGACGACTTCGTCGGTGCGGGCGCGGGCGGAGCCGTTGCTGGGTTCGTCGCTGGCGACGACCTGGGCCTCGTAGACGCCGTCGGGCACGCTGCCGAGGTCCCACTTCAGCTCTTTTTTGCTGGTCGGGGCCTCGCCGCCGAGCTTGATCCACTCGCCGGGGGAGCCCTCGGGGCGGATGCGGACCTCGTAGACGAGCTCGTCGTCGTCGCGGGCCTCGGCGCGCCACTTGATCGTCAGCTTGCCCTCGGGCTCGCCGTCGTCCTCGAGTTCGAACTCGGGCTTGGCGACGTCGATGCTCTGGACCAGGGGGGCGAGGTTCTCGGGGGCGTAGTAGACGGTGATGTCGCGCAGCTCGCTGCGGTCGGCGAGCAGGACCTCGACCTGGACGAACCGGCGGGTGGGCACGCCGAGGTTGCCCTTCCAGGCGTCGCCGGCCTTCGTGAGGGTGACGGTCTTCCACTCGCCCCAGCGCTTGTCGGCCTCCTCGCTGGGGCCGCTGCGGGCGCGCATCTCGAACGGGCCGGAGCCGCGCAGGTACACGGCGCCGTAGGCCGCGGGCTGCTTGGCGTCGAACACCTTGGTGCGGTAGCGGGCCTTGCTGGCGGGGGCGGCGGCGAGGCGGTAGACGGCGGCGCCGTCGCCGGCGGTCGCGAGCACGGCGCCGGACTTCAGGGGGCACAGCGCGGTGGCCTGGCGCTCCTCGAGGTCGGCGACGACGGCGACGTCGCGGCGGCCGCGGACGCGGTAGATCTTGCCCTGCGCCGAGGAGCTGACGAGCACCTCGCCCTTCTTGGGGCCGGCGACGACGCCGGTGAAGTACTGCTTGTCGCGGTGCAGCCAGGTGTCCCAGGCGACCTCGGCGGCGCGGGGGAGCTCGAGCGCGCCTCTGGCGTTGGTCAGCTGGGCGAAGAACAGGTCGGCGCTGGCCTGCGGGGCGTTGCCGCCGGCCTCGACCGAGCCCTCGGTGGGCTGGCCGACGAGGCTGGTGCGGCCGAGGGCCTTGGTCATGGCCTGCAGCGACGACAGGCCGCGGTCGGAGAAGTCGTTGACGGCGGCGACGATGCCGGCGTCGGTGAGGGCGAGGCCGCGGACTTCGTCGCCGGAGAAGTCGTGGAGGAGTACGCCCTCGACGGGGTCGGCGACCTGCAGGACCTTGGCGCCGGGCGAGGTGCCGACGACGATGTCCTTGCCGATCGTGAGGACGGCGAGGATGTCCTTCTCGTCGCTGTCGAGCAGGACCTTGGTGTCCTTGCCCTGCATGTCGAGCGAGAGCAGCTCGCCCTTGGGGCCGGTGCCGACCAGGAGGCGGCCGTTGTGGGGGACGATGGCCCAGATCTGCTCGACCTTCAGCTCGGCGAAGGTGGTGACGGCGCCCTTCGCGTCGACGCGGAAGATCTTCCCGCCGGGCAGGGTGGCGGCCAGCAGGTCGCCGGACGGCAGCTGGGCGAGGGCGGAGACCACGGCGCCCTTCAGCTCGGCGAGCTTCTCGACGGTCGGCGGCGGCGCGTCGCCCTTCTTCTCGGGCTTGCCGGCGTCGACGCGCACGCGCTGGATGGTGGCGGCGTCGGCGGTGCCGACGAACGCGAGCTTGCCGTCCTTGCCGTCGGCGACGCAGGTGAACACGCTGGCGCCGGGCGCGTCGGCGCGGGCCGGGAGGAGGCCGGCGGTGACCTTGCCCGAGGCCTCGATGGCGGCGCCGTCGGCCTCGCCGCTGTCGAAGTCGTCGAAGTCGGCGACGCGGTGGGTGCGGGTGCCGCCGGCGAGCGCGGGCGTGGCGAGCCCGAGGGCGGCGAGCAGGGCGATGGACCTGGCGGCGATGCGACGGTGGTGGGTGGTCATAAAGACAGGTCAGTCGGCGAAGGCGCGCCGGGGCTGCACGGAGAGCTTGAGGTTGTGTTCGCCGTCGATGAGGTTCGCGGTGGGGATGACGCGGCGGGCGATCTGCTTGAAGCGGACGGCGCCGATGGTCGAGCCCTGGGGGGACAGCGACTCGAGCACGCTGCCGGGCAGCTCGGCCATGAGGCCCTGGCGGGTGGCGAGGCCTTCGTCCTCGCGGTAGATGGTGGCGACGATGCTGCGCGGGGGGTAGGTGGCCTCGAGGGTGTCGAGGAGGTCGTCGAGGCTGTCGGCGATCGGGCGGAGCGGGCGGGCGACCTGGCCGCTGGTGACCTCGATCTGGATGTCCTGGCCGGCGGCGTCGTCGGGGATGCGGAGGGCGAGCGACTCGACGCGGACCTTGCCGCGGTAGTCGCGGATGCGCAGCTCGAGGTCGACGAGGTCGCCGGCGTGGAACTCGCCGGCGGGCAGGCGCACGGCGTCGATGGTGTCGACGGGGGCGCCGTAGGTGATGCTGGCGCGCTGCTCGATGCCGCGGATCTTGGCGACCTCGAAGTCGTTGTCGAGCACGGCGGCGATGACGAGCGGGCCGCGGGTGCGGGCGATGGCGCGGGGGTCGATGCCCTGGGGGAAGAACTCCTCCTCGTGGATGCTGACGGTGCGCGGGCCCTTGCTGGTCTCGATGGCGATCTTGTGGTCGATCTGCGCCACGATCTCGGTGCTGTCGGTGCCGCCCTCGCTGAGGGCCTCGACGAGCAGGCTGGTCGCCAGGTTGGGCGTGAGGTCGACGCCGAGGGCGACCTCGCTGCGGTAGGTCCGCGTGGGCTGGGCCGCCTCGGGGCCGCGCATCTCGGTGAGCACGGGGATCAGCGGGGCGGACAGGTCGGTGCGCAGGGAGATCGCGGCCTGGCGGTCCTGGATCAGCGTGCCGCGCACGTCGAGCGCGCTCGAGAGCTTCACCGAGCGCTCGACGCTGGGGATGATCACGTGCACGCGGGCGTCGGCGATCGGCAGGTTGGTCGGGCCGGCGCCGAACATCTCGTGGCCGAAGCCGAGGAGGCGCTCGCCCTGCTTGCCGCCGACCCAGGTGATCGTGCCGTTGGGGGAGACGGCGTTGTCGCCGCGGATGAGCACGACCGACACGGCGTCGCCGCCCTTCCACTGCTTCGGCGCGGGCGGGGCCGTGGGCGCGGCGCCGCTGCCGGCGGCCTGCGCGTTGGAGCCGCCGCGCACCGGCAACAGGCCGAGGCGGTCGGCGAGGAAGCTGGTGGCGGCGGAGCCGAGGCCGCTGACCGACATCGGCGCGCCGATCGGCGCGAGGCCGGTGACGGGGTTCAAATCGGCGGGTCGGCGGCGCGGGGGCAGCGGGTCGGTGTTGATGCCGAGCATGGCGTCGGCCCAGCCGGAGGCGCCGGGTCGGGCGCTGCCGCGGATGCCGGTCTTGGCCTCCGGGAGGACTTCGGGGCGGTACGGCAGGTCGCCGACCGCGAGCATGTTCTTGATCGGGGTGATGCCGCCGATCGGGTCTTTATTGAATCGGTAGCCGTAGGCGAGGGCGCCGACGAGCTTGCCGTCGATGTAGATCGGGCTGCCGGACATGCCGCCGACGATGCCGCTGTGGACCATGCGCGGGTCGGGGCTGCGGAACAGGATCGCGTCCTGGCGGGGGAGGTAGTCGCGGATGACGTCGATCACCTCGATCTCGAAGCGGTCGCTGGCGGTGCCGGAGAACACGGTGACGGCGTGGCCCTTCATGCCGGGGCGGACGTCGTCGACGGACATGGTCTCGACGGGGGCGGCGCGCACGGGGCCGTCGGCGGCGGCGAGCGCGAGGATCGCGGCGGAGCACATCAAGGTGACGCCGAGCGCCCGCGAGGCGGCTCCCGGCTTGTGACGATCAGTGCGTGCCATGGCGTGCGAGGGCGGTCTGCATCACCGAGACGAGGTCGTCGCGATGCGAGTAGAAGTATTTGTACTTGCTGCGGCCGGGGTTGGACAGGCCGTGGTCGACCTGGCCGTGCGCGTCGAGGAACAGCACGCGCGGGATGTAGGTGCCGTCGGGGCCGTAGCGCAGGCCGTCGGGCTGCGCGTCCTGGTCGAGATTGACCATGACGAAGCGCTCGCTGGCGTCGGCGAGCGTGGGATCAAAAAAGCGCCGCTTCAGCTCCTTGCAGCGCGGGCACCAGGCGGCGTGCACGACGAGCATCAGCGGGCGATTGGTGGCGGCGGCCTCCTGCAGGCCCTCGTCGAGGCCGCGCCAGGCGATGCGGTCGCCGTAGCCGTTGGCGGGGGCGGTGGCGACGCGGCCCGCGGCGGGGGCGGGCGTGGTGGCGGGCGCGGCGGGCGGAGCGGCGGCGGACTTGCCGGGCGTGGCCGGGAGGTCGTCGTCGGCGACGGGGATCTCGGCGTTGCAGGCGGCGAGCGCCAGCAGCAGGGCGGCGGCGCGAGCGCTCGAGCGTGGCGACATCGCCGGGTTCGCGGAGGAGGTGCTCGGCATGGGAGGAGGGAGGGTGGCGGGAGGAGGAAGGTAGGCGGCGGGAGAGGTGAAGGCGAAGTCTTCGCGGCTTGGACCCCGCTGCACGGTGTTCTGGCTGCGGCCGAACGAGGTTGGCTACCTTAGCACGCGGATCTGCGAGATCTCGCTGGAATTGTCGAGGCGAGGCGCGGATAATGCCCGGCCGCACATGGAGGAGGTGCCGCGAGAATGGGCCTTGCAGGAGCTTGCGCGGGTCAACGCCCAGCTTCAGGCGGTCCTGGACGCGTCGCGGCAGGTGGCGATCGTGGCGACCGACGCGGCGGGGTCGATCACGCTGTGGAACAGCGGGGCGGAGCGGATCTTCGGGCTGCTGGCGGAGGAGGCGATCGGTCGGACGTTCGCGTCGGTGGTGCGCGGGGCGGAGTTCGCGGAGCGGCGGGCCGCGCTGGCCGAGGAGTTCGGGCGCGACATCTCGGACGCCGAGGTGCCGACGCTGCGCGCCCGCACCGGTGACCACGACGAGCAGGAGTGGACGGTGTACCGCCCCGACGGCGCGCGCCGGATGATCGACCTGGTGGTCTCGCCGATCCGCGAGCAAGACGGCGACATCGGCGGGTTCACGGCGATCGCCCGCGACATCACCGACAGCCGGGCCGGCGAGGTCGCGACCCGCGAGAGCGCGACCCGCCTGCAAGGCGCGCTGCACGGCAGCATGGACGCGATCGTCATGATGGTGGCGATCCGCGACGAGGACGCGCGGGTGGTCGACTTCATGATCACCGACGTGAACCCGCGGGCCGAGCTGCTGCTCGGGCGCGCGGCCGCCGAGGTGGTCGGGGCCCGGCTCGGCGAGCTGTTCACGACCCCGCGGCTCGAGGGCTTCGTCAGCCGCATGGGCGAGGTGATCGCCACCGGGCTGCCGATCGAGGACGACATCGAGGTCGACGAGGTGCCGGAGATCTCGTGGCTGCGCATGCAGGTCACCTCGCTCGGCGACGGAGTGGTGGTGATCTCGCGCGACATCTCGCAGCGCAAGCGCGACGAGCAGGCGCTGCGGCTCAGCGAGGCGCGGCTCAACATGGCGCTCGAGGCGGCGCAGGACGGCCTGTGGGACTGGAACCTGACGACCGGCGAGGTGTACCTGAGCCCGCGCTGGCTGACGCAGATGGGCTACGACCCCACGCGCTCGGTCGTCACGGTGGCCGACCTGATGGAGCGCACGCACCCCGACGACGCGGTCGCGGTGCGGCGCGAGACGATGGCGCACCTGCGCGGCGAGACGGCGGTGTACGAGCGCGAGTACCGGGTGCAGGACGGCGGCGGCAACTGGTCGTGGGTGCTGGTGCGCGGGCGGGTGGTCGAGCGCGACGGCAGGGACCGGGCGCTGCGCATGCTGGGGACCACGAGCGACTTCACGGCGCGCAAGCGGCAGGAGGCCGAGCTGCGGCGGGCCAAGGAGGACGCGGAGCGGGCCAACCGGGCCAAGAGCGAGTTCCTGGCCAACGTGAGCCACGAGATCCGCACGCCGATGAACGGGATCTTGGGCATGGTCGAGCTGGCGCTCGACGACCTGCTGGCGCCGCAGCAGCGCGACCGGCTGCGGCTGGTGCACGACTCGGCGCGCTCGTTGCTGGCGATCATCAATGACCTGCTCGACCTCTCGAAGATCGAGGCGGGCAAGGTGACGATCAACCCGAGCCGCTTCGCCCTGCGCGACGAGGTGACCCTGACGATCCGCTCGCTGGCGGTGCGGGCCAAGGAGAAGGGGCTGCGCCTGACCTGCACGATCGACCCGGGGGTGCCGGCGCACGTGGTCGGCGACCCCGACCGGCTGCGCCAGGTGCTGGTCAACCTGGTCGGCAACGCGGTGAAGTTCACCGAGCGCGGGGGCATCGCCATCCGCGTGCAGCGCTCGCCTGGCTCGGAGATGCGGGTGAACTTCGAGATCGCGGACACGGGCATCGGCATCGCGGCGGACCGGCTCGAGGCGATCTTCGCGCCGTTCGAGCAGGCCGACCTGTCGACCACGCGGCGGTTCGGCGGGACCGGGCTGGGGCTCACGATCTCGAGCCGGCTGGTGCGCCTGATGGGCGGGGCGATCAAGGTGACGAGCCAGGTCGGGGTCGGCAGCACGTTCTCGTTCGACGCGCTGTTCGAGCCGGCCGAGGCCGACGTGCCGGCCAAGCGCGAGGCGCCGCCGCCGTCGCGGCCGACGCGGCTGGTGGGCGAGAAGTCGCTGCAGATCTTGCTCGCCGAGGACAACGCGATCAACCAGCGGGTGGCGGTGGAGATCTTGCAGCGGGCGGGGCACGCGGTGACGGTGGTGGTCGACGGGCGGGCGGCGGTCCAGGCGGTCGAGGGCCGGCCGTTCGACCTGGTGCTGATGGACGTGCAGATGCCGGTGATGGACGGCTGGCAGGCGACCGAGGCGATCCGACGAAGTGCGGATACGCGGGTGCGGTCGACCCGAATCGTGGCGATGACGGCCCGGGCGACCGCGGAGGACCGGGCCGCGTGCCTGGCCCACGGGATGGATGGTTTCTTGACCAAGCCGCTGCAGATCGCCGATCTGCTGCGGGTGTTCGAGGGAGAGTCCGTGCCGCCCGCGGCGAGCCAGAGCCCGGTGGTCGGCGCCGTGATCGACGACTGGCCGGGTGTCATGCACCGCGTGGGCAATTCGCCGGAGCTGCTGCGCAAGCTGGTGGGGATGGTGAAGGAGGAGACGCCGGTGCTGATCGGCGAGCTGCGCACGGGGCTGGCCAGCGGCGAGGGCCTGCGGCGGGCGGCGCACCGGGTCGCGGGCACGGTGGGGATCTTCAACGCCGGGCGGGCGCTGGCGCTGGCGCGGCACATCGAGTCGCACGCGCACGAGCGCGGGCCGGAGCTGCCGGACCAGGTCGAGTCGCTGATCCAGGAGCTCGAGGCGCTCGAGCGCGAGCTGGTGGCGCGCAGCGAGGCGATGTGAGGGGGTGGCCCGCGGGCGGGCCGGGTGGCCCACGGGTTGGCCGGGGTTGACGGCGGCGGCGAGGCAAGCGGCCGCGACTGCACGCGGGCGGGCTGGCACACGGCTTGTATTGCCCTGCGCATGCAACGACCCGAACCACCCGACTCGACACACGGCCCGTCGGGGCCGAACTACTCGCTGGCGTACGCGCGGCACGAGCGGCTGCCGCGCCTGCCGCTGGGCTTCGAGGCCGAGCTCGACGCGGCGCTCGACGACACGGTGCCGTCGATCCAGACCCCGGCGATCGAGCGGCCGCGCGAGCGCATGGTGACGTTCGGGCCGGCGGCGCTCAGCAACGTCGAGCTGGTGGCGCTGCTGCTCGGCGGCGGGCGGGCGGAGCAGCGGGCGCTGGCGCTGCTGCAGCGGACCGGGGGGATCGGCGGGCTGGTGCGCTGCTTGCCGAACGAGCTGCTGAGCACGCCGGGGGTCGGCGAGGCGTCGGCGACGGCGGTGTGCGCGGCGGTCGAGCTGGCGCGGCGGATCGGTCAGCTCGAGATCCCGTTCGAGTCGGCGATCCGCGGGCCCGAGGACGTGCGCCGGTTCGTGCGCTCGCACCTGCGAGGGCGCTCGCAGGAGGTCATGATGGTGCTGGGGCTCGACAGCCGGCAGCGCGTGCGGCTGGTGCGGGAGGTGAGCATGGGCTCGCTCGACGCGCTCGAGGTCCACCCGCGCGAGGTGTTCCGGCCGCTGGTGCGGGCGGGCTCGCACGCGGTGATCCTCGTGCACAACCACCCGAGCGGGGAGCTGCAGCCGAGCGCGCGCGACCTGCGGATGACCGAGCGGCTGCAACACACCGGGGAGCTGCTGGGCATCCCGGTGCTCGATCACCTGCTGGTGACGGACCTCGGCTGCACGTCGTTCGTGGGCGCGGGCTTGATGGCGTCGCCGGGCGGGGAGGCGAGCGAGGAGGGCGGATGATCGATCAGGGCGCGCACGCGGTGCTCGATCTCTCGCCCGAGCTCGCCGGTCCGCAAGAGCTCGCGGATCTGGCGGCGGGCGCTGGTGAAGTGTCTGCCGGCGTCGAGGGCGAGGCCGGCGACGGCGCGCTCGGCCTGCGCGGCGAGCTCGGCGAGGGTTCGGTGGTCGCGGTCGGCGGGGTCGTAGCGGGGGATCGGGAGGGCCCACACGGCCTTGTCGATGTGGCGCTCGTCCTTGCCGAAGGCCATGTGCGGGCGCACCAGGCGGGTCGCGCTCGAGGAGTTCAAGATGGCCGCGAGGTAGGCGGCCTCCTCGCGCGTGGCGAGGGCCGCCCAGTAGAGCGTGTGGTCGACGAGGGCGCGCGGGTCCTCGAGGATCGCCGCGCCGAGGTGCATGCCGGACTTGGTGTAGACCAGGCGGATCGCGGCGATCGGGAGCTGGGCGGCGAGCTTGCCGAGGTAGTCGACCTGACCGGCGAGCGTGAGCCGCGGGTTGCTGCGGTGGGTGAGCCACAGGTCGCTGGCGCGGGCCCACCAGCGCGCGACGCCCGGGGAGGTTTGATCGAGCTTGCCGTCGCGGTCGAGCGGGAGGACGGCGTGGCGCGGGGGGAGCGTGCGGTAGGGGAGGGTAGTCTCGCCGAGGTGGAGGGGGAACACGAACTCGGGCTCGACCTCGTCCTCGAGGCGCTCCAGGTGCTTCCACGGGGGTTTTTCGTGGGGGGTGTGGAGGGTGCGGACGGTGATGCGATCGCCGGGCTGTTCGGTTCGGGGTTCGACGAGGAGGAGGGCGCGCGGGACGATGACGGCGCCCTGGTGGAAGTGGCGGCGGTAGGGCGAGGTCGCGATCGGCGGCGGGTCGCGCGGGGGGGCGCGCTCGAGCAGCGCGTCGACGCCGGGCCAGGTGGGGTGTTCGGCGGGCAGTCGGCCGCGCCAGATCTCGGCGGGGGGCAGTGGTGACGGGTGTTCGGCGCGGCGGGCGAAGATCACGCTGGCGGAGATCGGGAAGAAGTGCGGACGCAGGCGGCGCAGGTCCCACGGGGTGGTGAAGGCGAGGTGGGTGTCGTCGAAGCGGCCGCCGCGGAAGCCGGCGAACTGGCGGCGGTCGAGCGCGGCGCCGGGCATGACGAAGGCGAGGCGGCCGTGGGGGGTCAGGAATTTTTCGGCGGCGCGCACGACGAACAGGGCGGACAGGTCCTGGTGCGTGGCCACGTCGGCGCCGTGCCACAGGCGGTGGCGCTGCGAGAGCTCGCGGAAGTCGGCCTGCATGGCCGGGGACATGAAGCGGAAGGCGAGCCAGGGCGGGTTGCCGATGAGCAGGTCGGCGCGCTCGGGGGGCGCGTCGGGGGCTTCGTCGAGGGTTCGCGGGCTCCACTGCAGGGCGTCGGCGAGGCGCACGGGGACGGTCAGGGCGGCGCGTCCGGGGGCGGTGAGGCGGGGCTTGCCGACGGCGAGCAGGTAGGTGACGCGGGCGAGGGCGACGGCGACAGGGTGGAGGTCGATGCCGCGGACGTGGTCGGTGAGGGCGACGAGGTCGGCAGTTTGTCCGGAGGACTCGGCGGCGGCGAGTCGGCGGCGGATCGCGTGGAACAGGAAGGTGCCGGAGCCGCACGAGGGGTCGAGGATGTGTTGACGCAGGGGGGCGTCGACGGCGGCGGTGACGATCGCCTCGGCCAGCCAGTCGGGCGTGTAGAACTCGCCGAGCTGCTTGCGGAGGTCGGGGTGGATCGCCGACTCGTAGAAGATTTTTAAGATGTCGTGGTCGACGGCGGTGACGTCGACGTCGGCGAGGGCGCGGGCGAGGTCGGCGAGGATGGGCGCGCCGTCCTCGAGGTCGGCGGGCCAGTCGAACAGGCCGGGCTCGGCGAGGCCGTGGACGCCGGCGGCGGCGAGGTGTTCGCCGCGCAGGAGGCCGCGCGCGGGCAGGCGCGCGGGCTCGAGGCCGAGCACGGCGTGGGCGACGAGCTGGGCGGTGGCGACGAGCAGGGTGTGGTCGACGAACAGGTCGTCGCTGGCGGCGAAGCGGGTGCCGAGGGCGGCGGACAGCAGGTGCGCCCAGCGGCGGCGGCAGGCGCGGACGGACGGGGCGCCCTGGTGGGCGGCGAACAGGGCGAGGAGGCGGGGGCGGTGCTGCTGGAAGATCTGCGCAGGGGCCGGCCGCATGCTCGTGCGTCAGGGGGTCTGGTGGAGCACGACCACCGCGGTCGCGGTGGTCAGGGCGATGTCGCGGAGCGGGTCATCATTAAAAAAGCCGGTGGTGGCGCGGAGGGCGGGGCCGGCCAGCGGGGCGATGAACGGGGGGGCGAACGTGCCGTCGCCGAGGTTGACCGCGACGTGGAGCTCGTCGGTGTGGAGGGTGAGCAGGTCGTCGAGGCCGTCGTCGGTGAAGTCGGCGAGCGCGACGTCCTCGAGGGCGCCGCCGCAGGGCTGGGCGGGCTTCTCGGTGACGGTGAACTTGGAGCCGTGGAACAGGTGGCAGGTGCCGTCGGTGCGGGAGGCGACGGCGAAGTCGGGGTAGTCGTCGGCGTCGAGGCGGCCGACGGCCACGCCGGCGCCGTTCTTGACGGTGAACTCGGCGGGCATGAGCTCGTTGAAGGTGACGTCGTTGCCGGCGAACACGGTGACGGTGTTCTGCGGGGGGCTGACGACGACGAGGTCGACGGCGTCGGTGGCGGTGATCTCGGCGAGGCCGACGGAGTCGGCGAGGAGCATGGTCATCGGCGTGGCGGCGACGGGGAGGGCCCAGTTGCCGTTCATGAGGCCGGAGAGCAGGCGGGTCTCGCCGGCGCCGAGGCAGCCGACCACCGCGTCGGTGAAGCCGTCGGTCATCGGGTTGATCTGCCCGAGCGCGAGCGAGCTCGGCTGGGTGCACTCGGGCGCGAGCGGCGTCGGGGTGGCGGCCATGAACAGGTCGTTGTCGGGGTCGCGGAGGTAGCTGACGAGCGAGCTGGTCGACAGCTGGGCGAGCGCGACGTCGTCGAAGCCGTCGCCGTCGAAGTCGGCGAGCGCGAGGGCGACCGCGTCGCCGGCGCTGTAGGCGTGGGGGGTGTCGGGGGTGGCGCCGTAGATCACGCTGAACTCGGGGTTCTGCGGCGAGCTGCTGGTGACGGCGAGGTCGTCGAGGTCGTCGCCGTCGAAGTCGCCGGCGGCGAGGGCGTAGGGGCTGTTGAGGGCGATGGTGCCGGCGACCTCGAAGCCGAAGCCGGGGCCGTCGGTGGTGGCGGTGTCGCTGCCGACGGTGGTGGTGGCGGTGCCGGTCGGGTCGGGTTCGCCGGTGACGGTCGACGCGCGCGTGGTGTCGTCCGGGGTCGGGCCGTGGCTGGTGGCGGGCTCGGTGGTCGACGTGGTCGACGTGGTCGCGGGGTCGTCGGTCAGGGCGGCGGAGCCGACGGAGGACGAGGACGACGGGGCTGTCGGGGCGGTGGTCGGGTCGTCGGCGGGCGGGGGGTTGAAGCAGGCGGACAGGGCCAGCGACGCGGCCAGCGTGGCGTTGGTACGGGTCTCGCGGCGCACGCGGCGAATGTATCACGCGGATCCGCGCGTGGGCCGGCGGGGCGCGCCGGCAGTCGCTGCGGGGCGGACGTCACCCGGCGGTGGGACGCGTCGGTCAGGGGTCGCGGAACAGCAGGGCGACGCCGGCGATCGCGAGCACGGCGCCGGCGAGGTCGGGCCAGCGGATCTTGTCGCGCTCGAGCCAGGCGGACAGGGGGATCACGAGGACGGGGCTGATCGCCATGATGCTGGCGGCGACCCCGGCCGCGGTGTTCTGCACGGCGAGCAGCGAGAACGACACGCCGAGGAACGGGCCGAGCAGCGAGCCGGCGGCGGCGAGGCGCACGGCCTGGCGGTCGCGCAGGGCGGCGCGGAACTGCGGCCACCAGCCGACCGCGAAGTACAGCGCGCAGAAGCCGACGATGCCGGCGAAGATGCGGATCTGGGTGGCGGCGAAGGCGTCGTAGTCGGCCATGCCGTACTTGCTGAGCACCAGGCCGCCGGCCTGGCCGAGCGCGCCGCCGAGGGCGAGCAGGATGCCTGTCCCGTAGGACATGTCCTTCGGGTCCTGTCCCACGGGGCTGGCGGGGGCCGGCTGGGCGAGCAGCACCCAGGCGATGCCGGCGAGGGTGAGGGCCATGCCGAGCAGGTCGACGGCGGTCAGGCGCTCGCCGAGCGCGAGCCAGCCGAGCACGGCGGTCATCAGCGGGGCGGTCGCCATGATCAGCAGGGACAGGCGGGGGCCGATCGTGACGAACGCGCGGAACAGGCACAGGTCGCCGAGCACCATGCCGACGAGGCCGGAGAGCGCGAGCCACAGCGCCTGCTCGGGGGTGGCGTCGAGCGGGAGCGGGGCGCCGCGGCGGACGGTCGAGAGCGCGGCGGCGAAGGCGAAGGCGAACAGCAGGCGCAGCAGGTTCAGCGAGAGGGCGCCGATGCGGCGGCCGGCGCGGGTGAACATCAGCGACGAGCTGGCCCAGCACACCGCGGTCGTGAGCGCGGCGAGCTCGCCGACGTGGAGGGGGGGCACGCGGGGGAGTGTATACGCGGGTCGGGTTCGGTTCGCGGCGCGTGTCGGCGTGTCGCGGCGCGTGAGGGCACACGGGAGGCGCGGCGCGTGAGGGCGCGCGGCGCGTGCTCGCGTTCACAGCATGCTGGCGCCGGCGGCGAGCACCCAGTAGCGCGCGAGCTTGCCGGCGGCCATCCACAGGGCGGCCTGCCACCAGGGGATGCGCATCCAGCCGGCGAGGCCGCACAGGACATCGCCGAAGATCGGTGCCCAGGCGAGCAGGAGGGTGGGTGCGCCCCAGCGGCGCAGGCGGTCGGCCCAGCGCGAGGCGGTCTGCTCGGGCGGGACGCGGCCGGCGACGAGGCGGCCGAGGGCGTAGGTCGTCATGCCGCCGAGGGTGTTGCCGGCGGTGGCCACGGCGAGGACGGCGGCGAGCCGGTCGGGCTCGGCGCGCACGAGGGCGACGAGCAGCAGCTCCGAGCTGACGGGCACGACGGTGGCGGCGACGAAGGCGACGATGAACATCGCCCACAGCGAGGCGCCGTCGGCGTGCAGGAGCTCGAGCAGGGCGTCCACGCGGGGAGGCAGTGTAACGCGATCCGCGGGCCGAGGGCGTCGGCGGACCGAGGGAGCGCGGTGAGCGAGGAGCTGCGGGCGCGCGGTGAGCGAGGAGCCGCGGGCGCGCGGTGAGCGAGGAGCGCGGTGAGCGAGGAGCCGCGGGAGTGCGGTGAGCGAGGAGCGCGGTGAGCGAGGAGCCGAGGGCGTGCGGTGAGCGAGGGCGTGCGAGGAGCGCGGTGAGCGAGGAGCCGAGGGCGTGCGGTGAGCGAGGAGCGCGGCGAGCGAGGAGCCAGGTCCCGGAGGGCGTGGGGGTCAGCTCACCTTGTCGCGGCCGAGGTTGCTGTACACGTCCTCGAGGTCGGAGCGGACCTTCGAGAGCGAGATGACCTCGACGTCGGCGAGCACCAGCTCTTTTAATAAGTGGGCGGCCTTCTCTTCGTTGCCGTGGATGCGCACGCGGACGAGGCCGCGGTCGGCGGTGGCCGGGTCGCCGATCTCCTCGCCCTTGTGCAGCGGGAGGATCTGCTCGATCAAACCCTCGTGCTTGCGCAGGATCTCGAGCGCCTTCTGCAGGCCGCGGGTGACCTGCACCTCGTGCACGCGGCGGCCGATCTCGTATTTATTGATAATCTCGTCGACCGGGCCGGCGACCTCGAGCTTGCCCTTCTGGATGACGGCGACGGCGTCGCAGAAGCCGTCGAGCTCGCGGAGGATGTGGCTGCTGATGACGATCGCCACGCCCTCGGCGGCGACGGTGCGGAGGATCTCGCGGAGCTGGCGGCGGGCCAGGGGGTCGAGGCCGTCGGCGGGCTCGTCGAGCAGCAGCAGCTCGGGGCGGTGCACGAGGGTGCGGGCGATCGCCAGGCGCTGGCGCATGCCCTTCGACATCTCGCTGATGCGGGCCTCGGCCTTGCTGCCGAGGTCGAACATCTGCAGCAGATCGGTGACGCGCTCGCGGGCCGCCTTGTCGGGCTGGCCGTAGCACTCGGCGAAGAACTGCAGGTAGCCGGCGGCGGTCATGCCGGGGTAGAGGGCGGTGCCGTCGCCGAGGAAGCCGATGCGCTGGCGGATCTCGTAGCGGGCCGGCCAGGCGTCGCGGCCGTCCCACAGCACGCGGCCCTTGTCGGGGCACTGCAGGGTCGCGAGGATGCGCAGCGTGGTGCTCTTGCCGGCGCCGTTGGGGCCGATGAGCGCGAGCACCTCGCCGCGCTTGATGGTCAGCGTGAGCCCCTGGACCGCGTCGCGCACGCCGTCGTACGAGTGGTGGACGTTGTCGCACTGGACCTGCTGCATGGACGGGCATGGTAGCCGGGGACGGGCCGCCGCGGGGGTGTGAATGCGCGCGGGGCGGGGCGTCAGAACCGGCCGACGACGAGCAGGCCGGCGACGGTGGGGGCGACCTGCACGCGGGCGAGGCGGCCGCGTCGTTCGCGGACGCCGTGGCCGAGCAGGACGCCGCCGGCGACGAGGCCGAGGGTGGCGGTGACGACGCCGGCGGCGAGCATGGCGGTGGCGCGGCGGCCCTGGGCGTCGACGCTGGAGAGGTCGTAGAGCGGCTCCTGGCCGGCGATCGCGGCGAGCTTGTCGGCCCGGTCGGCGCGCACGGCGAGGCCGCCGAAGACCAGGCCGAGGCCGTCGACGCCGACGCTGGTGAGGGCCGCGCCGGCGTGGATCTGGCGGCGCGGCGTTGGATCCGGCGCTGCTCGTCGGCGCGGCGGCGGAGCTCGGCGATCCGGGCGGTCACGTCGTCGAGGCGGGCGCGCAGCGGTCCGGCCTCGGCGGGGTGGATGCGCAGCGTGCGGACGTCGAGCGTGCGGTCGGCGAGCGCGTCGGGCACGTCGGCGAGCTGCTCGCGGGCGGCGGCGACGAGGGCCTCGGCGCGTGCGGCCGCGGGCGCGCCTCGGCGGCGAGCCAGCGCTCGGCGGCCTCGACTGTGAGCGCGGGGTCGTCGAGCTCGGCGGCGCCTTCGGCGAGGCGGGTGGCGGCGAGAGGTGGGCATCCGCACCCGCGCCGGGGCAGCGTTTTCCGGGCGCGGCGCGTACACTGCCGCCACCTCGATGCCACGCGCCGTCTGCCGTACGAATGTCTTGGGGGCCGCGCTGGCGGCGGGGCTCTTCGGCGGGTGTGCCGGGCGCGCCGCGGAGGGGCCGGTCGAGTCGGCGCCGGCGGAGGGCGCGGGGGCGGCCGACGCGGCCAGGCTGCCGGGCTTCGACATGGGGGCCGCGCCGGCCGACAATGGCGACGTGCCGTACGAGCGGTTCCTGGTCGAGCTGGGCGACGCGCCGGTGCGCGGCCCGGCGGACGCGCCGGTGACTCTGGTGGCCTTCTCGGACTTCGAGTGCCCGTACTGCGAGCGCGGCCATCGCACGGTCAAGCAGCTCGAGAAGGAGTACGGCGACAGGCTGCGGGTCGCGTACAAGGCGTTCCCGCTCGACTTCCACAGCCACGCGATGGTCGCGGCGCTGGTCGCCAAGTCGGCGCAGGAGCAGGGCAAGTTCTGGGAGTTCCACGACAAGCTGTTCATGCAGAAGGGCATCGACATGCCGCAGCTCGACAGCTACGGCCGCGAGGTCGGGCTCGACATGGACCGCGTGTACGCCGACGTCGAGGCCTTGAAGTGGGGCACGGCGGTGCAGCGCGACCTGCGGCAGGGCCGCCGGCTCGGGGTCACGGGCACGCCGGCGTACTTCATCAACGGGCGCTACCTCAGCGGGGCCAAGCCGATCGAGGTGCTGCGCGAGATGATCGACAAGGAGCTCGAGCTCGCGGAGGGCTGGCGGCAGAAGGGGGTCGCGGCCGACAAGATCTACGCGCACGCGACCGCCAACGGCTACCGCGAGGTCCAGTACCAGAAGGCGCGCAAGGGCCTGAAGCCCGACGTCATCTACCCGGTGCCGATCGACGGGGCGCCGCAGCGCGGGCCGGCGGGCGCGCCGGTGACGATCGTCGAGTTCGGCGACTTCGAGTGTGGCTTCTGCGCCCGCGGGCACGAGACGCTCGAGAAGCTGCGGCGGCGCTACGGCGACAAGGTGCGGGTGGTGTTCCGCCACTTCCCGCTCGACTTCCACAGCCACGCGTTCCTGGCGGCGCGGGCCAGCCTGGCGGCCCACGAAGAGGGCAAGTTCTGGGAGTTCCACGACCGCCTGTACGCGGCCAAGGCGAGGTTCGACGAGGAGACGCTGATGGCGATCGCCCGCGACCTGAAGCTCAACCTGAAGAAGTTCAAGGCCCGGCTCGACAGCGGCGACTACGACGCGCAGATCTCGGCCGACCAGCAGCTGGGGGTGACCCTGGGCGTGCGCGGCACGCCGGCGTACTTCGTCAACGGGCGCGCGGTCGACGGGGCCGTGCCCGAGCTGGAGTTCCGACTGGTCGTCCAGGAGGAGCTCGAGCGCGCCGAGGCGGCGCTGCGGGCGGGGGCCCCGGCGGCCGGGCTGTACGAGCGGCTGGTGACGCCGCAGTCGGCGGCCACTTCGCGCTGACGAGCGCTCGCGGCGAGGGCGCGCGCGGCGCGCGAACGCGGGCGGTGAACATTGTTCCGTGGCTGTCTCTTGCGACAGGTCGCGGCGATGTGCGGCGGATGTCGCGTGGTCTTGCTCAAAGCCGCGCCGGCCGGCATGGTATGGGTCGGCGAAGCCTTGGAACCCGCCAGGACAGCTGCGCTCGAGCCGCAGGCCGGAGCTTCGGTGCACGAGAAGTCGGCGCTGATCGAACACGCGACGAGCGCGGTAGGCATCGGCACGGCGGTGCTGCAGGCGGACGGGACGCTGGCGCAGGTGAGCCCGACGTTGCGGGCGATGACGCGGGGCTGGCCGTCGGCGGAGGCGTGGTGGATGGACGCGGCGCGGGAGCTGGCGCTGCCGGAGCCGTCGCAGTGCCCGCGCTGCGGCGAGGCGCAGACGCTGGGCCAGTGCGTGACCGACGTGACGCGGGAGGACGAGCGGCGGGTGTTCGAGGTGACGTTCACCGGGCACTTCCACGAGTTCACGCGGGCGGAGGCGGGGCACGTGCTGCTGATCAGCGACATCACGGCGCGCAAGATCAGCGAGGAGAACCTGCTGCGGCTCAACGAGGAGCTGACGCAGCGGCGCGACGAGGCGCTGGCGGCGAGCCGGGCCAAGAGCACGTTCCTGGCCAACATGTCGCACGAGCTGCGCACGCCGCTGAACGCGATCATTGGCTTCTCGGAGGTGCTGCTGGAGCGCATGTTCGGCGAGCTCAATGACAAGCAGGCCGACTACCTGCAGGACATCTTCACGTCAGGCAAGCACCTGCTGTCGCTGATCAACGACATCCTGGACCTGTCCAAGATCGAGGCCGGACGCATGGAGCTGGATCTGGGCGATTTCGACGCCGCGCAGGCGCTGGCCAATGCGATGACGCTGGTGCGCGAACGGGCCCAGACGCACGGGATCGCCCTGACCCTGGAGGCGGACGAGCGCATCGGCGAGATCCGGGC
>JAEUJW010000009.1 GCA_016793465.1 Myxococcales bacterium
TCGCGAGCGTCTGCAGGTGCAGGCGATCGCCGATGCGTCGCACGCCGTGGAGCAGCGGGCCGCCAGTCACACCGGTCGCGACGAAGATGACCTCGCCGCGGACGAGGTCGGACATGCCGAAGATGCGGTCCGGCTCGCTGACGCCCATCGCGATCGCGCGCTCGCGCTCGCCGGGGTTGCGGAACGCGAGCCGGCCCTCGAACGCGCCGCCCATGCAGTGCAGCGCCGCGGCCGAGAGCACGCCCTCGGGCGCGCCGCCGGTGCCGCAGACCATGTCGATGCCGCTGTCGGGCAGGCACGTGGCGATCGCGGGGGCGACGTCGCCGTCGGTGATGAGGTGCACGCGGGCCCCGGCGCCGCGCAGCTCCGCGACGAGCTTGTCGTGACGCTCGCGCTCCAGCACGACGACCGTGATGTCGCTGGTGCGGCGGCCCTTGACCTCGGCGAGGGCGCGGACGTTCTCGGTGGCCGATTTGCGCAGCGACACCACGCCGATGCCCTCGGGGCCGGTCGCGATCTTCTCCATGTACGTGTCGGGGGCGTTGAGCAGCTGCCCCTTGGCCGCGACCGCGAGCACCGCGAGCGCGCCGGGGCCCCCCTCGGCGCACAGGTTGGTGCCCTCGAGCGGATCGACCGCGATGTCGACCTCGGGGTAGGTCTCGTCGGCCGAGCCCACGCGCTCGCCGATGTAGAGCATCGGCGCCTCGTCGCGCTCGCCCTCGCCGATGACCACGGTGCCGCGGGCGGGCACGCGTTCGAACGCGGAGCGCATGGCCTTGACGGCGTTGGCGTCGGCGCCGACGCCGTCGCCGCGGCCGATCATCGCCGAGGCGGCGATCGCGGCGGCCTCGGTCACGCGGGTGTATTCGAGTACGAGTGTGCGGTCCATGGCGGGGCCTTTCGGGGGTCAGTCGTCGTCGGGCACGAGCCCGCGGAGGGTGGAGCGGAGCGAGTCGGGGAAGCGGGTCGGCCGGCCGTCGGCGAGGTGGATGCAGCAGTGGCAGGTCTCGGCGTAGATGATGGTCTGGCGCGCGGCGAGGCCGACGCGGCCGCCGGGCTCGACGCACACGTGGTAGCCGAAGCGCAGGCGGGCGTAGGTGAGCTCGGCGAGGCCGACGTGGATCGACAGGAGGTCGTCGTAGCGGGCGGGCGAGATGTAGCTGATGGCGAGGTCGGTGAGGGGCATGCCGAGGCCCTCGGCCTCGACGGCGGCGTAGGTGTGGCCGAGCGAGCGCATGAACTCGACGCGCGCGGCCTCGAGGAAGCGGGCGTACGTGCCGTGGTACACGTAGCCCATCTGGTCGGTGTCGGCGTAGATGACGCGCACGACGGTGGCGAGGCGGAGGTCGTCGGCGGGCGGGCGGGTCATCCGTGGCGTGCGGGCCATGGCGCGCGCAGGCTAACACGAGTCGGCGGCGAGCGGCCGCGTCGAAGCTTGCACGGTCACGGGTCCGGCTTGACAGGCCCGGCGGGCAGGTAGCTATTGTCGCCGGCCGATGGCCGAGACGACGACGCGGAGCATTCCACAGGGCAAGACGCTGGTGACCGGTGCAGGAGGGCACGTGGGGGCGAACCTCGTGCGGGCGCTGCTGGCGGAGGGGGTCGACGTGCGGGTGCTGGTGCATCCGCAGCACAACAACCGCGGGGTCGAGGGGCTGCCGGTCGAGCGCATGGAGGGCGACCTGCGCGACGCGGAGGCGGTCACGCGGGCGGTGCAGGGCTGCGTGCGCGTGTACCACGCGGGGGCCAAGGTGTCGGTGACGAGCCCGTCGGCCAGGCAGACGCGGGAGATCTGGGAGATCAACGTGCTCGGCACCCGCAACGTCATGCAGGCGGCGCTGCGCACGGGGGTGGCCCGCGTGTGCCTGACGTCGTCGTTCTCGACGGTGGGTTACCACCTCGACGACCCGCAGCGGCCGGCCGACGAGGAGGTGCCGTTCTATCCGTTCGCGCCGTGGATGCCGTACTCGCGGACCAAGGTGCTGGCGGAGGTCGAAGCCTTCAAGGCGATCTCGGCGGGGCTCGACGCGGTGATCGCGATCTCGACGGGGGTGTGCGGGCCGCACGACTACATGCCGTCGCGCACCGGCAACGTGCTCGTGCAGTACGCGCAGGGCAATTTCAAAAATTACATCCCGGGCGGGTACGAGGCGGTCGGGGTCGGCGACCTGGCGCGCGGGCACATCCTGGCGATGGAGCGCGGGCGGACCGGGCGGCGCTACACGATCAGCACGCGGTTCGTCGAGATGGAGGAGATGCTCGCGCTGTTCGCCGAGGTCACCGGCAAGAAATACAAGGTGCGGGCGATGCCCCCGCGGCTGATGTCGGCGATGGCGAAGGCGATCTCGGGGCCGATGACCAAGCTGTTCCCCGACGTTCCGCAGCACCTGACGCCAGGCGCCGTGCTGGTGCTGACGCTGCGCCGACGGGCCGACATCACGCGCGCGCGCGAGGAGCTCGGCTACGTGCCGGGGGCGATCGAGCCGGTCGTGCGCGAGTGGTATGAGTTCTTCGTGCGCGAGGGGATGATCAAGGGGTGAGGCCTCACTGCTCCACGCAGTACAGCGGCATAAAGTCGTTACAACCTGAGCTCTCGAAGAAGGACCAGTAGGCGGTCGCCTCGTAGCTCACGCCCCAGCCGCCGGTCTGCCCGTCCGACTGGTCGGTCCAGTTGCCGCACTGGGTGCCCGGGGAGATCTGGCCGTTCGGGAGGGTGCCGGTCCACACGGTGACCATCTTCGTCTGAGAATTTTCGTCGACGTCGATGGGGTGCTGGAGGGCGCCCGAGGTCAACTGGTCCCAGTCGTCGGCGACGACGAGGCCGTTGACCAGGACGTAGCGGCCGCGGGAGTGGAGGAGGCGGTCGGCGGCGGCGGAGGACTGGTCGCTGAGCCAGGGGAGGAAGGTCTCGAAGCGGTCGAGGCCGGCGATGGCGGCGAGCATGCGGCAGCGCTGGGTGGCGCCGTCGAGGCCGTTGAGCTTGCCGCCCTGGTAGAGCTGGCTGGTGACGAAGATGACCGAGTCGCGGGCGCACAGCTTGCAACCATCCGAGGGGTCGTCGTTCTGGTCGTCACAGGTCTCGTCGCCGTTGATGATGCCGTCGCCGCAGATGGGGTCGGGGACGGAGCCGGTGTCGGTGGCGAGGGGCGAGGTCGACGAGGTCGACGAGGTGGGGTCGAGGGTGGAGCCCTCGGCGACGCCGCTGGTGGAGCCGTCGCTGTCATCAGCGAGGGTGCTGGCTGTGTCGGGGTCGCCCGGGGACCCGGACGAGCTCGAGCTGCCGGTGGACGTCGAGCTGCCGGTGGTGGTCGAGTCGGGCACCCAGGTGACGCCGTGCTCCTCGAGCAGGGCATCAATGCGCTCGATGACGCAGGCCGGGGCGCCGAGCAGCGTGAGCGTCAGGGCTCCGGGGAGCGCAGGGCGGAGATGTGCGGGGGTTTGCAGCGGCATGGTTTGCTCCTCACTGCTCGAAACAGTAAGTGAAACGTGGGGTGCCACAGGTTCGGGGTTCGTAGCGCGTCCACTGGCGCTCGGATTTCCAGGGGCCCGACTCGGGGTGGTTTTCGGCGAGGCCGCTGCGGCCGACCAGAGCCTGCAGGTTGAAGAGGCTGTTGGTCCAGTTCTCGCACGTCTGCGCGGGGTTGAAGATCTCGCCGAGCGCGGAGGTGTTGGTCCACACTGTGGCGTCGAGCAGCTCGTCGCCTTGTTCGGTGAGGGTGATGCCGTGGTCGGGGCCATTGGAGATGAGGTCGTCCCAGTTGTCGGCGATGCGGCGGCCGTCCGGGAGGACGTAGGGGAGCTTGGCGACGTCGTCTTCGAGGTTGAAGCGCTCGGCGGGGCTGGTGACGCCGTCGCTGAGCCAGGCCATAAAGGAGGGGGCGTTGTCGAAGAGGGCGTCCGCGGCCATGTCCTGGCAGTGTTCGTCGGCGCCGGGGAGGCCGTCGAGCTCGGCGGCGGTGTAGGGCTGGCTGCCGAGGAAGACGAGCCTCGCGGCGAAGCGGCAGGCGGTGCAGGGCACGCCGCCGGGGGGCGACTCGCCGGAGTTGTTGAGCTCGGCGAGGTCGCACTCTTCCTCGCCGTCGTGGACGAGGCCGTCGCCGCAGCGCGGCCCCCACGTGCAGTCGGTCTTGCAGGCGTCGTAGAGGGCGTCGTTGTTGTCGGGTCCGCGGTCGCACTGCTCGTGGTCGGCCCAGACCAGGCCGTCGCCGCAGACGGCGTCCTGGCAGAGCATGGTGCACTCGCCGGCGTCGCTGTTGAGCTGCCAGCCGAGGTCGCAGGTCTCGCCGACGTCGATGAGCCCGTTGCCGCACAGCGGCTCCGGGGCGCCGGTGTCGGCGCCGGTGTCGGTGCCGGTGTTGGTGCCGCTCGTCGAGCTGTACGCGGAGGTGTCGTCGGGAGGGGCGGTGGTGCCGGTGGTGGTGTTCGAGGTCGTCACCTCGGGGGTCGGCGGGGGGCCGAGCTGCTCGCCGGAGCTGGCGCCGGTCGAGCCGGGCGGGCCGCCGAGAGAGTCGGGGGAGAAGCAGCCGACGAGCATCAGCAGCAGCATGAGGGGTGAACAGGACAGGTGTCGGGGCAGGTGTCGGGTCGTCATCGTCGTGCTCCTCGCTTCGAAGCGCGGGCGCCGAGCTGCACGTGGACCGTGAGGCCGGCGCCGCCGGGCAGCCACATCGGCGCGGCGGCGGCGGTGTGGGTGCGTGCGGCGCGGTGGCCGACGACCAGCAGGGCGGTGCCGATCGCGGCCAGGCCGACGCCCGCGAAGCCGACGCCGAGCGCCTGCCAGCGGCTGCTGCGGGCGTGTCCCCGGAGGTCCCCCAGGGCGTCGCGTTCGTCCGGCGTGAAGGGGCGGCCGGCGGCGGTTCGCTCGAGGGCGTCGATGTCGTCGTGCAAGCTGGCCTCGTCGCCGATCCGCCAGGCCATGATCCCGAGCGCGGCGCCGGCGAGGCCGAGCGCGACCCCGCCGGCGATCTTCAGGTGGCGCGGGTCGGCCGGGTCGCGCGGCGCCGGCTTCGGGCCGGGGGCGGTGGCGGGAGGTGTGACGGCGGTCGGTGCAGCTGCATCGGTCGGAGGGGGAGGAGATCTCCGCTCCGGCGTGGGCGTCGCGAATGTCGGTCCGGGGGCGTCCGCGGGTTTTTTTGCGGGAGATCTCTCGGACGGCGGGTCGCAGGCCGTGGGTCCGTACGGCGCGAGGTCGTGGGTCACGGTGGCCAGCAGCTCCTGGTTGCCGCGGATCTCGAGCAGGTCGGGCTGCCCCGGGTGTGCCTCGCCGAGGGCCGCGATGTGCCCACGCAGGTGGGTGGCCAGCCGGCACAGCGGCTCGGGCGTCCGCGGGTCGGCGGCGTGCAGCTTGCGCAGCGCGCTGCGGATCGAGCCCATGGCGTCCTCGCGGGCGCGACGATCGCGGGCGGGATCCGGCAGCGCGGCGTAGACGGCGCAGAACTCGGTGTAGGCGGCCTCGAAGTCGCCGCGCAGGTAGTGGGCCATCGCGGCCCGGTTGTGGGCCGTCACCTCCGGTGGAGGCGGCGCGGCGAAGAAGAGAAGCACGAGCGGGGTGGTCATCGACATGGCGTTCACCGGTGGGGTCGCGGGCGCAGGCGATAGGTGTGGAGGATCGGGTCGCCGGAGGCGGGCAGCTGCAGGCCCCGCAGGAGCTCGGCCACGCAGTGCTCGAGCACCGGCGCGTCGTGTTCGACGAGCGTTACGTCGGTGACCCTGCCGCGCGGGGCGGCGACGGCGACGGTCAGGGTCGTGAGGACGCCGCTGGTGTCGGCGGCGCAGCGCTCGACGGCCTCGCGGCGTCCCTCGAGGATCCGACGGCGTCGCTTGCCGGGGTCGGTCGCGGGGGCCTCGTGCGGCGGGTCATCCGGCGGAGCGGCGCCCGCGCGGCTCTCGTCGCGCTCGGTCGCCGACCCGGGGGGGGGGTCGGGAGGGTCGGCGAGAGGGGCCGGCGGAGCAGGGCCGCGGGTCGCGGCGTCGGTCGACGGGGGGTCGGGGAGGGGGGCTGGTGGAGCAGGGCCGCGGGTCGCGGCGTCGGTCGACGGAGCGCCCGGCTGGGGCGCCGCGGCGTCCGGGGGTGGTGATACGGGGGCCGCGAGCGGGGGGCCGCCGCGGGCCGACCACGCGAGCGCGGCGATCAGGGCGGCGGCGAGGGCGAGGGTCACGGTGGCGGTCGGCTGTCGCGGCGGTCGGCCGGGGCCGCGCAGGAGCTCGCCGCGCACGACCTCGAGGGCCTGGACGAGCTCGGGCATGCTGCGCTGGCGGTCGAACTGCTCGAAGGACGTGCCGCCCGCGAGGATCTCGGCGAGCGGGGCGAGCGGTGCGGGCAGCTCCTCGGGGACGATCGTGCGGACCGCCTGGGAGTGGCGATCGACCAGGCTGCGCCCGGTGACCATCTCGTAGGTGATCGCGCACAGCGAGTAGATGTCGTTGCGGACGCTGGCGTCCTCCTCGGCCCGGCCGACCTCGGGGGCCGAGTAGCCGGGCGTGCGCACGGCGTCGTAGTCGCCGGTCGCCCAGCGGAGGTCGGTCGCGGTCAGGCGGTCGCGCTCGATGTCCTCGCGCAGGAAGAACTGCGGGAGGAAGGCGCACGCGCCGAAGTCGATGAGCCGCACGCGGTCGCCGGCCTCGACGAGGATGTTGCCCGGCTTGACGTCCCGGTGGACGACCCCCACCTCGTGCATGCTGGCGAGGATGCGCCCGACGTCGATCGCCAGGGTCAGGGCGCGGACCGACGTGAGCCGCTCGCGCTCGAGCAGGCTGCGGAGGCGCTCGCCGGCCACGATCTCCATCGTGTAGTAGGCCGCCCCGTCCGCGGCGCGGCCGCAGTGCAGCAGCGTCGGCGTGCCGGGGTGCTTGCTGGCCGCGAGCGCGCGGACCTCGCGACGGAACCGCTGCTCGAGCATCTCCACGTCCTGCCCGGGCTTCGCCTCGATCCGCTTGAGCGCCACCCGACGCATCGCCTGTTCGTCGTAAGCGGCGTACACGGCGCCCATTCCGCCGCGTCCGAGCTCACGCAGCAGCAGGTAACGATCCGCGAACAGTCGTCTGGAACCGGCGCCCACGCCGGCATGATGCCCGATCGGCGGGATGTGAATACATGCATCGATCGAATCCGAGGATCGCGAATATGTGTGTGGCTCAATACACAAATTTCCGAGCCGCGTGATGGCCGCCGGAGCGATATGCTTTCGAATATGGACGTGGACTCGCTGCTGCCTGGCGACGAACTCGATGCATTGTTCAGCTTCACGGTGTGGATGTATCCGTCGCGCGAGCTGGCGGCCACGCTGCTCGCGCGGGTGATCGCGGAGCGGCCGGGGGCGGGCCGCGACGGGTGGCTCGCGGCGCTGTGGCGCGGCGGCTCGACGGTGAGGGCGCCCGGAGGGGCGCGGCGACGGCTGCGGGAGCTCGACGAGGTGCTGCGCGGCCAGGTCACGCTGACGGTCGGGCTCGACCACCCGCTGGTCCGACGCGACGCGCGGCGGCTGCGGGTGCTGCGGTCCGAGGTCCAGCGCGCGTGCATCGGGGCCGTGCTGCGCACGCTGGCCCCGAAGCCGCGGGCCGTCCTGTTGATGGCGAGCCTGTTCGGGCTGGCGGTCGGACGGATCGCCGAGATCACCGGGATGTCGCCCGCGCGGGCCCACGAGGACCTCCGTCAGGCGACCCGGGCGCTCGAGGACTACCTCGGCGCGCGCTGTCAGCACCTCGACCGGCGTAACGTGTGCTCCTGCGCGGGGCGGGTCGGGGTGGCGCTCGCGAGCGGCTTCATCGACTGGCCCGAGCACGACGATCACGACGGGCGGGCCGCGCCGGACCGGGCGTCGCCGGAGATCGTCGACCTGGTCGCCGGGTTGCCGCGGTTTCGCTGGGAGCGACGGAGCAGGACGTGCTCGCCGTGATCGCGGCGGTGGTCAGGTCGAGGGGCGCCGTCGACGAGCGACGGCGCCGCGGCTGCGCGGGTCAGCCGGGCCAGAGGCACACGGCGGTGCCGAAGCCCATGTTCGGGGGGTAGCACTCCATGCCGTTCGGGCACGGGGTGTTGTCGTCGCACTCGGCGGGCAGGCAGTAGTCGACCGCCTCGCCGTCGCCGGGGGCGTCGTTGCAGATGTCGTCGGGGGTCACGTCGCAGTCGCCCTCGTTGTCGCACTCGCCGGGCACGCAGATGGTCCAGGGGCCGAGCTGGTTGTGCATGCCGTCGACGCACTGCTCGTTGTCGAGGCAGTCGCCGTCGCCGTTGGGGCAGGGGCCGTAGGGTTGATCGCCGCCGGTGGACGACTCGCCGCCGGTGGACGACTCGCCGCCGGTCGACGTGTCGCCGCCGGTCGACGTCCCGCCGCTCACGTCGGTGGTGGACTCGGCGTCGGTGGTGCCCGGGTCGGAGGTCGGGCCGGCGGAGGTGCCGGGGTCGGAGGTGACGGGGTCGGAGCTGCCGGAGTCGGCCTCGGAGCACACGCAGGGGTCGTAGCCGGTGCCGTCGAGCTTGCAGGTCTGGGCGCCGTCGAGGCCGTTCTCGCAGGCGCAGGCGATCTGCTGCCCGGGCACGCAGCCGCTGCCCGAGGTGGCGCCGGTGGTCGGGTTGGCGGTGGTGTCGGGGTCGCTCGAGGTCTCGGAGCCGGTCGAGCCGGTGCCGGTGCCGGAGTCGGTGTCGGTGTCCGAGGTGGACTCGGACGGGGTGCTGCCGCAGGCGCCGAACAGGAGGATGGCGGGGATCAAGGACGCGTAGGCGAGGGGTTTCATGGGGCCTCGAGGGTTAGAAGATTCCAGGGGACTTTCGCCGCGGAGGATCGCACGGTCGGCGTCCTGGCGCGAGAGACAGGTGCGATCGGTGTATATGCCGATGAAGATGTCACGACGATCGGCGCGCGGGGGCACCAGACCGCAGTGGCGATCCGATCGACGATCGTCAGGCGGGGACGACGAGCTCGGTGGTCGCGCCGAGCTGTCTCTCCAGCAGCTCGCGGTACCAGGCGCAGGCCTCGGCGGCGCGGCCGGGCAGGGCCGTGGTGCCCCACACGATCGAGAGGGTGCGCGTGGTGCCGGCGTGGGTCTTGGTCCGCTGCGAGTCCTTGACCGGGCCGGCGCACGGGGCCTCGCCGTCGTGCAGGCTGACGAGGCCGCCGATGTCGATGACCTGGCCGGAGGCGTTAAAAACGTAGGTGGTGCGGGCGGGCGGGAGGCCGACGCGCAGCGGGGGCGCGGCGCGGTCGAGGTCGACGACGCTGATCGGCAGGCCGCTGTGCAGGGAGACGACGTTGCAGGCGTCGACGGCGGCGTTGATCGAGCCGAGCTGGCCGTCGCTCGCGGCTTTGATTAAAAATTCGCTGGCGGGTTTGCTGCGGCCGGTGGGCTTGAAGACTCCGCCGTGGCGCAGGAGGTCGCGGACGGCCGAGCGTACGGCGTCGTCGCTGCGCATGGGGGCGGGGTGGGCGAGGTCGAGGCCGGCCAGCAGCTCCGGCGGCGACGGCAGCTCGGCGAGCGGGCGCGGGAAGCTGGTGACGAAGGCGTGGAGGTCGAGGAGGGGGTGGGGGTCGACGGACAGCATGGCGAGGTCTCAGGCGGCGGCGAGGCGGCGCAGGGCGGCGGGGTCGTCGGAGACGACGAAGATGTACTCGGTGTTGCGCAGGTGGCCGACGCTGCCGACCTTCTCGCCCTGGGGGTTGTAGATGCCGATGCGCGCGCCGACGTAGCGCGGGAAGTCGTGCTCGAGCACGAGGACCTCGCCGCGGGCGCGCAGCATGGCCTCGATGGCGGCGCGGGTGAAGTAGCCCTCGTTGTTGAACGACACCACGAGGTGACGCGCGCGCACGCGGTCGATCACGGCCTGCATGGCCAGCGGGGCCTCGGGCTTCGAGTTGAAGGCGGAGGTGCGCTCGCGGCAGTCGAGGCGCTTGCAGGCGGTGCCGTACACGCCGGGCTTGTCCCACAGCACCAGCGACTCCCACACGTGGTAGTTGCCGAGGTACTTGTGCTGGTTGTACGGCGGGTCGAGGTAGGCGACGTCGGCCTCGAGCGTCGACGCGGCCGCGAGGGCGTCGAGCTGGTGGGCGGCGCCCTTGCCGTGGCGGGCGCGCGGGAGGATGTCGGGCAGGCGCAGCTCGAGGTCGTTGTGGGCGCGCGGGGCCCAGTCCTTCAGGTAGGCCATCTGCACGCCGGTGGTCGAGTCGACGCGGTCGGCGGCCTCCATGAGGGCGACCAGCAGCACGGCCTCGAGCTCGGGGTCGAGGGACTTGCGGGCGATGGCCTCGCGGATGGCGTCGACGCGGGCGCCGTTCTTGGGCTGGAAGAACCGGCTCTTGACGCAGAAGGTGTCGGTGAAGTAGCCGGGCTCGCCGGGCAGGCGCTGGAGCTCTTCGAGCAGGCGGGTGGCGTCGGCGAGCAGGTCGTCGCGGTCGGCCTGGACGTAGCAGCGGGCGAGGGCGGCGGCGTAGGCGTTGTGGTCGTTGGCGAGGACGCGGAGGCCGGCGCGCTTCAGGGCGTGGCCGACGCGGGATGTCCCGGAGAACAGGTCGAGCACGGAGGCGGGCCGGAGGGCGGAGATGATGTCGGCGAGCCGCGGGACGAGGGTGCGCTTGGAGCCGATGTACTTGATCATCGCGGCGGGGCGAAATCGGGGTATCGCGGCCGGCGGCGGGCGTCAATGCGTGGGCCCCGGAGCTCGGGAGCGGCGCCGGGGCGGCTGTGGGGCGGGGAAAGAGCGGCGCTTGTCGGGGAAAAGACGGACGGTTTACCCTCGCGGGCCATGAGCTCCATCGTCCACGTGCAGGCGCGCGAGATCCTCGATTCGCGCGGCAACCCCACCCTCGAGGTCGAGGTGACCAGCGAACTCGGCAACGTCGGCCGCGCGGCGGTGCCGTCGGGGGCCAGCACGGGCGAGCACGAGGCGGTCGAGCTGCGCGACGGCGACAAGTCGCGGTACCTCGGCAAGGGCGTGTCGAAGGCGGTGGCCAACGTGCGCGAGGCGCTGGCCGAGGCGGTGCTGGGCTTCGACACGCGCGAGCAGCTCGAGGTCGACCAGGCGCTGCTCGACGCCGACGGCACCGCCAACAAGGGCAAGCTCGGGGCCAACGCGGTGCTCGGGGTGTCGCTGGCGGTGGCCCGGGCGGCGGCGATGGACGTCGACCTGCCGCTGTTCCGCTACCTCGGCGGGCCGCTGGCGCGCACGCTGCCGGTGCCGCTGATGAACGTGATCAACGGCGGGGCGCACGCGGACAACAACCTCGACTTCCAGGAGACGATGCTGGTGCCGCACGGGTTCGCGTCGTTCTCGGAGGCGCTGCGGGCCGGCGTGGAGGTGTTCCACGCGCTGAAGGGGATCCTGCGCAAGGCCGGCAAGGTGACGGCGGTCGGCGACGAAGGCGGGTTCGCGCCGGACCTCGGGAGCAACGCGGAGGCGCTCGAGCTGCTGCTGCAGGCGATCGAGGGCGCGGGCTATCGGCCGGGCGAGCAGATCAGCCTGGCGCTCGACGTGGCGGCCTCGGAGTTCTACGACGAGGCCAGGCAGCGCTACGTGCTCGCGGGCGAGGGCGGGGTGGCGCTCACGTCGGCCGAGCTGGTCGACAAGTACGCGGCCATGGCGGCCAGGTTTCCGCTGGTGTCGATCGAGGACGGCATGGCGGAGGACGACTGGGACGGCTGGAAGCTGCTCACCGAGCGGCTCGGCAGGTCGACGCAGCTGGTCGGCGACGACCTGTTCGTGACCAACCCGGCGCGCCTGCAGCAGGGCATCGACCGCGAGATCGCCAACTCGATCCTGGTGAAGGTCAACCAGATCGGCACGCTCAGCGAGACGCTCGAGGCGGTCCGCCTGGCCCAGCACAATCGTTATCGGGCGGTGATCTCGCACCGCAGCGGCGAGACGGCCGACACGTTCATCGCCGACCTCGCGGTCGGGACCAACGCCGGACAGATCAAGACGGGCTCGGCTTCGCGCTCGGACCGCGTCGAGAAGTACAACCAGCTGCTGCGCATCGAGGCCGTGCTGGGCGACACGGCGCGGTTCGCCGGGGCCCTGTTCGGCGCGGCCTCCAAGGGCTGAGGGCGTGACTCCAGCGCTTGCCGTGGCCCCTGCTTGCGGTTACCAACAGTCCTGACTTTCGCGGTTCACCCGGACCCACCCATGCTCGCCCTTCTCCTCGCCCTGACGGCCGCGCCCGCGGATGCGGCGGCTCCGCCTGCCGCTCCGGCGGCGCCGACAGCGGCGCCGGCGCCGGCGCCCGAGGTGGTGATCGACGCGGTGCTGCCGTGCGGGCTGCGGGTGCTGACGGCCCGCGACATGACGCTGCCGGTGGCGTCGGTGGCGCTGGCGATCGAGACCGGCAGCGAGGACGACCCGGCCGACTTGCCGGGGCTGATCCACGCGCTGGCATATCAGGTCGAGCAGGGCAACCGCGAGCTGCGGCCGGGCGAGGCGATGGCGACCACGCAGGACGCGGGCGGGGTCTATCGCCTGGCGACCGGGGCGGCGCAGGTGCGCTACGAGAGCGTGGTGCCGATGTCGCGGCTCGACGCGGTGCTGTGGGTCGAGTCGCAGCGGCTGCGCTTCCCGACCTCGTCGCTGCCGCGCTGGAAGCAGACGCTGAGCTGGGCGTCGAGCGACGACCGGGTGGGTTCGCGGCTGCGGCCGGAGGCGCTGGCGTACGTGCACGGTTCGGCGGGCCTCGGGCACGACGGGCGGGTGACCGGCAAGCCGCTGTCGACAGTCACCGAGGGGGTGCTGGCGGCGCAGTTCGCCAGCAAGTTCAGCTACGCGCGGGCGACGCTGGTGGTGGTCGCGCCGGAGTCGCCGGAGGCGCTGCTGGCCAAGATCTCGCCGCTGTTCGCGGATCTGCCGCAGACGGCCAGGATGGTGCCGATGCGGGTTGTCGGGCCGCGCACGCCGGCGGCCACGGTGGCGAAGCCGGCGGCCGAGGCGGCTCCGGCCGAGGGCGGCGAGGCTGTTGCCGCGAGCGGCGGTTTCCCGCCGGAGGCGGTCGTCGTGCCGCTGGCGCGGCAACGCGGGGTGTCCTTCGTGTGGCCGATCCCGCCGACCGCGGCCGGCGGGGCGTGGGCCTCGGCCGTGTGCCGGGCGGTCAATCGCCAGAAGAAGGCGCCCGAGCCCGAGGAGCCGCGCAAGGCCCGGCTGGTCTGTGACCTCGAGCCGGATGCGCGGCGCGGGGTGATGATCTTGCGGCCGACCGGGGCGGACGACGCCTGGCAATTCGTCCGCATGCGGCTGGCCAGGCTGGCCGCCGTGGGGCCGGACGCGGCGCTGCTGGCGGCGCAGGCGGCCGTGGTCGGCCAGGCGATCCACCTGATGGCGAGGACGCCGCAGGGGCTGGCCCGTCTGCTGGCCATGGGCGGGGCGCCGGCCGCGGCCGGGGCGACGACGAACTTTCAGCAGCAGCACCGGGTCGAGGACCTGATCGGGACGGCGTCGCTGGCTGACCCGGGCGGCCGCGAGAAGGCGGCGCCGGGGCTGCTGCGGGTCGAGGACGCGGTGGTGCTGACGTTCCCGGAGGGACGATGAACCGGGACAGGGCTGCTGCGGGTGATGCGCGGGTGACGGTCGGCGGTCGGAGCGGGCTGCGCGGCGTGATCGCGGTGCTGGCTCTCGGGCTGGCCTTCGGGACAGGTTGCCGCAGGCGCGAGCCGATCAAGGTCGAGCCGTTCGACGAGGCGGCGACGCCGGCGGAGACCGAGGCGCTGGGCTCGCTGGCCCCGCCGTGGCGGGCGCCGGAGCGGGTGGTGCTGGCCAACGGGCTGCTCGTGCACTGGCTGCACGAGGACGGGCTGCCGGCGGTGCACGTGCGGCTGTTGTTGCCGACGCACGGCCTGAAGGCGGGGCTGCAGGGGGCGGCCGCGCTGGTGGCGGTGCGGGCGCTGGCGCTCGAGCTCGAGGCCCTGTCGCCGCGGCTGGCCGCGCGCACGGAGATGCGCTCGGGGGTGGACCGCTTCGAAGTGGCGGTGCACGGGGTCGCGGGCGAGACGGGGGCGCTGCTGGCGGGGCTGACCGACGTGCTGGCGGAGGACCCGTCGCGGGCGCTGGCGGTGGGGCGGCGGCAGGCGCTGCTCGAGCTGCGGCCGCTCGACGCGGAGGCGCAGGCGACGAGCGAGGTGGTGGCGGCGCTGACGGGCGTGGACGCGGCGCGCGAGCGCATCGACCGCGACACGGTGTCGGCGCTGACGGACAAACAACTGCTGGACGCCTGGCGGGCGCTGACGGACCCGCGGCAGGCGGTGATGGTGGTGCACGCGGCGGGCAAGCTGGTCGACGAGGCCAACACGGCGGCGTCGACCGACATGGGGGAGCGGTGGCGGCAGAAGGTGTCGCTGCTCGGGGGCAACGACGCCGACGCGGAGCCGCAGGCGCTGGTCCGGCTGCGCCGCGAGCGGCCGCCGGGGCGGTCGAACAAGCACGTGACGAAGGCACCGATCGCGCCGCTGAAGCGGGTCGATCCGCCGAACCGCGGGCGCGGTCAGCTGGTGCTGGCGCGCACGATCCCGACGGCCAACGCGCGCGAGCGCAGCCTGGCGCGGGTGACCCAGCGGCGGCTGCAGGAGTTCATCGACGCCCGGCTGATCGTCTCGGGGTCGTGGTCGATCTTCACGCTGCACATCCCGCTGACGTCCGCGGGCAAGCCGAAGAAGGTCGTGGACTTGCTCGAGGGGACCGACCCGCCCAAGGACGCGGCGAGCGAGGACAGGCCGGAGGATCCGGTGATCCGTCGGCTGCGCCGCGAGCTCACCGGCATCCGCGACCGCCTGCGCGAGCGGCCGCTCGCCCAGGACCTGTTCCAGGCCGCCCAGCTGTGGCTCGGGGCGCGCATGGTGGCCGCGAGCGTGGGCGGCGAGGACTGGACGGCGCTGTGGAGCGAGTCGCTCGACCTGGCCGGCGGCGACGGGGAGATCGCGGCGGCGCTGGCTCGTGATGCGCAGGCGATGCTGGCCGCGACGCCCGAGGAGGCGGCGGCGTGGCAGCAGCGCTGGCTCGACTTCAACACCAGCGAGCCGGGCTGGGCGTGGGTGCTCGTCGGGGCCGAGGGCGAGGTCCAGGGGGTCGTCAACTCGTTGAAGAACGGGATGACGTTCGACCCGCCGCCGTCGTGAGCGACGGGGCGGCTGTCCTTCGGGTCAGGTCGCGGATCACGGGGCGGCGATGCCGGCGGCGGCGCTGCTGCCGGCGGGCACGGCCTGCACGCTGCCGGCGGCGGGGGTCGGGCTCGGGGCCGCGGGCGCGGGGGTCGGAGCGGTCGCGACGGGGGTCGGGGTGGTGGCGACCGGGACCGGGGTGGTGGTCGGCGGCATCATGACCGGGGCGGGCGCGCCGGCGGCGAGCAGGGGCTGGGACACGGTCGAGGCGGCGCCGCCCTTGAGGCCGCCGTAGTGGCCCATGAACTCCCACTCGGGGTCGAACATGAGGGTGGCGACGACGTACTCGCCGGTCGGTGGTTTGGCGCGGATCTCGACGGCGTGGCCGTCGGAGGCGGCGTTGACGACGGCGGTGAGCGGGTCGGGCACGCTGTTCTTGTCGAGGTCGACGCGGCTGAACTGGCCGGGCTTGCGGTTGAGCGCCTCGGTCAGCTTGTCGCCGGTGTGCAGGCGGTTGAACATGACGAGCATCGACACGGGCTCGACCGCGAGGTCGGCGGCGAGGGGGCGGTTGGGGTCGGTGGAGGGCATGCCCATGGCCGCGCGGGTGAAGGAGGTGTCGACCTTGCCCGAGGGGTCGACGGGCTTGCCGCAAGCGGCGACGAGCACGAGGGCTGTACAAAGAGATCGAGCGAGCATCACGACTCCTGCTTCCTCACCGGCGAAGGTGGCGGCTGGTAGAGGGCCCAGCGCGGCGATCTTCCAACGCGGGGGCGACGGAGGGCAAGCGTCGCGGGCCCGGCCGCGCGTGCGCCTACTCGGGGTGGATCGACTCGAAGTGGCCGAGGACGCGCCGGAGGTCGTCGCGCAGGCACTCGAGGCAGTCCTTCATGCCGAAGAAGCCGCAGCCGTCCCTGGGGTAGGTGGAGAGGATGCGGAGGGCGGGGATGACGCGGGGGTCGGCGTCGGCCTCGATCTTGAGGAGCACGGCCTTCTTGGCCTCGCAGCCCGAGTTCTTCTCGAGCCAGGCGAGGTTGCGGATGTAGAGAGGGATCGACTGCTTGTCGGATTCGCTCGCGCCGGTGATCTTCTCGGCGGAGGCCTTGCGGGCCTTGCGGTCCTTCTCGTGGGCGAGGATCTCCGCGTGGGGGGCGTAGGCCGCGGGGATCTCGGGCTCGGGCTTGGCGTCGGTCTTCGCGGCGGCGCCGGGCGGCGGCGGGGTCGGCGGGGCGTCGGGGGCGCGGCCGACGGCGAGCGTCGACTCCGGGTCGGCGTCGGCGGTGTCGTCGCCGCCGCAGGCGCAGCGGGCCAGCAGCACGAACATCAGCAGCAGGCCGCCGCCGAGGGCCCACCACACGCGGCGGCCGGCGCCCTCGTAGGCCGGCAGGGTGTTCGTCACGGCGGTGCGGAGGTCGAGCACGAGGCTCCACGGGCCGCCGGCGCGGATCGTCGGCGGGGGCTGCTCGCCGGTCATGACGTTGGCGACCATCGTGTGCGCGGCGGGGATGCCGGGCATGGGGCGGCGCATCGACGCGGCGGCGAGGTCCTCGCCGCGGGCGATCGACCGCAGCTCGTCGCGCACGATCGCGGGGGTCGCGGGGCGCTTGTTGGGCGCGGGGTCGAGGAGCTGGACGATGAGGGCGGCGAGCGCGGGCGGGGTGCCGGGCACGGCGGTGCGGAGGTCGGCCGACGCGGTGGTGAGCTGGCGCTGGAACAGCTCGGTGAGGCTGTCGCCGGTCCACAGGCGCCGCCCGGTGCAGCACTCCCAGAGGATCACTCCGAGGGCGTACAGGTCGGTGCGGCCGTCGACCTGGCCGGCGAGGGCCTGCTCGGGGGCCATGTAGCCGGGGGTGCCGACGACCATGCCGGCGCGCGTGAGCGGCTCGCTGCCGGTGGTGACGACCGCGGCGCCGTCGCCCGAGAGGCGGGCGATGCCGAAGTCGACGACCTTGGCCCACAGCAGGCCGTCGCGCGGCTCGAGCAGGATGTTGTCGGGCTTCAGGTCGCGGTGGACGATGCCGGCGGCGTGGGCGGCGGCGAGGGCGTCGGCGATCTGGGCCCCGAGCTCGGCGACCTGCGGCCAGGCGAGCGGGCCGCGGTGCAGGTGCTTCGTCAGGGCCTCGCCGCGGACCAGCTGGACCACGAGGTAGGCCCCGCCCTCGGGCAGGTGGCCGAAGTCCATGGCGCTGACGACGTGCGGGTGCTCGATCTGCCCGGTCGCCAGGGCCTCGCGCACGAACCGCTCGGTGAGGTGGGCGTCGTCGGCGAACTCGGTGCGGATGGTCTTGACCGCGACCTGCTTGCGCAGCTTCAGGTGCTCCGCGACGTACACCGCGCCCATGCCGCCCTCGCCGAGCACCTCGATGATGCGGTAGCGGTCGTCGATCACGCGGCCGATCCACGCGCCCGTGCGGGTCTCGATCGCGGGCATGCTGGGCTGGGTGTCGGGCAGGGTGGACCTCGCGGCGGCCCGAGTATACGCATCCGCGGCGCGCGGTGGCGGGTCGCGGTCACGGGATGTCCGAAGGGACAGGTAGGCGCTCGCGCGCGCAGCGCGTGCGGGCGCGGGGGCCGGGGTGAGCGGGGCGCGGCGGCTCAGTGCGCGTGCCTGCAGCAGGCGCGAGGCGCGGGGGCCGGGGACGGCGAGGGGGAAGCGGCGGTCCGGCGACGCGGCTCGGTGCTCGTGCCTGCAGCAGGCGCGGGGCGCGGGGGCTGCGGGCGGCGAGGGGGAAGCCGTGGTCCGGCGCGGCGGCTCAGTGCTCGTGCTTGCAGCAGGCGTGGGGCGCGGGGGCGCCGGGCTCGGCGGGTCTTGCGGGGGCGTGGTCGTCGCGCTCCCACAGGCGCTGGACGAACTTCTGCGGGGTCTGGCGCAGGAAGCTGACGAGGAACAGGGCGGCGAGCGCGGCGAGGCAGAGATCCGCGAACAGGCCGGGCTCGTGGTGGACGTGGCCGGCCTCGGCGGCGGCGGTCATGCCGGGGAGCAGCAGGTCGAGGGCGACGCCGAGGCCGACGGCGAGGGCGATCATCAGGCCGGTGAAGGCGAGGGCGACGCGGCGGCCGTGCAGGCCGTGGAGCAGGCCGTAGGTGGTAGCGTTGGTGGCGGGGCCGGTGAGCAGGAACGCGAGGGCGGCGCCGGGGCTGAGGCCCTTGGCCAGGAGGACGGCGACGAGCGGGGTCGCCCCGGACGCGCACACGTAGGTCGGGACGCCGAGCACGGCGAACAGCACGACCTGCAGGGCCGGGGGGATCGCCGTGAAGGTGGCCGGGTCGAGCCAGGGCTGGATCGTCGCGGCGAGCAGCAGGCCGAACACGATCCAGGGGGCGGTGGCGTCGACCATCTCGACCAGGCCGACGCGCAGCACGCCGTCGCGCAGGCGGGTCGCCAGGGGGCGCGGGTCGGCTGGCTTTTCGGACAGGTCGGGGGCGGGCCGCAGGCGGTCGGCGAGGCCGCCGACGACGCGGCCGACGACCAGCGCCACCGCGACCGCGCCGAGCACCCGCGCGGCGGTCATCGGCCCGCCGAGCAGCGGGAGCGAGAGCAGCACGGCGTCGATGCCGAGCTCGGGGGTCGCGACCAGGAAGGCCATGGCCGCGGCCGCCGGCACGCCGCGCTGCAGGAGGCCGCGGTAGACCGGCACGACCCCGCACGAGCACAGCGGCAGCGGCAGGCCGAAGGCGACGCCGCGGGCGGCCTGGGCCAGCGGGGTGCCGCGGCGTAACCACCGCAGCGGGGCCTCGGGCAGGAAGGTCGCGACCAGGCCGGCGAGCACGAACGCGAGGAGCAGCGCGGGGGCGCTGTCGCGGGTGAGCTCGAGCAGTGCGGCGAGCACCTGGGCGAGCGGGTCGTGCTCCTCGTGGGCGTGGCCGTGCGAGGAGGAGCGGGCGAGCAGCGCGAGCAGGCCGAGGCCGGCGAGGCCGCCGAGGCTGGCGGCGACGCGCACGCGCGGGGGGTCGGGGGCGTGCGCGTGGGGCTCGTGCGCGTGGTGGCCGTGCGAGTGAGGCGCGTGCGCGTGCGGGGCGCGCGAGGTGTGCGCGTGGTGCTCGTGCGAGTCGGACGCGAGTGGGGCGCGCGAGGTGTGCGCGTGGTGCTCGTGCGCGTGATGAGGCTCGTGCGCGTGCGAGGTGTGCGCGTGGTGCTCGTGCGCGTGATGAGGCTCGTGCGCGTGCGAGGTGTGCGCGTGGTGTCCGTGCGAGTGTCCGCGCGGGAGATCCCCATCGCTGAAATCATTTAAATTTTGGTCGTGCTCGTGGGGGTGGTTGCGGTGGGCGACGACGTGGAGGAGGAGGCCGCCGACGAGCGCGTGGAACAGGCCGAGCCAGGCGGGTTGGAGGGCGGAGAGGGAGGCGTCGGCGAGGACGAAGCCGGCGACGGTGGCGACGCCGAGGAGGGCCATCGCGGCGGAGGCGCGGGCCAGGCCGAGGGGCGAGAGGAGCCACCAGACGGCGACGGCGACGGGCAGCTGATGGGCGATGACGGCGACCTCGAGGGCGTGGCCGGAGTCGCCGGAGGCGTGGGCGGAGGCGAGGGCGAGGCCGTCGGTGAACGAGTGTGCGGCCATGCCGAGCACGGCGACGGTGAGGGCGGTGCCGTGGGTGCCGCGGGCGGCGAGGCGGAGCGGGCCCTCGGCGATCGAGGGACCGAGGATGCCGGCGACGAGGGCGAGGAAGGCGGGCCAGCCGGCGAGGTCGAGCGCGCGGGGGAGGATCTCGACCATGACGAGGCCGGCGACCGCGACGAGCACGAAGTTGTCGAGCGCGGCCATCGTCACGCGTTCGCGACGGGCGACGCGGTGGATCCCCGGGCCGAGCAGCAGCGCGGCGACGCTGATGGCGAGGATCTGGAGGCCGTGCGGGTCGCTGTCCATGGGCGCGGGGAATATATACGCGAGCCGGGCTCGCGGGCGGGGCCGTCGCCGCGTGGAAGCCCTGGCGGGGCGGGGACTTCCCGCGATCCACGGTCCAGGGCGGGTGTGCGCGGCGGCGCGGGCCCGCGCCGGATCACACGGACCGTGAACGGCCAAGCACACCGGCGCCCCGGTTGACGCAGGCCCGCCGGGCGTCCGAAGCTTCCACCCTATGGCTTTGCATGGGCAGGCGAAGGTCGCGGTGGCTCTCCTCTTCGCGGCGGGTTGTGCGGACGGCGGGCGCGACGACGAGGGCACCATGGTGACGTTGCCGATGACCTCGGGGATGACGCCGGCGACGACGACGATGACGACGATGACGCTGCCGACGACCATGATGGACCCGTCGACCAGCAGCGAGACCACCGACTCGCCGGTGACGGCGAGCGACCCGGACACGACGACCACGGGGGGCTGCCCGCCCGGCACGCTGGGCTGCCCGTGCCTGGCGCTCGAGGCGTGCAACGAGCCGCTGGTCTGCGACGAGGGGCTGTGCGCCGAGGCGACGATCACGACCGGGCCGGGCGACACCACCGACGCGTCGACGAGCACGACCGACGACCTGACGACCGGGCCGGTCATGATGGTGTGCGACGACGGCGTCGCGGCGGCGGGCGAGCTGTGCTACGCGCCGGCCTCGCCGCTGGGCATGGGCGCGGGGCCGGTCGCCGTGGTGGTGGTCGACCTCAACAAGGACATGCACCTCGACATCGTCTCGGCCAACAACCAGTCGAACAACCTGACCATTCGGACAGGCAAGGGCGACGGGGCGTTCAACGCGCTGTCGGCCCTGGCGGCCGGCATGGGGCCGTACGCGCTGGCGACGCCCGACATCAACAACGACACGGCGCCGGACCTGGTGGCCGCCAACAACGCGGGCGGCGACCTGACCATCTACCTCAACAACGGGGCGGGCATGTTGATCGGTCAGCCGGCGATCGCGGCGCAGGCCAACCCGCGCTCGCTGGCGGTCGCCAACGTCAACGGCGACACCTACGACGACGTGTTCGTGGCCAACTTCGGGGCCGACACGCTCGGGGTGTACATCGGCGACGGCCAGGGCTACCCGATGCCGGGCTCGGCCAGCACCGGCGACGCGCCGACGTGGGTGACGGTGGCCGACGTCAACAGCGACGGCAAGTTCGACCTCGTCAGCGCGGCCAGCGCGGCGGGCACGCTCGGGGTGTCGCTCGGCAACGGGGTCGGCAACTTCGGGCCGCCGAGCTTCTCGGCGGTCGGCGGCAACCCGCACGCGCTCGCGGTCGCGGAGTTCGACGGCAAGCCCGGGCTCGACGCGGTCGTGAGCGTGCCGGACGCGGGCTCGGTGTACTTCCTGAAGGGCAAGGACGACGGCAGCTTCGCCGGCGCGATCCCCTACCCGTGCGGCCCCGACCCGCTGGGCCTCGTGGCCCGCGACATGAACGGCGACGGCGACCTCGACGTCGTGGTCGCCAACCGCATGGCCGGCATGGTCAGCGTGCTCGCGGGCGACGGCGCCGGCGGGTTCGCGGCCCCGGTGTCCCTCATGGTCGGCATGAACCCGTACACCCTCGACGTCGGCGACTTCAACGAGGACGACGTGCCCGACATCGTCACCGCCAACAACGGCGACAGCACCGTCAGCGTGGTGCTGTCGCAGCCGTGACGCCGGCGCCGGTCAGAACGGGCTCGGCAGGTCGGACAGGTCGACGCCAGGCAGGCCCATGCCCGGCAGGCCCGGCAGGCCGAGGCTCAGCTGCAGCACGCGGAAGCTCGCGGTCCGCCAGTTGGCGTTGTACTTCTCGTAGCGGGCGTACTTGGCGTGGTCGTCCTCGAACGGCCACTCGAGGTCGTGGTACTCGACGCCGCGCCGGCCGAGCGTGCCCTTGCCGTTGGCGAGGCCGGTGTTGTAGTAGAGCGTGGCCCAGAAGAACTGCACGTGCAGCGGCAGCTGGTCGGCGGGCATGGCCCACTTGCCCATGACGGCGGGGTCCTCGAGGTCCCTGGCGAAGAAGTGCTTGGCCTGGGTGTAGAGGGCGGCGACGGCGTAGAGCGCGAGCGGCAGCGGCAGGCGGTCGAAGGTCTTGAAGGCGTCGTCCTTCTCGTTGACGATGTGGGCGACGCCGCGGCCGACGGCGATCATCTCGCGCAGCTGGTCGAAGGTCAGCACGCGGATCGGGCCCTGGTCGGCCTCGTAGGCGCTGATGAAGCTGTCGATGCCGAGGTCCTCGTAGCCGGACAGGAGCAGCTTCTCCGGCGACATCTTGCCGGCGATCGCGTCCTTCAAGGTCTGCACGGCGCCCTCGCTGAGGAAGGTGCACACGAGCTCGGCGGCGTTGAGGGTGTACTTCGAACCCGCGGGGATCTTGCCGTTGATCCAGTCGACCACCAGCGGCAAGAAGCCGCGCAGGGCGATCGAGATCGGCGAGAGGCCGGTCAGCAAGCCGACGTAGTCGCGGGCGTGCAGCGGCGGCTTCTTGGAGGTGTCGCCGTACTCCTCCTTCAATTTCTCCTGCAGGGTGTTCGAGTTGCCCGAGTCGCGCGGGAACTCGTACGCCGGCACCTTGATGGTCGGACCGTCGGCGCGCCAGGTCTTGTCGCCGCTGGTCAGCACGTACGAGAGCTTGAATGTGTGCTCGTCGTACATCCACAGCTGGCGGGCGGGAGCCGGGTGGAACAGGTAGAGGCGGTGGTGCTGTTTGTTGGCCGGGGAGAGGATCAGGTCGACCGAGGCGACCATGCGGTCTTTTTTGACGCCGGCGGGGCCGAGGATGTCGGGGTCGGCCAGCTCGGCCGGGGCGAACACGTAGCCGCCCCGCAGGCGCTCGGGCCTCGGCTTGTCGAGCTCGTGGTCCTTGCCGCCGGTCCGACGCACGAGCAGGTCCGGCGGCTGCTCGCGCTTGTACTCGACGACCTTGGCGGCCGGGTCGAACTTGATGTGCACGGGGCCGCAGAGGTGGGCCTCCTCGTCGAGCCAGGCGAGGCCCCACGGGGTCTCTTCCGCGGTCTTCGGCGCCGGCCCTTTTAAGTGGAACTGACACAGCTTGATCGGGCCGGGGCTCTTGTCGCAGTCCTGGAACACCTCGAGGGTGGCCTCCATCTGCTCCTCGACGTGGATCACGCCCTCGCTGCTGTCGATCTGGGTGAGGCCCCACTTCGTGCCTGTCATGGTCGTCTCCCTCAGAGGGCGATGAGCGACGAGAGCGCGACGTCGCTGAACACGTGGTACGGCTCACCCTCGGCGCCGGGGTCGACCTCGAGGGTGTAACGGTGGTCGCGCCACAGGTGCTCGTAGACGAGGTCGACCGAGTTGTCGCCCGGGACCTGGTCGTCTTTAATTGTCTTGACGATCTTTTGGGCGGCGCTGCCCCTGGCGGCGTGGAGGATGAACTGGTCGTCGCGGCTGGCGGTGTCGTCGGGGTTGATGGCCAGGCGCACGCGAATTTTTAAATTGAGCACGCGCAGCTCGTGGACCTCTTCGGTGGTGCGGGCGACGCCGACGACGAGGTCGGAGAGCGTGAAGCGCTCGCGGGCCTCGGCCCTGGTCGGGTTCGGGGCCTCCGACGGTGGGACGGCCCCGGGCGCGAGGTCGGGGTAGAGGATCTTGCACATGCCCCTGGGGATCGAGTCGACCTTCGCGGTGCCCAGCGAGTCGGTGTAGACCTCGCGACGCTCGCCGTCCGGCGCGACGACGACGCACCGCTGGTTGGCGATGCCGACGCCGTCGACGTCGAGCAGGCGGGCCTCGATCCACGTCAGCTCGACCGCGCCGCCGTCGCCGCCGCCGCCGCCGTCGCCCTTGTCCCTGGCTGCGCCGCCGCCGCCCATGATCTGCTGGGCCATGCGCACGAACACGAGGCGACGCTCGACCAGCGCGACGGCGAGGCAGGCGACGATGTCGTCGACGCCGCGCAGCGGGGCCCCGGGCACGAGGTCGGCGGCCAGGCGCCGCAGGACCGGTCGGTCGCGCGGGTCGGCGGCGATCGGCCCGAGGAAGGCCCGCGCCGCCGCGAGGTCCGGGAAGTCGCTGCGGTCGCCGTAGCGCGACAGACGCTCCGACTCGGCGAGCTCGACGAACAGCCCCTGGCTGAAAGAAGAATGGGCCAGCACGAAGATCGCAAGGTAACCGAGTCGACGCACGCGCCGCAACGGCGAGCGGCGCGCGTGCACACGGACGACGCGTCCGCGCGCACGAGCGGGTCGATCCGTGTGCTGTCGACCCCAACCTCGTGACTCGTGCGCGCACGAGTGCGCGGATCGGCGGGCCGCTCAGCCGACGTCGGTGCGCGCGTGCTCGCGGGAGCCTGAACTCGGGCTGTCGATCCGAGCCGCGTGGTCCGACGGTGCGGTGAGGCCGAGGCTGAAATTATTAAAAGTGGGAGACGAGGAGGAGGCCGGAGGTGCGGGGGTCGGTGGCTTCGGCGGGCAGGCGGAGGGTGAAGGTGGAGCCCTCGCCGACGGCGCTGCGGACGGTGATGTCGCCGCCGAGCATGCGGGCGAAGTGGCGGGAGATGGCGAGGCCGAGGCCGGTGCCGCCGTACTTGCGGGTGGTCGAGCTGTCGGCCTGGGTGAAGGGGGCGAACAGGCGCTCGAGGGTCTCGGGGGCGATGCCGATGCCGGTGTCGAGCACCGAGAACTCGATCCAGCGGCGGGCGTCGGCGACGGCGAGGCGCACGGTCATCTCGACGCGGCCGTCGTGGGTGAACTTGCAGGCGTTCGACAGCAGGTTGGCGAGGATCTGGTGGACCTTGGTGCGATCGGTCTTGATCGTGCCGAGGTCGCGGGGCGAGCGGAGCTTCAGCGTGTTGCGGTTGCGCTCGGCGAGCGGGGCGACCGCGTTCATCACGCTGTTGACGACCTCGGACACCGGGAAGACCTCGGGGCTGATCTCCATCTTGCCGGCCTCGATCTTCGAGAGGTCGAGGATGTCGCTGATGATCGTGAGCAGGTGGTCGGCGGCGCCGCGGATTTTGATCAGATCGGGGCCGGGGTGGGCGTCGTGGGCGTGGTCCTCGAGCAGGATCTCGCAGTAGCCGATGATGGCGTTGAGCGGGGTGCGCAGCTCGTGGCTCATGTTGGCCAGGAAGGCGCTTTTAATCTTGTTGGCGTCGAGGGCCTGGGTCTCGGCGAGGCGGCGGTCGCGGACCTCCTTCTCGAGCTTGCGGTTCGACTTGGTGAGGGCGATCGTCCGCTCCTCGACGCGGGCCTCGAGCTCCTCCTGGGCGTCGCGGAGCTTCTGCTCGACGCGCAGGCGCTCGTTGACCTCCCTCTCGATGCGCATGAAGGTGGCGCGCAGGTCGTCGCGGTCGTGGCCGGTGTGGCGGACGACGGCGACGGCGAGGCCGCCGACGAGGGCGACGGCGGCGGTGGCGACGAGCAGCGGGGCGCCCCACGCCCCGGCGAGCAGCAGGCCCGCGGCGGTGGCGGCGGTCAGCAGGGCGGTGGCGACGGCGCCCTGCCGCAGGTCGGGGAAGCCGAGCGGGACGACGCCGGCGATCGCCAGGCCGATGAGCCAGGTCGGGGCGGTCTGGCCGGTGACCGTCGGCAGCGCGAGGATCGCGGCGAGCGACCCGACCAGACGCACGAGCGCCGAGCCGCGGCCGCGCAGGGCCGGGACGATCGAGGGCAGGTGGTGCACGGCGGCGAGGCCGAGGCACACGGCGGCCGCCGACAGCGGGCGCTGCGACAGCGCCACCACCAGCAGCGAGGCCGGGCCGACGAACGCGGGGAAGGCCCGGTCGATGAAGCGGGCCTGCGCGACGGCCGGGTCGTTGAGCAGGAGGGTCGTCGGGCGCGCGGCGGGCACGCGCTCGACCGCGGCGGGCGAGCCGTAGTTGTGCGAGTCGCCGGGCAGGCTGGTCGACGAGCCGAGCGGGAGGCTGTGCGAGGCGTGCAGCTCGGGCGAGGCCGCGGCGGAGCGCGAGGCGGCCGGGGCGACGTCGACGGAGCCGGTGGACGACTGCGCGGCGGACGGCGCGGCCTCGCCGAAGCGGGCGGTCGGCGGGTCGTCGACGAACCGGGCGGTGGGGTCGTCGACGGAGGTCGCGTCGGCGGTGCGCGCGCGGTGTGGGGAGCTGGCGGACGCGGGGGGCTCGCCCTGGTCGGGCGGCGCGCTGGAGATGGCCTCGTTGTCCCGCATGCCCGCCGTGGCCAGCAGGATACTACTGGAGGGTCGGTCGGAGGGTCGGCGGGTGCGAGGCAATTGCGGCGCCGCGGCGCTGCGACGCGCGGGGGCTGGTCAGCCGCCGAGGCGGCGGAGCAACCATTCGGCGCCGAAGCGGTAGCCGCGGCGCTGCCACGCGCGGGCGAGCACGGCGCAGAGGGCGATCCAGGCGGCGATGATCAGCAGCGCGACGGGCCAGTCGAAGGCCTGCCAGGCCCCGAGCGGGCGCGAGATCTCGCGGAACAGGACCACGTGCACGAGCAAGAGCGTGAGCGAGGCGCGTCCGAGGCACACGAGGATGCCGGCGTCGCCGACGCCGCCGCTCGCCTGTTTCGAGCGCTCGACGTGCAGCGCGGCCAGCAGCATCAGGAGCACGCCCGCTTGCAGCAGCAGCACGATCCCCGGGCCTGCGGGGTAAAAGCTGGTGCGCACGCTGACGACGCGGGACCACGGGGCCGCGCGCAGGGGGGCGAGCGCGGGCACCTGGGCGGCGGCGAGGCCGAGGACCATGAGCGTGAAGCCGAGGGCGAGGCAGGCGCGGCACAGCCGGCCGATGCGCTCGGGGCGGTCGGCGACGAGCCAGCGGCCGACGACCATGCCGGTGAGGAACAGGCCGAGCCAGGGGAGCACGGGGAACTGGCCCTCGACGAGGGCGAGGCGGAGCGCGCCGCCGGGTCGGCCGAGATCGCGCATGAAGTCGTTGGTGGAGACGACGGGGGTGCGCAGCCAGTGCTGGGCGGCGACGGCGAGGCCGAGGCCGACGAATTGCAGGGCGAGCAGGGCGGCGGACGGCAGGCGGCGCCACAGCGGCGCGCTCGCGATCGCCAGGCCCATGAGGTGGAGGACGAACCAGCTGCCGAGCGAGAACCAGCTGGGGGTGAGCCAGTTGAGGAGGTAGCCGAAGGCGAGGATGACGAGGCCGCGGCGGACGAGGGTGGCGTCGACGCCGGACGGGCGCGAGGCGACGAGCAGCGAGGTGCCGACGCCGGCGAGGGTGATGAAGGTGGGCGCGGCGAGGCCGCCGAGGCCGTTGAGCGCCATGTAGAGCGGGGCCTGGGCGACGCCGGTGCGGGTGGGGTCCTGGACGTGCCACAGCCAGACGCCGAGGTGCTGTTCCATCATGAGGACGACGGCGACGCCGCGCAGGGCGTCGAGGCTGAGCAGGCGGGGCACCGCGAGAGGCTACCGCGAGCGCGCGGAGTGGGGCTACACTGACGTGATGACGACGCGGGACGAGGCCTCGACGCTGGCGCAGGGACGTTTCCTCAGGCTGGTCCGCAAGGGCACGTGGGAGTACGCCGAGCGGATCAACGCCAAGGGGGCGGCGGCCATCGTGGCGGTCACCGACGCGGGCAAGCTGCTGCTGGTCGAGCAGCCGCGGCCGGCGCTCGGCAGGTCGGTGATCGAGCTGCCGGCCGGGCTGATCGGCGACGAGGAGGGGATGGAGGAGGAGGAGATGGAGGCGGCGGCCGGGCGAGAGCTGGTCGAAGAGACAGGTTACGAGGCGGCGAGGGTCGAGCTGGTGGCGGAGGGGCCGACGTCGCCGGGGCTGACCAGCGAGTGCATCGCCCTGGTGGTGGCGAGCGGGCTGCGCAAGGTCGGGGACGGCGGCGGGACCGAGTCGGAGGAGATCACGGTGCACGAGGTGCCGCTGGCCGAGGTGGAGGCGTTCCTGCGCGAGCAGTCGGATCGCGGCCGCGCGATCGACCTGAAGGTGTACGCCGGGCTGCACTTCGCGCGCGGGCGCCGGGCGTAGCCGGGCGGTCCGCGCGGCGGGCCACAGATCGGGGGCGCGAACCATGGCAGACTGGCGCCCGTGAGCGACCCCGTCACGGTGTTCATGCTCGTGGTCTCCGGCCTGCTCGTGGTCGGGACGGTGGGCGAGCAGATCTTCGCGCGGACCGGGGTGCCGGCGGTGATCTGGCTGATCCTGCTCGGCGTGCTGACGCGGGTCGCGGGCATCGTGCCGACGACAGTGATCACGGGGCTGGCGCCGTTCTTCATGGCGCTCGCGCTCGTCATCATCCTGTTCGATGCGGGGCGTCACCTGACCTTTTGGTCAGACAACGAGGCGGTGCCCGAGCGCGACCGCAAGCGGGCGCTGCTGCTGGCGGTGCTCGGGTTCTTCGGCACCATGGTGCCGGTCGCGCTGCTCAGCATGGGGCTGTACGCGCTGAAGATCCTGCCGGCGTGGAGCTGGACGCACGCGTTCATGCTCGGGTCGCTGATGGGCGCGGGCGCGGGCGAGGTGTTCTTGCCGTCTCTGGGGCAGCGCACCGACGCGGGGGCGGTCGCGCTGCTGCGCCGCGAGGCGTCGATCACCAAGGCGATGGCGGTCATCGGGACGGTGCTGTTCCTCGACCTCATGAGCCCGCGGGTGGCGGAGGGCCGGCTGTGGCTGGCGCTGGTGGCGGCCTTCGGGTTCGCGCTGCTGTTCGGGCTGGTGGTCGGGGCGGCGTGGATCTTGCTGCTGCAGCGGCTGGTCGGGAACCCGCGGATCTATCTGTATACGCTGGCGGCGATGATCGCGGTGTACGTGCTGTCCGAGACGGCGGGCGGCTCGGGGCCGCTGTCGGTGCTGCTGTTCGGGGTGGCGCTCGGCAACGCGGAGACGGTGATCGGGCTGCGCCGCGGGGCCGCGGCGGTGGCGGGCGAGACCGGCACGGTGCACGCGGCGCTGGCGGACCACGACGGGACCATCCAGTTCGTGCGCACGCTGACGTTCGCGCTGGTCGGGCTGATGCTGGCGCCGCCGTGGGGGCCGCTGGTGATGGGCGTGGCGCTCGGGTTCCTGCCGCTGATCGTCCGCCTGCTGGTGGCGCGCTTCGTGCTCAGCGCGAGCGACCACGCGGAGCGGGCGACGCTCGGCGGGGTGGCGCCGCGCGGGCTGGCGACGGTGGCCCTGGCGACGCTGGCGCTGCAGCACGGGCTGCGCGGCAGCGGGGAGATGATGACGCTGGTGTTCTCGGCGGTGACCACGAGCGTGGTGCTGTTCACCGTGGGGCTGCAGCACGACAGGGCGAAGGCGGGCGAGAAGCCGGCGGCGGAGCGGCCGGTCGAGGCCAGGCCGCCGGCGCGCTTGCAGGCGCCGCCGGCGGGGGTCGACGCGCGGGCGCCGACGATGCGCGAGCCGACGCTGCGCGCGGACGAGGAGGCCGACGGCGGGCGTGTGGTCGCGGCGAGCGAGGCGGTGGGGTTCACGCGGGTCGATGTGCCGGCCGCGCCGCTGCCCGACGAGCCGCTGCCGCCGGTGCTGGCGTCGCCGCTGGCGACGCGGCCGGTCGCGATCGAGTCGTTCGCGGATCCCATGAAGCAGTCGGGGCGGACGGTGGTGTCGGAGCCGACGCAGCAGGGGGGCAGGGGCGCGGTCGCGGAGCAGACGGGGCGGACGGTGGTTTCGGAGCCGGGGCGGACGGTGTCAGAGCCGACGCAGCAGACGGGGCGGACGGTGATGTCGGAGCCGATGCAGCAGGCGGGCAGGGGCGCGGTCGCGGAGCAGACGGGGCGGACGGTGGTGTCGGAGCCGGCGCAGACGGGGCGGACGGTGGTGGCGGGGACGCGGGCGCCGCTGGTCGGCATGCAGGAGGCGCCGAGCGGCGTAAGCGCGGCGATCGACCGCGAGCTGGCGGTGCCGCGGCCGGGCGGACGGGCGCCGGAGGTGTACATGCCGACGTTGCCGACGATCGACGCGGCCCGGGCCCACGGGGAGAACCCGCTCGACTCGGCGATGGCGCGGGCGCTGGCGAAGCGGCCGGAGGCGGTGCCGCCGGGGCGTGCGCGCGGGGCCGGCGAGTTCGACGCGCCGCCGCCGAGTTTTATTAAATTCGAGGGGGCGACCGAGGCGGACACGTCGCGGGTGCTCGACGACCTCGAGGCGCCGGAGAAGAAGTGACATGGGCTGGCGGGTGGTCGAGCGGCGGATCGGCAAGGCCGGGGGGATCAAGCAGCGCGAGGCCCGGCAGCGCGAGTGGGACCGCAAGTACGGCGAGGACAGCTGGGCGATCGGCTACATGATCGACGACGAGTTCGTGCGGCAGGAGGACGCGCTCGAGTCGGTCTATTATAAAAGTTACGAGCGACACTTCGCGGAGCACCCCGAGGACCTCGAGGCGCTGATCGGGCTGGCGAGGGTGCTGCGAAATCCGCACGCGGAGGCGACGACCGGGGTCGACCTGCAGGTGCCGGCGATCATGGACTACCTGAAGCGGCGCGGGCTGGCGCTGCGGGGGCGCGAGGTGGTCGACATCGGCACGTGGAACGGGGCGGCGTCGCATCCGATCAGCGTGCACCTCAGCCCGTTGACGATCCGCTGCGCGGCGGAGCCGGAGCGCTCGCTCGAGGAGTTCTGGCAGCACCGCAAGGTGCTCGTCCTGTGGGAGGACTGAGGCTCAGGACTTCGGCGGGTTGGTCAGGTTGGTGAGCGCGGCGCGGGCGCGGGCGACGAGGTCGCCGACGTAGGTCGCGGCGGAGGTGGTCGAGGCCTCCTGGGCCTGGGCCCGGGCGAGCATGGTGCCGAGGTCGGGGGGGCGCGTGGGGTCGTCGGTGTCGCCGCGCTGGATGGCCTGGAGCACGTTGATGAGCATGCGCTCGCTGGCGGCGCGCTCCTGCTCGAGGTGGCGGCGGACGATGATCGAGCGGGCCAGCCAGACGCCGAGGGCGACGATGACGAGCACGAGCAGCCAGACGGCGAGCTCGCCGGCCTTTTGGCCCTGGTTCATGACCTTGTCGAGGCGGGCCCAGAAGTCGTCGTCGAGGCCGCCGAGCTTCTGGTCGACCTGCAGCTCGACGAACGCGTCGTGGGCGCCGAGCACGGCCTGGCGGGTGACCTCGCGCGAGAGGCGGCCGACGGCGGGGACCATCTCGTCGTCGAGGGCGCGCTTGAGGGCGGGCACGATGCGCTCGGCGATCAGGTGGTCGAGCGCGGGGCCGAGGTTGTGCTCGAGGACGTGCTGCAGGGCGGGGCCGAGGTCGTCGCGCAGGATCTTGCCGGTGCTCTCGCCGAAGGTGGCGATGGTGGTGCGGGTGATCGCGTCGACGAACGATCTCGCCTGCTGGCGGTTGGCGGGCGAGAGGGCGGCGCCGACGGCCCCGCCGACGATGTCCTCGACGGCGCGGGTGAGCGAGGGGGAGATCTTGCTGTCGAGCTCGCGGGCGACGGAGCCGGCGATCTGCCGCACGAAGTCGTCGGTCAGCTGGCGCAGCCTGGCGGCGCGCTGTTCGTCGGTGAGCTCGTCGAGGGCGCCGCTGGTGATCGCTTCGCTGAGGTCGTGCGCGGCCTTCTGGATGTCCGGGAGGTCGACCAGGCGGCGCAGGAGCTCCTGGTTCTCGGGGTCGTTGAGCGCCTTCAGGGTCTCGTTGAGGCCGGCGGGCACGACCCTGCGGGTGAGCCTCTCGGCGCCGGTCGCACAGGCCAGGGGGGCGGTCGCAAGCAGGAGGGCGACCGCCAGCGTGGAGGCGCGACGGGGCATCGGACGGCACAGCATACGCCAAGGCGAGCGGGCGATGCGACGGGGGCGCAGGTCCGGAGCTGGTCGCCGGTTGTGGAGGCGGCGGCTCGCTTATGGGCGGGTGCCGGCGAGCACGCGCTCGATGCCGCCGAGGTCGCGGCGGGCGGCGACGTCGACGAAGCCGTGGCCCTGCAGGATGTCGCGGGTGAGGTCGGCCTGGCCGGCGCCGATCTCGAGCAGGATGCGGCCGCCGGGGGCGAGCACGCCGGGGCGGGCGGCGGCGGCGACGAGGCGGCGCACGAGGTCGAGGCCGTCGGGGCCGCCGTCGAGGGCGAGGCGGGGTTCGAAGTCGCGGACCTCGGGCTGGAGCTCGCGGATGTCGGCGCTGGGGATGTAGGGGAGGTTGGCGGCGAGGGCGTCGAGGGGGTGCTCGAGGGCGAGGCCGTCGAGCAGGTCGGCGCGGGAGAAGGAGATGTCGAGGGCGAGGCGGGCGGCGTTGTCGCGGGCGACGGCGAGGGCGTCGTCGGAGCGGTCGCTGGCGGACACGTGGGCGTCGCGGCGGGCGTGCTTGACGGCGAGGGCGATCGCGCCGGAGCCGGTGCCGATGTCGTGCACGCGGACGGGGGCGGGTGCGAAGGGGAGGTCCTCGAGCAGCCAGTCGACGAGGTGCTCGGTCTCGGGGCGGGGGATGAGCACGCGGCGATCGACGGCGAGGTCGAGGCCGAGGGCGTGGAAGCCGCGGCGGCCGGCGATGTAGGCGACGGGCTCGCGGGCGAGGCGGCGGCGGATCAGGTCGCGCAGCACGGCGCGCGCGGGCTCGGGCACGACCTGGTCGAAGCGCAGGTAGATCTGCATGCGGGCCACGCCGAGGGCCTGCGCGAGCAGGTGCTCGGCGTCGACGCGGGGCTCGTCGAGGCCGGCGCGGGTGAACCGCTCGTGCGTCCACTGCAGCAGCTCGGACACGGTCCACGGCTGCTCGCGGGTCGGACGGGGGTCGGCGGGCATGGCCGGCGGAGTGTAGCGGGCGGGGGATCCGCGAGGGGGCGCGGGGGCGTGAGATCTGTCCGTGGGGACAGGCGGCGCCGCTGCCCGCGCGGGCTATCGGCCGGCGCGCGTTAGGCGTGGATGATGGTGACGACGCGCCCGCTCGTCGATGAACAGCGCCAGCGGGCGAGGTCGGGGCCCGGGTCTCGAGCGGCGCTCAGGCGGCGGGGCGGGCGAACGCGAGGCGGGCGAACAGCAGGGCGGTGAGCAGGCAGATGAGCACGGGGATCAGCGAGCCGGGGCCGTGATAGAGGGCCGTGCCGAGCGGCGAGTCGGAGGCGCGGAGGTCGAGGAGGGTGTAGACGAGCGAGGCGGCGAGCATGAGGCGCGAGAAGTCGCGCTGCAGGCGCGGGTCCTCGCAGCGCAGGCCCATGAGGGCGACGATCGCGGCGATGACGAGCATGTGCAGGTAGACCCAGCGGATGGCGTCGTCGTAGTGCGGGGACGTCAGGACGGCGTGGGGGACCTCGAACTCGGCGAGGCTGGCCTCGGCGCCGCGCGCGAGGATGCCGGCGGCGGGCACGGCGTGGAGGCCGGCGATGCCGAGGCAGGTCTTGCGGAAGCCGGGGAGCGGGGCGGCGGGCGACATGCGGCGATGCTGGCACATCGCGGACCGGCGCGCAGGTCGGGCCGCGCGTGCCGGAGGTGAGCGACGAGCTTTCTTCGCCGAACCACCCGCCTGTCCTCGCTGCCGCGGGCTGCTTGTTTCGGCCGCGGACCGGGTCAGGCGGGTTGTTCGGCGTGGTTTTGCGGGGGGACCATCATGGCGGCGTCGGCGGCCCGGACCTCGCCGGGTTGCCAGCCGCGGAAGGCGACGGTGCGGTGGGGTCGGAGCAGGGACAGGGCGTAGAGCTGCTGGTAGGCGGCGTGCACGGGCGGGTCGCGGCGCAGCTCGGCGAGGGCGCGGCCGACGGCGAGGGGGTACTGGGCGCGGGCCTCGGCGACGAGGGGTGCGACGGCGGCGGCGGTGTCGGCGTCGAGGGAGGCGACGGCGAGGCGGCCGCGCTCCTGGATCTCGGCGCGGGCGCGCTCGAGGCGGGCGTTGATGGTGGTGAGCAGGTCGCGGGCCACGGCGGGCAGCACGTGCACGTCGCGGATGCGGACGCTGTTGATCTGCAGGCCCCAGGCTTTGGTCTGGGCGTCGATGTCGGCGCGCAGGAGGTCGGCGAGCTCGTCGTGGGAGGCGAGGATCTCGTGGAACGTGCGCTCGCCGAGCACGGCGGTGGCGGCCCGCGCGACCAGGTTGGGCAGGGCGGCCTGCCAGTCGGCGACGGCGAAGGTGGCGCGCGCGGGGTCGAGGACGCGGAGCTCGAGCCAGAGGTCGACGGTGACGCTGGTGCCGCGGGCGTCGTTGACGGCGACGCCGGGGAAGCGGCGGCCGTCGCGGCGCAGCGAGACGTCGTGCACGCGGACCCACGGGAGCGCGCGCGCGGGCAGGAAGTGCAGGCCGGGGCGCTCCAGGGTGCGGACGTGCTTGCCGAAGCGGGTGACCAGCGCGGCCTCGTTGTCGTCGACCTGGACGGTGAGGGCGCGCAGCGCGAGGGCGATCAGCGGGAGCACGAGGAGGCCGAGGCCGAGGCCGATGAGGAGCTGGGTGAGGCTGGGGGTCATGGTGGACTCGCGGGGGTCAGGCGGGGTCGTTGAGGAAGAGGGTGCGGCTCTCGGCGTGGGTCTCGTCGCGGCGGCGGGCGACGTAGTCGGCGAGCGTGCCGGCGCGGGCGAGGTCGGCGAGGTGGCGGCCGAGCGTGAGGATCTCGGCCTCGGCGGCGGCGGCGTGGGCGCGGGCGATGGCGACGCCGTCGTGGGCGGACAGCGTGCGCTGCTGGCACTCGCCCTGGGCGCGGAAGAACGCGGCGTCGGCCTCGGCCTCGGCCTGGATGACGGCGTTGAGGCCGTCGGCGAGGTCGTCGGGCGGGGTGATGTCGACGAGGTCGACGGCGATGAAGGCGACGCCGTAGCGGGCGCCGATGCGCTCGTTGCAGGCGGCCTCGATGCGGCGGCGCAGGCGGGCGAGCTCGCGGCGGATGGTCGCGTAGGAGCCGGCGTGGCGGATCCAGTCGGCGTCGTTGGGGTCGGGGGTGGCCTCGAAGGCGGCGACCTCGGCGCGGAGGATGCAGGCGAACAGGTCCTTGACGTGGTCGACCGGGGTGGTGAGGTCGAACAGCAGGCGCTCGAGCTCGGGGACCACGGGGACCCAGCGGACGGCGCAGTCGAAGCGGAGGATCGTGCCGTCGGCGGCCATGACGCGCAGGCCGTGCTGCTCGCCGATGAACTCGATGGTCTGCTCGTGGGTGGAGACCACGAGGGCGCGGTCCCACGGGGCCTTGAAGTGGAGGCCGGGGCCGTGGGTCAGCAGCGCGGCGTCGGGGCCGTGGCGGGCGGCGCCGAAGCGGGTGAGCACGGCGACGTGGCCCTCGTCGACGCGGAACACGCTGAGGGAGGTCACCGCGAGGGCGAGGAGGGCGAGGCCGAGGAGGACGCCGAGTGGGAGCATCGTGGGAGGTCCGTGAGGTGAGGGGTCAGAAGCGGGGGAACAGGGGGCGGGCGCCGGTGAGCGCGGGCGCGGTCGCGGGGTGGCGGTGGGCCTGGTCCTCGGCGCGGTGGTAGGCGGAGGCGAGGCCGCGGTTGACCTCGACGACGTCGTGGTTGAACGCGTGGTGGGCGGCGGACGCCGGGGGCAGGCGCTCGACGGCGTCGGCGGAGTCGACGATGGTGCCGTGGGGCACGTAGCGGCCGTCGGGGATCTCGACGCCGACGACGACCGAGCCGATGCCGATGTAGCAGTCGGCGCCGACGATGCTGTCGTGGACCACGGCCTTGAAGCCGATGAAGGTGTTGTCGCCGACGTAGCAGGGGCCGTGGACCAGGGCGTCGTGGGCGATCGACACGTTGCGGCCGACGTACACCGCCCACGGCTGGCCGCCGACGCGCACGGTGCGGTCCTTCAGGGCGTGGAGGATGACGCCGTCCTGCACGTTGCTGCCGGCGCCGATGAAGAACGGCGAGCCCTCGTCGGCGCGCACCGAGGTGTCGGCGGCGACGTGCACGTCGTCGCCGAGCACCACGCGGCCGATCACCGACGCCTTGGGGTGCACGTAGGCGGTGCGGGGGATGTGCGGGCGGGCGCGGATGTGGTCGAGCCAGGGGTGCGCGGCGGGGGTCGGCTCGTGGGGCGGGCGCTCGCGGTGGTCGTGGCGCTCGCCGCGGTCGTGGCGGGCGTGGGCGGCGGCGGCGGCGGTGCGGGGCGCGGGGAGGATGGCGCGGACCATGGGGTCGTCGGGGCGGGCGCGTGCGCCGCGGACGGGCCTGTGCAGCAGGAGGTGGACGCCGTGGATGAGGATGCCGCCGACGAGGCCGAGGAACAGGTGGTCGGTGACGGTGCCGATGGCGGTGACGGCGAAGGCGACGGCTTCGAGCCAGGCGGTCTGGGTGAGGTTGAAGAAGGTGCGCAGCTCGATGAGGCGGAAGGCGATGACGCAGAGGAAGCCGGCGAGGGCGGTGAGGGGGACCTGGGCGATGGCGTCGGACAGGTAGACGACGGCGAACACCAGCAGGGCGGCGTGGCACAGCGAGGACAGGCGGGTGCGGGCGCCGGACTGGACGTTGACGCCGGAGCGGACGATGACGCCGGTGACCGGCATGCCGGACATCAGGCCGGAGCCGAGGTTGGCGAGGCCCTGGCCGAACAGCTCGAGGTTGGAGTCGTGCGACCTGCCGGTCATGCGGTCGACGGCGCGGGCGGACAGCAGCGACTCGGCGGCGGCGAGGATCGCCAGGGGGGTGACGCGGGTGATGAGGTCGAGCCAGCGCTGGTCCGGGACGACGGGGAGGCTGGGGCTCGGGAGGCGCGAGGGGACGGCGCCGACGCGCTCGATGTCCCAGTCGAGGTAGACGGCGACGAACGTGATCAGGCCGATGCCGAAGATGGCGGCCGGGAAGCGCTTGTGCTGGGCGGTGGTGACGACCAGGAAGGCGACGAACAGGCCGGCGGCGACGGCCAGCCAGGACACGTCGTGCAGCCAGGCGGGGCGGTGCATCATCTGGGCGAGGTCGATGACGCGGTAGTTGAAGCCGAGGACCTCGGGGATCTGGTTGCTGAGGAGGGTGAGGCCGACGCCGGTGAGGAAGCCGGCGAGGACGGACTCGGGGACGCGGTGGACGAGGCGGCCGGCGAGGGTGACGGCGAACAGGATCTCGAAGATGCCGACCAGGAGCGCGGCTGCGGCGACGCCCTGGGCCCCGAAGTCGCGGAAGATCCCGAGGACGATCAAGTTGAGGGCCGCGGCCGGGCCGGACACGGCGAGCGGGGCCCCGCCGAAGATCGCCGCGAGGCCGCCGCCGATCGCGCCGGCGACCAGGCCGGCGGTCGGCGGCAGGCCGGCGGCCACCGCGAGGGCGACGTTGAGGGGCAGCGCGACCGCGGCGACGGTGATGCTGGCGAGGATGTCCCGGACCGGGGAGCCGCGGAACACGTCGCGCCAGTCGGCGGTCCACTGCTGCCAGGCGAGCTGGAGGGCGAGGCGCTGGCGGGCGCGGAAGCTGGTCGACGGGTCCGGGGGGGCGCCGAGTGGGTTGTACGAGAGCATGGGTCGCGGAGGCTCCTTGGCGAGGGCGTGCGGGGACCGGGCGGTCGCAGGCGGGCTGCGAGGTTCGCTGCGCGGACGTCCGGCGCGGCGGGCGGCGCGGGTCAGGCGATATCGTCAGGCCGGGGAATGTGCGGACTGCGGGCGCACGATATCGGTGCACGATCGTGCGAGGCGCGGGCGCGAGATTTCGGCGCCCGTGGATATGTGCGTAGCGCCGGGTGTGACGATATTCGGGCCGGGCCAGCCACGGCGCGGGCGAGCGTCGCGTCGGCGGCAGGCGCCGTCGATCCGGCCTGCGGGGCCCGACGCGGTCAGGCGCTGCAGATCGCGTCGGCTCGGCCCGCCGGGCCGTGGGACCTGCGGGCTACTGTCTGGGGGGCGGCGTCTCGACGTCGAGGGCGCGGGTGGGCGGTCCGACGGCGTCGTGGTCGCGGGCCGCGTCGCGCGTCCGCGGCGGGTGCGGCGGGTGCGTCAGCAGGTGCGCGACGATGGTCTCCTCGTCGTCCTCGGTCTCCTCGGACGGCGGCGAGGGGCAGTTCTCGTGGCGCTCCTCGATGCAGGGCACGTCGCGGGCGGGCACGGGCACGACCTGCTGCTCCGCGGTGGGCAGCGGCTGCGAGGCCGTCCACGGGCCGGCGAACACGCCGGCGACCACACACGCGAAGGCGAGGCCCAGCACGCGAGCGAGCTGGACCAGCGCATTGCGCAGGGTCTGTCCTGATGAGGGTGACATCAACCGCGCCGAAGGTAACGTCGGTGGCGCGAACGATGCAAGGACCGAATGCGACGATGATCGAAATTTCATCGTCGCGACGATCAATGGAGAAGCGAGGGTCGCGTATGACGAATCGCAGGTGGGCGATTGTCGTGTGACGGGCGAGTGGAACGCGTTCGCGGCGATCACGGGGCCGCGAGGGCGCGACGGATGCCGTCCTCGATCGCCACGGTCGAGCCGGCCCCGGCGCCGCCCTGCACGAAGGCCACGCGGCCCTGACGATCGAGGACCACCACGGTCGGCAGCGCGGCGACCTGCAGGCGCGCCGCGAGGGCGCCCTGCGGGTCCCAGCCGAGGTCGAAGCCGCGGCCGCGCAGGCCGGGCTCGGGGCTGAGGGCGGCGCGCTCGTTGTCCATGGCGACGACGACGACGGCGAGCCGGTCGGGGCCGTGCTGCTGCAGCAGGCGCGTGTAGAAGGCGAAGGTCTCGGGCCAGCGCTCGGTCCAGGTGGCGGTCAGCTCGAGCACGACGACGCGGCCGCGCAGGCCGGCGAGCGGGAGGCCGTCGCCGTCGACGAGCGGGACGGTGGCGTCGAGCAGCTCGCCGGGCTCGCGGTTCACCGGGGTCGTGATCGGGTCGGGCAGGCTCTCGGGCGGGCTCGGAGCGACGGTCGGGTGCGGCGGCGCGGGGGCGGTGCGGCAGGCGCACGCGAGCGCGAGGGCGACGAGGGCTCGCGGGGCGGAGGGGACGCGCGGGGACATGCGGGCGAGGTGCGGGGCGTGCGGGGACGACGAGCGGGGCGGTCAGCTCGAGTGGACCACGTCCACCAGGAGCTTGGCGATCGCCGGGTCGGTGTGGCGCGAGATGCCGTGGCCCAAATTGAAAATGTGGGCCCGGGCGGCGCGGCCGGCGGCGACGGTCTCGCGGGCGCGGCGCTCGACCAGCTCGGCCGGGCCGAGCAGGACCATGGGGTCGAGGTTGCCCTGGACCACGCGGTCGGGGCCGGTGACGGCGATGGCCTGGTCGAGGTCGATGGTCCAGTCGACGCCGATCACGTCGGCCGGCAGCTCGGCGGCCTGCGCGAGCAGGTTGGCGTTGCCGCGGACGAACAGGATCAGCGGGACGCCGAGGCCGCGGGTGAAGTCGACGAGGCGGGCGAGGTGGGGCAGCACGTGGCGGCGGTAGTCGGCCGGCGAGAGCGCGCCGGCCCAGCTGTCGAACACCTGCAGGGCGTCGACGCCGGCGAGCACCTGGCCGCGCAGGTACTCGCACAGCAGGCCGGTCATGGACTCCATCAGGCCGGCGAACACGGCCGGCTCGGAGAACATCATGGCCTTGATCTTTTCGAACTCGCGGGAGGTCTGGCCCTCGACGAGGTAGCTGAGCGTGGTGAACGGGGCGCCGCAGAAGCCGATCAGCGGCACGCGGTCGGCGAGGGCGCGCTTGCAGGCGCGCACGGCGTCGAACACGTAGCGCAGCTCGCTGTGCGGGTCGCCGAAGCGCAGGGCGCGGGCGTCGGCCGCGGTGCGCACGGGCGTGGCGATCACCGGCGAGGGCTCGAAGCGGACGTCGATGCCGAGCGCGTCGAACACCACGAGGATGTCGGAGAACAGGATCGCCGCGTCGACCCCGAGGGCGTCGACCGGCTGCAGCGTGACCTCGGCGCAGAGGTCGGGCGAGCGGCACAGCTCGGTGAAGGACACGCGGCTGCGCACCGCGCGGTACTCGGCCATGTAGCGCCCGGCCTGGCGCATGAGCCAGATCGGCGTGCGGGCGGGGCGCACGCCGCGGCAGGCCTGCAGGAAGGAGTCGTTGTGCAGCGGCACGGGCGGACTATACCCGGTTCGCGGGCGCCGGGGGGCCGGTCAGGCGCGGGCGACCGTCAGCAGGATCATGACGACCATGCCGACCAGGGCCAGCAGGCTGACGCCGAACAGGATCGTGCGCCAGGGCTGCAGGCCCTTCAAATAGACGATCGAGTGGAGGACGCGGGCGCCGGTGAAGGCGAGCGAGCAGACGATGAGGCCGAGCTTGGGGGCGCCGGCGACGAGGTAGACGAGGCCCAGCGCGTAGAACAGCGGCAGGGTCTCGAGCATGTTGCGGTGGGCGCGGATCACCCGGGCGGTGTCGGGGTGCTCGCTGGCGAGGAGCTGCGCGCCGCCGAAGGAGACCCGGGCGTCCTCGGGGTTCATGTAGCCCTTGTGCCTGGCCCGGGTGGCGGCCGTCATGGCGCCGAGGAGCAGCATCTGCAGCGCGAGCACGGAGCTGCAGACCGCGTAGACCTTAAAATCCGTGGACATGGGCATCGGCATGGCCCCCGGCATACCCGGGGGCCGCGGCGGGCGACAAGCGGTTTGTTGCGAGCCGCGCGGACGGCGTTCACGCGGTCACAGGCACACGGAGCCGGTGAGGGTCGCGGAGTTGAGGTCGACCTGAGGGGCGGTGCAGGACTGCCCCTGGGGGCAGTCGCTGTCGAGGTTGCACTCGCCGCAGATGCCCATCTTCAGCAGACCCATGATGTCGGCCTCGCCGCAGAAGCCGGACTGGCAGGCGGCGTTGCCCTCGGGCTGGCCCATGGGGTCCTCGGTGAGGCTGCAGCCCTCGTCGTTGGGCACGCTGTTGTCGGGGCGGCACTCCTTGACGCCGCTGAAGTCGCCGATGTCGTAGACGGGCGTGCAGTTGGGGGCGTCGGGCGGGCAGTCGGCGTTGGCGTCGCACTGGCTGCAGGTCGACACGGTGATGATGCCGGGGATGTCGAGGATGGTCGCGCAGGCGGGGAAGGCCGCGTCGGTGCAGGCGTCGGCGGACATGCAGCCGGCGCCGGCCTCGCCCATGTTGCACACGGCGCCGACGCTGGCGATGGGGTTGGGGACGGTGCAGCCGCCGCCGGGGCAGTCCTCGTCGACGAGGCACTCGCCGCACCAGCCGCCGAGGATCGGCACGAGGAAGCACCTGCCGGAGGCGCAGCCGCAGCCGGACGGGTCGGTGCAGGTGGCGTCCTGGGGCTGGAATTCGGGGTCGCCGCACAGCGACTCGGTGGTGAAGCCGCCGTCGCTGTTGGTGCAGCCGGCGGTCTCGACCGCGCAGGGGAACGAGTCGGTGAACGAGCCGAAGGTGTCGTCCGAGGTGAAGCTGGTCGGCACCGTCGGCACGGTGGGGTCGGAAGAGACCTCGGAGATCGAGACCGAGGAGGCGGTGCCGGGCGGCTCGGTCGACGGCGCGGTGGTGGTCGGCGGGAGCGTCGGCGTCGACGGGTCGGAGGCCGTGGCCGAGGTGACGCCCATGCCGAGCGACTCGTCGGCGCCGCTCTCGGAGCTACCGGTGGTGCCGGTGTCGCCGTCGCCGCCGGACGGCTTGCAGGCGAGGAGCGAGAGGGCGGTGAAGATGTTTAAGGTCGAAGTCAGGCGCATGGGGGCCACGGTCTCACGGGCGCCGGGTCGGCCGCAACTCGCGCGCGGACCCGCGTGCGAGCGCCGTTCCTGACGCGGGCACGCGGCGCGTCGCCCGGGCTCGCCGCTGCGTCAGCTCGACTTCTTGCTGCGCTTCCTGGCCGCGGCCTTGCGCCGACGGGTGGCCCAGCCCTTCTTGGCGGCGGCGCTGCGCTCGGCCGTCGACCGGCTGCTGCCGCCGATGCGCCCGCCCTTGCGCGCGGAGACCTGGGTGTCGGGCTTGCCGCGGCCGCCGCCGGACTTGTTGCCGCCGCCGGTCTGCTTGTTGACGGTGGCCCAGGCGCGGGCCTTGGCGGTCTTCTTGGCGGTGCCCTGCTTCTCGTAGCCCTCGGCGATGTGCTCGGCCTGGCGTTTCTGTTTATCGGTGTAGGTGTCCTTGCTTCCGCGAGCCATTTCGGGTGCCTTTCGCTGGGTCCGGCGAACCATGGCCAGCGGGGGCGATGGTGGCAAAAGCGAGCCTTGCGGCGATCGTGGTCGGACAGCGAAGGATTTTCAGGACGGACCGCGGAGCTCTTCGAAGCCCCGGCTGTGGGGTGTGGCCGGCGAGGGGGATCATGTATAGTGGCTGAAAGCGGTGTCCTGGATCGTCTTCATGCTCCTGTTCGCCTACTGGGCCACGCGAAGCGTGTTGTGGGTGCGGGGGCAGGTGCGGCTCGTGCAGCTGCGCGGGACCTTGCCGGTGCGGCCGGCGCGGCGTCCGGCGCCGGCGCACCTGAGCGCGGGGCTCGGGGGCCTCCTGGTGCGGGGCTACGACGAGCGCGTCGCGCTCGTCGAGAGCACGCGGACGATCGCCGAGGTGCTCATCACCGACCCCGACGTGCCGCTCGGCTGCGTCCGCGACTTCCGCTACCGCATGGCCCTGGCCCGGGCGTGGTCGGCGGCGTGCGGGTGGATGCGGGCGGTCGAGTCGCTGGCCGAGGAGGACCGCGGGCAGCTCGAGCGCCTCGGTTACACCCCGGCAACATTTCGCGAACAGCACGCCTGGCTCGACCAGCGGGTGCGCTCGACCGTGCGGGCCCCCGCCCTCGAGCCGTTCGAGGTCGCGGCCGTGCAGACGGTCCGGCAGATGGTCGACGCGATGATCCACGAGCTCGAGCGCCTCGAGCACACGCTGATCGACACCGCCGCCAGCCCGTACCGCTCGTGAGCGGCGCGGGTGTCGACGAACTGGACCCCGGGCGGGTCGGCGGTGTTATACGTCGCCCATGATCTCGACCCGCGAGCTCCTGTTGGCGTCTGCCGTGGCCCTGCCGGCGACGGCCTGTTATCCGACCATCGGCGTGACGGACACCGGCTCGAGCGAGGGCTCGGACGCGGGCGAGACGACGGCGCCGACGAGCACCGGCGTGACGCCGACCAGCACCGGCGAGACCTCGGCGGGGCCGTCGACCTCGAGCGAGACGGCGGAGCCGACCACGGCGGTCACGAGCGGCGAGACCGGGCCGCAGCCGACCTGCGGCGACGGGGTGATCGACGGCGACGAGGCGTGCGACGGGGCCGAGCTCGGCGGGAAGACCTGCGTCGACGTCGACGAGTCGTTCGTCGGCGGCGACCTGGCGTGCGCGCAGGACTGCACGTTCGACACCTCGGGCTGCGAGGTCGACCCGGACGCGCCGCTGGTGGCGCTCAACGAGGTGCTGTCGAAGTCGGCGACCGCGGGGCCGTTCGCCGACAAGGGCGACGCGATCGAGCTGTACAACGCGGGCGGGGTGGAGGCCGACCTGTCGGGCTGGAAGCTGTCGGACGACCCGACGCTGCCGCTCGACAAGACCTACGTGTTCCCGGTCGGCACGGTGCTGCTGCCGGGCGAGTGGCTGGTGCTGGTCGAGCTCGACGCCATGCAGGGCACCGGCGAGCTGCCGTTCGGGATCTCGAGCGACACCGAGGAGACGCTGACGCTGGTCGACGGGCTCGACGTGACGGTCGACCAGCTGATCGTCCAGGGGGCCGACGCGGCGCTGTCGTACTGCCGCCTGCCCGACGGGACCGGGGCGTGGTCGAAGTGCGACCAGACGCTCGGGGCGGCCAACGCGGAGGCGAGCTCGGACTGCGGCAACGCGGCGCAGGAGCCGGGCGAGGACTGCGACGGCGCCGACCTCGACGACCAGACCTGCGAGGGCCTCGGGCTCGGGTTCTCGGGCGGGACGCTGGCCTGCACGCCGACCTGCATGTTCGACGCGTCGATGTGCACGACCGACACGCTGGTGGTCGTCAACGAGCTCGAGTCGACCAACGACGCCATCGAGATCCACAACGCCGGCAACACGGCCGTCGACATCTCGGGCTGGATCTTGACCGACGACGTCGTCGACGTGAACTACGACCCGATGGCCGACCCCGAGAAGCTGGTGTTCCCGCCGCAGACCAGCGTCGCCGCCAAGCAGTTCCTGGTGGTCGCCAAGGGCATGGGCCCCGGCCAGCACCCGTTCGGGCTCAGCGCCAACGGCGACACCGTGACCCTGCTCGAGCCGAACCTCGCGGTCGTCGACCAGGTCTCGTACGGGCTCAACGAGGCGGTCGTGTCGTACTGCCGCCTGCCGGACGGCCCGGGCGGCGTGTGGACGACCGGGTGCATGCCCACGTTCGGGATGGCCAACAAGGGGCCGTGAACCGCGGGTGATTCGAAGCGGCGAGACCCTCCGCGGGCGGAGGGTCTCACCAATTCACGAGGCGGGCCCGGAGGGCCGCGGGGTCACAGGCAGCCGGTGCAGAGCTTGAGGTAGCCGCGCAGCTCCTCGTTGGGCTCGCCGTCGGCGGTCCAGTCCTCGGGCTTGTCGATGTACTTGACGTCGGTGCAGCCGGCCGAGATGACCTGGAGGCCGAAGCCCGCGCCGGAGACGGCGGCCTCGCCGGGGTAGTTGAACTCGGCGGCCTTGGTGTACTCGCTGTCGTCTTTGATCTGGCAGTTGCCGCTGCAGCCCTCGATGACGGGCTTGCAGTCGTGCGGCTTGGCCTCGGACTGGTTGGACACGTTGGCGTTTAGCCAGGTGCCGTCGGGGATGTCGACGGTGATGTTGGCGGCCCAGGGCTTCAGGGACTCGATGCGGATGGCGCCGAAGCTCATGGCGGGGCACGGGCAGTCGGGCGACCAGGCGGCGTCGTTGCCCATCATGTCCTTGAACTCCTCGCAGCCCTTGATCTGGTCGGCGGAGCAGGCGGGGGCGGGGCTCAGGTTGCGGCACAGTTTAATTTTGCCGACGCCGGCCGACATCTTGACCGAGCCGTTGCCGCACCAGCCGGCGTCGCCCTCGCCGCTGATCGTGACGTTGCCGCGGACCGGGTAGGAGTTCTCGTTCTCGTTGTCCTCGGTCTGGACGTTGAGCTCGCCCTTGAAGCCCTTCGGCAGGTGGACGCGGAGGTGGGCGCCCGAGCGCACGGGCTGCGACTGGCCGTCGTAGTAGATGAAGACGCTGCAGGCGTCCTTCCAGGTGCCGATGGTGCAGTTCTTCTCCGCGTCCATCATGTCGGCCTCGGTCGGCTTGGTCGGGCTGCCGCCGCCCTCGTTGTAGGCCCACAGGCTCATGCGCTCGAAGGTGCCCTTCAGGCCGGTGGCCTCGTCGCCGTTGGCGGTGGCGTCGTCCGAGAAGTCGTACTTCTGCATCTCGATCGAGATGGTGTTCTCGGTGTCGAACATGACCTCGACGTTGCCGCGGTTGGCGAAGTTGTTGGTGTACTCCTTGCGGCCGATGGTGATGCGGTTGATCTTGCCGTCGCCGTCGAGCGGGAACGGCAGGTCCTTGACCACGCTCTCCCACTCGGTGACCTGCGGCTCGCCGCCGCCGGGGCCGTCATCACCAGTATCATTGCCGGGATCCTTGGTGCAGGCGGACGTGCCGAGGAGGGCGAGGCCGAGGCCGAGGATCGTTGCCGGGGTGAGCTTTTTCATCGCGAGGTTCCGTGGAAGGCTGGAGGGCTGAAGGCGGGGGTCGGATGGGTCTCCGGCCTGTCGCAGGGGGCAGGATATCCGGGCCAGGTCGCGGCGACAACCGTGAGACCGGCCGTGGTCAGACTGTTCCGATCGGGGTCGGGTTTCGCGGGGGCCGCGGCTCCGGGACGATGGGGGGGTCGGGGCAAGCGCCGGGGGCTTGACCGCGGGGCGGGAGGCGGGTCATGCACGCTCTCCGGAGCCCGATGTCGGAACGATCCCAGCCAGCTTCAGAAGTCAATCGGACCTTCCAGGCGCCGCCGGCCCAGCTCGACCTGCCGGCGCTGGAGCACGAGATCCTCTCGCTCTGGCAGGCGCGTGACATCGAGGGCCGCAGCCTGCGGACGACCACCCGCGCGGACGGCACGCCGCGGCCCGCGTTCGTGTTCTACGACGGCCCGCCGTTCGCCACCGGCCTGCCGCACTACGGCCACCTGCTGGCCGGGACGATCAAGGACATCGTGCCGCGGTTTTGGTTCATGCGGGGCTACGCGGTCGAGCGGCGCTTCGGCTGGGACTGCCACGGCCTGCCGATCGAGAGCCTGGTCGAGAACGAACTCGGGCTGCACGGCAAGGCCGACATCGAGGCCTACGGCGTGCCCAGGTTCAACGCCGCCTGCCGCGCCGGGGTCCTGCGCTTCACCGCCGAGTGGGAGCGCGTGGTCAAGCGCATGGCCCGCTGGGTCGACTTCCGCAACGACTACAAGACCATGGACTTCGCGTTCATGGAGAGCGTGTGGTCGATGTTCAAGTGGCTGTGGGACGGCGACCACATCTACGAGGGCTATCGCGTGCAGCCGGTGTCGCCGGCGCTCGGGACGCCGCTGTCGAACTTCGAGGTGGCCCAGGGCCCCCAGGAGAAGGACCCGGTGACCCGCAAGGAGGGTCACAAGCGCCGGCAGGACCCGAGCCTGACCGTGCGCTTCAAGCTCGAGGACGAGGACGCGTCGCTGTGGGCGTGGACGACGACGCCGTGGACGCTGCCGAGCAACCTGGCGCTGGCGGTGCATCCGGACGTCGACTACGTGAAGGTCCGCGTGGTCGACACGGGCGAGATCGCGTACCTCGAGCCGGGGCGGCTGGCGGACTATCAGGCGCGCGGCCGGGTCGGCGCGACCGAGGAGCTGGCACGGCTGAAGGGGCGCGCGCTGGTGGGTCGGCCGTACGCGCCGCTGCTGCCGTACTTCGCGGGCTATCGGACGCACGCGGACGGGCGGCGCTGGGCGTTCCGGGTGGTCGGCGCGACGTACGTGACGACCGACAGCGGCACGGGGATCGTGCACCAGGCGCCGGGCTTCGGCGAGGACGACTACCAGGTCGGCCAGGCCGAGGGCCTGCCGATGGTCGTGCCGGTCAACCTCAGCGGGATCTTCGACGAGCGGGTCGCGGACTTCGCGGGGCAATTCGTGAAGGACGCCGACAAGGGGATCATCGAGCGGCTGAAGCGCGAGGACAAGGTGGTCGACCAGGACACCATCGTGCACGCGTACCCGCACTGCTACCGCACCGAGCAGCCGCTGCTGTACATGGCGCTGTCGACGTGGTTCATGCGCGTGGAGGCGATGCGCGAGCGCATGGTCGCGACCAACAAGCAGATCCACTGGGTGCCGGAGCACGTGGGCAGCGGGCGCTTCGGCAACTGGCTGGAGAACGCGCGCGACTGGAACCTCAGCCGCAACCGCTACTGGGGCACGCCGCTGCCGGTGTGGCGCTGCGACAAGAACCCGGCGCACATGGTCTGCATCGGCTCGGCCGCGCAGCTCGAGCAGCTCGCCGGGCTGCAGAGCGGCGCGATCTCCGACCTCCACCGCGAGAGCGTCGACGACATCACCTGGCCCTCGCCGTTCGGCGGGACCATGCGGCGCATCACCGAGGTGTTCGACTGCTGGTTCGAGTCGGGCAGCATGCCCTACTCGCAGAACCACTACCCGTTTGAGCGCGTGCAGTACGTCGAGGACAACCTGCCGGCGGACTTCATCGCCGAGGGGCTCGACCAGACGCGCGGGTGGTTCTACACGCTGCACGTGCTGTCGACGGCGCGCTTCAATAAACCCGCTTTCAAAAATGTGATCGTCAACGGGCTGATCCTCGCGGCCGACGGCAAGAAGATGTCGAAGCGGCTGAAGAATTACCCCGACCCGGCGATGGTGCTCGAGAGCTACGGCGCCGACGCGCTGCGCGCCTATTTAATTAATAGCGCGGTGGTGCGGGCGGAGCCGATGAAGTTCGGCAAGACGGCGCTCGACGTGACCGGCGAGTGCGTCAAGGACACCGTGCGGGTGGCGATCCTGCCGCTGTGGAACGCCTTCAACTTTTTGGTGACGTACGCGCGGGCCGACGGGTGGGCGCCGACGGCGAAGGACCTCGAGGCGCAGGCGCTCGAGCACCCGCTCGACCGCTGGATCACCTCGCGCGTCGGCGGATTTTTGCAGGAGCTGACGGCGGAGTACGAGGGCTACGAGCTCAGCAACCTGGTGCCGGCGTTCCTGCGCATCTGCGACGATTTTAATAATTGGTACATCCGCCGCGGGCGGCGCAGGTACTGGCGGGCCAAGGACCCCAGCGATCGCGACAAGTCGCTGGCGTACGCGACGCTGTATCGCTGCATCGTGGCGATCTCGCGGGCGATGGCGCCGGTGCTGCCGTTCCTCACCGAGGCGCTGCACCAGCGGCTGGTGGTCGACACCGGGCTGGCGCGCGAGGGCGAGGAGAGCGTGCACTTTTGTAGCTTCCCGGACGCGGCGGCGTTCGCGAGGGATCCGGAGCTCGAGGCGGAGGTCCAGCTGGCCCGCGAGGTGGTGGCGCTGGGGCTGATGCTGCGCGAACGCGAGAAGATCGGCGTGCGCCGGCCGCTGGCCTCGATCACCGTGGTGAGCGACGACCCGGCGACGGTGGCGCGGCTGCAGCGGCGCGACAACTCCGACATCCTCGGCGAGCTCAATATTAAAACGATCGAGGTGTCGAGCGACGACTCGGCCCTGGTCGACCTCAGCGCGAAGCCCAACTTGAAGGTGCTGGGGAAGCGGCTGGGGGCGCGGCTGAAGGGGGTCTCGGCGGGGCTCGCGGGGCTGTCGCAGGAGGAGTTACGGAGGTTCGTGGCGAGCGGGACGCTCACCGTCGAGGGCGAGGCGCTGGCCGCGGACGACGTGATGCTGGTGCGCGCGCCCAAGCCGGGGCGGGTGGTCGCCAGCGAGGGCGGGCTGACGGTGGTGCTCGACACCTCGCCGAACGAGGCGCTGAGGCTCGAGGGGCTGGCGCGTGAGATCGTCAACCGCGTGCAGAACCTGCGGAAGACGGCGGACCTCGACGTGAGCCAGCGGATCCACCTGACGCTGCGCTGCGGCGGGCCGCTGGCAGCGGCGGCGAGCACGGCGGAGCTGGCCGACATGATCCGCGGCGAGACGCTGGCGGTCAGCCTCGAGGTGGTCGCCGCCGGCGAGGCGAGCGGACATGTCGCGGAAGATTCGATCGACGGCGAGGGCCTGACGGTGTCGCTGCGGGAGGCCAAGTGAGCAACCCTGGAAAAATCTCCACCAAGCCGCCGAGCGGCATGCGCGACTTCCTGCCCGAGGACGTGGGCCGGCGCGAGCATGTCATCGGCGTAATTAAAAGTGTGTACGGGCGCTACGGGTTCGTGCCGCTCGAGACGCCGACGATTGAAAATCTGTCGACGCTGCTCGGCAAGTACGGGGAGGAGGGCGATCAATTGCTGTATCGCCTGCTGCACCGGCGCGACGGGCTCGGGCGGGCGATCGAGGGGGTGCGCAGCAAGTACAGGGAGGAGGAGGCTCGACTTCAGGAGCGGGTCGGGCGCGGTGAGGTGGAGGCGCTGGCCGAGGACGCGCGACGCAAGGCCGGGGGTCCGAGCCCGATCGACCTGGCGGGCGATCAGATGCTGCTCGCCGACGAGGGGCTGCGCTACGACCTGACGGTGCCGCTGGCGCGGGTGGTGGCGCAGTACGACCTGCCCAAATTTTTTAAGCGCTATCAGATCCAGCCGGTGTGGCGGGCGGATCGGCCGGGCAAGGGGCGCTTCCGGGAGTTCTATCAGTGCGACGTCGACATCACGGGCACGACGTCGATGGTGGCGGAGGCGGAGGTGTGCGCGGCCGTCGCCGAGGTGCTGCAGGGGCTCGGGTTCAAGGACTTTAAGATTCGCGTGAATCATCGCCAGCTGCTGCGGGCGATGATGGCGACGGCGGGGATCGATCCGTCGCTCGAGGCGGCGGCGCTGATCGCCATCGACAAGCTCGACAAGATCGGGTCGGGCGGGGTCAAGGACGAGCTCGCGGCGCGGGGGATCTCGAGCGAGGCCGCGAACACGCTGCTCATGCTCACGATCACCGGGGACGCCGACGTCGAGGCGATGTTCGGCGGGCCCAGGGGGCCGAAGGCGGGCGTGCAGCGGGTGCGCAAGCAGATCTCCGACGAGCGCGGGCAGAAGGCGCTGGGCGAGCTCGAGCTGCTGTTCACGCTGCTCGAGGCGACGCCGGCCGGACCGCACGTGACGCTGAGCCTCGATCTGGCCCGCGGGCTCGGGTACTACACCGGGGCAATTTTTGAGATCGCGGTCGCGGACCTGGCGGGGAGTCTGGGCGGCGGGGGGCGCTACGACGAGCTCGTGGGGATGTTCGGCAAGAAGCAACTGCCGGCGGTCGGGTTCTCGCTGGGGCTCGAGCGGATCCTCGTGGTGATGGAGGAGCGCGGGATGTTCCCCGCGCTGTCGGCCGGGCCGGACCTGCTGCTGTGCTGGATGGGCGTGCCGCTGCCGGACGTGCTGGCGGCGGCCCACAAGCTGCGCGCCCAGGGTTTAAAAGTCGAGGTCTATCCGGAGGACGCGAAGCTCGGGAAGCAGCTGCAGTACGCGGACTCCCCGGGGGTGCGGGCGCCGGGGGTGGCGATCGTCGGGGCCGACGAGCTGAAGGCGGGGGAGGTGACTATCAAACACCTGAAGAGCGGGGAGCAGAGGCGGGTGGCGCTCGCGGAGGCGGGGGCGGTCGTCCGTGGGTGGCCGCGCGGGTGAGCGGCGGGCGAAGAGCGGGGAGCAGCGGCGGGTGGCGCTCGCGGAGGCGGGGGCGGTCGTCCGCGGGTGGCCGCGCGGGTGAGCGGCGGGCGAGGGCTCGCGCATCGTGGCGAGTGGCCGTGTGGGTGAGCGGCGAGGGCTGCTGCGTGGCGCGCTGCGAGGCTGGTCGTGCCGGGAAGACGTGCGAGAGCTGTGCGTTCGGCGATTCGCCGCTCAGTCGTCGGCGAGCTTGACCAGCAGGTCGTCGAGCGTCGGGGTCTGCGTCCAGGCGGTGACGCGCCGGGGCTCGCGCGACCAGCCGATGCCGAGGCCCTGGTAGTAGCGGTTGGTCGCGAACAGCTTGAGGGTCAGGTCGAGGTAGGTGCCGAAGTCGGTGTAGTCCGACGAGTCCATGTCGGCGCCGTAGTCGGTGGACACGACCATCACGTGCTGGGCGGGGTCGGGGCCGAGGACCAGGTCGGCGTGGTTGTAGCGGGCGAAGTTGTCGATGACGATGGCGCCGCACTCGAGGTCGAGCTCGCGGCCGAACAGGAGGCGCTGGTGGTCGGGCTGGATGGTGTTGACGTGGGAGTCCGCCTCCCAGGACGTCGACCAGGCGTCGGCGACGGGCAGGAGGTTGATGCAGCCGGGCGGGTGGTTGTCGTCGGGGAAGCCGAAGGCGTCGGTGTGCACGTACTCCTGGTCGCGCAGGCCCCACTCGAGGAACACGCCGTCGTGGGTGCGATAGAAGGCGAGCATGTCCTCGGGGATGTTCACGCCGAGGGCGGCCTCGGCGTCGCGGATGGCGGCCTCGCTGGCGGGGGGGCGAAGGACGACGTCGTAGACCGCGATCTGCGGGTGGGCGCGCAGGGCGGCGACCATGGCGTCGAAGCGGGCGCGGAAGCTGGAGAGCGCGCTCATCGGTGGCTTTTTTTTTCCGCGGGGCCGCAGGTGGTGTCAAGCGGCGGGCCGCGAAATTCCGGTAGGATGGACCGATGGGGTTCGTGCGAGGGATCGTCGCGGCGGTCTGTCTGGTGGTCGCGAACGGCTGCGGCGAGCCGGCCGCGGACGCGACGGGGGAGGTGCACGAGGGCTGGAGCGGGACGCCGCCGGCCGAGCCGGCCGCGGTCGGGGAGCGGTGCGACGAGCAGTGGGTGTGGTGCGAGGAGGGGTCGTACTGCGACTTCGGAGGGTCGTCGGACTGGCCGGGCTGCACGTCGCTCGGGGTGTGCGCGGCGCCGCCGGAGGCCTGCGAGGCGGAGGCGGAGCCGGTGTGCGGGTGCGACGGAGCGCTGTACGCAGGCGCGTGCGCGGCGGCGATGGCGGGGGTCGGGACCCGCGGGGCGGAGGGCTGTACGCCGCCGGTGGGGTTCTTCGCGTGCGGCTTCGAGTTCTGCGCGATCGCCACGGAGTACTGCGAGCACGTGATCGGTCACGGGCAGCCGGAGTCGTGGACGTGCCGCGCGCTGGGCTGCGCGGTGGGGATGTCGGGGTGCGCCTGCATCACCGAGCCGTCGCCGTGCGGCGAGCCGGAGTGGTATCCGGTGCAGTCGTGCGAGGTGAGCGAGGACGGCGGGACCGTGCTGGTGTGCCTGCCGGCGTGACGGGCGTCAGCGGGCGATGCGGGCGATCCACACGTCGTAGTTGTTGAAGTCGGTGGCGCCGGCGGGGGGCGGGGCCACGAGCGAACCGGCGAGGAACACGTCGCCGGTGGGGCCGAGGGCGAGGCCCTCGATGCTGCCTCGACGGTCCTCGAGGTACGCCCACACGCGCGTGAAGTCGCGGTCGAGGCGGCGGACCCACGGGGTGTACTTGCTGAGGCCGAGGATGTCGCCGCCGGCGATGTACACGGCGTCGTCGGCGACGGCGATGGCGCGCAGGCTCTCGTCGTCGGAGAGGGTGAGCTCGCGGAGCAGGTCGCCGGTGAGCGAGACCTCGCCGAGCCACTCGCCGGCGCCGAGCAGGAGCGAGGTGTGGTCGGGGGCGATGGCGGCGGCCGACCACGGCGCGGGCACGTCGGGGTGGTCGGTGGCGCTCTCGAGCTCGCCGTCGCGGGTGTAACGCTGGAGCAGCAGCAGGTCGCCGGCGGTGTCGTAGACGATCCTGCCGCCGACGTAGAGGACGGCGTCGTCCGCGAGCACGAAGGCGGCGAGCAGGCGACCCTCGCCGCCGTCGCGCTGGCCCTCGTGGAAGAACACGCGGGCGCCGTCAGGGTCGTAGGCGGCGGCGACGGTGTAGTCGACGTAGTAGGAGTACTTGCGGCCGGCGAGGAAGATGCGGCCGTCGGACGCGACGGTCACGGCGTCGAAGCTGTAGGCGGACATGTCGTCGTCGGCCTCGTGGAGGCTGGCGCGCCAGAGTTCTTCGCCGTCGGGGGTGAAGCGGGCGAGCCAGGCGGCGAACGAGTTGGAGCCGGGGCCGACGCCGATCGAGGAGGTGCCGGCGACGACGAGGGAGCCGTCGGCGGTGAAGGCGACGGCGCGGGCGTAGTCGTCGAACTTCTCGTGGATCCTCGTGTCCCAGCGGGGCTCGCCGTCGTGCGAGGTGACGCCGATCCAGATGTCCGAGGTCGAGTTGGAGGTGTGCGGCTCGAGGCTGCCGCCGACGGCGACGCGGCCGCTGCACGGGTCGACGGCGACGGCGGCGCCGTGGTCGTACATGGTGGCGGTGAACGCCTGCTGCCACACGCGGGCGCCGGACGGCGCGTCGGAGGCGGCGGGGCCGAGGCACTGCCCGTCGTCGCCGCAGGCGAGCAGGACGCATGCGACGAGGAGGCGCGCGCGGGGCATCGTCGCCAGGGTAACGTGAAACCGCGGCGGCGCGGGCAACCTGGCCGGACGGACAGGCGGCGGATGCGTTCGCCGGTGACGGTGTGGGGTGGTGAGGTCGCTCGCGGGCGCGGCGGTTGGAATGGCGCCCGGGCGGGGGACGCGTGGCGAACGCTGTCCATCCGGCCGGCGGCGGTAGGCCGGGCCGGGGGCGGAAAATGTGGGCGAAACGATGCGACGCGCGGAGCATGAGTGACGCGGCGCAACGCTGTCGCGCCTCTCGAGTGATCTGGGACACCTGCGGCGGGGGCGGATAGGATGTAGCCGATGCCGAACGACGCGACGGCGGGTCTCGCGGGGACCATCCTCGTCATCGACGACGAGCGCAACATCCGCCGGACCCTGAGGATGGTGCTGGAGGGGGAAGGGGCGACGGTGCTCGACGCCGAGACGGCGGAGCAGGGGCTGGCGCTGATCGAGGCGTCGCTGGCGAGCCGCGGGACCGGCGAGCCGGAGATCCAGGTGGTGATGGTCGACGTCATGCTGCCGGGCATGTCGGGGCTGCAGCTGCTCGAGAAGCTGAGCGCGGCCCACGAGGGCGCGCCGCCGCTGCCGGTGATTTTAATAAGCGGGCACGCGACGGTGTCGGACGCGGTGCGGGCGACGCGGCTGGGGGCGTTCGACTTTTTTGAAAAGCCGCTGGTGCGCGATCGGGTGGTCGTCGGGGTGCGCAACGCGCTGCGGCACTACGCGGTCGAGGAGGAGCTGCGCGGGCTGCGGGCGAAGGTGCGGAGCGAGCTGATCGGCGATTCGAAGCCGATGCAGGAGCTGCTGCGGCAGGTGGCGAAGGTGGGGGCGACGCGGGCGCGGGTGCTGATCGAGGGAGAGAGCGGGACCGGCAAGGAGCTGGTGGCGCGGGCGATCCACGAGGCGAGCGAGCGGCGCGACAAGCCCTTTATCAAGGTGAACTGCGCGGCGATCCCGAAGGAGCTGATCGAGAGCGAGTTGTTCGGCCACGAGCGCGGGGCGTTCACCGGGGCGACCGGGCAGAAGAAGGGGCTGTTCGAGCTGGCCCACGGGGGCACGCTGTTCCTCGACGAGATCGGGGACATGGACCTCAACGCGCAGGCCAAGGTGCTGCGGGTGCTGCAGAGCGGAGAGCTGATGCGGGTCGGCGGGGAGAAGCCGATCAAGGTCGAGGTCCGCGTGCTGGCGGCGACGCACCGCAACTTGAAGGAGCAGGTGCAGACGGGCGAGTTCCGCGAGGACCTGTACTTTCGCCTGGCGGTGGTGCCGATCACGGTGCCGCCGCTGCGCGATCGGCCGGGCGACGTGGCGCTGCTGTGCCGGCATTATCTGGATGTCGGGTGCCGCGAGAACGGGATCTCGCCGAAGCGCATCTCGCCGGCGGCCCAGGCGGCGCTCGACGCCTACGCGTGGCCGGGCAACGTCCGCGAGCTGCGCAACGTGATGGAGCGGATGGCGATCCTCTCGGAGGGGGACATCGAGCTCGAGGACACGCCGGTCGACATCCGCGGGGAGAACGACGAGGTCGGCGGCTCGGGCGACGCGCTGGTGCAGCTCGGCGAGGGGGCGGTGCCGCCGGGCATGTCGTTGAAGGCGTTCCGCGACTCGGTCGAGCGGGCGTTCATCCTCCAGCGGCTGGGCGAGCACTCGTGGAACGTGTCGAAGACGGCGGAGGCGCTGGACGTCGAGCGCACGCACCTGCACAAGAAGATGAAGCTGCTGGGCATCGCCCGCGGCGGCTGACGTCTAGAGGGCGAGCTCGACGCGCAGCAGGCGGCCGGCGAGCGGGGTGCCGTCGAGCTCGTTGCGGGCGGTGAGGGCGGCCTGTTCGCTGACGAAGGTGATGTAGGCGAAGCTGGCGTCGCCGCGGTCGACGAGGCGGATCTCGGCGATCTCGCCGTGGCGGGAGAACAGGGCGCGGAGGTCGTCGGGGGAGGTGTGAGCGGCGAAGCCGCCGACGTAGAGCGTGCGGGTGTGGGGTCTCGAGGGCCTTGGGGTGTCGGAACGGGTTGCCACGCGCGCCGCTCTCAAGAGGAGGAAGTGCTGCTGCGCTTGCGCTCCGCGGCCGTGCGCGCGATCTCTCGCAGGTTGCCCCGGTGACGGACCCAGATCAGAGCTGCCATGGCCAGCGCCAGCTTTTTGTACGCCGCGGGTGTGTCGGTGATCAAGAGGTGCAAGGTGAGGGCGTTGACGGCCGTCAGCGAGGCGATCGCGGACACGCGGGTGAGGGCGAGCGTCTGCAGGTAGAGCACGCCGCCGAACAGGCCGACGCCGGGGGTCAGCGCGGCGAACACCCCGAGGGCGCAGGCGACCCCCTTGCCGCCGCGGAACCCCAGGTAGACGGGGAAGATGTGCCCGAGCGCCGCGGCGAGGCCGACCCACGCGAGGCCGCGTGACGGGTCCGGGAGGCCGCCGAGCGCGTCGCTCGAGCTGGCCAGCCACACCGGCAGGAAGGCCTTGATGACGTCGAGGACGAACACGACGAGGCCCCACTTCGCGCCGAGCACACGCACGGCGTTGGTCGCACCGATGTTGCCCGAGCCCGACTTGCGGATGTCGACGCCGCGGAGGCGACCGACGAGCACGCCCATCGGCGTCGCGGCGGCGAAGTAGGCGAAGAGACTCCAGGCGAGGACGCTTTGGCCCAAGAGCACGCGAGGAGCATAACCGCCCGGAGCGGGTCGCGCCTAGTACCTCGACGCGGGGTCGAGAGCGTGGCGGAGCCCGGTGTTACTCCCTGGGGACGTCGCGGTCGGCGAGCTAACTGGTCAAGCTCGCGGTGCTGATGGTGACGCCGCGGGGGGTCTCGTGCGGGCGGACGGGGATGCCGTGCTCGGCGAGGTAGTGTTTGGCCTGGGAGATGGTGTAGAGGCCGAAGTGGAAGATCGAGGCGGCGAGGGCGGCGTCGGCACCGCCCTGGACGATGTCGAGGCCCTCGCGGATGTGCTCGAGGGAGCCGACGCCGCCGGAGGCGATCACCGGGATGGGGACGCGGCGGGCGACCTCGCGGGTGATCCAGAGGTCGTAGCCGTTGCGGGTGCCGTCGCGGTCCATGCTGGTGAGCAGGAGCTCGCCGGCGCCGAGGGCGGCGACCTGCTCGCACCACGAGAGGGCGTCGAGGCCGGTCGAGCGGGTGCCGCCGTGGATGACGACCTCGTAGAGCGGCTCGGCGTCGCCCTCGCGGGCGGGCATCTTGCGCACGTCGACGGCGACGACGAGGCACTGGCTGCCGTACTTGTCGGCCAGCTGGCGGATGAGCAGCGGGTTGGCGACGGCGGCGCTGTTGATGGCGACCTTGTCGGCGCCGGCGTGGAGGAGGCGGCGGACGTCGGGCTCGCGACGGACGCCGCCGCCGACGGTGAGGGGGGTGAAGATCTGGTCGGCGACGCGGTGGACCACGTCGATGAAGGTCTCGCGGCCCTCGACGGTGGCGGTGATGTCGAGCAGGCAGATCTCGTCGGCGCCCTGGTTGTCGTAGGCGCGGGCGGCCTCGACGGGGTCGCCGGTGTCGCGCAGGCCGGCGAAGTGCACGCCTTTGACGACGCGGCCGTTCTTGATGTCGAGGCAGGGGATGATGCGGCGCTTCAGCATAGAAACCCTCGCTTATGCGCGGCCGCCGAGGATGAAGCTGCGGAGGAAGCGGAGGCCGGACCACTGCGACTTCTCGGGGTGGAACTGGCAGCCGTAGACGTTGCCGCGGCAGATCGCGGCGGGGAACTCGATGCGGCCGTAGCGGCAGGTCCACATCACGTCCTCGGGGGAGTTGGCCTCGATGTAGTAGCTGTGCGTGAAGTAGAAGTGGTCGCCGGACGGCTGGACGTCGTTCCAGCCGACGTGGGGGACCTTCAGCATGCGCGCGCCGGGGGCGTCGCCGGCGGGCATGTCGGCGGGGAAGCGGCGGACCTGGCCGGACAGGACGCCGAGGCCGGGGTTGCCGCCGAGCTCCTCGGAGCGGTCGAACAGCATCTGCATGCCGAGGCAGATGCCGAGGAAGGGGTCGCCGCGCTCGACGACCATGCGCAGGGCGTCGCCCATGGCGCCGTCGACGATCGCGTTGGTGGCGGGGCCGAACGAGCCCTGGCCGGGGAACACGACGGTGCGGGCGGTGGCGACGCGGTCGGGGTCGCTGGTGATGTGGACAGAAGCCCCCACCTGGATGAGGGCATGCTCGACGCTGTCGATGTTGCCGAGGTTGGCGTCGACGAGGATGACTTCGCGCGGCATCGGAGCGGGGCCCGTTTTACCACAGGTTCCTGGCCGGGAGGCCAGGTTTTGTTGCACCTGCGAAGACCGCTTTAAAGGGCCGTGGTGGCCGCGTCAGGGGCGGCTACGCGCGCGGGGGAGGGGGGAGGGGTGTGGTAAGAAGGGCAATCATGGGCGAGAAGCGGGCGATGACGGTGCTGGGCGGGCTCTTGCTGGGCGGGTGGCTGCTGACGGGCTGCGACCGCGGCGGGGGCGGGGGTTCGGCGGCGGAGTCGGAGGTGGTGGACGCGGGGGCGCAGCCGCTGGCGATCGGTCGGCCTGCGGACGCGTCGACGGGGCCGCGGGTCGGGGTGGTGGTGGCCGCGACGGCGGACGTGCGGGTGTTGCCGAGCCAGGGGGCGCCGTTTCAGGCCAGCGAGGGGACGATGCTGGTGAAGGACGACCGCCTGACGACCGGGCCGGGGGCGGACAGCTTCGTGGTGGTCGAGCTTTATAACGGGCACGTCGTGCGCTTCAACCAGAGCGCGAGCATCGTCGTCGCGGGGATCTCGGTGTTCGACGCGCCGCGGGCGGGGGACGACCTCGAGGCGCGGTTCGAGAAGGTGCTGCGACCGGAGGAGCAGGGCGACACGCACCTGCGCGGGGCGATCTCCCGGGTCGCCGGGTGGAGCTCGCGGATGACCGCCACCGAGACGATCGCCGCCCTGCCGAGCCCGCCGGCGGCGCCGCCTCCGATCGAGGCACTCGAAGACATCAAGTCCGGCGGGACCGAGATGAAGGGCCCTGGCGACCCCGGGCCGCTAGCGGACAGCAAGAAGGCCAGCGACCCGAAGGACGACCCGAGGCGCCCCACGTCGCCGACGAACCCCCTGGGCGGGGACGAGCCGCCGCAGCCGAACGCGCGCGACCACTCGCCGGACGACGGGTCGACGACGCCGCCGGAGCCGACGAAGCCGGAGCCGGATCCGAAGGCGCCGGAGATGACGCCGGAGCCGAAGACGCCGGAGCCGAAGAAAATGGACCCGAAGCCGGAGCCGGACGCGGACACGGACTCGTCGAAGCCGGAGCTCGACCTGACGAGCACGGTGACGTTCACGCCGGACAAGGGGGTGGAGTCGAAGGAGAAGCTGCCGGCGGGGCTGTCGGTCGGGCGCAGGAAGCTGGCCGAGTGCGCGGGCGCGGGGGCGAAGATCCGGGCGCGGGTCGAGAAGAAAGTGATCGTGAAGATCGAGGTCGTGGGGTCGGGCAAGAAGTGCACGGAGGGGGTCGGCCGCGGGGTCGACCTGGCCGACGGCTGGTTGGAGCTGCGCGTCGAGCCGTGAAGCGGGCGCGTCGCTGGATCCGCTCGCCGGCGGCCGTGGGCGCGCTGCTGACGTGCGTGTGCGTGCTGCTGTGCGCGCTGCACCGGACCGGGCGGGAGGTCCGCTTCCTCGAGACGCTCGAGCGGGCGACGCTCGACCAGCGCTTCCAGTGGCGCGGAGTCCGGCCGCCGGGCGACGAGGTGGTGATCGTCGCGCTCGACGACGCGACGGTGCAGCGCGACCCGGAGCTGATCGAGAAGCGCAGGGGCGCGGCGCGGGTGATCGCGGCGGTCGCCGCGCTGGGCCCGGCGGCGATCGGGGTCGACGGGTTTTACAGCGACGCGGAGGAGGTGCTGTCGCCGCAGCTGGTCGCCGACATCGACGCGTACATGTCCGCGAGGACAGGTCAGGACGGGCCGGCGGAGGCGCTGCTGCGGCGCACCGGGGCCGAGACGCACGGCGACGACGTGCTGGCGCGGGCGATCGCGGCGGCCGGCAACGTGGTGCTGGCGATGCACCTCGAGCGCGGGCGAAGCAAGCTCCCGCCCGACCCGGCGCTGGCCGAGGGGACCTACGGGCAGGTGGTCGTCGGCGGGCGGGCGCCGCCGGCGGTCGACGGCGGGGTGGTGTCGCTGCCGATGTTCAATAGAGCGGCGCGGGCGCTGGGGGTGGTGACGGTCTACGAGGACGAGGACCACACCGTGCGCGAGATGCTGTTCGCGCGGCGGGTCGGGGACTCGGTGTTCATGCCGCTGGTGGTGCCGCTGCTGGCGCTGCATCAGGGGGTCGGGCGCGGCGAGCTGGCGTACGTGGCGGACGGGCCGCGGGTGCAGGTGGGGCCGCTGCGGGTGCCGCTGACGGGGCAGGACAGCCTCTTATTAAACTTTCGCGGGCCGGCGGGCACGTTCGCGACGGTGTCGGCGATCGACGTGGTCGAGGGCAAGGTCGCGGCGGAGCGGCTGCGCGGGAAGATCGCGCTCGTCGGGGTGACGTACTTCGGGCACGACACCACGCGCACGCCGTTCGGCGGGGGGGTGCCGGGGGTCGAGCTGCACGCGACGGCGATCGACACGATCCTCGCGGGCGACGCGATCACGCGGGTGTCGGCGCTGCACGAGGCGCTGGCGTGCCTGCTGTCGGGGCTCCTGGTGGTGCTGCTGTTCGCGGGGCGGCTGGGGCCGATCGCGCGGGTCGGGGGGATCTTGCTGGTGGTGGCGGCGGATCTGGGAGCGGCGTGGCTGATGTTCACGCGCTGGCACCTGTGGCACGGCATGGTGTGGCCGGCGCTGACGACGCTGGTGGTGGCGGCGACCCTGCTGGCGATGGCCTACGTCGGCGAGGCGGTGCAGCGGGTGCGGCTGCGGCGGTCGTTCGCGCACTACGTGGGGGCGGACGTGCTGGAGGAGATGCTGGCGGACCCGCACCTGCTCAACCTCGGCGGGGCGCGGCGCGAGCTGACGGTGCTGTTCTCGGACATCCGCGACTTCACGGCGCTGTCGGAGCGGCTCACGCCCGAGGAGCTGGTCCAATTATTGAACGTGTACCTGACGCCGATGACGCAGGCGGTGCTGCTGCGCGGCGGGTACCTCGACAAGTACATCGGCGACGCGGTGATGGCGGTCTACGGGGCGCCGGTGCCGAAGCAGAACCACGCGGGGCTGGCTCTGGCGACGGCGGTGGGCATGTGCTCGGCGCTGGCGAAGCTGCAGCCGCAGCTGGAGCCGCGGGGCATCACGCTGCGCATCGGCGTGGGGGTCAACACCGGCGACATGGTGGTCGGCAACATGGGGTCGAGCGAGCGCTTCGACTACACGGTGGTCGGCGACGCGGTGAACCTGGCCTCGCGGCTCGAGGGGCTGACCAAGGTGTACGGGGTGTTCTGCCTGGTCGGGCCGCTGACGCGGGCGCAGGCGCCGGCGGGCTATCGCTTCCGCGAGCTCGACCTCGTGCGGGTCAAGGGCAAGGGCCAGCCGGTGGCGATCTTCGAGTTGTTGTGCGGGCCGGACGAGGCGGTCGTGACACGGGCGGCGCTGGACCGCTGGGAGGCCGGCGTGGCGGCCTATCGCCGCGGGGCGTTCGCGGCGGCGCGCGAGGAGCTGGCGGCGTTCGCCGCCGAGAACCCGGACGACCCGGTGGTGCGGCTGTACCAGGAGCGGCTCGCGGGGCTCGGCGAGGCGGCGCCGCCCGGCTGGGAGCCGGTGGTTAATTTTCACAACAAGGGGTGAGCGTCGCGGCGGCGGTGGGGTCCGAAGGCCGCGGTGGCTGGGGGCGGCCTCGGCGGGCTCGGCGAGGCGGGGGCGTGTGTTTTTTCCGCGGCGGGGGGCTCGCGCAACGGGGGAAGGCAGGGCTCAATGCATGCTGGAAGAGCGGAGGAGGGCCCATGCAGCAGCGGCGGACACGAGGCGTACGAGTCGTGGGGTGGGCGCTCGGCCTGCTGGTCGCGGCTCCGGACGTGGCGTCGGCGCAGGGACCGAGCGCGGCGCAGGACGACAGGGCGGGGCTGCTGGCGGCCGCGTTGAAGGCGGACAAGGCGGAGAAGGCGACGGCGAAGGCGCGGGACCCGTTCGGCTCGGCGAAGGCGCTGGCGGCGTTGACGCGGTTCGTCGGCGGTCAGCTCGGGTCGACGGCGTACGACCGGCGGGTCGCGGCGACCCTCGGCAAGGTCGCGAACGCCAAGGAGATCGCCCGGCGGATCGTGCAGCCGTTCGAGGCGATGGGCGCGAGCGAGCGGGCGGCGATGTTCGGCACGTCGGGGCTGTTCGACCGCACGGCGCTCGAGGAGTGGCACGCGCAGTCGGAGGGCTCGAAGGCGAGGCCGGAGGTGACCCTGCTGGCGCCCGACCCGGTCGACGGCAAGGGCCGGGCGGTCTACGAGCTCGGGTATCGCGGGCTGCACGTGGTGCGGGCGGGCGACGCCGACGGCACCGACGAGGCGGCGGTGGTCGCCGGGCTGCTGGTGCCGGGCGAGGAGCGGGTGGCGCTGCGGGCGTTCCCGGACTCGGGCACGGTCGCGCTGCCGACCGGGGCGACCACGGCGGCGGGCGCCGGCGCGGTGTGGACCGGGTCGCGCTGGCCGGGCGGGTGGAACAGCGGGGCGGTGCTGCTGGCGGCGGTGATCGAGGACGGCGGCGCGGAGCTGGCGCTGCGCAAGGAGGAGCTGCGGCTGCTGGTCGAGCTGGCCCGCTCGGAGGCGCTCGAGGACGACAACGCCGACCGCATGCGGGTGCTGAAGCGCGAGCTCGAGGCGGCGCTCGACCTGCTGGCGCTCGGCGGGGTGGCGTCGACGGCGACGCAGGTGCGGGTGCTGAGCGGGGCGGACCTCGACGCGCTGACGCTGCAGGCGGCGCAGGCGGCCCCGGTCGCGCACCGTCTGGCGGTCACGCTGAGCCCGCGGGGCGGCGAGCACACGGTGTACTTCGACACGCCGCCGCCGCAGGGCAAGCTGAAGACGGTGGTCGTGACGGTGAAGTCGATCGAGGCGCTCGGCGGCGGGCGCGACCAGCAGGAGAACAAGCTGGCCGACTTCGCCATGCAGGTGGCGATCGACGCGCACACGCCGGCGAGCGCGACGCGGGCCTTCGCGCCCGACAAGAACCTGCTGCGGCCGGGCTGGTCGGTCGAGCGGCGGGTGCAGGCGGGCAGCAACGTGCGCGTCATGCTCGACCTGTGGGACATCGACCCGCCGCCGGCGACGGGCTGCCTGCACGGCTCGGGCTGGCCGCAGGTGCTGTGCCAGGTGGCGTGCGGGGACGTCGAGCCGAGCTGCACGCCGGGGCGCGCGGGCCAGTGCCCGTCGTACGCGGGGGTGTGCCCGGCGCTGCAGGTCGAGTACGACATCCACCCGCAGGCCTCGGCCAACCGGCGGCCGCTGCAGGCGGTGTTCGACCTCGGGAGCAACACGCTGTCGGGCGACATCGACGGGCCCGCGGGCGCGTACACGCTGACCGGCACGCCCGGCGCCGACGACCGCGCGCGCGTGGTCGTGGAGATCAAGCAGAGGTAATTTCCAGTCGTAATCAGTGGCACCTGTCCCGAGGAGCAGGTGCCGGACGGCGGCGCGGGAGGCTCACTGGGGCTCGATGCCGCAGGAGTCGACCTCGCTGGGGATGCAGCCCTCGCAGTCCCAGCGGAACTTGTCGATGAGGCCGATGGTGTCGAGGATGTCGTCGCCCATGTCGAAGATGGCGATGGCGACGGTGAAGGTCTCGCCGGGGGTGGCCGAGCCCTTGGCGGTGAACCAGCCGGTGCCGGCGCCGTCGGTGTCGATGAAGGTGTCGGGGAAGCCGGTGCCGGCGAGCAGCGGGTCGCCGGGCTGGATGGCCATGAACGGGTCGAGGGCGGTGACGGTCAGCGGCTGGTCGTTGATGAAGGTGACGTTGCCGGTGAAGCTCTCGCTGGTCGACCAGACCACGAACATGTCGTTGAAGTCGGTGTCGACGTAGGTCGGCCACTCCTGCGAGAAGTAGGCGAAGTCGAACAGGTAGCCGTGGGTGCCGAGCGGGACCTCGAGGTCGAACGACATGTAGAAGATGTCGTTGGCGGTGTTGTCCTGGGCGATGTTCCACTGGGGGTCGAGGGTGTCGGAGCAGTCCTTGGCGCCGTCGCAGTTCATGAACGGGGTCCCGCCGTTGCCGTTGTTGCTGCCCTTCGCCCAGGTCATGACGCCGGGCAGGTCGTTCTGGTTGTCGGGGTTGCCGTTGGCGGTGTCGACGTTCTCGCCGAACAGGCTGTCGGGCTCGGTGAGGCCGCCGTCGGGCTGGAGGGCGGGGAACGTGCCGGTGCCGATGACGAGCAGGCGCTCGCCCTCCTTGGGGCCCCAGGCCCAGAGGTTGGGGTCGCCGGGGTCCTTGGCGGAGCCGTAGTGGGTGGCGACGCGGTAGGCGTTGGCGGCGGGCGACGAGATCACCGGGTTGCTGATGGGGATCGCCATCGACTTGTCGGCCGAGCAGTTGAGGCCGATCGCCTTAAAAATGTCGCTGGTGCCCTGGTCGCAGGGGGGTTGGGTGCCGGGGGCCTGACAGTCCGGGTCGGGGCCGGTGTCGGTGGTGTCCTCGTCGGTCGTGTTGGTCGTCTCGCCGTCGGTCGTGTCGGGGTCGGCCGTGGTCTCGCCGGTGGTGGTGTCCGGGGGCGGGCCGCTCGTCGAGGACTCGGCGTCGCTGGTGTTCGGGCCGGTGGTCTCGGGGTCTTCGGTGGTGCCCGGCGAGGTGCTGGTGGCGACGTTGGTGGTCTCGCCGGTGTCGGTCTGACCGGCCTCGGCCTCGCCGCCGCCGGTCGGCTCGCTCGCGGAGGCCGCGTCGGTGCCGTCGTCGTCGTCGTTCGAGGGGTTCGACGAGGCGTTGGTGACGGTGACGGTCTCGGTGGCGGAGTCCGACAGGGTGGCGGTCTGCCCGGTGTCCTCGTTGCTGCAGGCGAGGCCGAGGAGCGAGGCGAGACCAATGAGGCGTACGGTAGAGGTATGGACCATGGTACCGCGCAGCTTACCGACCTTTGGGCCGGCGCACAGCGGTCACGGCCCGGCGGGCTCGCTCGGCTTCTTGGTCTGGACGGTGGGGTCTTTCTCCAACTGGCCGCTGGGGTCGGCGTCGAGGTGCAGGAGCATGTATGTGACGGCGACCACGAGGATGAGCACGACGCTCAGGACCTGGAACGGCAGGGCGAGCATCCACAGGTTCTCGCCGCGGAGCAGGCGGCGGCGGCGGATCTTCTTGGCGACCTTCTCGTAGAAGTCGGGCGGGGCCTCGACCTCGGGCAGGCCCTTGACCAGCTTGAGCAAATTCTGCAGGCCGCTCAGCTCCTCGCGGGCCTCGGGGTTGTCGGCCAGCATCTTCTCGACGCGCTCCGCCTCCCCCGGCGCGAGCTGCTGGTCGAGGTAGGCGCTCATCAGGGCTTCGGCTTCGGCGGGTTTCTGCTCGTCGGCCATGGGGCGCTCGGGTGAGGGTACGCGGGGGAGAGGGGGTTCGCACGCCTGGAGGGCGTGAGGGCGGGTAGATCGGCTAACGGATGAAGGGCTGCAGGCGCTCCTTCAGCGCCAGGCGGGCCCGGTGGAGGCGCGACTTCAGGGTGCCCTCCTGCAAACCGGTGATGCGGATGATGTCCTGGTAGGTGAGGCCCTGGATGTCGCGGAGGACGATCAATAATCGGTGCTCGGGGTCGAGGGCGGCCAGCTCGCGCTGGATGATCTTCTCGAGCTGCTGGCCCTGCGTCATCGCCTCGGGGCCGGGCACCTGGCTCTGGAGGGTGGCGATCGAGCCGCCGTCGCTGGCCGGCAGCTGGGCCTGCGGGGTCTCGTCGATCTCGACGCTGCGGTGGAAGTTGCGGCCCTTTAAGTACTTGATCCGGTTCTTGCAGGTGTTGCTGGCGATGCGGTAGAGCCAGGTGTAGAAGCGACCCTCGCCGCGGTAGCTGCCGATCGCCCGGTAGACGATGATGAACACCTCCTGGGCGAGGTCCTCGGCCTCCTGGCGGTTGTTGATCATGCGCAGCATGAGGCCGAAGATGCGGTTCTGGTAGGTCTGGACCAGCTCCTGGAAGGCCCGCTCGTCGCCCTCCTTCAGCTTGCGCACCAGGCGGCGGTCGCGGCGGTCCTGCTCGGCCCGGCGGGCGGCCTCCTCGCGCTGCTGCGGGGTGAGGTTGGCTTCGTCCGCCGGGGATGGCGGCGGCTCGGGCTCGTCGGGCTCGACGACCTCGGCGATGAGCGCCTCGACGGCTGGCGTCGGCGGCGCGCGGAGGTCGGGGTCGGTCACGCGACTCACTGTCGATCAGACTGCCCGCCCGGCACAAGGTTCCTGCACGTGCATGCAACGGGCGGCGCGAGCGCGATTGCGGGCATCGCGCAGATCGGCCGGAGCGTGGGCGAGACACGTGGGTCCTCAGGCCCGGTAGGGCGAGACGCGTGGGTCTTCAGGCCCGATCGACGGGAGCGCGGGGCGAGCGACGTGGGCCTTCAGGCCCGATCGGCGGGAGGCCGACCCAGGTCCCCATACAGGCGCGAAGGGCCGTGAAGTCGAGGGGGCCGTGCAGTCAGTAATTCGGGTTCAGGAGCACGGCCAGGTTGATGCTGAGGCGGGTGTCCGGGTTCGGGCCGGTGATCTGCCGCGAGAAGCCGAAGCCGAGGTCGAAGCCGACGCCGCCCTTCGGCGGGGGGCGGAAGTAGCCGAGGCCGAAGGCGATGTAGCCGCGGTCGTCGGTCTTGCCGCGGCCGCGGCTGTCCCAGTAGCCGCCGGCGCGGATCGGGACCATGTCGCGGATGGTGTACTCGGCGCCGCCGGCGAACACCATGCGGGTGTACTTGCTGTCGTTCAGGTAGTACGAGGTGAAGTCGTAGGTGCCGTCGAAGTTGAACGAGAAGCCGGGGTTGCCGGTCGGGAACACGGCGAGCGCGTGGGAGAACGAGCGCGGGTAGTCGGACAGCGGGCTGATGCGCGAGCGGTCGAGCGTGGCCGGGTCGTAGACGATGGGGCTGAGGTTGAGGGTCGTGGTCGGCGGGGCGGGGCCGGCGAGGTTGTAGCCGATGGCCGAGAGCGAGGCGTAGCGCTTGACGAGGAAGCTGGCGGCGATGTCGAGGCCGAAGGCAGTCTGCTCCGCGCGGGCGTCCTGGCGGTCGCCCGCGGCGTCGCGGAAGCGCAGCGCGGTGTACTGGAACTTGGGGCGCACGCCGAACGCCAGCCAGCCGAGCACGGCGTTGATGGTGAGCGGGAGGCTGACCTCGTGGCCGGAGTGGCCGAGCTGCAGGGTGTGCGCCTCGCCCGTCGCGTCGTCGTAGGTGACCTTGGGGCCGCCGGCGGTGGCGATGTAGCCGAGGCCGAGGGCGAGGCGCTTGTTCTTCAGCGAGTCCATGGCGAGCAGGCCGACGCCGTGGGTGTTGTTCTCGATGCGCACCTGGTAGAGCGGCGTGATCTCGAAGCGGCGGTCGAAGCCGAGGTTCGCCGGGTTGATGAGCATCGCGCCGGTGCCGCGGCTCGAGGCGCGGCTCGCCTCGCCCATGCCGAGGTGGCGCGTGCCAACCAGTCCGGGGTTCGCGCGGGCCGGTGACATCCTGGCAGCGAGGCACACCAGCACGGCCAGCGCGGGCCACGTGCGACGAAATGAAGAGGGGGTAGCGCGGGGCATGGCCGAGGCGGGCCGGACAGCAAGTTCCGGGCCAGGACGTAGCACGGCGGGCGTGCGAGCGATACCCGCGTCAGGTGCGGTGGGTGCGGGCGGCGAGGGCGGCGATGAAGAGGGCCAGCAGGCCCATGCCGAGCAGGAGGACGTTCTGGTGGTGGGTCCAGCGCTCGGCCTCGGCGAGGGTGTCGACCGGGCGGGCGGCGACGAGGTCGACGCGGGACCACAGGCCGGCGAGGTGCGGCAGCAGCAGCCAGCGGTGGGCCAGGGCGGCGCCGGCGAGCAGCAGCGCGGCGGTGGTGGCCAGGCGCGAGGCGACCCAGCGCGGGGCGGTGCACACGAGCACGAGGCTGCCGCCGACCAGCACGTCGCCGAGGCGCAGGCTCAGCGGGACGGTGAGCGCGCGGGCGAGGTTGGGGTCGACGAGCGGGGCCGCGGTGATGCCGGGCAGCAGCAGGCCGTGGCCGATCGCCAGGGCGCCGAGCACGGCGGCGAGGGCGAGGAGACCCAGGAAGACGGCGGGACGCACGGGAGTTGTCCTGCCAGCTTCTCCGGGGCCCGGCAAAAAACCGGCGCGGGGCGGGACGCGGGCGGACGCAAGGATGTCCGAAAGGACAGGTGCGGGCGCGCTGGTGTCGGCGCGGCCGGTCGGTTACGGTGTGCGCGTGCGCCGGCGACACGAGACCACGAGCACGGGGACGGCCTGGACGCGGCGCGGGCTGCTGCGGACCGCGGCGGGCGGGGCGGCGGTGTTGGCCTGCGGGGTGCGGGCGGCGGAGCCGGTCGAGAAGGTGCTGGCGGAGGCGCAGTCGCAGTACAACCGCGTGCGGGTGACCGAGCGCGGGACCGTGCGCACGATGTTCTTCGTCGGCGACAACGGCATGCAGTACATCGAGTCGCGGGTCGACCGGGCCTATCCGGCGAGCCTCGACCTCGACTACACGCGGACCATGATGGCGGGGTTCCTGCTGCAGCCGCGGCCGAGCAAATTGTTGATGCTGGGGCTCGGCGGCGGGGGCATGAGCAATTATCTGCGGGGGCGGTTCCCGGGGCTGGAGATCGACGCGGTGGACATCGACCCCGAGGTCGTGCGCATGGCCCAGACCTACTTCGGGGTGCCGAAGGACGACCCGCGCTACCGCGTGCACGTGGACGACGCGCGGCTGTTCGTCGAGCGGGCGCGCACGCAGTGGGACATGATTTTAATCGATGCGTTCCGCGGGGTGTTCGTGCCGTTCCATTTGAAGACGGCGGAGTTTTATAAGGCCGTGCTGGCGCGGCTCGGCCCGCAGGGGGTGGTGGTCGCCAACCTGCACAACATCACGCGCATGTACCCGCACGACCGCGAGACCATGGCGGCGGTGTTCCCGAGCCGCTACAGCTTCGTCAGCGAGGGCGGCAACCAGACCACGCTGGTCGCCAGCGCCGACCCGCGGCGGGTCGGGCTCTACGCGGTGCGGGCCAACGCGCGGCTGGCCCAGCCGCAATTCGACTTCGACCTCCAGGGCCTGGCGGCGCGGCTGTACCTGCGGCGCGACTGGGAGCCGGCCGAGGTGCTGCACGACGATTTTAATAAGGACGATTTAAAGTCGGCGGCGGAGCGGCACAACGAGACGTGCGTGAAGGGCTGCCGCTACGGGCTGTAGTTCGGCTATGGTCCGGGCATGAGCCAGGAAGGTCGGACCAAGTTCACGGGGGGCTGTCAGTGCGGGGCGGTCCGCTACGAGGGCGAGCGCGCCGCCGAGGACGCGTTCGCCAAGGTGCACTGGTGCCACTGCCGGATGTGTCAGCGGGCGGTGGGCAACGTGGCGGCGACGCTGGTGCCGGTGCGCAAGGCCAACCTGCGGTGGATCGGCGAGCCCTCGCTGTTCCAGTCGTCGTCGCTGGCGACGCGGGGGTTTTGTAACAAGTGCGGGACGCCGCTCAGCTTCGCCTACGACCGCTCGCCGTGGGCCTGCGTGACGCTCGGGAGCCTGGACGAGCCGGCCGCGATGCCGCCGCAGATCCACTTCGGCGTCGAGAGCGCGCTGCCGTGGCTGCATATCGACGACGACCTCCCGCGCGAGCGCACCGACGCGGCGACGGTCGCGGACATGGTCAACAATCAGAGGTGAAGATCAGGGCCGGAGGGGCCTCAGCGTCCGCCGAACAGGCCGCGGCGGGGCGGGTCCTGCGGGGGCTTGCGGCGCAGCTCGATGGCGTGGACCTGGCGCTTGGCGTCGATCATCTCGGGCTCCTGCTCGAGCGCGGCGGCGAAGGCGGCCAGCGCGGCCTCGTCCTCGCCGGCGTGCACGTGCAACAGGCCGAGGTAGTAGTGGGCGCGGGCGCAGCGGGGGTGCGTCTTTAATAATTGGAGGAGGGTCGTGCGGGTGGCCTCGCGGCGGGCCGGCTTGTCGAGGGCGCGCTGGTACTCGCACCAGGCCACCGCGACCTGCGGCTCGACCTCGTCGGGGCTGAGGCTCGCGGCCTTTTGATAGCGCTCGAGGGCACGGTCGAAGTTGCCGAGGCGCAGGGCGGTGTCCGCCTCGCGCATGGCCACCTCGCTCTCGAGGATCGCGTGCGGGGTCGGGACCGGCGCGTGAGGGCCCCCGCTGAGGCCCGCAGGGCCGTGGAGTGAGCCGGGGCGCATGCCGGCGCGGAGGAGGGTGACGAGGGCCTCGCGCTGGGCCGGGTCGCTCAGGATCTGGTAGGCCTCGTTGAGGCTGGCGAACACCGCCTCGGAGCGCTCGCGCAGGTGGCCGAGCTCCTGGTGGTGCAGCGCGTCGGGGTGGAAGCGGCGGCTGAGGCCGTGCCAGGCGGCGCGGATCTGCGGGCGCTCGGCCGTCCGCGGCAGGCCGAGCAGGTCGAACGCGTGGGCGCCCGAGGCGACCGCGGCCTCGATGCGCTCGAGCTCCGCGGTGAACTCGGCCACGCGCTCGGGGCTGATGTCGCCGGCGCCGATGCTGGACTTGTCAGGACCCGCGGGCCGTGAAGACTTGTCAGGACCGGAGGGCCGTGAAGACTTGCGGACAGGTTCGGTCTCGGGGTGCTCGCCGGTGGCCGGGTCGCGCAGGGCGGCGGCGGGCTTCAGCATCTGGCAGGCCCACAGGGTGTGGGCGACCTGGGCGGCGCGCTCGCGCGGCTGGCCGGTGCGCTCGGCGGCCTCGGCGATGGTGGCGCTGGGGCTGAACGCGGCGAGCAGGGCCTCGTCGGCCGGTGAGAAGTGGAAGTGCGGGCGGTAGCGGCCGAGCGACGAGCGCAGGCGCAGCGGGGCGTCGATCGCGGGGCCCATCTCGCCGGCGATGCGGGCCCAGTCGTAGTGCGTCGACACGCCGGCGAAGATCAGCTCGAGCGCGTTGACCTGGGCGCCGAGCGTGTGCTCGTCGATCGGTCCGGCCTCGCCGGGCGTGACGAGCACGCCGCCGCTGCGCAGGGCGAAGCAGTGGACCAGCTTGCGGGCGCACTGGACCCGCAGGGCCTTGCGGAGCTGGGCGGTGGTGAGGAGGCGGCGGCGCACGAGGTAGTGCCCGAAGCGTTCGTGGGTGGCGGCGGCGGCCACTGCGGCGACCGCGCGGTCCCGCTCCTCGGCGGTAATCTGGCCGGTGTCGACGAGGATCTGCCCGAGCGAGTCGGGCGGGCTGACCCAGTCGGTGAAGATCGGCATGCCGCCCTGAAACCACACCGTGCGCGGGCCGCCGGCGGGGCCGTCCTGCGCCAGCGTGACGACGCCGGAGAAGCGCTGGCGCAGGAGCGCGAACACGAGCCGGGGCAGGCCGATCGCGGCCAGCTCGACGGTCTCCGCGACGGCGCCTGGCGTGGCCTCGTCCATCCGCCGAGATGCTAGCACTCGGGAGCACGGGCCTGCTACGGTGGGCGGCGCATGAGCATCAGCTTCATGGTCGGTCCGCATCGCGTCCGGTTCGCCGGCAAGACGGACATCGGACGCGTCCGGGCGCACAACGAGGACAGCCTGCTGGTCCCCAAGGAGATGGCCCTGGCGGTCGTGTCCGACGGGATGGGGGGGCACGCCAGCGGCGAGGTGGCGAGTCGCATCACGGTCGAGACGATCGACCAGTACTACCGCGACACGGCGCGCTCGGGGCCCAGCACGTGGCCGCTGAAGCTGCCCAACCTCGAGATGGAGCGCCAGCGCATGGCGGTGGCGGTGCAACTGGCCAACTCGAACATCTTCGAGACGGCGGCGGCGGACGGCTCGAAGAAGGGCATGGGCTGCACGGTCGACGCGATGGCGTTCAGCCAGGGCCGCTTCTACATCGGCCACGTCGGCGACAGCCGGGTCTATCGCATCCGCAACAACACCATCCAGATGCTCACGGAGGACCATTCGTTCCACAACGACTACCTGCGCATGAAGGAGATGAGCACGGAAGAAGGGGTCAACCTGCCGCACAAGAACGTGGTCGTGCGGGCGCTCGGCCTCAACGAGCACGTGCACGTCGACGTGATCCACGACGAGTTCCGCACCGGCGACCTGTTCCTCATGTGCTCGGACGGCCTGTGCGGGATGCTCAAGGACGCGCAGATGCTGGAGATCGCCACCGCGACCAACAGCCTCGACACCGGCTGCCACGAGCTGATCAAGGCGGCCAACGACGAGGGCGGCAACGACAACATCACGGCGATCCTGATCCGCGTCGAGCGGCCGTGAGTTGATCAGAGCGATGCGGCGACGCGCTCGGCGAGCGCGAGCGCGGCGGTCAGGCCCGGCGACTCGATGCCGACCAGGTGCACGCAGCCGGGCGGGTCGGTGAGCACGACGAAGTCCCTCTCCGCGGGCTCGCCGGGGCCGCGCAGCTTGGGGCGGACGCCGCAGCCGTCGTAGACGATCTGGTCGGGGGCGAGCGGGCCGAGCAGGGCCTCGGCGGCGGCGTGGAAGGCGGCGTGCTTGTGCTCGGCGGGGCCGAAGTCGTCGCGGCGGGCGACGTACTCGACGTCGGGGCCGAGGCGCACGCCGCCGCCCAGCTCGAGGGTCAGGTGCACGCCGAGGCCGGGGCTGCCGGGGGCGCGCACCGGGTAGACCAGCGTGCGCCACGCGGTCTTGCCGCGCAGGCGGAAGTAGTCGCCGCGGCACGGGAAGATCTGCGGGGCCGCGGCGCCGGCGAGGGCGGCGACGCGGTCGGCGTCGAGGCCGGCGGCGTTGACGAGGGTGGCGACGGTCAGCTCGCCGCGGGTGGTCTCGAGGTCGAAGCCGGCGGACGTCGGGCTGACGCCGCGGACCTCGGCGTGGGCGACGAAGGCGGCGCCGTGGCGTTCGGCGTCGACGCGCAGCGAGCGGGTGAGGGCGTGGGCGTCGACGATGCCGGTGTGCTCGCACCACAGCGCGGCGCGCACCGGCGGCAGCGCGGACTCGCGGCGGGCCGCCTCGGCGGGGCCGATCATGGTGACGCCGCGGGCGCCGGCGGCGGCGGCGTTGGCGTGCAGCGCGTGCAGGGCGGCGAGCTCCTGCTCGTCGCGGGCGACCACGAGCTTGCCGGTGCGCGCGTGCGGGACGGCGTGCGCGGCGGCCCAGGCGTAGAGCAGCGCCTGTCCGCGAAGACAGGTGTCCGCCTTGAGCGATCCGGGCGGGTAATACAGGCCGCTGTGGATCACGCCGCTGTTGCGGCTGGTGACGCCGGTGCCCTCGCGGGCGGCGCGCTCGAGCACGACGACGCTGCGGCCGCGCCGCGCGAGCGCCGAGGCGACCGCGCAACCGACCACTCCGGCGCCGACGATCGCGACGTCCACGCGGCGATGGTTAGCACGAGACGCCTTGCCGCGGGGCCGGCGGGCGTCGTACAAACCGGCAGCTTCCGGCGATGGAACTGCACATCACGACGCACACGTTCAAGACCGACGGCGAGTGGGAGACGATCGACACCTGCTGGAACAGCCCGTTCTTCTACTGGCAGCGCAACGGGGTGCGCGTGACGCCGCCGGTGCCGCTGCGGATCGTCGTGTGGGGCGCGGTCGTCGAGGAGTCGGACGAGGGGTGGATCAACGAGGGCGGGGCGAGCGCGATGCTCCTGCAGAGGGTGCAGGCCCGCGGCAGCAAGGGTCAGACGATCCGCGTCGAGATCGGCGAGGAGATCTCAGAGGGCTGACTTCGAGGGCGGGGGCGGTGGAGGAAGAAACGCGTTCGGACCCGGAGGGCCGCTCCGGGTCCGTGCGTCGCGGTCACCGAGGGGGGCTCAGTTGGCCTTCTTCTCGGGCTCCTGATACCAGGTCAGGGCCTCGGTCATGGCGTTGAGCTGGGCCAGCTCGACCTTGACGCCTTTGTCGCTGAAGAACAGGTCGTTGCTGACGAGCGGGCTGCGGCGCTGGGCGATGAAGAGGATCGGCTCGCCGGCGCGGGTGTAGCCGAGCTGGACGATCGCGTTCTTCAGCCACTTGCCGCTGTCGCCGAAGGTGAACTCCTGCGTGAGGCGGTAAAAGCCCTCGTGCGGCAGCTTGATCAGCGACTCCCCCCAGCCGAACGACGACGACGGCACGCGCACGCCCGGCATCTGGAAGCGCCACTGGTTGTGCACGTTGTTCACCGGCAGGAGCACCGACGCGGGCGCGAATTCGGCGTCCGTACGGATGAGCACGAGCATGTTGGGCGCGACCGTCGCCTCGTGCCCCGGCAGGAACTTGGTCGTCTTGTAGATGCCCGGTTGGTACTGGAAGGCCATTTGGCGGGGCAGAGTACAGAAGACTGCTGGCCTGGGAAAGGCCAAAAGCCGCGCTGTGGCGCATGCGGAAGGCGGGTGTCCGCAGGCGGGCCGCGGCGGTCAGATTCATCGTTGCGCATGCGACATTAGTCGGTTTCTCGAACGACGGGTCGATCAGGGCGCCCTCGTCGCGGCGCTCGCTTTCTGCTAGGAAGGCACGGCCGCCGTGTCCGATTCTGTCATTGTTGTCAACGCCGATGGCCCGGAGACCCGGGTCGCCCTGATCGAGAGCGGGATCCTCTCAGAGTTCTACGTCGAGCGCGAGCGCGAGCGCGGGACCGTCGGAAACGTCTATAAAGGCAAGGTCCTGCGCGTGCTGCCGGGCATGCAGGCCGCCTTCGTCGACATCGGCGAGGAGAAGGCCGCGTTCCTGTACGCCGGTGACATCGCCGCGCCGGGCGGGCAGGTCGCCGCGCCGGTCGAGGACGACGACGGCGAGTCGGTGCCGCGACGCACCGGCAAGCACGCCGACATCACCGAGCTGGTCCGACCGGGCCAGGAGATCCTCGTTCAGGTCGTCAAGGATCCGATCTCCAGCAAGGGCGCGCGGATCACCACGTACATCTCGCTGCCGGGCCGCAACGTGGTGTTCATGCCGACCGTGAGCCATATCGGCATCTCGCGGCGCATCACCAACGAGCGCGAGCGCCGGCGCCTGCGCCGGCTGGTCGACCAGATGCGGCCGCCGGGCGCGGGCTTCATCGTGCGCACCGTCGCCGAGACGGCGACCAACGGGCAGGTCCGCGGCGACATGGACTACCTGCTGCGGCTGTGGGCCAACATTAAAGTCAACGAGCGCCTGCACCGGGCGCCGTGCCTGCTGTACCGCGACCTGAACCTGATGCTGCGGGTGGTCCGCGACAACCTGACGCCCGAGCTCAGCAAGGTGATCGTCGACGACCGCGGGGCCCACGAGCGGCTCAGCAAGTTCGTGTCGGCGTTCATGCCGGACTGCGCCCAGAAGATCGAGCAGTACGCCGGACGCGAGCCGATCTTCGACGGCTACGGCATCGAGCTCGAGCTCAACCGCGCGCTCGAGCGCAAGGTCCCGCTGAAGAGCGGCGGCTCGCTGGTGTTCGACCAGGGCGAGGCGCTGACGTCGATCGACGTCAACACCGGCAAGTTCGTCGGCGCCAAGGGCAAGACGCTCGAGGAGACGATCACCCAGACCAACATCGAGGCGGCCGAGGAGATCGCCGAGCAGCTGCGCCTGCGCAACCTGGGCGGGCTGGTGATCATCGACTTCATCGACATGGACAAGGAGTCGAACCGCCGCAAGGTCTACCGCAAGCTGCAGGACGTGCTGCGCAAGGACCGAGCGAAGGCCCACATCACCAAGATCTCGGAGATGGGCCTCGTCGAGATGAGCCGCAAGCGCACGCGTGAGAGCCTCGGTCGCCTGCTTACGGCCGGCTGCGAGTCGTGCAACGGCAAGGGCTACACCAAGAGCGCGACGACCATGTGCTACGAGATCCTGCGCGAAATCAGGCGCGAGGCCCCGCACATGAACGGCGACACGATCATCATCCAGGCCGCCCCGGCGGTGGCCGAGCTGATGAACGGGCCCGAGACGCCGGCGATCGACAACATGGTCAAGCGGATCCAGCGCGGCATCGAGGTCCAGCCTCGCAAGGATTTCCACATCGAGCATTTCGAGATAAGGTCGAAGACCAAGAGCCGGAGCAGCGACTGAGCTCGCCGGCTCGAGACCTCACGGCCCTCCGGGCCTGAAGGGGACCCCGCGATGCCAATGCCAGGCAGCCACGACGACCGCCGACGCGGAGACCGCCTCCCCATCAACCCGGAGTTCGCGGCCCTCGACCCCGGGAGCCTGACCTACGCCAGCAACCTCAGCGAGTACGGGGTCTTTTTAAATACGCGGGTGCGCCTGCCGGTGGGCACGCCGGTCGAGCTGAAGTTCACGGTGCTGCTCGACGACCCGGTCGTCATCTCGGGCACCGGCCGGGTGGTCCACCACCAGGACGAGCCGCGCGGGATGGGCGTGGTGTTCGGCAACCTCAGCGCGGAAATGCATCTGCGCGTCATCGACGCCATCAACTGGCACCGGGCGCGCGCGCTGTCCGGGGCCGACCGGGTGTTCCGCACCCGCGAGCTCACCCCCGAGGAGCTCGAGCAGATCGAAGAAGAAGCCGACGCGAGCGATTCGATCACCGACCTCAGCGTCCGGGACGTGGTGTCCGAGAGCGGGGTCTATGCCGGCGACAGCACCATCGGCGCGGCCGCCAGAGCGCATGACGAAGAGTCCAGGCCGGTCCCCGCCGCCCGCCCGCCCGCGCCGCAGTCGCGTCAGCCCGCCCCGGCGCCGCCGCCCAAGCAGGACGAGTACGAGGACTTCTGACCGCCCCGGCGGCGCGTCGCTCGTGATCTCGCTGCTCGCTTCACGGCCCTGCTCGCCTGAAATTGCAGGCCGCCGCGCTTCTTGCCATAGTCAGGCGGTGAGCCTCGGTAAGCGCATCTGGGACCTCGCCCGGTCCAACATCACCGACTTCCGCTCCGCCATGAAGCCCGACGCGCTCGACGGCCTCAGCGAAGAGGAGCGGCGGGCCCTCGACGAGGAGATGAAGGACACCGTCGGCGCCAAGGCGGGGCGCCAGGCCCGGCGCGTCCGCGACGCCGCCGAGGAGGCCTGGGAGCGGGCCTTCGAGGCCGCCCAGGGCCGGGCCGGCGGTCCCCGCGGGTCCAACCCCGAGGCCGACCGCGTGCGCTGGTACCGGACCCTCGAGCTCGAGCCGGGTGCCGAATTACCCGAGGTCCGCAAGGCCTACCGCCGCCTGCTGAAGCAGTACCACCCGGACAAGTTCGCCAAGGACCCCGAGAAGTACAAGGTGGCGACCGAGGTGACCCGCAACATCACCGCGGCCTACGAGGGCCTGACGACGCTGCTCGGCGGCTAGACGTCACGGCCTTCGGGCCTGCGGGCATCACAGCCCAGTTCCTCGCCGCGCGGGCTTGGGGTATTTTCCGCGCGAGGCCCCTTGCCGCGCAGCGCCGCCGAGAAACAAAAGCCCGCCCGTACCCTCGCCGCCCAGGCCGACCGCCACGCGCTCTACGAGCGCGCCGTGCAGGACCCGGACGGCGACGTGAAGTTCTTCGTCCGCACCTACCGCAAGCTGAAGGGCCACGACCCCGTCAGCCTGCGCGAGGACTTCTGCGGGACCGCCGCGCTGTGCGCCGCGTGGGCCCGCAGCGCGCCGGAGCGCACGGCCATCGGCGTCGACCTCTCGCAGTCGACCATGGACTGGGGCACCAGGCGACACCTCGCGCCGGCCGGCCGCGAGGTGGCCAGCCGCGTGACGCTGATGAACGCCGACGTGCGCGCGGTGAAGCGGCCCAAGGTCGACCTCGCGTGCGCGCTGAACTTCTCCTACTACTGCTTCAAGGAGCGCAGCACGCTGCTCGAGTACTTCCAGACGGTCCACGCCGGGCTCAACCGCGACGGCGTGTTCCTGCTCGACATGCTCGGCGGCACCGAGGCGATCCTCGAGGGCAGCACCGACAACGACCACGGCGACTTCATCTACCGCTGGGAGCAGGCCAAGTTCGACGCGCTGTCCCACGACTTCCAGTGCCACATCCACTTCCTGTTCCCCGACGGCTCGAAGATCCTGCGCGCCTTCTCCTACGACTGGCGCCTGTGGATGGCCCCCGAGCTGCGTGACCTGCTGCTCGAGGCCGGCTTCTCCAAGGTGCACATGTACTGGGAGAAGACCGACGCCGAGGGCCTCGGCACCGGCGTGTTCTACGAGCCGGACTACGTCGAGAACCAGGAGATCTGGTGGACCTACATCGCCGCCGAGCGCTGACCAACCGAAGCTACGAAGACCATGCCCAAGAAGTCACCCAAGCCCGCTCGCAAGACCCCGGCGCGGACCGCCGCCGTCACCAAGAAGACCGCGTCCCGCAAGGCCTCGCCCAAGAAGACCGCCAAGAAGGCCGCGCGCGCCACCCTGGCCCAGAAGGCCGACAAGCACGCGCTCTACCAGGTCTCGGTGCAGTCGCCCGGCGTCGACATCCAGTTCTTCTCCGAGCAGTTCGAACACCACCGCGGCCGCAAGCCCATGCGCCTGCGCGAGGACTTCTGCGGCACCGCCCACTTCTCGACCGAGTGGTGCAAGTCCGACCCCGAGCGCACCGCCCTCGGCGTCGACCTCGACGGCCCGACCCTCGCGTGGGGCCGCCAGCACAACCTGGGGCCCGCGGGCGCGCGGGTGGCCGGGCGCGTCAAGCTGGCCCAGGCCGACGTCCGCGAGACGCGGTTCGCCAAGGTCGACCTGACGCTGGCGATGAACTTCTCGTACTGCGTGTTCAAGACGCGCGAGGACCTCGGCTCCTACTTCGCGGCGGCGCACAAGAGCCTCGTCAAGGACGGCATCCTCGCGCTCGAGGTCTACGGCGGCACCGAGAGCAACAGCACCCTGACCGAGGAGCGCAAGGTCAAGGGCGGGGCGACGTACATCTGGGAGCAGGAGAAGTTCTGCCCGATCGACCACCACTTCCTGTGCCACATCTCGTGGCGCTTCAAGGACAGGTCGAAGCTGCACCGCGCGTTCACCTATGACTGGCGCCTGTGGACGCTGCCGGAGCTGCGCGAGCTGATGCTCGCGGCGGGCTTCCGCGACGTGAAGTTCTACTTCGAGAAGGTCGACGGTGACGAGGGCGACGAGTACATGACCGGCACCGGCGAGTACGTCGAGCACGCGGAGATCGACAACCAGGAGGCCTGGCTGGCCTACGTGCTCGCGCTCAAGTGAGCGCGGCCGAGAACGCGGCCCACAGCGCCTTCAGCTTGGCGATGCCGGCCGCGTCGGTGAGGTCGAGCGGGCCGAGGCGGACCCACACCGATTCGGTGGTCGGGTCGACGACGACGAGCTGCCCGCCCGCGCCGATCGCCGCGAACACCTCCGCGGGCGCGTCGGGCACCAGGCGGCCGTCGCCCTCGTCGCGCAGCGGCGTCGACGGCAAGATCCAGTGGCCGTCGCGGTTGAGCCACCACATGAAGCCGTAGGCCTGGTTGAGCGCGGTCGAGGGCGTCGTGCTGGCGGTCACCCACGCGGCCGGCACCACCTGCTCGCCGCCCGCCCAAAGGCCGCCGCGCAGGTAGAGGTAGCCGAAGCGGGCCAGGTCGCGGCACGAGGCCGAGACGCCCTGGTACGTCAGGGTGTTGCCGTCCTGGTCGTGGCCCATGGTCGCGGCCATGTGAATTTTGTTGAAGAGATGGGCCTCGGCGTAGCTGTCGACGGCAGACCCGGTGCCCGCGACGAGGGCCCGCTCGACCGTCTGGATCGCCGCGTTGTTGTACTCCCACCAGGTGCCGATCGGCTGCTGCTGGGTGAGGTCGACGGCGAACTGGGTCTGGTCCGGGGCCAGCCCCATGTCGATGTAGTCCTTATTAAACGACCACTCGCGGCCCGAGTCGTTGGAGATCAGGTTGCGCAGCTTGATCGCCTCGGACTGCGTGCCGACCCACTCGCTGAAGCCCGCGGGGGCCTCGATGTCGAGCTCGCCGCGCTCGACGGCGATGCCGACCAGCGCGCTCGTCACCGACTTCGTGACCGAGTAGACGTTGTCCTGCCGGGTCTCCGGGCCGAAGTCGTTCCAGTACCACTCGCCGACCAGCTGCCCGCGGCGCGTCACCACCAGGCAGTTGGAGTCGGTCTTGTTCGCCTCGGCGGCCATGGCCTCGAGGCCCGCGGGGTCGAAGCCGGCGACCATCGGGTCGACCGGCTCCCAGTCGGGCTCGGGGTAGATGAAGTCGTCGCCGGCGTCGCCGGTGGTCGGGTCGCTGGTGCCGGTCGAGCCGGGCTCGCTCGAGCTGCTGTCGCTCGAGCCGGGATCGCCGGTGGGGGAGGTGCCGGTCGTGGCTTCGCCGGTCGAGGTCGTGGCGTCGCCGGTCGTCGGCGTCGATGAGGTCTCGCTCGACTCGCCGGAGCTCGCCTCGCCGCTGTCGCCGGCGGGCGAGCCGCCGCAGGCCAGGCACGAGAGCAGAGGCAGCGCGAGGGACCGGACGTGCATGCGCATGCGCGCATTGTCGTCCCAGGCCCGCGCGCGGGGCAACTTCAGACTTCGAGGGTCGCGACGAGGTCGTGGGCGTCCGCCTGGGTGACGCGGGCGCGGACGAAGCTGCCGGGCTCGGCGGTGCCGTCGGCGAGGATGACCTTGCCGTCGATGCCGGGGGCCTGGCCCTCGTGGCGGGCGTCGAGCAGGAACTCGCTCTCGTCGCTGACGCCGTCGACCAGGACCTCGATGGTGCGGTCGATCATTGACTCGTGGCGGGCCAGACGGATCTCCTCCTGCAGCTCCATCAGGGCCAGGCGGCGCTCCTCGGCCACCTCGGGGTCGACGCGGCCGGGCAGCAGCGCCGACGGCGTGCCGTCCTCGCGCGACCACGGGAACACGCCGAGGTGGTCGATCGCCCCCTCCTCGACGAAGTTGTAGAGGCGCTGGAACGCCTCCTCGGTCTCGCCGGGGTGGCCGACCAGCATGGTCGTGCGCAGGTGGATGTAGTTGCTCTCGGCGCGCAGCTTCTCGACGAGGGTGCGCACGCTCTTCTCGGTGTAGCCGCGGCGCATGCGGCGGAGCACCTCGGTGTCGACGTGCTGCAGCGGCACGTCGATGTAGGTGGCGATCTTCGGCTCGCCCGCGATCATTTTAATAATTGGATCGGTGACGGTGGTGGGGAACGCGTAGTGCAGGCGGATCCACCGCAGGTCATCGACGTTGCACAGCGCGGCCAGCAGATTTTCGAAGCTGGTGCGGACCTCGAGGTCGGTGCCGTAGGTCGTGAGGTCCTGGGCGATCAGGCACACCTCGCGCGTGCCCGCGGCGGCCAGCGCCTCGGCCTCGGCGACGATGCTGGCGATCTCGCGGCTGCGCTGGGGCCCGCGCAGCTTGGGGATGATGCAGAAGGCGCACGGCCGGTCGCAGCCCTCGGCGATCTTAATGTAGGCGCTGTGCCGGCGGCCGCTGACCTGGCGCGGCGTGTTGTGGTCGTACAGGTACGCGCGCCGGCCGAGCGGCGTCACGCCCATGCGCGGGGCCTGCTCGCGCAGCACGTTGGCCAGCCCGAGCATGTCGGCCGAGCCGAGGAAGTTGTCGACCTCGGGCATCTCCTTGGCGAGCTCGTCGGGGTACCGCTGGCTCAGGCAGCCGGCGACCACCAGCCGCTTCTTGCCCTGCGCCTTGGCCTGCGCGAGCTCGAGGATGGTCTCGATCGACTCCTGCTTGGCCTCCTCGATGAAGCCGCAGGTGTTGACCACGAGGGTGTCGGCCTCCTCGGCGGTGTCGACCAGCACGTGGCCCTGGTCCTTGACGACGCCGAGCATCACCTCGGTGTCGACCTGGTTCTTCGGACAGCCGAGCGAGACGAAGTACACCTTCTTGGGCGCAGGCGCGGCGGCGGGTTCGATACGCTCGGTCATGGAAGCCGGGGGAGGGAAGCATGTCCCTCCGGACGGGTCAACGCCGCGGACCCCATGACCTTGCGCACGGGTCACATCTTCTTGCAGCCGCCGCCGGCCGCCGCGAGGCCCGCCGCGCGCAGCTCACGACCCGTGGGACCCGGGCCGAGCGACGACTTGCGATCGGGTCCGTGCACCGGCGCGAGGATGTCGCGCATGTACGCCTCGTAATTGAAAGTGTCGGAGTGCTCCGGCGTGTGGCACTGCAGGCACACGTCGACCTCGGCGTGGCGGCGGATCGCGTTGGGCTTGCCCTTGCGCTCGGGCTCGGCGACGTGGAGGCTGCCGGGTCCGTGGCACTGCTCGCACTGGATGTCCTGCAGCGCCGCGTTCTCGACCACCTCGGAGCCGCCCGGCTGGCGGAAGCCGGTCACGTGGCAGCCGACGCAGCTGAGGTCGAACTGCTTGTTGACGGCGACCAGCGTGTCGTACGCCTGCGCGTGGCGGGTCGTCGCCCAGTGCTCGGCCTCCTCGTCGTGGCACGCGGCGCACTCTTCGCCGCCGACGTAGCCGGCCTCGCCCTTGGCCGGCGGGGGCGGGCGCACGCCGGCGAAGCGGCGCTGATTCTGGGCCGCGACCCAGTCGTCGTAGGCGCCTAGCGCGGTGTTGCCGGCGGCGTCGATCGGCAGATGGCAGGTGATCTTCGCCTGCTCGAGCGTGACGACCACCGGGTCCCTGGGCTCGGGCGGCTTGTCGATGGCGGCCGCCAGCTCCGCCCGCTCCTGCTCGATGCGTTTGAGGAAGTTCGGGTCGGCGGAGGGGTCGGCGCGGAACTTGGTCAGGCGGGCGTCGAGCCGCGCGAGCTCCTTCTTCTGCGCCGCGAGCGTCGGCACCTGCGCCCACGCGTCGCCGCGGGGCAGCGCCGCGACCGCCGCCGGATTGATCTGCAGGCGCACGTGCGACAGCGTCTGCGCGCGGTCGCCGGGCTCGACGATCCACGTCGACCCGAGCCGGGCCGGCGGCGCCCCGACCCGCCCGCGCTCGGCGCCCACCGGACGGCCGGCGATTATTAAATCGATGCCGGGGACGTCGCGCGCGAGCTGCTCCGCGGTCGCCCGCGAGCCCTGCAGCATCACGATCGTCAGATCTGCCCCGGCCTGGCGCATCGCCGCGATCTCACGCGTGAGCGCCGGAGCCACCGGTTCGGCCGCCAGCGAGGCCGGCGCGAGCTCCGGCTCGATCGCCGCGGTGATGCCGGCCTCGAGCGTCGCCTCGCCGGCGGTCAGCGTGACGATGCGGTGGGCCTGCACGCCCTTGGCGTCGAGCGCCCGGCTGTTGGCCAGCGTCCGCGGCATCGGCCAGGTCGTCAGCGCGGCCTCCGCCTTGGGCGAGCTCAGGTCGGTGGGGCCGACCCCGGACACCAGCTGCTCGCCGAGGGCCGAGAAGCGCTGCTGCAGGGCCGACGCGCGCTGTTCGGCCTGGGCCCAGGCGGCCTCGTCCTTGGCCGCCTCGGGGCCGGCGGGGTCGGGGAACAGGAACGACCCCGGCTCGACGACCAGGCGGGCTTTCGGCGCCGACTCGGCCTCGATGTAGCCGAAGGCGTACTGCAGCCCGCCGAGCGGCTCGGTGGTGCAGCCGCAGGGGGCGATCGTCCCGAGCACCTGGGCGAACGCGAAGATGTCGACGACGACCCGTCCCGGCGCGGCGGGCGGCCTGGGGTCCGCGGTCGTGGCGGTCGCGGGCGGGTTCTGCGGGCCGCAAGTGGCGCAGGCGAGGGTCAGCGAGGTCAGCAGCCCGGCGACGGCCAGCAGGGGCGATCTCCCGGAGAGGCCCGGCGGTTTCGGGTCGTGAAGACTGTACGCGGGGCGTTGCATGATCGACGGGAGCGATGGTAGTCGCGGGGCGGAGGTTGGCGAGGCGGCGGGTCCCGCGGCCATGCGACCAAGCGCACGGCCGCGCCGGCTCCTCCTCTACAACTTTCCTGCCGCGCTTGTTCCTCGTGCATCCCCGGCGACTTGACCGTCGCCACCCCGGCAGTTAGCCTTCGCACCCTTTCGCCGTCGCCGCAGTTTCGCGCAAAGCAAGGCAAGACAAAGACCATGGCCGTCAAGATCAGGCTCGCCCGCATGGGCTCCAAGAAGCGCCCTTACTATCGCATCGTCGCCTCCGACGCCCGCAGCCCGCGTGACGGTCGGTTCCTCGAGCGCATCGGTACCTACGACCCCCACGCCGAGAAGGTGATCCTCGACGAGGCCCGCGTGAAGTACTGGCAAGGCGTCGGCGCCCACCCGACGACCACGGTCGCTCGCCTGCTCCGCCGCGCCAACAAGCCCGCGGCCAAGTAGCGCGTGACTTCGGGCGGGGGGCCTGCGATCGCCTCGCGCGGTCGCCATCAAGCCCCTCGCTCGCCCGCAGCCCGCAGTTTTGCCGCGGCCCGGTCGTTGTGAAATGATTCCCCGACCATCCGGGCCGTGGTCAGCGCCACGGCCCTTCGGGTCTGCCTCGACTCCACCGACCGCGCCCCGGAACGTGATGCCCACCTCCTCCTCCCGCGCTCTCGATCTCCTCCGGAGGCATCCATGACATCGTCCGCCAACATCTCCCTCAAGGACCTCATCGAGTACCTCGCGCGTGCGCTCGTCGACCACCCCGACGAGGTGAGCGTCGCGGAGATCTCCGGCGAGCAGACCGTCGTCCTCGAGCTGAAGGTCGCCAAGGACGACCTCGGCAAGGTCATCGGCAAGCAGGGACGGACCGTCAAGGCTATGCGCGCCCTCCTCAGCGCCGCCTCCGCCAAGCTGCGCAAGCGGGCCGACCTCGAGATCCTCGAGTAACTCCGCACGGCCCACCCCGGCCTGAGCACTTCACGGCCCGTGTCTGCCTCCCCCCAGCCGTCCCGTGAGCAAGGCGCCCTCGCTGTCGCCGAGGTCGTCGCTCCGCACGGCATCCACGGCTGGGTCCGCGTGCGCCTCCACGACCCCGCGTCGAAGGCGCTGCGCAAGGGCCTGGTCGTCACGCTGCGCCGCGCCGGCGCGGAGGACCTCGAGCGCAAGCTGCTCTCCGTCGAACCCGTGCCCGGCAAGCCCGCGCTGCGCGTGCAGATCGCCGGCGTCGACGACCGCGACGCCGCCGAGGCGCTCCGCGGCTACGAGCTGTGGCTGGCCCGCGCCGACCTCCCGCCGCTCGCCGAGGGCGAGTTCTACCTCGCCGACGCGATCGGCCTGCCCGTCGAACGCGTGCGCGCGGACGGCAGCATCCAGCCGCTCGGCACCGTCGTCGGCCTGACCAGCAACGGCGCGCAGGACCTCCTCGAGGTCGAGTGGCACCCACCCGGTCGTCGCGCCGACACCTGGCTCATGCCGGTGGTCCCGCACTTCATCGTCGAGCTCGGCGAGCACCTGCGCGTCGACCTCCCGTACGGCATGCTGCCCGACGAGCTCGAGGCGCCGTGAGCGGCCCGACCTTCGAGATCTTCACGCTGTTCCCCGACGCGATCGCCGGCTTCCTCCGCGGCGGCCTCGTCGGCAAGGCGGTCGAGCAGGGCCGCGTCGCCGTGCACTGCACCGACTTCCGCGCCTACGCGACCGACCGCTACGGCACCGTCGACGACGCGCCGTACGGCGGTGGCCCCGGCGTGGTCATCAAGCCGGAGCCAGTGGTCGCCGCCCTCGAGGCCGTGACCGCCGCCCGCGGGCCGATGCACCGCGTCCTGCTCACGCCCACCGCGCCGCGCTTCGATCAGCGCGTCGCCCGTCGCCTCGCCACGTACCCCCGCATCGCCCTGCTGTGCGGCCGCTACGAGGGCATCGACGACCGCGTGCGCGAGGGCCACGTCGACGAGTGCCTCTCGCTCGGCGACTTCGTGCTCAACGGCGGGGAGATCGCCGCGCTGGCGATCCTCGAGTCGGTCGCCCGCCTGTGCGAGGGCGTGCTCGGCAACCCTGAGTCCGCCGCCCAGGACAGCTTCTCCGGCGACGCGCACGCCTGGCTCGAGTGCCCGCAGTACACCCGCCCGCCCGACTTTCGCGGCCGCGTGGTCCCCTCGGTGCTGCTCGCCGGCAACCACGCCGACGTCGCCCGCTGGCGCGCCGAACAGGCCTGGGCGCGCACCTGGGCCCTGCGCCCCGACCTGCGCCCGAGCCACCGCCTGCCCGCCGACGCCGCGATCTACGCCCTCGTCGAACCTGTTCCTGCGGACAGCTCCGCTCGTGCCGCGAACATCAAGCTCGTCGCGCTCGCGGGCCCGCCGGTCCACGAGCACGCCCACCGCGACCTGAAGGCGGTGCGCCGCCTGCTCCGCCGCCGCCACGGCAAGGACCCGCACTTCGTCGGCGTCGTCGCCGACGCGGCGAGCGAGGCGCTGCCGGTGGCGACCTCGGCGCCGGCGTTGCTCGACCTCCTCACGCTCGGGGGAGATCTCTCAGCCCCGCTCGTGCTCCTGACGAAGACCACCGCGGCCCGCCTGACCTCCGGGGGAGATCTCACAAACGCCCCGCAAGCCCCCGTGAACTGGCCTGCAGGTGTCGCCGCGGTCCTCGCCGTCGCACCGGCGACGGCGCCGGCGCCCGCCTTTCAACTTGCGGAGTCGGCCACGATGAGTGACTCTCCGACCCCCAATCCGGCTCCCGACCTTGTCGAGGCGGCGCTCTCGCAGCTCCGCCCCGCTCCGGAGCGCCCGTAAGGCCCGTCATGAGCAACCGCAGCCCGTTCATCGAGAAGATTGAGAACACCTACAAGCGCAGCGACCTGCCGGAGTTTCGCCCCGGCGACACCATCCGGGTCCACGCGAAGATCTCCGAAGGCGGCAAGGACCGCATTCAGGTGTTCCAGGGCGTCTGCATCCACCGCAAGCGCAACGGGGCCCGCGGCGCCTTCACGGTCCGCAAGATCTCCCACGGCGTCGGCGTCGAGCGCGTGTGGAACGACAGCTCCCCCCGCGTCGTGAAGATCGAGCTCGTCAGCCGCGGCAAGGTCCGCAAGGCCAAGCTCTACTACCTGCGCAACCTCAGCGGCAACGCGGCCCGCATCCGCGCTCGCCTCGGCGGCTACGCCAGCGACGCCCTCGCCGGCACCGGCGAGGAGCCGAACAACAACAACGACGCCTCGTGAGTCGGTCGCCACGGCCCTCCGGGCCTGACCGGTCGCCACGGCCCTCGGGGCCTGCTGGGCGCACCGGGCCAGATCGGCCGTCCACGCGAACCCGCGGACGCGCGAGCGAAGACCTGGCCGCGAGCTACCTCGAGTCTCGCGGCCTCGTCGTGTGCGCCCGCAACGTCACCCTCTCGGGCGCCGAGCTCGACCTGGTGGCCCGCATCGACCCCACCGGCGAACGCGAGCCCGTGACGATCGTGTTCGTCGAGGTGCGCAGCCGGGCCGACACGCGCGCAGGTCACCCGCTCGAGACGATCGGCCCTGACAAGCAGCGCCGCCTCCGCCGCGCCGCGACCGCCTGGCTGGTCCAGCAGGAGCTGTGGGAGCGCGTGGCGGTCCGCTTCGACGTGGTGGCGATCGTCGTCGGCACCGACGAGCAAGCCCCGGAGATCACCTGGATCGCCGGGGCCTTCGACGCCGCTTAGGCGACGGGCTACATGGTCGCGGTGGCGGTCGCCATGGTGGCGGTCGCGTCGGTCATCGACGTGCCGACATCCATGGTCTCGCACATCGGCGAGCCCTCGTTGTAGCCGGGGACCGTCGCGCACTCCATCTTCAGCGTGTCGAGCGAGCCGGCCGAGAGGTCGTCGTTGCACACGCACAGCTTCCGGCAGCAGAACTCGCCGAGCTTCTGGATCTCGGTGCAGACGAAGCCGGTGTCGCAGTTGGTCTCTTTGGCGAGGACCTTCTTGCCGATGCCGCCGTCCTTGCAGTCGTCATCGTTGGAGCAGGTGCGCGAGCACATCGAACGCTCGAGCACGTAGGTCGACGACAGCTTGCAGGAGTTCTCGACGCACTGGAAGCGTGCCTTGGTCGGGTCCTCCGCGTTGCACTGCATGTCGGAGCTGCAGTCCTCCGGCGGCGGCTTGGCGTCGTCGGCGTAGATACACAGCAGGTCGTTGCAGCTCAGCGCCGGGAAGGTCACGATCTTGGCGTCCGGCGGCTGCACGTCGCCGTGGTTGCACGACGCCCCGACGTCGCCCTTCGGGCAGGCGGTCAGCAGCGGGACGATCAGAAGGGTGCCCAGCAACGTGGCGGCGGTACGGAGGAGAGCGGACGTGCGGGTAGCTGGCATGTTGAATTCTCGGGCTCGACGGCCAGAACGAGGCTTTCATCGTACACGGACGGCCCATAGGGTCAAGCGGAGACCAGGCGACAGGAGGCGCGGAGTGGGGCCACGAGGGTCTGCCCTGTCGCCACCCAGCCCCACGATGAAGGCGATCGGGATCACCACAGCCCTGCCGGTCGAAGCAGGCCGGAGTGCCCGCGCAGCCTCAAAGCCCGCGAAAAGTCCGTAATATAAATCACGACCTCGTCGCTGCGCTTGCTCAGAAATTTTCTGGCGCGGCCGAGATCTCCACAGATCTTCCGGGCCTCCCGAGCCGTTCCACGTCGTCTCGTCGGCACGACCGTGGTGCCTTCGACCATTGGCCTGCACGGCGTGGTGATCGCTCGCCCACCATTGCCCGTAACCGTCGAGAGCGCCCCCTTAGCCCGGCGCACCAACGCCCGGAGGCCACCCATGACCATCGGCTGCGCGAAAATCTTGGCCCCGAACGGCGGCGCTTGGCCCCGCCCCGAGGCCCTTGCGGCTGCAAGCGGGCGGCTGGTAATGTGCGAAGCCTCTATGACCACGAGCAGCCCCGGCGCCCGCGTCGGCGACGACTCGCGGATGGAGATCTCGAGGCCCAAAACCTCCGCTCGCTGAGGACGCAACGACCGCATGAAATCGCTCCGACACCTCACGTCCCTCACCCTTCTCAGTCTTTGCGCCACGTGGGCCCTCTACACGGCTCCGGCAGAAGCCGGCCCGCCGCCTCCGCCCGCAGGGAAAGTTCCGCCGCCCTCGGGTGGTCCCGCGGGCGCCGTGCCGCCTCCGTCGGGCCCCGCCGTGCCGCCTCCGTCGGGACCGATCGCCCCGACCACGGGTCCGGCCACCGGCGTGCTCGCCGACGCCGAGGAGAAATACAAGGCCGAGGACTACCAGGGCGCCGCCGTCATCTTCAACGCGGTGGCCACCGGCAAGACCCCGGGCGACACCTACCGCGCCCAGTTCTGGCTCGGCAAGGCGCTGTACAAGCTGCAGTTTTACGCCGTGTCGCTGGCGACGTTCAACGCCATCGTCTCCGCCGGCCCGAGCCACCCGTACCACAAGCTCACGCTGCCGTGGCTCGCGTCGCTGAGCCGCGAGCTGCCCGAAGGCGCCGGCGTGCTCGAGAAGGTCGGTACGTACAAGCCCGCCGACCTCGAGGACTCGGCCTTCGACGAAGTCCGCGACGAGCTCTACTACCTGCTCGGCCGCTTCTACTACCAGAAGGGTGACCTCGGTCAGTCGATCGCCCTGCTCGGCCAGGTCCCCGACAACAGCGACTACTACATCCCGGCGCAGTTCTTCCTCGGCGTCGCCGAGACCCGCGAGTTCCACGGCCCGCAGGCGGTCGAGGCCTTCAAGAACGTGCTCCGCAAGAACATCTCGCTGCGCGAGGCCGCCGCGAAGAACAAGAAGAAGACCAAGAAGGAGCAGAAGAAAAAGAAGAAGGCCCTCAAGGTCGCCGCCAAGAAGGGCGTCAAGTTCGCCGGCGGCGAGACCGAGGAGCTCAGCTTCGACGAGGAGATGCAGCGCTACGAGGAGCGCGCCAACCTCGCGCTCGGCTACATCTTCTACCAGGTCGGCAAGTTCGAGACGGCCAACAAGTACTTCGACAAGATCCCGCTCGAGTCGCCCTACTGGTTGGACTCCATCTTGGCGGCGTCGTGGTCCGAGTTCCGCCTCGTCGAGCTCGAGCCCGAGCAGGCCAACCTCCACTACCAGCGCACGCTCGGGTACATCCACACCCTCAACGCGCCGTTCTTCTACGACTACCTCTACCCGGAGTCGGTCATCCTCAAGGCGGTCACGTACTACTTCAACTGCCGCTACCAGCCCGCGAAGCTGGCGATCGAAGAGTTCAACCGCCGCTACCCGAAGACCCGCGACGACCTGAAGGACCTGCTGGCCAAGGCGCCCGAGGACTTCGCGCTGTTCGACCTCAGCGTCAAGATCCGCAACAGCGAGTCGAAGCTCGACCCCTTCGTCGAAGAGGTCGCCCAGAAGTCGCTGCAGGACAAGACCCTCGAGAAGAACTACGCGTATGTCAACGAGCTGCAGCGCGAGTCGTCCCAGCTCGACGACATGAAGCCCGACTTCAAGAGCAGCCCGCTCGCCGACGTGATCACCGAGAACCTCGACGGCCTCCTCGGCATCGCCAAGGAGTCGACCGGCGCCCTCGCTCGCCAGCGCTTGATGACGCAGATCCAGGAGATCAACGACCTCGAGCGCGAGGCGATCAAGATCGAGTACGAGATCTTGAACCGCATCAAGGCCGGCGGCACCGGCACTCCGCAGGAGCGCCGCCCGCAGAAGCCGAAGATCGACAAGGAACACGAGATCTACAACTACAACGGCGAGTACTGGAAAGACGAGCTCGGCTACTACAACTACAAGGTCACGAGCCTCTGCAAAGAGGAGTAGCGACCTGCCGCGGAGGGCGAGCGCGCCGCCCTCCGAACCAAGAGCGTCCAAGCGGCCGGGCCCTGCGCCCGGCCAAACCGAGGTGAGAAGTCCATGATGTCGAACACGCCATCCCGCAAGTTCCGCAAGCTGAGCACTCTGAGCGCCCTCTGTCTCGCAGCGTTGGTCGTCACCACCGCCGGCGAGACCCGGGCCCAAGAGGCCGCCACTCCTGCAGCGGGTGGCGGCGACGCCAATGCGGTTCGCTACAACCGCAAGTCCGGCAAGGTGAAGAGCAAGGAGACGCTCGACACCAAGTTCAAGCAGGAGAAGGAGGCGCAGGAGAAGGAGTCGAAGCGCAAGGTCGAGATGATGCAGGGCGCCGAGTTCGCCAAGAAGCGCGCCGCCGTCGCCCAGGAGATCGCCGACACGCAGATCGAGCAGCTGAAGCGCTTGCTCAAGGCGACCGACCAGTCTCACCCGGACTACCCCGACCTGTTGTTCCGCCTGTCCGACCACTTCCTCGAGAAGAAGGCGTACTTCGAGAACCAGGTCGGCGCGCTGTACGAGGAGATCTATCAGGCCGAGGAGAAGAAGCAGGGCCAGAAGGCCTCGCAGCTGAAGGCCAAGCAGGCCAAGTTCGAGGCCCAGGCCAAGGAGGCCTCGGAGCAGGCGGTCAAGCTGTACAAGGCGCTTGTCAGCACCCCGGCGCTCGGCAAGTTCAAGCGCCTCGACGAGGCCCTGTACTTCTATGCGTTCGAGCTCGGCCAGCTCAAGCGCGAGACCGAGATGAAGGACGCGTACATCCGCCTCATCCAGGACTACCCGAACAGCCAGTACATCCCCAACGCGTACCTCAGCTTCGCCGACTACTACTTCGGCCAGAACAAGATCGGCGACGCCCTGCAGCTCTACGAGAAGGTCATCACCTTCAAGGACAGCCCGGTCTACGCCTACGCGCTGTACAAGATGGCGTGGTGCCACCTCAACCCCGTCGGCACCGCCGAGCCGCGCTACGACCTCAGCCTCGACTTCTTCGTCAAGACGGTCCAGGCGACCCTCGAGGGCCGCGCCGGCTCCGAGGCCAACGCCAAGCAGCTGCGCCGCGACGCTCGCCGCGACCTCGTGCAGGCCTTCTCGCAGGCCGGCAGGCCGACCAAGGCGTGGGAGTTCTTCCAGAAGATCGGCGACGGTCCGAAGCCCGACGAGGACATGTCGCGCAAGATGATGGAGCTGCTCGCGGTCCGTTACTTCGGACAGGGCATGTACACCGAGTCTACGTTCGTCTACGAGAAGCTGCAGGAGCTGTTCCCCGAGGACCCGCAGACCTGCGAGTGGCAGGGCCGCATCGTCATCAACGCGCTCGCCACCGATAACAAGAGCGTGCAGTGGACGGAGACCGCCCAGCTCGGCGAGTACTGGACCAAGTTCAAGGACGGCAACTTCAAGCAGGCCATCAAGCGCAAGTGCCGCGACGAGACGCTCGACACCATGAAGCAGATGGCCACCGTCTGGCACGACGAGGCCGAGAAGACCAAGAACGAGGCCACCTACACGCTCGCCGAGCAGGCCTACGAGGGCTTCCTGAAGACCTTCCCGAAGGACAAGGACGCCTACGAGATCCAGATGTACTACGCCGAGCTGCTGTGGGCCCGCGCCAGCGCCCTCGTCAGCGACAAGGACAAGAAGAAGAAGTCCGACGGCCTCGAGAAGTTCCGCAAGGCCCACGACGAGTTCATCAAGGTCCTCGAGATCAACCCCGAGGGTAAGTTCACCCAGGACGCCGCCTACGCCCAGATGCTGGCGATGAAGAACGCCCTCGAGTACGACGAGACCGGCGGCCAGGGCAAAGCCTGCAAGACCAACTCCGAGGGCATCTGCGTCTTCCAGGACAAAGAGAAGAAGAAGAAGACCAAGAAGGACGAGAAGACGGTCACCGACACCAACGTCGACTTCCCGGAGAGCGAGTACACCGACAACGAGAAGAAGATGCTCGAGGCGTACGACACGTACCAGAAGTACGTGAAGGACGCGAAGGACCCGGAGCTGCCCAAGATCGTCTACCACCGGGCGAAGCTCATGATGACCCACAACAAGTTCAAGGAGGCCCGCCCGCTCCTTGAAGAGATGGTCGTCAAGTTCGACGGCAGCATCTACGCAGCCTGGTGCTCCGAGATGCTCCTCGACGTCCTGACGATCAACTGGACCAACAAGACCAACACCCCGGACGAGACCGTCAAGGCGTCGGAGGACCTCGAGAAGTGGGCCCTCAAGATGCAGAAGATGAAGGTCTACACCCACCCCGAGGCCGACGAGCTGAAGGCCGCCATCCCGCGGCTGCTCGCCGGCATCGGCTGGAAGAAGGGCATGGCCTACCGCGACGCCGGCGCCGCCGGCGACCCGAACGGCTTCCGCCTGTGCGCCGAGCAGTTCCTCACCGTCTACAACGAGTACGGCGACGAGCACGAGAAGGCCTCGACGCTGGTCTACAACGCCGGCGAGTGCTACGAGGCCGCGTTCCTCCTCGGCCAGTCGGTCCGTTGGCGCAAGTTCCTGCTCGAGAAGTTCCCGAACAGCGAGCACTTCCAGAAGACGCTGTCGAACCTCGCCGGCAACTACCAGGCCATCGCGATGTACGACAAGGCCGCCGAGCGCATGGAGACCTACGCGGAGAAGTACGCGAAGGACAAGGAGTCGCCCGACTTCCTGCGCAACGCCTACCTGTTCCGCCTCGGCCTCGGTCAGAACGACCAGGCGACCGCCAACCTGGCCAAGTACGAGGGTCTGTACAAGAAGGACAACCCCGAACTCGCGGCCAAGATCTTCTGGTCGAAGCACAGCATCCTCAAGACCGAAGAGGAGAAGCTGGCCCACGCCCAGGAGTACCTGAAGATCTACGGCAAGACCGGCGGCGGCGATCGTCGCATCGTCGCCGAGGCGACCATCGGCCAGATCTTGTGGCGGCAGTCGTGCGACAAGGGCCTGCTCCACGACTCGTGCATGTCCATCCAGCGCAAGGTGGCGCAGGCCGGTGAGAAGGCCCGCCAGCGCGCCCAGGAGCTGAAGCGCAAGGACAAGAAGCTGAAGGACAAGAAGGGCGGCAGCAAGAAGCAGGAGATTCCGACCAACTGCGGTCAGGCCACCGCCGGCATCATCACTGTCTACCCGCGCAACAAGAAGAAGGCCGACGAGGCCCAGCGCTACTTCGACAGCGTGATCAAGGCGTCCCGCGGCAACTTCAAGATCCCCGAGGATGACCGCGACCGCATCGAGGACTTCCGCAACGCCGTCGCCATGGCCCAGGTCTACAAGGCCGACCAGCAGTACGAGGAGTACGTCGTCATCGCCATGCCTGGCGGCCTCAACTTCAACGTCGAGGAGTACAAGAAGGAGTCCGGCATCCCCAAGTGGGAGAAGGAGTACAAGGAGCAGGTCAAGAAGCGCGACGACTCCGTCAAGCGGTTCACCGAGTTCTACAACAAGAAGAACAAGCTCGCCGGCGACCTGCAGAAGAGCTACGACGCGATCGTCGAGGCCAAGCAGAGCCCGTACTGGATGCTGGCCGCGGCGGCCCGCTCGGCGATGGTCTCGCAGAACTACGCCGACCAGCTCTATCGCGCCGAGGTCCCGAAGGAGTTCAAGACCGAGGAGGAGGCCTACGCCTTCTGTGACGAGCTCAGCGACAAGGCTCAGCCGCACCAGGACGCTGCGGTCGCCAAGTTCTCGTACTGCCTCGAGAAGTCGACGACCTTCCAGTTCTTCAACGACTTCTCCCGCCTGTGCGAGGAGGAGCTGCAGCAGCGCGACGCCGACAAGTACCCGTCGACCTCCGAGATCTTCGGTGTCTCGCAGTACACCGCCAGCCGGCCCGACCGCGTCGATGTCCAGACGGACCTCGAGGGCGACCGTCGCAAGACGGACAAGAAGCCGGAGGAGAAGAAGCCCGAGGAGGCCAAGCCGGCGGAAGAGGCGAAGCCGGAAGAGGGCGAAGCGGCCGAGTGAGGCCCGGAACGGAGACACCACCATGCGTAACCTGATCAAGATCGCAAGCATTGGTGCCCTGGCTGTCACTCTGGCGGCCTGCGGCAAGAAGACCGACACCAACAACCCCGACGGCGGAGGGGGCGGAGGGGGCGGAGGCGGCGGCGGCGGCGGCGGTCCGGCCGTCGGCGACGGCAAGGCCGCCTCCGTCGAGGCGAAGGCCGACTTCGAAAAGGCCGTGAAGAGCTACCTCTCGGCCAAGAGCGACGGGAAGATCAGCGGCGACGAGTGCGAGAGCGTCGCCGGTGAATTCTCGAAGGTCTACAAGGCCCACGGCGTGCAGATGGCCATCGCCCAGTTCAACGCCGGCGTCGTGTACGAGGAGTGCGGTCAGCCCGACAAGGCCGAGCCGATCTACTCCGGGTTGGTCAGCGCCGCCCCGAAGTTCGACCTCCCTTACAACAACCTCGGCGTCATCTACTGGAAGAAGGGCCAGGACAGCAAGGCCCTCGACATGTTCAAGCGCGGCGTCGAAGCCAACAAGCTGACCGCCCGCGCCGCCCGCAACAACGTCGCCGGCCTGCTGCGCAATCAGTACATCGGCAACACCGATGTCAACGTGTTCAACGAGGCCCAGACGTCCATCCAAGGCGTGCTCGCCCTCGACTCGAACAACCGCGCGGCCTACGAGAACCTCGCCCGCCTCTACTACGACCGCGGTCACCGCAAGGACAAGTCGTACCTCGTGCTCGCGAACCTGGTCGTCACCCAGGGCATGCGCGTGCTCAAGAAGGACAACAAGGAGAGCGCCGACCTGTTCAACATCCAGGGGCTCCTCCTGCTCGAGCGCGACGACCAGGTCAACGCGCTGAAGACCTTCAAGGAGGCGGTGCGCATCGAGCCGAACCACATCGAGGCCAACCTCAACATCGGCTTCATCTCGATCCGCTTCCGCGACTACGCGACCGGCGAGAAGGCGTTCGAGACCGCCCTCAAGTCGCCCTCGCAGGCCAAGAACATCGAGGTCTGGCTGGCCCTCGGCGTGGCCCAGCGCGGCCTGAAGAAGTTCAAGGAGGCCGAGGAGTCGTACAACAAGGCCGTCAAGCTCAACGCCAGCGACCCCCGCCCGTGGTTCAACCTCGGCGTCCTCTACCAGGATCACCTCTCGGTGCAGGACGGCGTCGACATGAAGAAGGGCGAGTCGCTCATCACGGTCGCCAAGAAGCACTACACGAAGTTCAACGAGACGGCCGCGGCGAACAAGGCGTTCGCCACCCGCGTGCTCGAGGCGAAGGACCGCATCGCCACCATCGACCAGACCTTCGAGTTCAACAAGATCACCGTCGAGCTCGAGAAGAAGGCCGCTGAGATGGCCGCCCTGCAGAAGAAGCAGGAGGACGAGGAGCGCAAGCGCCTGCTCGATCTCGAGAAGCAGGCGATGGAGGCCGAGTCGGGCGGCGGTGCAGCGCCGGCGCCAGCGCCGGCTGGCGGTACCCCGCCGGCGGCTCCGCCGGCAGACGCGGCCAAGAAGTAACCGGCGAACTCGGTGGCGATCTCCAGGGGGTTCCAGCGCATGCTGGCGCCCCCTTCGCCGTTCCGGGTCGGGCACCGACGAGAGATCGGTCGCGGCGGAGCAGCGTGGCCGCCAATCGTGTGCAGGCGGACGGTCCCGGCGGCCCTATGGCCGCTCAGGGCGCAAACTCGCGTCCCGGATAGGTTTACAAGCCCTGTCTCCGCGCGGTATGGTCGAACAAAGTCCCGCTCTCTTCACGGCCCACCACGGGCCCGGATCGAGGTTTCCCGATGCGTCTCGCACTGGCCACCCTGTTGACGACTCTGCTTGCTTCCACGAACGCCTGGGCCGCCCCTAGCGACACCGATGCCGACTCCGCGGCCGCGAAGGGCAAGGGCGCCGGCGGCACGACGGTGTACGACTTCGACGATGACAACGTCGACGGCGAGCTGCTCTCGCCCGAAGGTGCCAACATCGCCTCGCGCGGCCGCACCAAGCACGCCAGCTTGATCACCATCCGTCCCCACTTCATCCCCGAACTCATCAAGATGGCGCAGGACGTCTGACGTTCCGCCTCGCTTGGTCTGAACCTCCTTCGTGAAGTCCATCGTCGCAGCACGCAGCTCAGGGCGGGTCGCCGTCGCGAGTTGCGTGCCCTCTCACGCGTGTTGGCAGGCGCGCCCGCGCGTGTGCGAGCCCTGAACAAATTATTCCATCCGCGGAACATCTGCCGAAGCCCGCTGTCCCTGCCCGCACCAAACCGTTGACCTCCGGCCCGCCGGGCCAGGCCCAAGGACCCGACCCATGTCCACCAAGACGCTCGCAATCAAGGTTTTCTACAACGACCAGCTGGTCGACACGCAGACGCTGTCGCAGGACGTCATCAAGATCGGCAAGCTGAAGTCGAGCCACGTGTGCCTCGACGACGAGTCGGTGG
>JAEUJW010000068.1 GCA_016793465.1 Myxococcales bacterium
AACAGCGGCTGCGAGCCGACCGCGAACTCCGGCACGGCCGTCAGCGGGATCATCCACGCGAACTTGTCGGCGTTGGTGTTCGGGTCGATCGAGATCTGGATGTGGACCTCGGCCATCGCCCCGCCCATCACGAAGATCACGCTCTCGCCGGTCTGGTCGACCGGCATCGGCCCCGGCACCCCGCCGTCGCAGAACGTCCCGCCGCACGCCTCCGCCCGCTGCGGCGCCGTCAGCAGCGCCATCGAAGAAGCCATCGCACCCATCCATGCCAGTCGTCGCATCTCGTCGCTCCCGAAAAGAGTAGGAGCCCCAGCAAACCACACCTCGCCCCGGCGCACCAGCAGGCGCGTCGGACTCGCCTCGGTCGCCCGCGCCGCGCCTCACGCCGCGTTCGCCCCGCGACTCCATGTCGGCGGCGCGGCGGCGCGACGACACGCCGCCGAACGCCGTACTACGCGCTCCTCCTCAGCGACGGCGACGCGGGCGCAAGGCCAGCAGGGCGAACGCGAACCACGACGGGTGCGGGCCGCCCTCGCTGCGGCACCCGCATCCGCTGTCGCCGTCCTGCCCGCCGCTGCCCGAGCCCTCCGAGCCGGTGCCCTCGCCGCCGCCGGTCGGCACGTTGCCCGTGTCCTCGCCGGGCGCGCGCGGCCAGCCGTGCGACAGGTTCCACTCCGTCAGCACCTTGGTGATCGCCGCGGTGTTGTTGACCAGCGTCATCGGCGAGCCCTTCAGCGCGATGGTCTGGACCTCCTCGCTCCACCACTCCTCGTTCGGGATGTCCGGCCACATGGACCCGCCCGGCACGTAGACCTCGCGCCCGTCCGGCAGCGTCGTCACGCTGTCGCCGTTACAGAGATTGAAGTTGTCGGCGGTGCGGGTCTGCTCGACGTCGTCGAGGTCGGGGTTGATGTGGAAGATCGGGTCCTCCATCATCTCGGCCGGCGAGATCGTGGTGTACATGCGCGTCAGGTACGGCCAGGTGTCGAGCAGGTCGACCGCGTGGATGCCCGGCTCGATGATGCGGCCGAGCAGCGCCTGCGAGAACTCCGCCCCGTCGTTCCATTTGATTAAGTCGATCTGATCGCCGTAGTCCGACAGGTACGGGTAGAACTGCAGCGGGTCGACGCCGTCCGGCGGCGGCAGGTACTCGAGCAGCAGCCCGTAGACCAGCGGGTGCAGCCACTGACAGTCGAAGTCGTTGAAGCACTGCGCGAGGTCCTGGACGTTGAGCTCGTGCACCACCATCGTCGGGTCGAGCCCGACGAACGCGGTCTCGTCCCACTCGGTGTCGTACAGCCCGGTCTGCGCCACGGTGTTGCTGGTGCCCGCGTACTCGGTCACGAACGCCCGCCCGTCGGCCATCTCGGCGTCGACGGCCTTGCTGATCACCTCCTTGTAGTTGGCGGCGAAGGTGAACCAGTCGATCTTCAGCGGGTTGACGAGCACGTGGCGGTAGTTGGTCGGCGCGGCGCGGTCGTTCGACAGCACGAACACGCGGATGTCCATGTCCTCGACCGCGGCGATGCGGGTCAGCCGCAGCGGGAAGCAGGTCTCGTTCGACGGGTACGTCAGCGTGATCGGGTGCACGTCCTGGAGGTCCGCGCCGGTCGTCAGCTTGAGCGCG
>JAEUJW010000072.1 GCA_016793465.1 Myxococcales bacterium
CCTTTCGAGGCCTTTTCCTGCAGTGCTTCAGCCCATTTGTTACCTCCTGGGCCGCTCCAGGTGCTTCCGGTCGGAGCGACAGTTGACCGGCCGGGACTTTCACCCGGTAATGAATGTGCCTTCTCAAGGCGCACATAACCCCACCACCGATAATCCCACCACCGCGGGCACCAGCGACACCGGCGGCCCCGTCGGCTGCCCGCCCGACGACGGCCTGCCGAGCGAGGGGGCCGCCTGCGCCATGGAGGGCGATGTCTGCAGCGGCCTCGTCGACGTCTGTCAGCCGCACGTGCGCGCCGAGTGCCACGACGGCGTCTGGCAATACGTCGACGTCACCCCCGACCCCGAGCAATGCACCGACAGCTGCGACCCCTTCCCGGTCGAGGGCGAGCCCTGCAAGTTCGACGGCTCGAGCTGCAGCTCCGGCTGCGACAACCAGTGCGAGTTCTGCAACGGCCTGGTGTGCACGGGCGGTCAGTGGCAAAACTTCGAGGTGTTCCCGGCCCCGTGCCTCGACTGCGAGTCGCTGTGCGACCTGACGCTCGCGCCGATGTGCGCCGCCGGCCCGCCCGACGAGGCCGCCTGCGTCGCCGGCTGCATGGACGCGATGGCCGGCCGCTGCGAGATCCCCTTCTCCAACCTCAACGCCTGCGTCGGCACCCAGCCCATGCCGGTCGCCTTCACCTGCGACGCCGAGATGCGCCCGCTCGTCGAGGCCTGCGCCGACGAGTTCGAGCAATACTACGCGTGCGCCGGCCTGTGAGCGCCGGCCCGGCGCGCCGCGTTGCCGTGACACCGCCCGCCGGGCTAGCCTGCAGCCATGTTTGGCTTGACCTGCTCCCGAACGTCCTCCGCGCTCCCGCTGCTCGCCCTGCTCGCCTGCGGCCCCGGCAGCGGCACCACCGATAAATCCACCGACGCCGCCACCGACACCGACCCGACCGGCGAGCCCCCGACCTCGACCGCGCCCACCGGCGACACCGGCGACGTGTGCCCGTCCGACGGCAGCCTGCCGCCCGAGGGCAGCCCCTGCTCCCCCGACGGCGCCGGCTGCAGCCCCGCCGCGGAACCGTGCGAGTCCCGCGACGTGGCGTCCTGCGTCGCGGGCGTGTGGCAATACGTCCAGGTCGGCCCCGACCCCTCGTGCGGCGGGAGCGACGGCGGCGGCGACGGCTGCGACCCCCTGCCCTCCGAGGGCCAGGCCTGCAGCAGCGAGGGCGCGAGCTGCGGCGGCGACTGCTCCAACGTGTGCGAGTTCTGCAACATCCTCACCTGCCAGTCGGGCAGCTGGCAGAACACCGAGGTCCTGCCGTTCCCCTGCCTCGACTGCGACGAGATCTGCGGTCTCACGGTCGTGCCGATGTGCCCCGGCGGCCCGCCCGACGAGGCCACCTGCGTCAGCGGCTGCATGGACGCCCTGGCCGGCCCCTGCGAGGCCGAGTTCTCCGAGCTGCTCGCCTGCGCCGGCACCACGCCGACGTTCACCTGCGGCGCCGACACGCGCCCGCTGGTCGCCGGCTGCGAGTCCGAATTTAATAGCTATTACGCCTGCGCCGGCCTGTGACGCCCCGCCGAGCACGACGCCCGCCGGTGAGGCCGGCGGACGTCGGCGATCGTCCCATCACGTCACTCGCCGAGCGAGCGCGACGTCAGCCACTCGAGCACGTCCTGCTGGTTCATGCACCACAGCACGAACCCGCCGATGAACAGCGAGAGCCCGACGCCGATGTACGCCGCGATCATCAGCTCGGGGATCATGGCGATCGCCCCGCTGACGGCCATCAGGGCCAACAGCGCCAGCCCGCCGAGCACCAGGCTGAGCACCGCGACGACCTTCGCCAGCACGCGCGCCCACTCGCGGCCCATGATGAGCCCGGCGATGAGCAGCACGTTGAACGCCACCCCGACGTAGACCCCGCCGCTACCGGCGCCTTGCGACACCGTGTAGAGGTTGTTGATCACGTTGAGCGACAGCAGGATGATGACGACGACGAGCTTGCGGGGCATGGGGAGGGGGGTTGCCATGCGCGCAGACAACCACCGCCGCACCCCGCCGTCAAGCACCTTCGCCGGGGCGACCGAGCGGCCCCGTACGCCCGCGCCGCGGCCACCACGGTCGCCGCTCGAGCGGCCATCGCCACCGACGTCACCACGCTCCGATACGAGTGATCCGCGACGAGCGCACCTCGCAAAGTGGGCCCTTGCGTGGAGCTCTGTGCACTCGAAATTACGTTCCCCGCTACGAAATCGAATTTGCTTGACTCCGACGCGCGCTCCAACCAGCTTCCGACCATGGTACGCGGTCCGGCGACGCGGACCGACGAGCTGTCGCCGAGGCAGGCGCCCGGCGAGCGCACCGCGTTCAGGCAGTTCATGGCCTCGCCGGCGGCGCAGGTGGCTGCTGCGGCTGATCGTGTTCAATACGCTGTGCGTGCTGCTGCTGTTGCTGCTGCACGTGCTCGGCTGAGCGCCGGCGCAGGCGTCGAACGCTCCGCCGCGCTCAGCCCTCCAGGGCCTGCTCGCCGAGCAGCCGCGGCAGCAGCGTGTCCCGCAGCTCGGCCAGCGCGCGCGCCTCGTGCACGTTGGCGACGATGCGGCCGAGGATCGGCGTCGCCTGTTCGGTCAGCGCCGCCGCGACCGCGGGCTGCGGGACCTCGACCGGAAACCGGGCCACGTCGGTCCAGCTCGCGCGCGGCATCTTCGTGCCGGTCGACAGCGCGTCGACGTGGCGGATCATCGCGTCGCTCGTCAGGTGCCCGAGCACCATGCCCGCGTACTCCGGCGTGCGCGGCACCACCACGAGGATGTCGGTCGAACACACCCCGTCGACCGGCGCCAGCCCGACCTTCTTGAAATAGGCGCGCAGCCGGCCGAACAGCAGCTCGCCCCGGTGAAACTTGAACTTCCCGCTCGTCACCTCGGCCGCGCGGCCCCACGACGACAGCGCCAGGTTGCCGCGCGGCACGTGCTCGAGCCCGATGTACGGCGTGTTCGGGTCGACCTCGGCCGGCATGACCCCGCGGCGCGGCGCGTCGGCCAGCTCGCCGATCGTCCCGCGCCGCCAGCCCGGGCGCCGCGGCGCGTCGAGCCAGCGCTCGAACAGCGCCTGGATCGTCGCCGCCAGCGTCTCGTTCATCTGCTGGTGCAGCGCGATCTTCTCGTCGATCGCCGCCAGCGCCTGGGCGATGCGCCGCTGCTCCGCCAGCGGCGGCAGGCGCAGCGGGAACTCCGGCATCTGCAGCAGCGGGATCCGGTCGACGGTGCTCCCGCGGATCGCCCGCGCCCGGATCTCCGCCTGAAACGCCGGCCCGAGGTATGTGTAGAGGAGGAACCGCGGCAAGATCTCGCCCGGCCTCGCCCGCAGCAGCCCGAGCCGACGCCCGAGGCAGCAGCGCAGCCCCGCCGGGATCGCCGCCGCCTGCCCGAGCCGCGTCTCGTAGCTGAAGACCACGTCGCCGGCCGTCGGCGTCACCCGCCGCGTCCATTTAATAAAGTCATCTTCGCCGACGTGCTCGGCGTCGGCGAGGTCGAGGCGACCGTCGGCCAGGTTCGAGATCCCGAGGAAGATCGGCCCGTCCTCCACCTTGTGCGGCGTCGCGTGCGGTCCGTCGAAGATCTCCGCCACATCACCCAGCCGAACCTCGCGCCAGCGGACCGGTCTACCCACGCAGCACTCCCGCGAGCGTCCGGCGGATCTCCGTCTCGAGCGCCGCCGACGCCGCGAACTGATCCTCGAGCCGGGCCGCCAGCTCCTTCAGTCGAGCCCTCGCCGGGCGCTTCGCCGGCTCGCTCGCCTCGCTGCCGACATAACGCCCCGGGGTCAGCACATACTTGTTGGCCTGGATCTCCGCCAGGCTGGCGCTCGCGCAGAAGCCCGCCTGGTCGACCGCGCCTCGCGTCCCCGACCCGCGCCACGCGTGATACGCCGCCGCCACCCGCGCGACGTCGGCCTCCGCCAGCTCGCGCTGGCTGCGGTCGATCCGCCGCCCCAGCTCGCGCCCGTCGATGAACAGCACCCGCCCGCGACGGTTGCGCTTGTCGCGGGCCAGCAGCCACAGGCACGCCGGGATCTGCGTCGAATAGAACAGCTGCCCCGGCAACGCCACCATACAATCCACGAGGTCGGCGTCGACGATGCGCCCGCGGATCTCGCCCTCGCCCGACAGGTTCGACGACATCGACCCGTTCGCCAGCACGAACCCCGCCATCCCTGCGGGCGCCAGCTTGTCGATGATGTGCTGCACCCACGCGAAGTTCGCGTTGCTCGCCGGGGGCACGCCGAACCGCCAGCGCGGGTCCTCGGCCAGGCGGTCCACGCCCCACTCGCGCGCGTTGAAGGGCGGGTTGGCGAGGATATAGTCGGCCGCCAGCTCGGGGTGCTGGTCGCCGGCCAGCGTGTCGGCCGGCGCGGCGCCGAGGTCGGCCGCGATCCCGCGGATCGCCAGGTTCATGCGCGCCAGCCGCCAGGTGGTGGGGTTCGACTCCTGGCCGTAGAGCTCGAATTCGCCGGCGTGGCCGTGCCCCGCCGCGAATTGCTCGGTCTGCACGAACATCCCGCCCGAGCCGCAGCACGGGTCGTACATGCGCCCGCGCCGCGGCGCCAGCATCTCGACCAGCAGGCGGACCACCGAGCGCGGTGTATAGAATTGCCCGCCCTTGCGCCCCTCGGCCAGGGCGAACTCGCCGAGGAAGTACTCATATACGCGACCGAGGATATCGCGCGAGCGCTGGGCCTGCGAGCCCAGGCCGATCGTCCCCACGAGCTCGACCAGCTCGCCGAGGCGCTGGCCCTCGCGGCCCGTGCGCCCGTCGTCCCGCGGCAGCACGCCCGCGAGCGCCGGGTTGTCGCGCTCGATCGCCGCCATCGCCGCGTCGAAGCGGCGACCGACGTCGGGCTTGCCCGCGTGCGCCTGCAGCCCGGCCCAGCGGGCCGCCCGCGGGACCCAGAACACGCGCTCGTGGCGATAGGCCGCGCGGTCCTCGGGGTCGCGCCCGGCCGCGACCCTGCGCGCGTAGACCTCGGCGAACGCGTCCGACACGAACTTCAAGAACACCAGCCCGAGCACCACGTGCTTGTACTCGGCCGCGTCCATGTTGCTGCGCAGCTTGTCGGCGGCCTTGAACAGCTTGCGTTCGAACCCGAGATCCCCGCCGGTTTTCACCACCGTAGGCGTGCGCCCCATGATCGCGCGGAATATAAGAGAAGTGCCGACCCGATGAAAAGCCGCATGATCTGCGGCGGCGTCATGTGGCAACATTCGATCGCACCGCGATGTTGCTGCGATACCCGCGACGGCTCGTCCTGCTCCTCGGCGTGACCGCGACGCTCACCGCGGCGGCGCCGGCGTATGCGCAAGACCCCGCACACCGCGATCGTGACGCGCTCCACACCGCGAATGAAGGCCGCGACCGCGATGTGCCCGCGGACCCGCTCGGCGGGCCGCTGGCGGCGGCTCCGGACTACCCGCTCGAGCTGGCCGCGCCGCCTCGCCTCGAGCTCGTGCAGGCGAAGCGCCTCGCCGACGCCGGTCGTCACCTCGAGGCCGCCCGGGTGTTCGAAGCATTGTTCAACGAGACCGGCGACCCGCGGTTTCTCTATCACGCCGGGGCCGCACGTATACGCGCTGGGCAGCGAACCGTCGGCCTACGACATTGGACTAACTTTATTGGTCTCTCGCAGACGCGGGGATCGTTGCCGGCCCACGTGCAGACGTTCCTCGACGCCAGGATCGCCGAGGCCTCCGCGCAGCTCGTTCGCGTGAGATTGTCCGTCCAGGAGCTCGTCGGCGCGTCGCGGCTGGCCGTGACGATCCCGGGCGGCGCGCGCCTCACCCTCGAACCCGGCGAAGCGCCCCTCGAGCCCGGCGTCCCGCCGATCGTCGTCACCGACCTCGCGGCGCCCCTCCTCCTCGACCCCGGCGGCTGGCGCGTCCGCCTCGAGCTGCCCGGCTTCGTGCCGCTCGTCACCCGCCACCACACCGCCGCCGGTGCGGTCGACCAGACCTGGGAGCTGCTGCTCACCCGCAAGACCGTCGCCGTCGAGCTGCGCCTCTCGCCCGAACGCGCCGCCCGGCGCGCGCACCTGCAATTCACGCCCACCGACAGCAGCGTGCGCCCCGCGGTCGAGCAGCCCGCCGCCGGTCCGCGCACAGTCGTCCGCCTGACCACCGGCCCCTGGCAGCTGGTCGCCGGCTCCCCGCGCTGGCGCGCCGTGCAGACCGTCGTCGTCGGCGACGACCCGCGCCCCGTCGACGTCGCCCTCGAGCCGCGCAAGGACGACCGCAAGCTCGTCAAGGACCGCAAGCTCGTGATCGGCGTCAGCGCGAGCATGGGCGTGCTGTTCTACGGCGGCCTCGGCCTGACGCTCGGCGGCGCCAACGTCGAGACCAAGGCCGGCGAGCGCAGCGACGACCTGCTCGCGACGGCCGGCGTCGACGTCGAGGCCGACGAGGCGCCCGACGCCGCCGCCCTCGCCGCGCTCGAGGACGCCTACCCGACCGCCGCGTACCACCGCGACCTCGGCCGCGGCGCGTCGATCGCGACCGCCGGCACCACCGTCATGACGACCGGCCTCGGCGCGGTGCTCGGCATCCTCCCGGGCCTGACCGAGGCGCCGCGGCGGCGCGCGTACGTCCCGCTCGCCGTCGGCGGCGCGGCGCTCATCGGCGGCGCGGTGTGGATGCATCAATACCTGCGCCTGCGCGCCGAGCGGCTGGCCCCGACGGCGCCCGAGCAGCGCCTCGAGAGCTCCGGCCTCGTCGGCCACCGCATCGGCTCGGCGATGATCCTCGGCATGGGCGTCGGCCTGACCACCGGCGCCGCGCTCCTGCTCCTCACCGATCACCTGCGCCGCCGCGAGCGCCGCCTCGCCGCCGCGCCGTGGGCCGCCCCGGGCCACGCCGGCCTGGTCCTCCGCGGCGCCTTTTGAGCCGCAGGCCCCGCGCTACTTCCAGGTGACCTCGACGAGCTCGATCGTCCCGGTCTCCTGCAGGAAATACGTCAGGTACTCGACGCGCCCGCCCTCGCGCGACAGCTCGGGGTGAAACAGGGCCCCGTAGCTGGTGGACCCGGCGAGCGGCTCGCGCCCGTGCACGATCGTCGCCGCCTCCGACCACGGCCCCTCCGGCGCCGGCGCCGTGCGGATCTCCGCCGCGTTGCCGGCGATCGTCGCGTACGCCGCGACGTACACCTGCGCGTGATCATTAAAATGCACCGTCATCATCGGCGCGCCCTGGAACAGCTCCGCGGCCCGCGACGGCTCCTCGTGCCACTCGCCGTCGCCGCCGTGGAAGCGCCAGGCCGCCCGCCGCAGCGGGTCCGCGAGCGGCGCCCGGCCCAGCCGGCACGGCCTGTCGAACCCGTCGCCCGCGCACGAGTAGGCCAGCACGTCGTCGCCGACCGCCAGCGCCGCCGCGGCCAGCTCGAACTCGCCGTCGAGGAACAGCAGCGTCGGCTCCTCGCGCCCCGGCGCGACCTCCGGGCGCCCGGCCACCCCGACCAGCGCGTCGCTCCACACCGCGATCGACGAGCCCACCCCGGTGATGTTGAGCGGCCCCGGGCGCTGCAGCAGCTTGCCGTAGAACACCAGCACCCGCCCGCGCGCCGGGTCGTGCACCGCCGGCCCCGGCCACAGCGCGACGCCCTCGCACGCCTCCCCGCAGGTCGCCGGGTCGCCGTGCGCCGCCTCGTACGCCGCCTCGTCGGCGGTCAGCGGCACGAACTCGAGCAGGTAGCCGTCGTCGTCGAGGTGCTCGACCAGCGGGAACAGCCCGTCGCGCGCGTCGAGGTCGACCGTCGCGCACGCCGTGTTGTTGGCGAACCCGAGGTGCCCCGGCGGCGTGCGCCCGCCGGTGTCGCCGAACACCCACAGCGAGCGCTCCCCGACCCGCGTGCTGTAGCCGCCGTCGCGCCCCGCGACCGCCGGGTCCCACTGCAACGCCCCCAGCGCGCGCGTCGACTCGACCTCCAGCGCCGGCTCGGCCCCGCCGCACGCGCCCGCCAGCGCCAGCGCGGCGACCATCGCCGACCTCACCGCCGCCCTCCTCGCCGGCGACGCGCTCCGAGCAGCAGCAGCAGCCCCGGCCACCGCGCGGTCTCGCTGCGACAACCGCACCCGCCCTCCGGGCACGCGTCGTCCGGCTGCCACCGCGGATCTTCGGCGCCCGCCTGGCCCTGCCAGCGCAGCTCGAGCGACGCCGACAGCCCGCCGTGCCGCGCGGCGATCACCGCCGACCGCGCCCCGCCGCGCCGCTCCGGCGGCACGCACTCGTCGACGAGCCCCACGTAGTCCTGCCCCGGCAGGTCGCTCCCGGCCGCCAGCGCCAGCGCTCCGTCCTCCACCGACCACGTCACCGGCAGCCCGACCAGCGCCGCGCCGTCGGCGTCCCGCGCGACCGCCCGCGCGAACCTCGGCGCCCCGTCGTCGGCGTCGTGCGCCGCCGCGATCGTCAGCGACACCGCCGCGTCCGCGCGCACGCCCTCGACCTGCCCCAAAGGCCATGTGTGCTCCGCGGCCGTGAAGCCGGCCGTCGCCGCGGCGTCGGCGAACATCACCGCCGTCAGCGACTCGCCCGGGTAGGCCACCGGCGCGCGCCCGTGCGTCGCCGCCAGCCGCACCTCGCCCGCGCCCCACCCGACCGTGCGCCCGTCCGCCCGCGTGAACAGCCGCACCGGCAGGCGCACCTGCGACTGCGCCACCACCCGCAGCGGCGCGCCCGGCGGCGTCAGCTCCGCGCCGTGCAGCGCCCCCTGCGTCGCCGCCCAGCGGTCGGGCCACAGCACCAGCTCCGCGCCGACGGCCTCCGCGTCGACCACCGTCAGCGTCGCCCGATCGTCCGCGTCGCACGGCGCACCGACCCGCCAGCTCACCGCCCCCGGCGTCGCCACGAAGCAGCCGTCGCCGACGTCCGTCAGGCCCTCCGCCGTCACCTCCACCGCATCGCACGAGCCCGCCGCCTCGCACGCCTCGCAGCGCGCCTGCGGGCACAGCAGCGTGCCCTCGACCACGCGGTGCGGCGCCTCCCACGGCACCAGTTGCTCGGTCCGCAGCCCCGCGAACACCAGCGTGAACGCGCCGCCCTCGCTCGTCAGCGCCGCCTCGTCACAGCCCGTCGCCGCGAGGAGCACCACCAGCGCTCGCTCGCGGCCGGCCCGCATCACACCGCTCCGTCCACCCGCACCACGCGGTCGTCGCGGCGATACAGCCACGCCGCCCCCGCGGCCGCCAGCCCGAGCACCCACGGCGCCACCCGCCCGAACCCGCCCGGCCCGGCGCCGTCGGCGAACAGCAGGTCGAGCAGCCGCCCGAGCAAGTGCATGGTCGCGAACATCGCCGCGCCGGCGCCGACCACCAGCGTCAGCCACCGCGCCCACGCCACCGCCTTCGGGCTGTTGTGCCAGACCTTGTGCTGCAGGTAGCGCACGTACAGGTACCCGGGGGTCGCCAGCGCCGCCAGCGAGGCGATCACCGCCAGCGCCCCGCCGCCGACCGCCGACGCCATGAACACCGCCGCCAGCGCCTCCGCCAGCCCGCCCGCGAGGATCGCGAAGCCCACCCCCGACATCGCCGCGATCGTCGGCCGCGCCCGCCTCGCCACCGCCGCCAGCTCCGTGCTCGCCGCCACCTTCGGCGCCAGCATCGACGACGACTCCGCGCCCGGGGCCACGAACGCCGTCAACGCGGCGTCGAGCGCCGCCAGCGACTCGTAGCGCTCGCCCGGGTCGCGGGCCATGGCCCGCTGCAGCACCATCTCGAAGTCCTCGGGGATGCTCGGCTCGACCGCCCGCGGGCGCGGCGGCTCCTCGGTCAGCACCGCGTGCAGCGCGGCCGCCGAGTCCTCGCTGTCGTACGGCGCGCGCCCGGTCACGCAGCGGTAGGCGATCGCGCCGATGGCGTAGATGTCCGCGCGCGCGTCGACGTTGGCCCCGCGCGCCTGCTCGGGGGCCATGAACGCCGGCGTGCCCATCACCACCCCGGTGCGCGTCATGGTCGCGTCGCCCGGCCCGCGCAGCTTGGCGATGCCGAAGTCGATCAGCTTGACCGTCGGGTGGTTCATGTCGCCGACGAGGAACAGGTTGTTGGGCTTCAGGTCGCGGTGGACCACCCCGCGCCCGTGCACCGCCGCCAGCACCGAGCAGGCCTGGCGCAGGATGTGGACGGTGTCGGCGATCGACATGCGTCCCACGCGGTCGAGCCGCTGCCCGAGGTCCTCGCCGACCAGCCGCTCCGCGACGATGAACGGCACGCCGTCGGCGGTCGCGTGCACGTCGATGATCTGGACCACGTTCGGGTGGGCGATCGCCCCGGCGATCTCCGCCTCGCGCTTGAACCGCCCGACCAGCTCGCCGTCGCCGAGCAGCGCGCGGTGCAGGATCTTGACCGCGATCGTGCGACCCGGCAGCCGCAGGTGGCGCGCCTCGTAGACCCGGCCCATGCCGCCCTCCGCGATCAACGAGTCGATGCGGTAGGTGCTCTGCAGCGTCGCCCCGATGTACGGGTCGTCGACGGTGGCGTCGACCTCCTCGAGCCCCACGGCGTCGCGCGGGCACACGCGAAAGTCCGCGGGGAAGCGCTCGTTGCACTTCGGGCAGCGCTTGGGGAGCACGGTGCGCGCGCTGATCTCGGCGCTCATCACCCGCGAGCATAGGCCATCGCCCGCCACGTCCGCCACTGCCTCCGCAACGGCCGATTTCCGGGCAAATCTACCGCGGACAGTCGTCACGCCGGCCCCGATGCGACAGCCACGGCCGCCCCGCGGGCGCAGCGAGCCCGCCGCGGTCCTACCCCCCGCGCAGCTCGAGCCACAGCTTGTCGACGAGATCGGCCGTCTCTCCGCGCCAGTTCTCCGAGACGAACAGCTTATCCTGCAGCGCGTCCGGCGGGTAGACCTGCGGGTCGTCGCGATCGGTCAAGAGCCCGCGCTCCAGCGCGCCTTGGTTGGGCGAGGCGAAGTGCAGGTAGTTGGCGTTGATCGCCGCGATCTCGGGATCGAGCATGAAGTCGATGAACGCGTGCGACAGCAGCGCCTGACTGCCCGCCGTCGGGATCGCCAGGTAGTCGACCCACAGCGCCGCGCCCTCGTCGGGGATGACGTAACGTAGGCTCGGCTTGTCCTTGCGGGCCCGCATGAGGTCGCCGCTGTCGATCTGGGCGATCCACGTCTCACCGGAGACCAGCGCCCGCGCCGGGTTGCTGTCGTACGCGCGGAGGATCTTCTTCTGCTCCTGCAGCCGCGGGAACACCCGCCGATGCAGCGCCTCCTTGTCGTTGGTGTTGATGTCGAGCCCCTCGGCCAGCAGGGCCTGGTCGAACACGTCGCCCATGCTGTCGATCACGCTGATGCGCCCGGCGTAGCGCACCTCGAACAGCGCCCTCCAGCTGGTCGGCGGCGCGTCGAGCTTGTCGCTGTCGTAGCCGATGCCGGTGGTGCCCCACAGGTACGGCACCGCGTAGGTCTCGCCGCCGCGGTCGGCCTGCGCCCGCCACGGCGGGAACCTCGGCGACAGGTGCTTGACGTTCGCCAGCCGGGCCGGCTCGAGCGCCCGGATGAACCCGTGCTGCTGCAAGCGCGAGAGCTGGTAGTCGATCGGCACGCACACGTCGAAGCCCGCGCCCGCCTTCAACTTGGCGAACAGCTCGGCCTCCGACAGATAAAAGTCCTGCGTCACCGTCGCCCCGCCGGCCCGCGCCGCGAACCGCTCCATCACCTCGGGCGCGAGGTAGTCCCCCCAGTTGTAGACCGCGAGGCTCCGCCCCGACCCGCCGCCACAACTCGCCAGAGCCGGCAGTCCGACCAGCCAACCCGAGACGCTGCGCCGGCTCATCCGCATGCCCGCACGCTACCGCAGCCCCGCCCCGCCCCGCCAGTTTCTTCCCCCCACGACGCGCACGCTCCGGCCCGCAACCCCGGCGGCCAGCCCGCGCAAGGCCTGCTAGTCTCCCGCCGCCGGATGCCCCCGTACCTCGTCACCGCCGACCCCACGGCGACCTTCCAGCCCCGCTTCGACACCACGCTCCGCGTGTTCGCCGAGCTGCTCGCCCGCGGCGTCCCGGTCGACTACTGCGACCTGCTCGCCACCGACGCGTCGCGCCCGTCCGCCGACTACCTCGCCGACCTGCCGGTCCGCGCCGTGCTGCGCGCCGACCCCGGCCGCGACCCGTTCGTCGAGCTCGGCCCGCCGCGCCGCGCCGCCGCCGCCGACTACGAGCTGCTGCTCCACCGCAAGGACCCGCCGGTCGACACCGCCTACCGCGCCTACGCCGCGCACTTCGCCGCGCTCGCCGGCCCGGTCCAGGTCAACCGCCCGTCCGAGGTCCTGCGCCACTCGGAGCACCTGCTGGCCGCCGACTTCCCGGCCTTCGCGGTGCCCACCGTGCACTGCCGCGACCTCGCGTCTCTCGTCGCCGCCGTGCGCGGCCAGCCGCTCGAGGCGGTGTTGAAGCCGCTGGGCGAGTGCAGCGGCCACGGCATCGGCTTCTACCGCCCCGACGCCGCCGAGGACGACCTGCATGCCTACTGGGACAGGTACGCCGGGACAGGTCCCGACGGACAGGTCGAGGGCGTGGTCGTGCAGGCCTACCAGCCGGCGATCGTCGACCGCGGCGACCTGCGCGTCCTCGTCATGAACCGCGAGGTGCTCGGCAGCGTCGCCCGCGTCCCGCGGCCCGGCTCGCGCCTGGCCAACCTCCACCAGGGCGCCAGCTCCCGCGCCTTCGACCCCACGCCCGCCCAGCTCGCCGCCGTCCGCGTCGTCATCGACGCGCTCACCCCCCGCGGCCTCTACCTGCTCGGCCTCGACTTCATCGGCGACCTCATCTCGGAGATCAACTTCACCAGCCCCTCGGCGCTCGTGCAGATCAACGAGGTCATGGGCCGCCGCGCCGAGGTCGCGCTCGTCGACCAGCTGGAGCGCCTCCGCCGCGCCGGCTGAGCCTCACGCGCGCGCCACCAGCCCCGACAGCACCCCCGCCAGCGCGACCTCCCGCGTCCACTCCCAGCGCCGCGGGGACGTCGCGTCGGTCGCGTCGCGCGTGTAGTACCCGGCCTGCGCGAAGTCGACGTCCGCCAGGTCCTCCGCCCCCCGCACCACCCGCAGCGTCACCTCCTGCAGCACCAGCGCGCCCGGCTCGCGCGCGAACCGCAGCAGCGGCGCCGCCCGCCCGGCCCCGCAGCGGCAGCCCGCGCGCATCAACCCCTCGATCACCGTCAACCTGTCCTCCGGGACAGGGTGTCGCAGCCGCACGTAGTACCCGCGGTCGACGTCCTCCTTCAGCCACTCGAGGTCGCACGCGACGCGCACGCCCGGCGCCAGCGCCCCGCCCGCCGCCGGCGCCCCGAAGAACGTCCGCGCCAGCGACGGCTGCGCCAGCGCCGTCCACACGCTCCGCGGCCGCCGCTCCCCGCACGCCTCGCAGCGCACCTCGCCGTCGTAGGTGAACCACGCGGGCGGCTCGACCGGGCCCACGGGCGGCTCGCCCGCGTCGAAGCGCGCCCGCAGCCCCTCGCGCGCCCACGCCGCCCGCGCCTCCGGCGGGCGCCCGCCCAGCTCCGCCAGCGCCGCGGCGAAGCCGGCGTGGTCGCCGGCCCACAGCCGCGCCTCCGCGTCCGCGAAGTCGACCGCGACCGCCGCCGCCGTCGATGTCTCGCGCAGCTCGATCGCCGTCAGCATCGCCGAGGCCGGCGGCCCGTCGCTCACGCGAAAGCGCAGCACCACCGCGAAGCACGCCCCGCAGTCGCAGCCGAAGCAGTCGTCGAAGTCCGCCAGCAGGTCGAGCCGCCCCGGGTCGCCCGGGGCCTGCACCCGCACCCACGAGCCGTCCCACGAGCTCTCCCGCAGATCTCCGATCGCGAAGTCGATCGGCTGCGGCGCCCCCGGGCGAAACCCCCGGGCGTACAGCCCGAAGAAGTCCGGCACGAAGAACTTGGTCTGGCCCTCGACGTGGTGCACGTCCCCGCAGCGCGGGCAGCGGGCCTCCCCCTCGTACGTGTCGAACGCCCCCACCGCGCCAGTGTACCACCGCCGTCGGCTCACCTCGCCGCGCCCGTGGTTGACGCCGCGCGCGCCGCTTGTTGCACTCCAGCCATGCGCCGCCGCCTGCTCCGCTGGTCCGCCGCCGTCGTCACCCTCGTCGTACTCGCCGGCGGCCTCGGGTTCGCGCTGTGGACCCGCCCGTCGCGCACCGCCGTGCCGCTGCTGCGCGACCTGCCGACGCCCGCGGGCCTGGCCGCCCAGTGCAGCGACGCGATCGGCGAGCCGCGGGTGCTCCGCGTCGGCGAGCGCGTGTACGTGGCGATCGGCTACGACCTCGCCAACACGATCTTGATCCGCACCGCCGCCGGCAACGTCGTCGTCGACGCCGGCATGAGCCCGGCCCGCGCCGCCCCCGTGCGCGAGGCCCTGCTGCGCGAGAGCCCCGGCCCGATCGTCGCCCTGATCTACACCCACAGCCACATCGACCACGTCGGCGGCGCCAGCGTGTGGGTCGAGCCCGGCACCGACATCTGGGCCACCGACGCCTTCCTCCCGCACTTTATTAAACAGTACGGCGCGTTCCGGGCGGCCGAGGGCCGGCGCGGGGCCAGCCAGTTCGGGCGCCACGTCGCCGAGTCCGACCTCCCGTGCAGCGCGCTCGGCCGCCGCCCCGACCTCGACGCCGCCGCGACCACCGGCGCGCGCGCGCCGACCCGCGGCTTCAGCGGCGCGCACGACCTCGAGATCGGCGGCGTGAAGATCCACCTGCGCGAGGCCCACGGCGAGACCCACGACCACCTGCTCGTGCACCTCCCCGACGACGGCGTGCTGCTGCCCGGCGACAATTATTACCGGGCCTTCCCCAATCTCTACACCCTGCGCGGCACCAGCCCGCGCCCGATCGACGCCTGGATCGCCTCGCTCGACGCCATGCGCCGGCTCGCCCCGCAGCACCTCGTGCCCTCGCACACCGCCCCGATCTCCGGCCGGGACGCCGTCGCCGCCGCGCTCACCAACTACCGCGACGCCATCCAGTGGGTCCGCGACGGCGTGGTGCGCCTCGCCAACGCCGGCCGCTCGGTCGACCAGATCGCCGCGGAGCTCGGCCTCCCGCCCGCCCTCGCCGGCGACCCCGCGCTCGCCGAGCTCTACGGCCAGGTCGACTGGTCCGCCCGCGCGATCTACGACGAACGCCTCGGCTGGTTCGACGAGCGCCCCGAGGCCCTCTACCCGCTGCCCCGCAGCGAGCGCGCGCGCCGGCTCGTCGACGCCATGGGCGGCCCCGACGCCGTCCGCGCGCTCGCCCGCGAGGCCGACGACCCGCGCTGGGCGGTCGAGCTGCTCGCCGTCCTGCGCGACCGCGGCGAGCCCGTCGCCGACGACCTCGCCGCCGCCCTCGCCAGCCTCGCCGCCGGCACCGGCAACAGCAACGGCCGGGCCTACCTGCTCGAGGAGGCCCACGCGCTGCGCCACGGCCGCACCGACCTGCCCAACACCCCGCCCGACCCCGTCCTGCTCGACGCCCTGCCGATCGCCCACTTCTTCGACGTCATGGCCACCCGCCTCGACCCCGAGCTCACCCGCGACGTCCACGAGTCGGTGCACTTCGACTTCACCGACACCGGCGAGCAGTTCCACGTCACCATCCGCCACGGCGTCGCCGAGGTCGCCCGCGACGCGCCGATCCCCGGCACCCCGCCAGCGATCGCCCGCGTGCGCACGGCCACCGCGACCTGGCGCCGCCTCGCCATGGGCCTCGAGGCCCCGCTGCCGGCGATCCTCGACGGCCGCCTCGATGTCACCGGCGACGGCCTCGCGTTCCGCCGCTTCAGCGCCCGCTTCCTGCGCTGACCCTGGTCGCGGCGCCGCTTGCACCGCCACTTTTCCGCGCTAGCGTGCGCGCTTGCCATGACGGACATCCCGCACGACACGCTGTTCAAGGCGGCCTTCCAGCACCTGCCGTGGGCCGCCGAGGCGGCCGCCGCCGCCCTCGGCCCCGCGATCGCGGCCCGCATCGACTTCGCCAGCCTGCGGATCGTGCCCGGGACCTTCATCGACGAGGCGTTCCGCAGCCGCTACACCGACCTGCTCTACCTCGTCGACCTCGGCGGCCACCCGGCCTTCGTCTACATCCTGTACGAGCACCAGAGCACCGACGAGCGGTGGATGCCGCTGCGCATGTTCGGCTACGAGGACCGCATCTGGACCGCCTTCCGCCGCGACAACCCGGGCGCGCGGCAGCTGCCGATGATCCTCCCGATCGTGCTCCACCACAGCGAGTCCGGCTGGCACTCGCCGACGCGCCTCGAGGACCTGCTCGACCTCCCGGCCGACGCCCGCGAGCTGCTCGGCGACCTCGTGCCTCGCCTCCGCTTCGCCCTCGACGACCTGGCCGCCACCCCCGACGCGGTGCTTCACACGCGCGCCCGGTCCGCCTGCGTCGAGCTGATCTTCCTCGCCCTGAAGCACGTGCGCAGCGCCCGCGACATCCTCGCGCTGCTGCGCCGCTGGGTCCCGCTCATGGCCGCCGTGCTGCGCGAGCCCGACGGCGTGGCTGCGCTGCGCCTGGTGTTCCGCTATATTCTCGAGGTCCGCGGCGCCGACGAACGCGGCATCCTCGACGCCGTCGCCACCGAGCTCTCCAAGGAAACCGAGGCCAACATGCAGACCATCGCCCAGTGGCTCGAAGAACGCGGGATGCAACGCGGCCGCCAGGAAGGCCGTCAAGAAGGCCGCCAGGAAGGCCGCCAGGAGGGCCGCACGGGCGCCGCCCACGACCTGCTCCTGCGCCTGCTCCGCAAGCGCTTCGGCGAGCTCCCGCCGGCGATCGTCGCGCGCATCGACGCCGCCGACGAGCCCACGCTCGGTCGCTGGGCCGAGCAGCTGCTGACCGCCGGCACGCTCGAGGCCGTGTTCGCCACCCAGTGAGCCGACCGCCGCCTCACGGCGGCAGCAGGCACCCGCACACGTCGCTGCCGCCGCCCTCGGGCGCATATTTGTAACAGTCCGCCGTCGTCGGCCCGCCGCACAGCCACACCTGTCCGTTGGTGCAGACCGAGAACAGCGCGTCGGGGCCCTCGGGCGTGACCCCGCCGACGAGCGGCGCGATCGGCCCGCCGATGTCGGTGATCGGCGCGACGACCTCGCCCTGCGCCGACACGATCGCCGCCACCGGCGGGTCGTTGCTGGTCACGAGGAAGTTCTCGCTCCCGGGGATCAGCGAGATCCCGTCGATCGCCGCGATCCCCGCGGCCGCGACGTCGAAGCGGTCGACCTCGGCCTTGATATCGCGGGAGATCACGACCACCTCGTCGCCGGTCAGGTTCCCCACGTACAGGTTCCCGTCGTAGCCGAGCGCGAGCGCCGAGCACTGCCCCAGATCGAATTTAATCGTGTCGATCGCCTGCACGTCGATCTCGGCCAGCGTCACCGGGTCGACCTCCGCGAGGTTGCAGTCGTGGTCGACGAGCAGCGCCGTGTGCGTCGCCGGGTCGTACACCGCGCCGTCGAGGTCGACCGCCACCGCCGCCGGCGCCGTCACCCCATCGATCGGCGAGCCGTCGAGCGCCAGCCGCACGCCCTCGCCCGTGCCCGTCAGGAACACCAGCTCGAGGTCCAGCGCGTTGAAGAACCCCGCCGTCACCCCCTCGAGCCCGACGTCGGTGGTCTTCACGTAGCTGTACGACACGGCGTCGAGCACCTCGTCCGGCGTGCACACCCCGTCGCCGGTCGACGCCTCCCCGCTCGACGAGCCCTCGCCCGTGGTCGCGCCGCCGCTCGTCCCGCTCGTCCCGCTCGTCGTTCCGCTCGTCGACCCGCTCGTCGTCGCCCCGCCCTCGCTGCTGCTGCTCGCCGCCTCGCCGGTCGTCGTCCCCGCGCCGGTCGACCCGCTCGTCGTGGTCGGCGCGCTCGTCGCGGTGGTGCTGGCCGCGCCGCTCGACTCGCTCGCCGCGCTCGTCGACGCCTCCGTGTCCGCCGGCGCCTGGCCGCAGGCCATCGTCACCCCGAAGATCAGCAGAGAGCTCGCGCGGACCCGCATGTCGCTCGCGATAGCCAAAGACGCCGGCCCCCACAAGCAGTTTGTGCCGGCGACGGCGCCCCGCCGGCTGCTACGTTGCGGGTGCATCATCGCCGAGCGAACCCATGGACGACCTCTCTCGCCAGCGCCTGGTCATGATCACCGACCACCTGCTCGCCCGCGGCATCGTCGACGAGGATGTCCTCGAGGCCATGCGCAGCGTCCCGCGCCACCGGTTCGTGCCGGCGGGCGCCCGGGCCTACGCCTACGCCGACCACCCCGTCCCGCTCGCCCACGGCGCCACAGTCAGCCAGCCGTACATCGTCGCCCTGATGACGCAGCTCGCCTGCGTGGCGGCCGGCGAACGTGTGCTCGAGGTGGGCACCGGCTCGGGCTATCAGGCCGCGGTGCTGGCGGCGCTCGGGGCCGAGGTCTACAGCATCGAGGTCGTCGCGGAGCTGGCCGTCGCCGCCGAGCGCACGCTCACGGAGCTCGGCTACAACGGCGTGCGCGTCCGACACGGCGATGGTCACCGCGGCTGGCCGGAGCACGCGCCGTACGCGGCGATCCTCGTCACCGCCGCCGCGCCGATCCTGCCGAAGCCGCTGACCGACCAGCTCGCCGTCGGCGGACGTCTCGTCATCCCGGTCGGCCGCGGCGCCCAGGATCTCCAGGTCCTCGAGCGCCGGGAGCACGACCTGCGCGCCACGTCGGTGCTGCCCGTGCAGTTCGTGCCGATGACCGGCGACGTCGAGGTCGAGGCCTCCTCGCGACGACCCTGACCCTCGCGTCACTCCACGACCGGCGGGGATCTCCATGCAACTCGTGCCGCGCGTCCACGACCGTCCACGGCTCCGCCGCACGTGACCGCCTCCTCCGCGCCAATAGCCACACCGTTCGCCCGCGAACTCCGCAAAGATGGCGCGTGCGCGAGTTCCCAGGCCACCGGCCGAACCCGCACCGTCGTGCGCCCCGCGCCGCCGACGTCGCGACGCCGTCCGCGTCGCCGCGGCCGTCCGCGTCGCAACGCCGTCGCGGCCTCGCGTGCACGCCGACGGAGCCACCACCGCCGCGCCCGAGCGGTCGGCACGCGGGCCAGGCCTGACCCACGGAGCACGCGGGCCCGACTCGCCCCGCGGCGCCCCGACCACCCCGACGCGGCGAACCGAGTTCACGCCGCGGCCCCGCGTTCACGCCCGCAAGAGGTCGCCAGGATCCGGCCTCGCCGCGGCGGATTCGCCTCACGCCCAGCCGCGCCGTCCGCGGCGCCACGCCGCGGACGTTCGCCTCGCCGGAGCCCGCGCGGGCGATGGCACGCCCCGCGCGCGCATTCAGTCGTCCGCCTGCGGTGAAGCGCCCGGTCACCTGTCCCAAGTGCCAGGTCGATGGGTCCCCCTCGCCCCATCGACGCAGCTCACACGCGCGTGCGACCGCGAGCCGTCGCGTGCTCTGGCGCAGATCAGCGGGCGAACCTGCTCACGGGCCGCTCGACATCGAGAATCGCTTTGGCCTACGTTGATCGTCCATGGCTTCATTGGCCCGTGCATCCGTGCTCGTCACGTTGGTCCTCGCGTGCTCCGAGCCCGAGGTCGCGACGCTGGCGGAGCCCGGCGTCGACACGAGCACGGGCTCGACGGGCCCCACGCCGACCAGCGGCGAGGACGTCCCGACCGGCGTGACCGAGACGACGCTCGACCCGAGCACCGCCGCCACCTTCGACCCGCCGACCAGCAGCACCGGCGGCGACGACACCACCTCGTCGACCGGCCCCGCCCCGTCGACGACCGGCACGAGCAGCGGCGAGACCGGTGGCTCGAGCGAGGGCGGCGGCGAGGACACCAGCACCGGCGAGCCCGCGTGCGTCAGCTTCAGCTGCTCGCCCGAGCTCGACGAGGTGCTGTGCGACGGCTCGCCCGTCGAGGCCTGCCAGCCCGGCACCTACTGCGTCGACGACACCTGCCAGGAGCTCACCCAGTGCGAGGCCGCCGCGCTGCTGAAGCGCTCGGAGGGCTGCGACTTCTGGGCCGTGAAGACCGAGCTGACGTCGCTCGCCGCCGGCGCCTGCTTCGCCGCGTTCGTCGCCAACACCGGCACCACCAGCGCCCACCTCGGCCTCGAGTACCAGGGCGCCGCCCTCGACGTCGCCACGTTCGCCAGGATCCCCAAGGGCCAGGGCCCGAGCCTCACGCTCGAGCCGTACGACGCCGCCGTCGGCCTGCCCGTCGGCGAGGTCGCGATCCTGTTCCTCTCGCGCGGCCCCGGCAACTACCCCAAGTGCCCGATCGCCTCGGCCGTCGAGGCCGAGACGCAGATCGTCGGCACCGGCCGCGGCCAGGCCTTCAACATCACCAGCGACGTGCCGGTCGCCGCCTACCAGACCCAGCCGTTCGGCGGCGGCTCGGGCGCCGTCACCGCCGCCTCGCTGCTGCTGCCGACCAGCGTGTGGGACACCAGCTACGTCTCGGTCAGCCCCGGCCCCGGCACCGACGCCGGCACGCCGCTGCTCACGATCATCGCCGACAGCGACGGCACCCACGTCACGCTGCGCCCCAAGGTCCCGGTGATCGGCAGCCCCACGGTGCTCGGCGGCCCCGCGGGCCAGCCGATCGTCTACACGCTCAAACGCGGCGAGGCGCTGCAGATCAACCAGACCAAGGAGCTGACCGGCTCGCTGCTGACCGCCGACCGCCCGTTCGCGGTGTTCGGCGGCTCGACCTGCCTGAAGCTGCCCGCGGGCGTCAACGCCTGCGACGGCGCGCACCAGCAGATCCCGCCGATCCGCGCGCTGGGCCACGCCTACGCCGGGGTCCGCTACCGCGATCGATCGCCCCAGGTCGACGAGACCCCGCCGTGGCGGCTCGTCGGCGCCGCGGACGGCACCACGCTGTCGTACTGGCCCGCCAAGCCCCTCGGCGCGCCCGACACGCTCGAGCGCGGCCAGCTCGCCGAGTTCGCCACCGCCGGCCCCTTCCTCGTCACCAGCCAGGACTCCGAGCACCCGTTCTACGCCTCCGCCTTCATGACCGGCGGCGCGCCGTTCAACGGCGCCGGCGACCCCGACTGGGTCAACCTCATCCCGGTCGAGCAGTACCAGGACCACTACGTGTTCTTCACCGACCCCACCTACTCCGAGACCGAGCTGGTGGTCGTGCGCAGCGCCGTCGACGGCAAGTTCGCCGACGTCAACCTCGACTGCGCCGCCACCCCGCTGGTCGCCTGGAAGTCGCTCGGCGACGGCCTCGAGTGGACCCGCGTGCAGCTCGTCACCGGCAATTTCAAGAAGGTGGGCAACTGCGCCAACGGCCGCCGCGAGATGACGAGCGACAACCCCTTCGGGGTGACCGTGTGGGGCTGGGGCTCGGCCGCCAGCGAGCTCTTCTACACCCGCTACGTGTCGTACGCGTACCCCGCGGGCGCGACGATCCGGCAGATCAACGACGTCGTCATCCCGCAGTGATCGCAGCGGACCGACTTCACCCGCGTAGCGATGTCGACGACCAGTTGGCCCCCGACAGCGCCGGGCCCTCGCCGAGCGCCAGCTCGTCGCCCGCGCGCCAGCGCAGCCGCACCGCCGCGCCGACCCCGGCCGGCGGCGGCGTCGACCCGCGGGCGACGTACCGCTGCCCGTCGGCCTCGAGCTGCGTCTCCCAGCGGTCTCCGAGGCACGCGAGCGCCACGATCGTCGCCTGTCCCGAGCGCCAGCCGATCTCGAGGCTGTCCCCGGGGCCAGGTTCGAGCGCGGCCGGGACCAGCCGCTCGGGCCGCAGCCACTTGCTCGGGTCGCCCGGCACCGGCGTGAGGTCGCCGAGCAGCCGCGCGCTCGCCAGGTCCGGCGGGCAGGCGTACAGCGCCGCCGGCACGCCCTGGGCGATCACCGCGCCGTGCGCCATCAACACCAGGTGGTCCGCCAGCGCCATCGCCTCCTCGGGCTCGTGCGTGACATGCAAGAACCCGATCTCCCGCCGCCGCTGCGTCTCTTTTAATAATTGCCGCAGACCGGCGCGCAGCGGCCGGTCGAGCGCGGCCAGCGGTTCGTCGAGCAGCAACATCCGGGGCTGCCCCGCGAGCGCCCGCGCCAGCGCGACCCGCTGGCGCTCCCCGCCCGACAGCTTGTCCGGCAGGCGCGCGTGCAGCCCCTCCGGGATGCCGACGTCGGCCAGCAGCGCCGCCACCAACAGCGTCAGCTTCTCCCTCGGCATGCCCGCCAGCCGCGGCTGGAACGCGACGTTGTCCCACACGCTCAGGTGCGGGAACAACGCGTAGCCCTGAAACAGCGTGTGCACCGGCCGACGCTCGGCGGGCTCGTCGGTCAGGCGCCGCTCGTCGAGCAGCACCTCGCCGCGGTCGGGCCGCTCGAGCCCGGCGACGACGCGCAGCAGCGTGGTCTTGCCCGAGCCCGAGGCCCCCATCACGCAGGTGTAGCCGCGCAGCGGCAGCGCCAGCGAAACTCCTCGCAGCGCCCGCGCCCCGCCGCCGCGCCCGCCGAACTTCTTGTGCACGTCGCGCAGCGTCAGCGTCACAGCGACCACATCGCCTGCACGCGGCGGCGGACCTTGCGACGGGCCTCCGCGAACGCCGGCAGGGCCCGCATCGCCTTCAGCGACGGGCAGCGGTCGGTCCACTCGATGTCGACGAGCACCGAGTCCGCCGCCCGCACGTAGTACGCGAGGGCCTCCTCGGCGTCGCCGGTGACCGCGTAGATCTCGGTGCAGGCCTGGCACATCAGCGTATAAAACCGCGGGCTCGGGGCCGTCTCGATCAATCGCCGCGCCATGGCGTCGATCTCGACCCGGGTCGCCTCGCCGGCGATCGCCCGCGCGTAGCCGATGACGTACTGCCCGAAGCCGTCGTTGTCCTCCGGGTTGAGGCTGTCGAGGATGTCGCGCACCGTCTCGATGTCCCCGTACCACCCGGCGATGCGGCAGCGAAACTGCGCCGTCGGGTTGCGGAACCTCGCGTTGCGGTCGATCATGTCGAGGTACTTGTCGGCCTCCTCGCGGTCTCCTCGCAGCGCGTGCACCCGCGAGATGTCGAACAGCGTCGCCAGCAGGTTGGGCTCGAGGTCGAAGGCCAGGCGCGCCCGGTCGATGCCCTCCTTGGTGTTGCCCGCCTCGCACTGCAGCTGCGCCAGGTACTGATGCGCGTGCGCGTAGGTCGGCGCGATCTCCAGCGCCTTGACCAGCGCCTGCACCGCCTCCTTCCACGCCCCGGTCTGGACCGCCAGCATCCCGCGCGCCAGCTGCGTCTCCGCCAGCTCGGGCGCCAGCTCGGCCGCCCGGGCCACGCTCGCCTTGGCCTCCGCCTCCCAGTTGCGCGGCTCGCCGCCGCCGGTGGTCGCGAACGACGAGGGCACGAACCACGCCCGCATGCACGCGATCGCGTGGCACGCGATCGCCGGCTGCAGCCCCGGCGCCTCGGCCAGGCAGGCCTCGAGCAGCTCGATCGCCCCGTCGGTGCCCATGACCTGGAAGCCCATCAGCTTGCGTCGGCCGCGCATGTACAGCGCCACCGCCTCGGCCGAGACGCCCGCGAGGCTGCCCGCGGTGCTGAGCTCGACCCGCAGCGCCTCGGCGATGCGCTTGGAGATGCGGTCCTGCAGCTCGAACAGGTCCTCGAGCCCGTTCTCGAACTTGTCGCTCCACAGCTGCGTGCCGGTCGCGACCTCGATCAGCCGCGCGTTGACCCGCACCTGCTTGGCCGAGAACTGCACCGTCGCGTCGACGACCGCGTCGACGCCGAGGTCGGCGCCCACGGCCCGCGCGTCGCGGTCGGTGCGGTACTTCGACGTCGCCCCGCTGCCGAGCACCCGCAGCCCGCGCGTCCGCGACAGCGCGTCGATCAGCTCGTCGGCCAGGCCGTCGCCGAGGTAGCTCTGCTCCGGCGGCCCGATGTAGCGGAACGGCAGCACCGCCAGCGCCCGCTCGGCCGTCGGCACCGGCGCCAGCGGGCGCATCGGCCGCGACTGCAGCGTGCCGCGCGTCAGCCCCTGCGTGCCCTGCGTCAGCCCCGGCGTCGACCCCTCGGTCAGCTGCTGCTGCGTCGGCGTCATGTTCGACGACGCGCCGCCGCTCGGCCCGACCGTCGACCCGTGCAGCGCCGACATCACCGCCGACACCATCGCCGCCGTCGGCACCGCCGCCAGCGACTCGCCGCAGGCCACCAGCCACCCGCGCAGGCGCTCGGCCACCTCGGGCGCGCCGGCCGGCCGTTCGTCTGGCTTTTGGGCCAGCAGCTGGAGCACCAGCTCGGCCAGCGGCCCCGGCACCGCGGGCGCCAGCTTGCGCGGGTCCGGGGGCGGCTGGGTCAGGCGGGCCAGGGCCGCGGCGAGCGTGGTCTCGCCGGCGAACGGCAGCTGCCCGGTCAGCATCTCGAACAGCATGAGCCCGAGCGCGTACAGGTCCGCGCGCACGTCGACCTCGGCGCCCGTGAGCTGCTCCGGCGCCATGTACAGCGGCGTGCCGACCACCCCCTGGGTGCGCGCCCCCATGGCCTCGTCGCCGAGCCCGCGGGCGATCCCGAAGTCCGTCAGCACCACCCGCCCGCTGCGCTCGATCAGCACGTTCGCCGGCTTCAGGTCGCGGTGGACCACCCCGGCCGCGTGCGCCGCCCCCAGGCCCTCGGCGACCGCCCAGGCGATGCGGGCCGCCCGCGCCGGCTCGAGCGCCTGGCGCTTGCGCCGGCCCTCGTCCGGCTCGTTGCCCTCGCGCACGCGCAGCAGCTCCTGCAGCGTGGTGCCCTCGATGAACTCCATCGTGATGAAGTGGGCCCCGTTCTGCTCGCCCATGTCGTGGGTGCGGGCCACGTTGGGGTGGGTGATCTTGCGGGCCAGTCGGACCTCGCGCTTGAACCACTCGAGCTGTTGTTTGGCCGCCGTGACCGTCGCGTCGAGCACCTTCAGGGCCACCACGTCGCCGACCATCACGTCGACGGCCCGGTAGACCGTCCCCATCCCGCCGCGCCCGACCATCTGCTCGATCTGATAGCGCCCGGCGTACATCCCGGTCGCGGGCGGCTCCACAGCTTCCCCCTGCGTGGCGATCGTCGCCTCGCCGGCCTGGGTCACTTCGAGTGGGTCGAATTCTTTGACCACGGCGGGCAAGCCTAACAGAGAGCGCACGCGCCCGGCGCGCGGTTCGCGTGACTATCGGACCGCCGCGCCGCCTCGCCGCGCACGCAGGCTCCAGGCCCGGCGGGCGATCCACACCGCCGCCACCGGCGCGAGCGCCAGCCCCAGCGCCCACCGCGGCACCACCCCGACCTCGCCGCCGCGCGCCACGATCGCCATCCCTACCGCCAGAGTTCCGCCGCCCGGCCCCGCCGTGAACGCCGGCACGCTCGCCTCGGCCAGGGCGCGGGCGAACCCCACCAGCGTCAACGCCAGCCCCGCCGGCGCCAGCAACGGCCACCACACGAGCAGCGCCCGCGCCCGCGGCCCCGCACCGAGATCGCGCGCCGCGTCGATCACCTCGCGCTGCACCGCCGCCACCGCCAGCAGCGCCCCCGCGTAGGCCAGCGCCACCTGCTCCGGCAGCAGCGCGAGCAGCGTCAGCGCCGGCCCCGGGCGCAGGCCCAGCAGCGGACCCGTCGCCAGCATCAGCGCCCCGTAGACCACCGGCGGCAGCGCCAGCGGCAGCAGCACCAGCCCGGTCGCGACATCACCCCGCCCCGACGGCCGCCGCGCCAGCGCCAGCGCGAAGCCCAGCAGCGCCGCCGCCAGCCCGCACGCCAGCGTCAGCGCCAGGCTGCGCGGCAGCAGCGAGCGCAGCAGCGCCGCGCTCGCACCATCTGCCCCGAAGGACAGGTGACGACAGAGCCCGAGCAGCGGCAGCCCGGCCAGCGCGGCCCCCGTCCACCCCGCGACTCGCAGCCCGCGGCCCGGCCGCGGGTCGCTCGCCGTCACCTCGCCGATCAGCCGCGCCACCCCGCGGGCGATCGCCAGCGCGCACGGCAGCGCCACCGCCAGCAGCACTGCCACGATCGCCGCCGCTCGCCGCGGGTCGGCCTCGCTGAGCACCGCGTCGCGCAGCAGCAGGGCCAGCGTGTAGACCTTCCCGCCGCCGGCCAGCTCGAGCGTCGTCACGTCGCCGAGCGCCCACAGGGCCGACCAGCCGCCGGCCAGCGCCAGCGCCGGCGCGACCACCGGCAGCTCGACGGCGACGAACCGCCGCCACGGCCCCGCCCCCAGGTCCGCGGCCGCCTCGAGCCACGCCCGCGGGCGCCCGCGCAGGCGCAGCTGCACGACCAGCGCCGCCAGCGGGATCGCACCTGCACTTTGGGCCAGGAGCACCGCGCCCGCGCCCGGCTGCAGCCCGAGCCCGAGCACCCCGAGCGCGCGCGCCAGCGGGGCCACCAGCACCAGCGTCAGCAGCAGCGACGTCGGCGCCGCGCGGGCCACCGGATAGGCCAGCGCGACCGCCACCGCCGCCACCGCCGCCGCCAGGCCCAGCGCCCGCAGGCCGGCCTGCACGAACACCCCCGCCGGCAGCGCCGACGCGCCCGCCGTCAGCCCCTCGCGCAGCAGCTGGAGCAGCGGCAGCCCGAGGCTGAGCGCCAGCCACAGGCCCACGCCGAGGCCCGCGAGCCACCGCCCCCTCTCGCCGCGCCGCGGGAACCGCACCTCGCACTTCTATCGCGCCGCACGGCCCGCCATAACCCCCCTCGCGCCCGTGCTCGCCACCGGCTATAAGTGCCGAATGAGCGGTCTGAGCCCCGGACAGCGCGCGCCCGAGATCGACGTGGTCGGCAGCGACGGCGAGCGCTTCGTGCTCTCGCAGCAGCAGGGCCTGTGCACCGTCGTCTACTTCTTCCCCAAGGCCTTCACGCCCGGCTGCACGGTGGAGACCAAGCTCTTCCGCGACAACTACGTCGAGCTCATGCTCGCCGGCGCCGCCCTCGTCGGCGTCAGCACCGACGACGAGAAGACCCAGTGCGAGTTCGCCGCCTCGACGAAGGCGCCGTTCCCGATCCTCCCCGACCCCGACCACAAGCTCTCGCAGGCGTACGACGTGCTGTGGCCGGTCGTCGGCGTCGCCCGCCGCATCACCTTCATCGTCCGCCCCGACATGGTCATCGACTCGGTGTTCCACCACGAGCTCGCCGTCAGCAAGCACCGCGACGACGTGCTCCGCCGCGTCAACCAGCTCTACAAGGCCAGCCGCAGCGGCGACCCCGCGCTCCCCGGCTCCCGCGCCTCCTGACCCGCGCCCCGCCGCCTGCCCATGACCGCCCGAGCGTGCACCTGCATCGACCGGGGCACGCGAGGCCCGCATGGCCCGTGACCGCAAGCCCGGCCGCGGCGCGGGCCAGGCCTCGCGCGCGCGCCGCCTGCTGCTGTGGTGCGCCGCCACCGACAGCAGCTTCGAGCGCGCCGACGTGGCCGGCGAGACCGTGCTGACCGGCAAGTGCATCCACTGCGGAGCCCGCCACGTGATCGCGCTCGACGGGCGCCCGCGGACCCGCGCCAGCGTCGAGCACATCGTCCCGCGCACCCACGGCGGCACCGACGACCTCGCCAACCTGGCGATCGCCTGCGAGCGCTGCAACTTCGCCAAGGGCGTGCGCCTCGACCCGCGCCGCCTCGACGACCCGACCCTGCAGCGCGTCGTCGCCACCCTGCAGGCCCGCCGCGCCGCCCGCATGCGCGAGCCGCCCGCCTGGCTCGAGCTCCCGCCGCTGCCGCCGAGCACGTGAGCGAGCGGACCTGCCCGCCGCATTCTCTTGAGATCCACGCGCCGCCTCTGCGACGCTAGAGCTCGGCCGATGTCCGACGAGGGATCCACCACCCTGCTGCCCGAGCCGTTCGAGGTCCGCAAGGACGCCGTCGACAAGGCCGCCCCGGCCGCCCGCGCCGCCGCGGCCCGCATCTCGCAGGCCTACCGCCGCCGCGCCGAGCTCACGCGCGACGACCCCGACCCCGGCGACGAGCGCCACCGCTGACCGGCTACTCGCCGATCTCGATGCTGTAGGTGACCGTCATCGCCGGCCCGTCGAACTTCGGGAACTGGTGGTCGAAGATCGCCTTGCGCGTGCACGGCACGATGCCCCACACCGTCAGCTGCGGCGGCGCCGTCACCGACACCGACTCGACCTTGCCGTCGCCGCCGAGCCGGAACTTGAAGTCGAGCCCGCCGCTCTTCAAGCTCGAGCCCTCGTAGCACGACGCCAGCGACAGACACTTATTGATCTCGTACTCGACGTCCCGCATGTTGGACATCAGCACCGGCTCGTTGAGCTGCTCCTCGCCGGCGTTCATGTCGAGGCGTCGCACCGCGTTGGGGTCGAACTGCGGGATCTTCTTGTCGTCGATCGGCTTGAACTTCGGCAGCTGGTTGCGGTCCTCCCAGCACTCGCCCCACGACGTGATCGGCGGCTTCATCGGCACCTCGTCGGGCCGCTCGACCGGACCGTCGGAGGCGCAGATGTCCTGGCTGTAGTCCACCACGCACAGCGAGCCGTCGCAGCGCGTCCCGCGGCCGCACTTGTCCGCGCAGCCCTCGGGCGACGAGCTCTCGCCGCTCTTCTTGCACGCAGCCTGCTGGACCATCACCGCCAAGAACCCCGCCGCGATCAAACCGGTGCGCATCGAACTCCAGGTTATCAGCATCCACCGGCCCCCGGGTAGCGCGCCCTTTGCACGTTTTCGCGCCGGCCTCGAATGTCCCATGGGACAGGCGGCAACCCGCCACGCCCACCGAAGCGGCCGCGTCCGCGACTCGCGTGGCCGGCGCGACGCCGACACCGCGAACGGATGTCCGCCGCGAGCAGCCGCCCCGCGCCCGGCGTGAGCCCGCGACCCGGGCCGCAGGCCCCGGGACGACCGCCCCGCACGTGCGGATGCGGCCGCGCTCCGGCGCGCCCCGGCCGTCCGTGTTCACGCCACGCGCGTGCGCAGGCTGGTCGGCAGCGCCGAGATCGCCGCGCACAGCTCGTCGACCTGTGGGTCGCCGCGCAGCAGCGGCACGTCGACGTGCAGCAGCCCGATCGACTCGACCGTCGCCAGGCTCTGCCCGGTCACGTTGATCCGCGAGGCCGCCAGCACCCCGTTGATCGCCGACAGCACCCCCGGCACGTTGCGGTGGATGTTGATGAGGCGCGACCCGCCGCGGATCGGCGTGCCGTCGACCACCGGCAGCGTCACGCAGCCGGTCGTCGAACCCGTCTTCAAATAGGCCGACAGCGACGTGGCCACCTCGCGGCCGATGCTGGCCTGGGCCTCCTCGGTGCTGCCGCCGATGTGCGGCGTCAAGATCACCGAGTCGATGCCGCGCAGCGGGCTCTCGAACTCGTCGCCGGCCTTGGCGGGCTCGAGCGGGAACACGTCGATCGCCGCGCCCGCGACGTGCCCCGCGACCAGCGCCTGGCGCAGCGCCGCGATGTCGACGACCATCCCGCGCGACGCATTGATTAGACACGCGCCGGGGCGCATGGCCGCCAGTTCGTCCTCGCCGATCATGCCGCGGGTCAGGTCGGTGTCGGGCACGTGCAGCGTCACGAAGTCGGCGGCCGCGAGCAGCTCGCGCAGGCTCGGGCACGGCTGGGCGTTGCCCAGCGGCAGCTTGGCGAGGATGTCGTAGTAGCGGACCTGCATGCCGAGCGCCTCGGCCAGCACGCTGAGCTGCGAGCCGATGTGCCCGTAGCCGACGATGCCGAGCGTCTTGCCGCGGACCTCGTGCGACCCGTCGGCGCTCTTGTGCCACAGCCCGCGGTGGCAGGCGGCGCTGCGCGCGAACACCTGGCGCGACAGCATGATGATCTCCCCGAGCACCAGCTCCGCCACCGACCGCGTGTTGCTAAACGGCGCGTTGAACACCGCCACGCCGGCCGCCCGCGCCGCCGCCAGGTCGATCTGGTCGGTGCCGATGCAGAACGCCCCGATCGCCAGCAGCTCCGGCGCCGCCTCGATCACCGCCCGCGTCACCCGCGTCTTGCTGCGGATGCCGAGCATCACCGGTCCGCCCGGCAATTTTCGCAGCGCCGCGACCAGCTGCTCCTCGTTCATCCCGCCCGCGGTCGCCTGCACGATCACCCCGTGGCGCCCGAACTCCTCGTGGGCTCGCGGATGGATGTTCTCGAGGAGCAGGATGTGAGGGCTGGACACGGCGGGCGGTGTATCACACCGCCCGCCGGGCCTGGAACCGCTTGTCGGTCCTGCGCGGCTTTGCTACCCCTCGCCCGTGCTCCGCGAAGCTCACCTCCAGCGCCTCGAGCGGGCCGTCGCTCCGCACCTGCGCGCCGGCTGGACCCGCGCCGTGTTCTCCGCCCCGCAGACCGGCGACGACGAGCGCGAGCAGGTCCTCGCCGGACCCGGCGCCGGCGTCCAGCCCACGCCCGAGCAGCTCGCCGCCCTGTTCCAGGCCGCCCGCGCCGCCGCCAACGCCGGATTAATTAAACAGACGTACGTGCTCGACGACCGTCGGCGCGTGCAGGTCGACGCGCGCCACGGCCGGCCCACCGTCCGCACCCTCGACCCGGAGACCGTCCGCAAGGTCATGGGCGGCAAGGACCGCGTGCTCCGCCCCGACGGCAGCAGCGCCCTGCTCCGCACGATCGGCATCATGAACGCCGACGGCACGATCTCCGCCGCCAACGCCCGCAAGTACAAGCAGGTCAACCACCTCGCCGAGCTGTGCCGCCCGACCTGGGAGCGCCTCGTCCAGCTCCGCGGCCCCGCGCACCCGCCCTCCGCGGACCCGGACAGCTCGTGCGACCATGCGAGCTCGGACCCCGCACGCGACCCCGCGAGCTCGGACCCCTCGCACGACCCCGCGAGCTCGGACCTCGCCCGCGACCCCGCGAGCTCGGACCCCGCACGCGACCCCGCGAGCTCGGACACCTCGCGCGACCCCGCGAGCTCGGACCTCGCCCGCGACCCCGCGAGCTCGGACACCTCGCGCGACCCCGCGAGCTCGGACCCCGCCCGCTCTGCCGCTCTGCCCACCGCCGGCTCTGCCGCTTCGATCTCCACGCCTGCCGAGCCGCGGCGCCCGGCCGGTCCGCGGCTGCTCCGCGTGCTCGACCTCGCCTGCGGCAACGCCTATCTCAGCTTCGTGCTCGCCGAGTCGCTGCGCCTCGCCGGCGTCCCGCTGCGCCTGCACGGCGTCGACGTCCGCGACGACGTGGTCGCCCGCAGTCGTCAGCGCGCCGCCGAGCTCGGCATGCCTCACCTCAGCTTCGCCCGCGCCACCATCGCCGAGGCCGAGGCCTCCGCGCCCGCCACCCTCGGCGGCGCGCCGGACATCGTGCTCGCCCTCCACGCCTGCGACACCGCGACCGACGAGGCGCTGGCCCTCGCCATCCGCCTCGGCGCCCCGGCGATCCTCAGCGTGCCGTGCTGTCAGCACGAGCTCGCCGGTCAGCTCGCCGCCCGCCCCGCCGGCGACCCCTCCGCGCTCGCCCCCTCGCCCGCGCTGCTGCGCCACGGCCTGCTGCGCGGCGCCTACGCCGACCTCCTGACCGACGCCCTGCGCGTCGAATTGCTCGAGGCCTGCGGATACGACGTCGCCGTCGTCGAGTTCGTCGGCAGCGAGCACACCGCGAAGAACATCCTGCTGCGCGCCCACCGGCGCCACACCGGCGCCCGCGTCGACCCCGCGCGCTGGCGCCTCGCGCCGATCGCCGCCCGCTGCGCCGAGCTCGGCCTCGACCCCGACCTCCTGCGCCGCCTGCTCGCCGCCCGCTCCGCCCACCCGGCGGCCTGAGCCCGCGACCTGTCCCCGAGGTCAGGTCGAGGTCCCCACGGCGCGGCGGTGCTCACGCCTGCTGCACGACCTCGACGTCGTGCAGCAGGCGGCGACCGTCGGGCCACGGCCCCGCCTCGTCTCACCCCGCCCCGTGCTCGCCCGACGCCATACGCTCGCCGCTGGTCACGGACCGCCCGCGGAACGGCTCCTGCTCGCCGCCTCGTCGTGACCCGCCGGCCGCCCTGCCCGGGGCGACGTGATACCCTCGCCGCCCCGTGTCGCCCCTCCGCCTCGGCCTCACCGGCGCCCTCGTCCTCGCCTCCGCCGCCTACCTGACCCTCGGGACAGGCCCCTTCCTGCGCTGGCTCGCCGCCGCCGCCCTGCTCGTCGGCCTGGTCGAGCTGCGCCCCCTGCCCCGCCTCGCCGCCCGCCTGCCCGCGGGCCCCGCCCGCGCCCGCCTCGCCCGCCTCGCGCCCTACCTCGCGCTCGGCGTGCTCGTGCTCGTGCTGCTCGGCGAGCTCCTGCTCGGCCGCCCGCCCGCCTCGCGCGACCACGCGATCCACTACTTCCAGACCGAGCTCCTCGTGCACGACCTGCTGCCCGGCGGCCACCTGCGCGGCTGGAGCGACCGCCTCGGCAACGGCTACACCCTCGGCGACAGCTACCCGGTGCTCGGCTACCTGTGGATGGGCGCCGCCCACCTGCTGAGCCTCGGCCTCATCCCCCTGCGCGCCAGCTACGCCCTCGGCATCTTCGCCATGTGGCTGCTGGCCGCCGGCGGCGTGTTCCGCCTCGCCACCGTCGTCGCCGCCGAGGTCCTGCCTCGCGCCGGCCTCTCGACCGACCGTCAAAAATCCCCGAGCCTCGCCGCTCCGGCCTGGGCCGGCTGCCTCGGCGCCGCCCTCTGGCTGCTCGACACCGGCGCCAGCCGCGAGGGCGGCTGGGAGTACCTCATGTTCCACGGGGTCTGGCCGCAGCTGCTGGCCACCGCCCTGTGGATCTGCGCGCTGCCCGCCACCTACTCCGCCCTCCGCGAGCCGAGCCCCCGCCGCCTCGCCCTCGCCGGCGGCCTGCTCGGCCTTTCGGTGCTCGCCCACCCGTTCGCCATGCTCATGGTCGGCAGCTCCGCCGCCGCCTGGGCCGTGCTCCTCACCCTCCGCCCCCGGACCGAGGACCTGCGCGCGGCCCGCCCGAACTTCACCCGCGTCGCCGCTGACTCCGGGTCGAAACTCCCGCCCGCCTCGCTCACCCCCGACTCGGGCCCGCCCGACGCGAACCTCGTGTCCGCGACCGCCGCCCCGCTCCCCGCCGAGCCCTCCCCCGTCCACGCCCTCGACGGCCCCGGCCGCTGGCGCAGCTTCCTGCTGCTCCACGCCCTCGCCGCCGCCCTGTGCGCCGGCTGGGTCTCCGGCTTCCTCGCCAGCGCGGACAGCATGGGCCGCTCCCCGGTCCCCTGGCAGTCGTGGGGCGAGGTCGCGACCCAGCTCGTCGGCGGCGAGCTGTTCGACGCCCACCGCGCCTGGGTCGGCCCCCTGGCCCTCCTCGGCCTCGGCCTGGCCCTGCGCCGCGGCGCCCTGCTGGCCTGGCTGACCGCGGGCCTGCTGCTGGCGACTCTGGTGCTCGCCTCGGACGCCGCGATCACGGTGCTCCGCCTCGACCTGCTGGTCAGCGCCTTCAAGAACATCCAGTTCCCCCGCTACGCGATCGCGCTGAAGCCGCTGTGGTACGCCCTGGCCGGCGTCGGAGCCATGATCCTGATAGTTTGGTGGCGCCAATCGGCCACATCCACATTTTCACTGACCACTGGTCAGCATTCATCTCCTCCACCCGCCACGCCTGCGAATTCCACCTCGACCATCGGTCGAAAATACATCTCCCGTCCGCTTGCCTGGACAGCCTGCATTCTTTTAGCCCCGATCCTCGCGGGAATCGTCGAGGACCTGAGCCGCCTCGCCCCCGTCCCGATCGGCGCCCGCAGCACCCTCGAGAGCAGCGCCACCCACGGACCGGTCGCCGCGGACCTGGAGGAGGCGCTGACCGCCGAGCAGGCCGCCGACCCCGAGAACTTCCGGGTCGCCTTCCTGCGCGGCGGCATGGGCGGAGGCACCTACCCGATCTTCGCCATCGCCGACCTGCACGCCGGGCTCGTGCTCGACGGCCACATCCCCAGCATCAACTCGCTGTACCGCATCCGCGACCGCAACCCCGCGGTCCTGCGCGCCCTCGGCGTCACCCACGTCGTCCACGACAAGCCGATCTCCAGGAAGGAGAAGCCCCTCGCCGACGCCCTCGAGCCGATCGTCAAAGTCGGCCACTACACCCTGGCCCGCCTGCCCGCGCGGCCGACCCCCAGGACGATCCCCGGCCTCGCCACCTGGACCGCCGACCTGCAGGTCACCCCGACCCGCCGCGAGCCCCACGCCGTCGACCTCGACGTCGACGCCGCCGGCGGCCTCAACCTGCTGCGCAGCCCCGACCGCCACTGGCGCGCCACCTTCATCCCCGCGGACGGCTCCGACCCGGAGCCCCTCGAGATGACCCCGACCAACCTGCTCGGCAACGCCGTCACCGGCACCCGCGTCGAGCTGCCCGGGCCCGGCCGCCTCGAGCTGCGCTACACCACCCCGCCCCGCGAGCGCGCGCTCGGCTGGGTCAGCCTGGCCGCCGCCCTCGTCGCCCTCGGCGCCCTGCTGCTGCGCCGCCCCCTCGAGTTCGCCGAGCGCCTGCAGACCCCGGCCGCCCGCCGGATCTCCGTCACCCTCACCGCCCTGCTCTGCGCCGCCGTGCTCGCGCTGGCCGTGCGCCGCCAGGCGCAGCAGCTCGGCCGCACCTGGGAGCCCCTCGCCCCGGGCGCCACCCTCGTCGCCGACCTCGTCGACACCGGCGCCTACGCCGTGACCATGACCCCCGCCGACCCCTGCGACGGCCTCGGCGGCAAGGACGCCCGCCACGGCTGCAGCGCCGCCCGCGACCGCCCCCGCCGCGCCCTCCTCTACCGCGACCCCTACCTCTACCGCTGCCTGTGGGTCACCGTCCCTCCGCGCGGCAGCACCACCGTGCGCTTCACCGTGCCCGACGGCGCCCGCCTCACCGGTCTCATCCAGCGCCAGACCCCCGGCGGCAAGGCCAACAAGAAGCTCCACCTCACCGTCGCCGGCAAGAAGAAATCAAACCTCAAAGACCGCCTCGAGAGGTTCGACTCCCCGATCGTCGAGCTCGCCAACGGGGCCGGCGAGTTCGAACGCGTGTGCCTGACCGCCGCCGCGGTCCGCTGAAGCTCACTCCGCCCGCAGCATCGACCAGCCCACGCTGACCTCGCGCAGCGCCGGCCCCATCAGCCGCACCGAGTACAGCCCCGGCTCGAGGAACGCCCGCGTCGCCTCGCTGTTCGACCACGCCCACGTCGCCCCGCCGCACCCGCCTCCGCACGGCGCCAGCGTCACCCACACGCCCCCGCCCTCGGAGATCGCCGCCACGTCGAACCACCCGCCCCGCTCGACCGCCACCGTCCTGAAGACGATCGCCGTGTCCCCCGAGTACGGCCCGATCACGTCGTCCTGCGCGCACGCCAGCTCGCGGTGCTCCGCCAGCCACTCTCCGTCCCACGCCACCGTCGGCGCCGCGCACTCGAGCAGCATCGCCGTCCACACCCGACCCGGACAGGCCGCCCGCGCCGCCTCGAACGCCGCCACGCTCTCCTCCAGCGACACATTTAAAAATTCACGCAGCGCCCGGTCGACCCGCCCCGCGCTCGCGCGACGCGGCAGCTCGTCGATCACCCGCAGCACGTCGGCGACCCCGTGCCGCTCGACCAGGAACCGCACGAACGCCCCCGCCACCAGATAGTCGACGTCCCGCGACTCCTCCGCCTCGAGCGTCTCCCACACCGCGCCCTCGCCCCCGTCCCACACGTCGTACGCGCCGAGCCCCTCGAACGCCGTCGCCAGCCCCTCGGCGAAGAACGGCGGCGCCCGCCCGAAGTCCCGCGCCAGGTTGTGCACGAACTCGTGGTTGAGCGGCGCCTGGTAGCTGAACGCCTCCCGCCCGCGCGCGCACCCGCCGCTCGGGTACGAGCAGCCCGTGCGCGCGTAGTAGTCCTCCTCGTCGACCCAGTAGTACGTGAAGCGGTCGCCCCCCGTCGGCGCCGCCACCCCGAACTCCGCCGCCGCCGCCGCGATGAACGCGTCCATGTGGCTCAGCGTCCCGCCGCACAGCTCGAGCCCCGCGTCCGCCGCCACCCGCACGTGCGCGCCCTCGACCGTCACCTCCGGCAACCCGCACCCCGCACACACGAGCGCGAGCCCCCACCGCCGCATCACGGCCCCTGCCTCACGACCGTCACCTCGCCCGGTCCCGTCGGCACCGCCCCACCACCGCCGCATCACGGCCCCTGCCTCACGACCGTCACCTCGCCCGGCCCCGTCGGCACCGCCCCACCACCGCCGCATCACGGCCCCTGCCTCACGACCGTCACCTCGCCCGGCCCCGTCAGCACCACCTCGCGGACCCCGTCCCCGTCCATGTCCATGGCCCGCACCGCCCGCGCACGCGCCGGCAGCACCTCCTCCGTGAAGCTGAACGCGCCGCTCCCCGACCCGCGCCCGACCGCCAGCGTCACCTCTCCATCTCGCTGGTGCGCCCCCTGACCGACCATCAGCAGCTCGACAGTCCCGTCCCCCTCGAGGTCCGCCAGCGCCACCCCCTCGACGTTCGCCCCCAGCCGCCCCGGCACGCCCGCGACCTTCGTCCCGCCGCCGAACGCGAACATCGCCGTCGACGACCGCACCGCCGCCACGTCCTGCCGCCCGTCGTGATCGACATCACCGAGCGCGTACGTGCTCGGCGACACATCCGTCCGCCACCACGAGGCCGCCGGCGCCAGCGCCCCGCCGCCGAGCCCGCGACCGAGCATCAACCCCTCGGCCGTCCACCACAACAGGTCCTGCGCGCCGTCCCCGTCCATGTCGACCACCCGCCCCGCGTAGAGCCGCTCCGGCGCGTCCGCCACCCGCTCGCCGTCCGCGAACGTCCCGTCGCCTCGCCCGCGCAGCAGCACCAGCCCGAGCTCCGGCGCGAACGCGACGAGGTCCCGCACCCCGTCACCGTCGACCTCCCCGACCGCCAGTCTCACGTCCGTCTGCGGCCAGTGCGTCAGCGTCTCGCTCGCGACTTCATCGCCGTCGTCGAACCTCAACCGCCGCAGCTCGGTCCGCCACCGCGCCACCGGCCGCACCGCCACCAGCACGTCCTCCTCGCCGTCGCCGTCGAAGTCCGCGAGCGCCGCGCTGTTGACCGACCCGCCCGCCAGCGCCTCCTCGCGGCTGAACTGCCGCTGCACGCCGAACCCGCCGTCGCCGTCGCCGTACGCCAGCGTCACCCCGAACGAGTACGCGAACATGTCGCGCGCCCCGTCCCCGTCGAGATCTGCGAACTGCGGCCCCGCACCGCCGAACCGCCGCACCGGCAGCTCGATGAGCCCCGGCCCGAGCCCCACCTTGTAGCCCGCCGTCACCTGGTCGCCCCCGCCGCTCCAGACGTCCGGCACCGCGTCGCCGTCGAGCCGCGCGAACTCCACCTGCGCCGCCTTCGGCAGCCGCACGCTCCCCCACGCCGACCACCGCTCGTCCTTGCGCAGCCACGGCGTCAGCACCCCCGCGCCCTCGCCGACCCACCCGCGCCGCGCCAGCAGGTCGAGCGCCCCGTCGCCGTCCAGATCCGCGGTCGTCACCGCCTCGCACCCGTGCTCGCCGAGCCGCTCGCGCGCCGTCGCCTCGCCGAGCAGGTCCATCACCACCACCAGCTCCGAGCCCGAACACAGCGCTCCGTCGAGCCGCTCGTCGCCGTCGAGGTCCGCCATCGCCACCGCCGCGAGCCCCTGCAACCGCACCAGCCCCCGAACCTCCGCCTCCCCCAGCACATCATCGATAATCGTCAGCCGCTCGTCGACGCTCGCCAGCAGCGCCCGCCGCCCCGCGACCTCGACGCCCTGCAAGAACCCGACCCGGCCCGCCAGCGGCACGGTCGCCACCCCCACGGATCCTCCCGGCACGAAGCTGTGCACCTCGAGCACGCTGCCGTCGCCGGACGGCCGCACCCCGACGGCCTGCGCCACGCCGTCCATCCCGACGTCCTCGACGATCATCGTCGTGAACGACAGCGACGGCAGGGCCCACGACGCCGCCTCGAACCCCGACGGCCGGTTGAGGAACACCTGCGCCCCCGACGCCCCGACGAGCACGACGTCCCGCGCCGCGTCGCCGTCGATGTCCCGCGCGAACCCCCACTGCACGAGCTCCATCCCCGGCGCCATCACCAGCTCCGCCACCAGCTCCCCGCCCCGCCACAGCCCCCAGCTCCCCGGCGTCGCCTCGCTGCCAGCTACAACTATTAACGGTCGCAAGATCTCGTCGACCCCGTCGCCGTCGACATCGACCGCATGACCAAAATCAAAATAATCAGAGGTGTCGCCCGCCGCGGCCGGCGGATTCACCCGCCACAGCGGGTCGAGCTGCACGCCCACGCCCGGCACCAGCCCGCCGATCCCGTCGGCTCCGCTGACGATCGGCTCCTCGCGACCGTCGCCGTCGAGGTCCCCCGTCGCCAGCGCCGAGCCGCCGAGCATCAGCGTGCCCTCGGCGACCATGCCCCGCCGCGGATCCACCACGCGCACACCACCTGTCTCCGGGGACAGCACCGCCAGCGCCCGCGCGCCGCCCCACCGCAGCGACGCCAGCGCGCGAGGGACCGGCCCCGCCGGCCAGCGCGCCTGCTCGCGCACGCCGCCGGCGCCGTCGCCGAACAGCACGCTGACGGTCCCCATCAACGCGTCGGCCGAGGCCAGATCCACCGCTCCGTCGTCGTCCAGATCTTCGACCACCACCGCATGCGGCGCCGCCCCGACCGCGTGCAGCGCCCCGGGCGCCAGCCCGCCGCGCCCGTCCCCGAGCAGCACCTGCAGCGCCCCGCGATCCGCCAGCGCCACCACCACGTCGAGCGCGCCGTCGCCGTCGACGTCGCCCGCCGCCAGCCCCCGCGGACCCGGCCCCACCGCGACGCGCGTCACCTCTCCTCCGCGCACCACGCTGACGAACCCGTCCGCGTCGACGCTCACGAGCTCCGCCGCGCCCGCGCCGTCGAGGTCCGCCGCGATCACCCCGCGCGGCCCGTCCCCCACCTTCGTCGACCTCGCGACCTCCACGAACCCTCGCCCGCCGCGCCCGCGCAGCACCGCCACCGCGTCGTCGTCAGGCGCCGCCGTAATTAAATCCACGAACCCGTCGCCGTCCGCGTCGGCCACGGCGACGCCCGCCACCGTCGACGCCACCGACCACGTCGTCGCCGTCCCGCCGAGCGTCCGCTCCGCGCCCCACACCACCGACACCGTGCCGCGCGCGTGGCTGGCCGCGACGAGGTCCTGCTGCCCGTCCCCGTCGACATCGACCCACAGCAGCGACTCCGGCGCGAAGCCCCAGCGGGTCTGCCTGGCCTCCGCGACCGCCAGGCAGGCCGCTCCGCGCGCGCACGGCGGCGGCTCGCAGCCGACCCCGACCAGCAAGATCCCCGCGCAGAGGCCGTTCCGGGCCGCCATTCGCCCCATCATAGCCGCCCCGCGCGCTGGACACCCGCACGCCACCTCGGGTACCGTCGGGGCACCATGGCAGTCAGCGTCGGCGGCGATGAAGGCGGTGCGATGTGCGAGATCAACGTGACCCCCATGGTCGACGTCCTCCTCTGCCTGCTCATCATCTTCATGGTCGCCACCCCGCCGCCGGCCAACACGCAGATGCCGCTCGACATCCCGACGGCCCCGACCACCGCCCCGCCGGCCAACGACCCCACGGCCACCCTGCTCATCAGCATCGACGCCGCCGGCCGGGCCACCCTCGGCAACCAGCCGCTGAGCGCCGACTACACCGCCATGGTCGCCGAGCTGAAGGCCAACCCGAAGCTGCAGAACGACGGCAAGTGTGCCATCGACGCGGCCAAGGGCGTCACCTACGGCCAGGTCATCCGCGTCATGGGGGCCGCGCACGAGGCCGGCGTCACCTCGGTCGGCATCGCCTCCGACCGCCTTTGATGGCCCCCGCTCCGAGCTTGCGGGCCCGCCCGTCCTCGCGGTAGCTTCCCGCGCGCAGGAGGCAGCCATGGGCTTTATCTCGGAATTCAAGGAGTTCGCGGTCAAGGGCAACGTCGTCGACCTCGCGGTCGGCGTCATCATCGGCGCCGCGTTCGGCAAGATCGTCTCCTCGTTCGTCGCCGACATCGTCACGCCGCTGCTGTCCCTCCTCACCGGCGGCCACGACTTCAGCAGACTCGGCGTCGTCCTGCGCGCCGACCCCGACCCGGCCAAGACCGTCGTGCTCAAGTACGGCGTGTTCCTGCAGAGCGTGTTCGACTTCTTCCTGGTGGCCCTGGCGATCTTCGTCGCCATCAAGGCGATCAACCGCCTGAAGCGCGAGCAGCCGGCGCCGCCGCCTCCGCCGCCGCCGGGCCCGACGCCCACCGAGGTCTTGCTCGTCGAGATCCGCGACCTGCTGCGAACCCGCTGAGCCCCCGCGCGGTCGACCCTCCGGGCCCGCGCCGGAGGGTCGTCGCTGCGATCCTCAATCGTCATTCGTCGGTCGCCGCGACCCTCGGCGCCGGCTCGCGTTCGCATCACCGCGTCCGCACGCCGCGACGAACAGCCGGCCCCGCGACCGGCCTGGCGTCGTCACGCGCGCTCGCACTCCCCGGAAAAATTCCAACGTGTGCAACAACTTGCCTGTTGACACCAATCTGGACATCACAGTATAGGCCACCCACAACTACATGAATGGTCGTCGGGTCGTATGTCGGGCGCTCTCGCCCGCGGCCCGCGGGTTTGTGATTGGGGGGTGGTATGTTGCGCACTGTTAGTGTCACTTTGGTGGGTGTTGTCATCGGTGCATTGGTGTTTCCGCTGCAGAACGTCGAGGCCGGCATCGCCCAGAGCGTCCCGGAGGCGTTCGCCGAGGCCTACGCGGAGGCCTCGGGCGAGGCCGTGGCCGCGCTGTACAGCAAGAACGCGGTCGTGGTCAGCGACGTGGTCGGCGTGCTGAACGGTCGCGAGGCGATCGCCGCCGCCGAGGGCTTCCTGTTCGCCTCGTTCTGCAACCCGACCTGGACCGCCACCAACGTGGTGCGCCACGGCCGGGAGCTGGCGATCGAGTACACGCTCGACGTCGACTTCTGCGGCCCGTTCCCCGGCCTCGACGGCGCGCTCATCCAGCCGACCGGCGAGCGCCTCAGCTTCGAGCTCGCGACCTTCATGACCCTCAACGACAACGACCGCGTCACCCACGAGCGGCGCTACGCCAACGTCCTCGAGATGTACGCGCAATTGAGCCAGTAGCCCGGCGAAATGTCGACACGGCCCTCCGGGCCTGCGGGTACAACTGCGGTTATGCGCCGCGCCAGCAAGCTCATCGTCGTCGCCTATATCATCTTCAACCTGGCGATCGCCCTCACGGTGATGGTCGACCCGTCGGATCTCGACTCGACCTACCGCGGCGGCCCGATGACCCCGACGCGCGAGTTCCTGTGGTTCAGCGTCGGCAGCTTCCATCTGCTCGTATCGGCGATCTCCGCCCTCGCGCTGGGCATGCGCAGGGCCGTCGATCGCCGCCGCGTCGCGCTCGCCAACGCCGGCTTTTACCTGTGGGACGCGCTCACCCAGTGGGTCTACTGGGGCGCCCACGTCGGCCTCGCGCCGGTCGACCTGCACATCAACGCGGGCGTCAGCGCCGGGTGTGCGGCGCTGCTGATCCTCGCCGCCCGCCTCGACCGCGACGCGTAGCCGCCGCGTCGCGCGTCCCGCACGGCGCATCGATCCGATTGACCGCCCTGCAGGCGCCGTCGGCGCGGCGCCGCAACGAGTGAAAAAAATCACTCCATGTCTCCCTCCTGCCAGTCCCACCCCACCGTGTTCTGGGAGAGTGTGGACGTGTATGGCGAGCCCTCGCAGAACCGCGCCCCTGTGGCGCACGGCCGCAGCCGGCGCGCTCGCGGCCCTGACAGCCTGTTACGACGGCGCCGCGGCCCAGGGTGACGCCGAAGGCAGCACCGCCGCCTCCGCCGCGGCCAGCGAGTCCGGCGAGTCCGGCTCGGCCGACGCGGGGTCGAGCGACGAGGGCGACGCCCTCCCGCCGCCGCCGCCGTTCGAGCCCGGCGACCCGGTGCTGCCGCGCCTGACGCAGAAGCAGTACCGCAGCACCGTGCTCGACCTGTTCGGGCCCGGCCTGCCGGAGCCCGGCCTCGAGGCCGACACCAACCCGTATCTCTTCTATTCGATCGGCGCCGCCACGACCACGCTGTCCGAGGCCGGCACCGAGCAGTACGAGCAGGCCGCCGACGCCATCACCCGCGCCGTGTTCGACGACCCGGCGCGCCGCGTGGCCCTGACCGGCTGCGAGCCGACCGCCCCCGGCGACGCCTGCGTGTCCGGCTTCCTGTCGACCTTCGGCCGCCGCCTCTACCGCCGCCCGCTGACCGCCGACGAGCTGACGCGCTGGCTCGCCGTCGCGGTCGACCTCGCCGAGGGCGACGCCTGGCGCGGCGTACAGCTGATGATCGCCGGCATGCTGCAGTCGCCGCACTTCCTCTACCGCGTCGAGCTCGGCGAGGACGACCCGCAGCAGCCCGGCCGCCGCGTGTTCACCGGCTGGGAGATGGCCACGCGCATGGCCTTCCTGGTGTGGAACCGCGGCCCCGACGAGGCGCTGCTGCAGGCCGCCGAGCAGGGCCTGCTGACCACCGACGAGGGCCTGCGCGCCGAGGCCGAGCGCCTGCTCGCCGACCCGCGCGCCGACGAGGCGATGTCCGACTTCTTCGCCCAGTTCCTCGACCTCGGCCGCCTCGACGACGTGACCCGCGACCCCGCCCGCTACCCGCTGTTCACCCCGACGATGGTCGCGTCGATGCGCACCGAGATCCAGCTGGTGATCGACGACCACGTCAACCGCCGCGACGACGACATCCGCCAGATCTTCAGCAGCCGCGAGACCTTCCTGAACACCGACCTCGCGCCGCTCTACGGCGTCGCCGCCGAGGGCGCCACGCCGGTCACGTTCGTCCCGGTCACCCTGCCCGACGACGGCCCCCGCGCCGGCATCCTGACCTCGGGCGCCTTCCTGACGATGAACGCCCACGAGACCGCCACCTCACCGACCGCCCGCGGCAAGTACATCCGCGAGCGCGTGCTCTGCCAGCCGGTCCCGCCCCCGCCCGACAACGTCGACACCGACCTCGACGACGAGATGGGCGAGGCCAAGACCACCCGCGAGAAGATGGAGCTGCACCGCAAGGACCCGACCTGCGCCGGCTGCCACGCCTTCATCGACCCGCCCGGCTTCTTATTTGAGAACTTCGACCCCATCGGCGCCTGGCGCACGCTCGACAACGGCTACCCGGTCGACGCCTCCGGCGACCTCGACGGCAAGCCGCTGGCCGGCGCCCGCGACCTCGCCGACCTGCTGCCGGGCGACCCGCGCGTCGGCGAGTGCATCGTCACCCAGCTGTACCGCCACGGCAACGGCCGCATCGACATCCCGCAGGAGCGCACCGGCCTGCGCCAGATCGCCGCCGAGTTCGCCGACAACGACTACCGCTTCCGCGAGCTCATGGTCCTGATGATCCTCAGCGAAGCCTTCCGCACCGTCGCCGACGTGGAGGTGGCCCCGTGACCACGACGATCAACAAGCTCCTCACCCGCCGCACCGTGCTGCGCGGCGCCGTCGGCGGCACCTCGGTCGCGCTCGGCCTCCCCCTGCTCGAGGCGATGATCGGCCCGCGCGGCGCCTCGGCCGAGGGCACCGCGCTCGACGAGCCGATCTTCGGCCTGTTCTACTGGGCCAACGGCACCCCGTGGCACGCCGGCCACGGCGCCGTGCAGGGCGAGGGCGGTTACCCCGACCTCTGGACGCCCGCCACCACCGGCCCCGGCTACGCCGCGAGCCCGCTGCTCGCGCCGATCGCCGCCCACCTCCCGAGCGTCGCCACCGGCCTCGAGCCCAAGACCGAGGTCCCGCCGAGCCCGCCCGGCCAGGAGGACGGGCACATGCGCGGCTTCATGAACGCGCTGACCGCCGACCGCATCCGCCCCGAGGGCTTCGACCACCCGTCGCACACGCTCACGGTGCTGCGCCCGACCATCGACCAGGTCATCGCCCGCCACGAGCAGTTCTACGGCGGCGCGCCCTCGCGGTTCCGTTCGCTCGAGCTCGGCGTCAGCGAGGCCCGCTTCCACGACTACGGCCACTGGAACCGCATCACCTTCACCGGCCCCGACGAGCCGATGCCGCAGATCTCGAGCCCGACGGCGCTCTACAGCCTGCTGTTCGACGTGCCCGCCGACCTCGCCGCGGTCGGGCGCCGGGCCCGGCTGATCGACGCCGTGCTCGCCGACGCCCAGAGCCTGCGCGCGCGCCTCGGCGCCAACGACCGCATGCGCCTCGACAGCCACCTCGCCAACCTCGACGAGGTCCAGCGCCGCCTCGAGCTGACGTCCGGCACCTGCGACCTCGCCCCCGCCCCGCCCGGCGACGGCGACCTCATCGGCCGCACCGAGCAGATGGCCACGCTGCTCGCGGTCGCCCTGCAGTGCGGCCTCACCCGCGTGTTCTCGTTCATGCTGACCTCGCCGGCGACCACCCACGTGTTCAGCAACCTCGGCTCGCCGAACGACATGCACGCGACCTGTCACAACGGCGAGTGGGAGAACGTCCGCAAGATCACCGAGTACCAGATGCAGGCGTTCGCCCGCCTGCTCGACATCCTCGCCGCCGCGCCCGACCCGATGGGCACCACCATCCTCGACCGCGCGCTGATCTACGGCTGCTCCGAGTACGGCGAGGGCTGGCAGCACAGCACCAAGGAGATGCCGATCCTCCTGGTCGGCGGCTGCAACGGCAAGATCGTGCGCGGCTACCACTACCGCGAGCAGGACGGCAACGTCTGCAAGACCCACGTGACGATCCTTCGGGCCCTCGGCATCGACACACCGAGCTACGGATTCAATGGCGCCGAGACCACCGAGCACCTCACGGGCATCCTCGCCTAGCGCCCTCGCCCTCGCCCTGCTCGTCGCCTGCGGCGGCGCCGGCGAGGACGAGGGCACCGGCGAGACCGGCGACCCGCCCGCGACCGCGACGACCGCCACCGTCGTCACCACCGGCGCGCTCACCGACGTCGACGGCACCACCGGCGAGCCCTCCACCGGCGAGCCCGAGGACCCGCCGCCGCCCCCGCCCGAGTGCGGCCCGCTCACCGCCTGCGGCGTGCAGTGCACCGACCTCATGAGCGACCCCGGCAACTGCGGCAAGTGCGGGGTCTCCTGCGTGATCCCAGCCTCCGCCCCGGCCTGCAGCATGGGCGCCTGCGCCGTCGGCACCTGCGCCCCCGGCTACGCCGACTGCGACCACGACGTGAACAACGGCTGCGAGCTGCCGCTCCCGGCCGGTCAGGCCTGCCCGTTCATGTGCACGATGGGCGCCCCGGAGCAGTGCAACCTGCAGGACGACAACTGCGACACGCAGTGCGACGAGGGCGCGATCGCCGGCTGCCGCCAGCCCGTGCACCGCGCCAACAGCCCGACCATCGGCCACTTTTATACCCTCGACGCCAACGAGGCGATGTCCGGCGACATCACCCCCGAGTCCCTCAATTACTTTTATACCTACGCCGTCGCCGTGCCCGGCCTCGTGCCGCTGTACCGCTGCCTCAAAGCCAACGGCAAGCGCTTCTACACCACCAGCGACGCCTGCGAGGGCGCCGGCACGCTCGAGGGCAGCCTCGGCAACGTCGCCGGCGACGGCGCGTGCGGGGCCATCCCGCTGTATCGCCTGTTCAGCGGCGCCAAGTCCGAGCACTTCTATACGACCAGCGAGGCCGAGCGCGACAACGCCGTGGCGATGTACGGCTACGTCTACGAGTCGGTGGCCGGCCACGTGTGGCCCGCGCCCTGAGGCGACCTCATGGCCTCGCCACGCGGCGCTCGCAGCCGCCGCCCCGCAGCGTCGCCCCGCTCGCCGTGACGTCGACCGCGACCACCGGCGCGCCGTCGCCGGGCCGGTCGGGCGTGCGGGCCGTCAGCCACGGCCGCAGCGTGTCCGGCGTGAACACGCGAGTGATCGTGTCGCCGCGCCCCGTCACGCAGGCCTCGTGGCACCCGGCCTGGTCCTCGGCGCTGTCCGGCTCGATCTTCTTGCCGCCGCACACCCGGCCGATCGCGCTGTGCGTGACCGTCACCCGCACGACCAGCGGATCCCTGGCCACGATCGTCGCCTCGACGTGGTCGTCGCACGCCCCGCCGCCGCCGACCGGGTAGATCGGCGTCAGCGTCACCTCGGCACCCTGCTCGCCGATCAGCGCGACCTGGTCGGCGAGCTCGACCGCCCCGCCCGGCCCGGGCACGCGCACCAGCCACGGCGACGGCCCCTCGCACGCGTCGCGCGACAGCACCTCGTAGCGGCAGATGCGGTCGCGCGCCGACAGCTCGTCCGCCGGCGTGCTGGTGTCCTTCAGGTTGGACTTGATCGGCTCGAAGTGGGTCGCCCACACGCCGCGCCACGTCGTCGGCGCCGGCGCCTCGCCCGGCCGCTCGTCGAGCGTCGCCACGCACACCGACCTGCCCGCGATCTTCGCCGCCGCCGCGCTGCTCGGGCCGAGCGTGTTCGCCAGCGTGAACTCGCGGAGCGCCGCCTCGGCCTCGCCCCGCCGCTCGAGCACCAGCCCACGATCAAAATGTGCGGTCGCCGCCAGCTTCGGGTCGCTCGCGCCTTCGGCCGCCAGGGCCAGGTCCTCGCTCGCCCGCGCCAGCTCGCCGATCAGGAGGCGCACATGGCCCCGCCCCGCCAGCGCCCGCGGATCGTCCGGCACCGCCGTCAGCGCCTCGTCGAACCCGGCGATCGCCGCCGCGTACTCCCTCCTCGCCGTGCGCTCGCGGCCCGCCGCCAGGCCCTCGCGGTAGCGCCTCGCCAGCAGCGTGTCGAGCCTGTCGGTCACCCCCAGCCACGTCGGCGGCGCGACGTTCACCGCCGCGTCCGGCGACGTGCCCTCGAGCGCGCCGACCGGCCCCGTCCACGCGACGACGGTGGCCGGCTGCGCCGGCGGCTCGTCCGTCGCATCGCAGGCCGCGCCGCTCGCGAGGAGCAGCGCCAGGCTCGCGGCGAGTGCTGTCGGGGCCGTCATCAGCGCCCGAGTGTAGGAGCCCCGCGAACCCGCGAGTGTGCCCCGATGCACGCGGGAGCGGGCCCTCGGGCGCCGCCTGTGCCCCGATGCACGCGCCCGCGGATCGCCGCGCTCGCTGTGGCAGACGCCACACCGCGGACTAACGGCCGCGGGCCCGCGGCGCCGGCGGCGTCGCCGTGTGCGGGTCCTCGGGCCACGAGTGTCGGGGATGCCGCCGCATCAGGCTGCGCCGCAGATCGGGGTAGTGCCGGTCCCAGAACCCCGCCAGGTCGGTCGTGACCTGCTCGGCGCGCCCGTTCGGCGCCAGCAGGTGCAGCACCACCGGCACGCGCCCGTCCGCGATCGCCGGGCCCCGCGCCATCCCGAAGAAGTCCTGCAGGCGCGACGCGATCCACGGCGGCTTGTCCGCCTCGTACTGCACCGCCACCCGTCGCCCGCCCGGCAGCTGCAGGTGCGCCGGCGCCAGGCGGTCGAGCAGGTGCATCGGCACGCGCGCCTGCAGCTGCCCCAGCAGCCCCGCCGCCCGCAGCTCCGCGAAGCTCGACCGCCCCTCGCACAGCTCCGCCAGCGCCGCCTGCACGTCGGCCTCGCCGAGCGCCGGGATGTCCTTCGCGTGCGCCGCCGCGAACGCCGCGCGCGCGAGCAGCCCCGCCAGCGCCTCCGCGTCGCCGACGAACTTCGCCGGCCCCGCCGCCAGCGCCGCCTCCCGCAGCAGCCGCGAGGCCCCCGCCGGCAGCACCCGGTGCGGCGTCGCGTCGAGCAGGAGCCCGTGGTACCGCAGCTCCGAGCGCCCCTCGACCCGCTCGCGCGAATTATTAAAGATCAGCTCGTCGCGCGCCTCGATCTCCTCGGGGAACTGATCGATCAGCCAGTCCGGCTCGATCGCGCAGGCGCTGCGCACCAGCACCGTGCTGCCGCGCTCGCCCTCGCGGCGCTGCTCGACCGCCAGCGCCAGCAGCCACGGCGCCGTCCGCACCACCGACGCCGGCCCCAGCTTCGCCGCCCCTCCGCCCGCCAGCGCCAGCACCCGCGCCCCGCCGGCGTCGTCGCGCGCCTGCGCCACCCGGTCCGGGAACGCCGCCAGCAGCGCCTGCCGCAGCTGGTCCTCGCGCGCCTGCAGCGACCGCCCGTCCCCCGCGCCGGACCACCTGTCCCCCGGGACAGCTCGACTGTCCCTCGGGCCAGGCACCTGTCCGTCCCCCGCGCCGGTCCGCCTGTCCCCCGGGACAGCTCGGCTGTCCCTCGGGCCAGGCACCTGCCCGTCCCCCGCGCCAGGCGCCTGCCTGTCCCCCGGGACAGCTCGGCTGTCCCTCGGGCCAGGCGCCTGCCCGTCCGCGCCGCCGGACTCACGCATGTCCTTCGGGCCAGCTCCGCGCCGCTCGACCAGGCGCAGCAGCTGCTGCTGCACCTGCCGGACCCGGTGCGCCGGCCCCGGCAGCAGCCCTCCGCGCGGCGTCTCGTCGTCGTCCCGGTCGCGACGCATGCGCGCCAGGTCGCCGAGGTCGACCAGCACGTCCGCGTCCGCGTCCGTGTGCGCCACATGCTCGTTCGGCCGGACGCCCCGCTCCCCCAGCAGCGCCGCCGCCCCGCACGCCAGCTCGGCCACCCCGCGCGCCTCGCCCTCGACCACCAGCCGCGCCAGCCGCGGGTGCAACGGGAACCGCAGCATCCTGCGCCCGAGCGGCGTCACCCGCCCCTCGTCGTCGACCGCCGCCAGCCGCCGCAGCAAGCTCGTCGCGGCCGCCAGCGCCGCGGCCGGCGGCGCCTCGAACCAATTGAAAATTGCCGCGTCCCGCACCCCCTGGGCGTGCAGATCGAGCAGGGCCGCCGCGAGGTCCGCCCGCGCCACCTCGGGCGGCGTGAACTCCGGCCTGCGATCGTGGTCCGCCTGGCTGTACAGCCGCAGACACCGCCCCGGCCGCGTCCGCCCCGCGCGCCCCATCCGCTGCGTCGCCGAGGCCCGCGAGATCTTCCTGATCGCCAGCGTCGGGATCCCCGTCCACGGGTCGTGCGCCGGCAGCCGCACCAGCCCGCTGTCGATCACCGCCACCACTCCGTCGATGGTCACCGACGTCTCCGCCACGTTGGTCGCCAGGATCAGCTTCGGCCGCGGACCTGGCCGAACGGCCAGGTCCTGCTGCTCCGGCGGCAGCTCCCCGTGCAGCGGCCGGACGTCGAGCCCCGCCCGCCCCGCCAGCCCCGCGCACGCCCGCGCCGCCTGCTGGATCTCCCGCGCCCCCGGCAGGAACACCAGCACGTCGCCCGCCAGCCCCTCGTCGATCAGCCGCGCCAGCCCCCGCGACACCGCCCCCGCCAGCTCCTGCTCCGCGACCGTCCCGTGGTACAGGACCTCGACCGGGAACATCCGCCCCGCGCTCGTCAGGCGCGCGCAGGCGTCTGCCCCTTCGGACAGGTACGCCTGCACCGGCCCCGCGTCGAGCGTCGCCGACATCACCACGATTTTTAAGTCCGGACGCTCGCCGCGCTGCAGCCCGCGCAGCAGCGCCAGCCCCAGGTCGCCGTCGAGGTGCCGCTCGTGGAACTCGTCGAGCACCACGACCCCCGCGCGCCCCAGCCGCGGGTCGTCGTGCAGCATGCGCGTCAGCAGCCCCTCCGTGATGAACCGCAGCCGCGTGTCCGGCCCCGCCGCCGAGTCGAAGCGCACGTGGTAGCCGACCCGCCCGCCGACCCGCTCGCCCAGCGTCTCCGCCACCCGCTGCGCCGACATGCGGGCCGCCAGCCGCCGCGGCTGCAGCACCAACACGTCGCGCCCCTCGCCCGCGAGCCCCGCCTCGAGCAGCGCCAGGGGGATCCTCGTGGTCTTGCCCGCCCCCGGCGGCGCCTCGACCACGAGCCCGCGCCCGCGCGCCAGCGCCGCCAGGACCTCCGGCATCACCTCATCGATCGGCAGCGGCGCGCGCGTCACGGGCCGCGGAGAATACCAGGCGTCGCCACACCCGCGACCCTCCCGCAGCCCCCGCCCACGCGGGACCTTGACCCCGCCCGGGCGCCGGTCAAAGCTCCCGGACCGTGTCCTCGCTGGCTGCCCTCCAACCCGGCGACCGCGTGCGCGTCACCGCCGTGACCGGCCGCGGCGGCCTCATGCTGCGCCTGCTCGAGATGGGCTTCGTGCCCGGCACCCCCGTCACTCTAATTAAACGGGCGCCGTTCGGCGACCCGCTCGAGTTCCAGGTCCGCGGCTGTCACATCTCCCTGCGCGCCGCCGAGGCCGCGCAGATCTCGGTGGTGCCCGCATGACCGACGCACCGCCGCTGCGCGTCGCCCTCGCCGGCAACCCCAACGTCGGCAAGACCAGCCTGTTCAACGAGCTGACCGGCGCGCGCCACAAGGTCGGCAACTACGCCGGCGTCACCGTCGAGACCCGCGAGGGCCCCGTCGCCGCCAGCTGGTCGCCCGCCCGCCCGCTCGTCGTGCTCGACCTGCCCGGCATCTACAGCCTCACCCCCGTGTCCGAGGACGAGGCCGTCGCCTTCCGCTGCCTGCGAGGCGACGGCGCCCCCGCGCCCGACCTCGTGGTCATGGTCGTCGACGCCGCCAACCTCGCGCGCAACCTCTACCTCGTCATGCAGCTGTGCGAGCTCGGCCGCCCGCTGGTGCTCGCCCTCAACATGACGGACGTCGCCGCCGACGCCGGCGTGCCCGTCGACCCCGCCGCCCTCGCGCGCGCGCTCGGCGTCCCGGTGGTCGCGACCGTCGCGCGCACCGGCGAAGGCATCGCCGCGCTCGTCGCCGCGATCTCGTCGATCCCACCGGCCCCTGCGGCCCTCCGACACCGCCTGCTGGCCGCCCCGCTGCCGCCGCCGCTCGCCGGCCTCGACCCCGCGCGCGCCCGCTGGCTGCTGGCCGCCGGCGCCGGCGCCACCCTCGACCTCACCGGCGCCGACGAGCGCGAGCGCGCCGCCCTCGCCGAAGTCGGCGACCTCTCGCTGCCCGCCACCGACCTGGTGATCGCCCGCTTCGCCGAGGTCGACGCGGTGCTCGCGGCGATCGGCCACCGCCTGTCCGACCGCGCCCCGGCGATGGACCGCTCGGCCCGCATCGACCGCGTGCTCACCCACCGCGCGCTCGGCCCGCTGATCTTCATGGCCATCATGGCCGTGCTCTTCCAGTCGATCTTCACCTGGGCCGAGCCGATCATGGGCCTCATCGAGTCGGCGATCGGCTGGCTCGCCGGCGCGATCAAAGACGTGATGCCCGAGGGCGTGTTCCGCGACCTGCTGACCGAGGGCGTAGTCGCCGGCGTCGGCAACGTGCTCGTCTTCATCCCGCAGATCGCCCTGCTGTTCCTGTTCATCGGCCTGCTCGAGGACTCGGGCTACATGGCGCGGGCCGCCTTCCTCATCGACCGCCTGATGGCCCGCATCGGCCTCCACGGCAAGGCCTTCGTGCCGCTGCTCAGCGGCTACGCCTGTGCGATCCCCGCGATCCTCGGCACCCGCACGATCAGCAGCTTCAAGGATCGTCTCGTGACGATCATGATGATCCCGTACATGAGCTGCAGCGCCCGCCTGCCGGTCTACGTGCTGCTGATCTCCGCCATGTTCGACCCCGACGACCACGTCGGCCCGTTCGCGCTCGGCAGCGTGGTCCTGCTGGCGATGTACGCCCTCTCGACGGCGTCCGCCCTCGCCGTCGGCGCCGTCTACAAGCGCACTCTATTAAAGAGCCCGACCCCGCCGCTGGTCCTCGAGCTCCCGCCGTACCGCCTCCCGCGCGTGCGCAACACCCTCCTCCACGTCTACGACCGCACCAGGGACTTCGTCCGCGACGCCGGCACGATCATCCTGGCGATGACGGTGATCCTCTGGGCCCTGCTCAGCTTCCCGAGGCCGCCAGAGCCGCCCGCGCACGCCGACCCGATCGAGGTCCGTGCGACCGAAGGGCCCCGCTCGCCGATCGAGTACTCGCTCGGCGGCCGCGTCGGCAAGGCCATGGAGCCCGCGCTCGAGCCCATGGGCCAGGACTTTCGCATGGGCATCGCCATCCTCGGCAGCTTCTCCGCCCGCGAGGTGTTCGTCAGCACGCTCGGCCTCGTCTACGGCATCGAGGCCGACGACGAGGACAACGTCCCCCTCCGCGAGGCCCTGCGCACCGCCAAGAAGCCCGCGGGCGAGCCCCGCTACAGCAAGCTCAGCGCCGTCGCCCTCATGGTGTTCTTCGTCTACGCCTGCCAGTGCATGTCGACCCTCGCGGTCGTCCGCCGCGAGACCCGCTCGTGGCGCTGGCCCATCGTCATGTTCACGACCATGACCGTGCTCGCGTACGTCATGGCCGTGCTCGTGTTCCAGGTCGGCCGCCTGCTCGGCTACTGACGCGGCCCGCGCGCGCCCGCAGGCCGGCCCCCGCTGAAACCGAGCGCCCCGGCTCCACGTTTTGCCGCGCACGGCTCCGGCGCACCACCAGCTCCCGACCTGCGGCGGCCCTCGGAGCGCCGCCGTCGCCGGAACACCAACCCCGCCGTCACGCGTTGGCTGCCCTCCGGCGCCGTCTCCGACGCCTGTGGGGTCGGTCCCCCGCGGCGGCCGCGTCGCGCCGTCTCGCTGCACCTCCCGCGGCCCGCGACCGCGTGCTAGAACCTCCTGCCGGTCCCCCCGACGCCTCCCGCATGCTGACCTTAGCCTCTCTGCTGGCCGCCATGACCATCGCCGGAGCCTTCTGGGTCGGCATCCTGGCCGCCCGCCGCCTGCGCGACTGGGGCGACGGCCGCCGCCAGCTGTCCGAGGGCGACGGCCACGGCCCGCCGCTCGCCCTCGCGGCCGCCAGCAGCTCGGTCACCGCCGGCACCCTGCACGACCCCGTGTCCCAGCGGATCCGCGCCCGCGTCGCCCAGCGCCTGCAGGGCCGCGTCGGCAGCTTCACCGTCCCGCGCCCCGTCGAGACCGACCCCGACGCGCCCGACCTCGGCCTCACCTCGCTGCGCCAGGGCGACGTGGTCACCGTCGAGACCAACGACCCCAACCTCGACGGCGACTACCTCGTCGACGGCGTGCTCAACCTCCGCGAGGGTGCGACCATCACCGTCGTCGTCGTCATGACCGACGCCGACCGCACGCGCTGGCTCGTCGGTCAGCCCGACCAGGACCGCTGGCTCATCGCCGAGGCCGTCCGCGGCCACGGCCTGTCCGGCGAGCCCCCGCGCCACATCCTCCACGACGACCACGACTACGCGCTCGAGCGCCGCGGCCAGGCCAGCGCCGCCGGCGTCGGCATGCACGGCCGCCCCGCCCTCCCGCGCGTCGCCACCTACCTGTTCCGCGCCGGCCCGGACCAGGCCCTGTGGGTCGAGCGCTGGGGCGATCAGGTGCTGATGGGCGCCGCCACCGCCGTCTCGGCGCACGACGTCCACTTCCTGCCGAGCTCGTAGGAACCGCGTTCGATCGGCGCGCCGCCAACCCTGCGGCGTGGCCACGCAAAACCTGTGCGTCCGCGCGGGCGGGAGGGAGCGCAAGGTTCCCGCATGACCGCCTTCTCGACCGAACGATCTCCGGCGACATCGCTCCTCGTCTGGGGTCACGCGCCCGGCACCGCCGGCGACGGCGCCCTCGACGAGCTCGACGACCCCGTCGCATCGCTCGTCACCCAGTCCGGCGACGACCCCGAGCCCGACGAGCACGCCGACCTCTTCTGCTGATCCCCGCGCCGCCCCGACTCGCGTGCATCGCGGCCCGACTCGTTCTGCCGAGCCCCGCGCGCCGCCCCGACCGCTCGCGGGCATCGCGGCCCGACCCGTTCCGCCGAGCCCCGCGCGCCGCCCCGACCGCTCGCGGGCATCGCGGCCCGACTCGTTCCGCCGAGCCCCGCGCGCCGCCCCGGCCCGCGTGCATCGCGACAGTGGCGCCCCGCCCGTCGCGCGTGGTACCTCCCCGCCGGCCGTGGTCGACTTCACGACAGCGCTGCGCGCCCCGCCGGGCGTCCCGCTGACCACCTTCTCCGTGTTCCGCTACCCCCGCGGCCAGCGCTGGTGGGCCTTTAAGAATCAGGGCCTCGCCCGCCGCCCGCTCGCGGCCACCGCGGGCCTCACGTTCCACCGCCTGCTCGGCAGCGGCCGCGGCTTCTCGGTCCGCCCCGACCTCACGCGCTACGCCCTGCTCGCGACCTGGTCTTCGGAGCAGGCGGCCGACGACTTCTTCGCTCACAGCCCCGTGTTCGCCGCCTGCCACGCGCGCGCCGCCGAGAGCTGGACCGTCAAGCTGCTCCCGCGGCGCGTCCGCGGGGCCTGGACCGGCCGCGACCCGTTCCTCGCCGGCGCCGCGCCGCCAGTGCTGCCGGACGACCTCCCGCTCGTCGTGCTCACGCGCGCCAGCCTGCGCCTGCTCGCCATGCCCGCGTTCTGGTCGCGCGCCCCGGCGATCGACCGCCACCTGCTGGCCGCGCCGGGCATGCGCGCCGCCCTCGGCGTCGGCGAGCTGCCGTGGATCCGCCCGGTCACCTTCAGCGTGTGGGACGCGAGCGCGCCGATGGAGAAGTTCGCCTCCCACGACACGCCGCACCACCACGCCGCGATCGCCGCCCGCACCCGCGGCTGGTTCAAAGAGGACCTGTTCGCCCGCTTCGCCGCGATCGCCAGCCACGGCGTGCTCGACGGCCGCGACCCCTGCAGCCCCTGATCTCTCGACGCACGTTCGACGCCTCTCGCGAGGTGGGCGAGCGCGACGGACATCGACACACCGCGCCGCCGTCGCGTCGCTCGCTATCGCGACGCCCGCGCGCACATCCAATCGCACGCACGAATCGCGGCCTGCGTTCGCCGCCCCTCCGTCGAGGTGAACCATGTATCCTCCGACCATCTTCGCTTGGAGGGTGGAACGTTGAAAGAAATTCGCTTCGTATGTCTCTCTCTGTTGACGATCGTCGCCTGCGGTGACGACGGCAACAGCACCGGCACCGCCTCCGGCACCACCTCGGGCCCCTCGAGCGGCGTCACCGTCACCGCCACCACGCCCGACATCACCACCACGACCCCGGCCCCGACCGAGGCCGACGGCACCAACAGCGCCTCCGCCACCGACAGCGGCACCACCGGCCCCGTCGCCAGCGACACCAGCAACTCGGGCCCGACCTCGGACCCCTCGTCGGACCCCTCCTCGGACCCCTCGTCGGACCCCTCGTCGGACCCGACCCCCGCGACCGACCCCGACACTACCGCCACGACCGACCCGACCGTCCCGGTCTCGGGCTCGTCGAGCACCGGCGAGCCGCCCCCCGGCGTGTGCGGCGACGGCGTCGTCAACCCCGGCGAGGACTGCGACGACGGCCCCGACAACGGCCCGATGGGCGCCTGCTACGCCGACTGCACCGCCAACATCTGCGGCGACGGCAACCAGGGCGGCGCCGAGGAGTGCGACCTCGGGGCCATGAACGGCCCCGACAACGGCTGCTCGACCGAGTGCGTCGTGCTCGCGTCCTCGTGCGGCAACCAGTCGGCGATGGCCGAGCTCGTCCCGCTCCCGGTCGACATCATCATCACCATCGACAACTCCGGCTCGATGAGCGCCGAGATCCAGGGCGTCCAGGACAACATCAACGTCAACTTCGCCAACATCCTCGAGAACAGCGGCCTCGACTACCGCGTGATCCTCGTGTCGAACTTCGGCGACGTCGCCGAGCAGGACGTGTGCATCGAGGCCCCGCTGAGCGGCATCCCCCAGGGCGGCTGCGCCAACCCGCCGAACCAGCCGGTCAACAACCCCGGCAAGTTCTACCACTACTCCGCCTCCATCTCGAGCACCAACTCGCTGTGCAAGCTGATCCAGACGGTCGACGGCGCCCAGGACGACGACTACGACTTCGCCACCGACGGCTGGCAGACCTGGCTGCGCGAGGAGTCGTTCAAGACGTTCGTCGAGCTCACCGACGACCGCGCCAACTGCAGCTACGGCGGCCACACCTACAACGACAACAACAACGCCGCGACGTCCGTCACCGAGGCCGCCGAGTTCGACACCGTGCTGCGCGGCACCCACCCCGAGCACTTCGGCGCCACGCCCGAGACCCGCAACTACCGCTGGTACAGCATCGTCGGCCTGCCCTACAACAACCCGCCCGAGCAGCCCTACGGCCCCATGGACCCGGTCGTCATCGGCAAGTGCCCGCAGGGCGTCAACGGCGGCCCCGCCTACCAGGCCCTCAGCAACCTGACCGGCGGCCTGCGCTTCCCGCTGTGCAACACCAACAGCTACGACGTGGTGTTCCAGGCCATCGCCGACGGCGTGATCGACAGCGCCAAGCTGGCCTGCGAGTTCGACATCCCCGAGGCGCCGATGGGCAAGATCCTCGACACCGACTCGGTCGAGGTCGTGTTCACCCCGAACGGCCAGGGCCCCGTCATGTTCATGAAGGTCGACGACCCCGCCATGTGCACGCCGACGGGCTTCTACCTCGAGGGCGACAAGGTCAAGCTGTGCCCCGACGCCTGCAACGCCATCCAGGGCGACAGCGAGGCCACGCTCGCGGTCGACTTCACCTGCGAGCCCCTGAAGCCCAACTGAGCGCCCCGCGCACGCGCGACGGCCGGGCCCCTCGCCGCGCGAGGGCCCGGCCGCGCCGCTCGCCACGCGTTCAGATCGTCTTCAAGTACTCGAGCACCGCGGCGCGCTCCGCCGGCGTCAGGTGGTCGCCGAACACGTGCCCGGCGTTGCTGTGGGCCACCTGCGTGGTGTCATAAATGAACCTGCGCTCGTCGTCGGGCGCCAGGTCGTGGCCATAATTAAGCGCCTCGAACGGCCACCCGAGCGCCTGCTGGTCGAAGTGCGCCGAGTCGAAGTCCTCGCGCCGCCAGTACACCGGCCGCTTGCCGCTGTCGAGCACCAGCTCGATCGTCGGCACCGACCCGTTGTGCAAGAACGGCCCGGTCGCCCACACGCCGTCGAGCGGCGGGGCCATGTAGCCCGGGAACGGGTCGGCGGGCTCCATCTTCGTGATCGTCCCGTAGTACGACTCGTTGTACCAGTCGACCAGATACGGCGCGTACTTGGTCCCGCCCTCCGCGACCACCGGGTCGGTGCCGATGACGTCGAGCGGGAACAGCAGGTTCGGGTAGGTCTCCTCGGCCTCGTTCGCCGAGTAGGTGCCGTGACAGCCCGCGCAATTTTCAATGAACAGCGCCTCGCCCTGCCCGGCCAGCGCCGCGTCGACCGCGAACGGATAGGCCGGCGCCCGCACCGACCGCACGAACGCCTGGATATGATGAAAGTAGCTGTCGATCTGCTCGGCCTCCTCGACCGAGTCGGTGCACAGCGCGGTCGCCAGCATCATGGTGCCGCGGTGGTCGCCGCGCGCCATGCCGTTGTAGAAGAGCGCGTTCTTCTTGTGCGCCCGCCACCACGGCGGCGGGTCCGACGGGACGACCATGTGCGGCAGCGGCAGCAGCTCGTCGTCGCTCCACGCGAGCGTGTGCCGGTCGCGGTGCGCCACCAGAGTGATCGCCACCGCCTCCGCCGGGTTGGTCCCGACCGTGCGCATGACCGTCTCCGGCCCGAGCACCTTCACGCGATTTAAAAACCGCGTCATCTGCTCGAGCCCGGGGATCGGGATGTCGGGGATCGGCACATTTTTTAAGAGGCTGCTCATGTCGGTCGTGAAGTCGACGTCCGCCGAGCCGAGCCCGACCATCAGCTGCCCATTAAAGCTCCCCGCGTGGCATTGCAGGCAGTTCTGCGAGACGATCTCCGCCCCGTCGACCTCGTGCACCGTCCAGTTGTAGGGCACCTCGGCGTTCTTGCCGGTCCGCCCCGCCAGCGGCTGCCCGTCGGCGTACGGGCTGATGATCGGCCGGGCCAGCCCGAAGAACGCCCACGGGATGCCGCACGTGATGTACCCGCGGGTGACCAGCGCCTCGTAGCCGAGCGCCGGGTCGCCCTCGGTCTGCGGCTCCGCCGGGATGTACACGCCCTGGTCCCACGGCCCCGGCTCGACCGGCTCGCCCGTCGTGCCGGCGCTCGCGCTGCCCTCGTCCGCGCCCCCCCTCGTCGGCGTTTCACCGCCGCTCGAGGCCTCGCCGCCGCCGCTCCCCGTCTCGCCCGTGGCCGCCGAACCACCGCCGCCGCTCTCACCGCCGCCGCCGTCCGCCGCCGACCCACCGCCGTCCCCGCAGCCCAGCAGCCCGGCCACCGCCAGCGCCGCGGCCCTCCTCGAGACAGAGATTCGTTGCATCGCCATCATGACGCTCCACGCCGCACGGTAGGCCGGCCCCGCCCCCCCACGCAAGCCCTCCGCCGAGTTTTACGGGCCCCGCGCCGCGCCCCGCGAGCTGCCGCGGACACGCGAGCCGACGCGTCGACGCGGCTGCCGCACGCGCCCCCGACCCGCGCCCTGCGAGCGCCGCCCGCGGACCCTCCGCACGCACAGGGCACCCGTCGCGCCCGCGAGTTGCCACGGATACGCGGGGCGTCGCCGCGGCTGTCGCACGCGCCCCCCGACCCGCCGCGCCCCTGCGATCGTTGCCCGCAGACCCGCCGCGCGTCGGTATCGAGAGACAGGACCGTCACCGCGTGCGTCGCGTCCCGGCGCGGATTCATCGCCGCGCCGTCGACCTGCCGAGCCGTTCGAACACTGATAGCGTCGGGTCATGGCCTGGTCTGTCCGCCCCGTCTCCGCGCTCCTCGTGCTCGCCGCCTGCCCCGCCGGCCCCGACAACAACAGCAGTCCGGCGAGCGAAGCGTCCACCACCTCGGCCACCGACGTCGGCCCCACCGAGCCGCCGCCGACCGACACGACCGTCACACCCGACACCACCGTCCCCACCGTCGACCCCGACACCACGCTCACCACGATCGACCCCGACACCACGCTCACCACGATCGACCCCGACACCACGCTCGACCCGACGACCACGACCACCACCCCGCCCGACCCGGTCTGCGGCGACGGCTTCGTCAGCGACGGCGAGGTCTGCGACGACGGCAACACCGTCGACGGCGACTGCTGCAGCGCCGACTGCTCGGTCGGCCCGAGCGAGCCCGGCCAGGTGTGCTGGACCGTCACCTTCGAGGGCCTGAAGAACGGCGCCGACCGCGGAGTCGGCGTGGCCCTCGACGCCGGCACCGACGTCTACGTCGCCGCCACCGTGATCGACGACGTGCCCGGCAGCGACATCCTCGTGCGCCGCTACGACCCCGGCGCGGTCAGCCAGTGGACGCAGCAGTTCGACGGCGGCGTCAACGGCACCGACATCGCCCTCGCCATGGCCGGCGACGACGCCGGCTTCATGATCGCCGTCGGCCGCCAGACCACCATGCAGGGCATGCCGAGCGTCATGTGGCTGACCAAGTGCACGCCGACCGGCCAGACCCTGTGGTCGACCTTCGACCCCGGCCCGGTCTCGGGCGGCGGCATCGCCCTCGCCGACGCCAGCGGCGAGTTCGTCGTCGTCGGCTCGATCAACCAGGGCGGCAACAACGCCCTCGTCCGCCGCTACGACCCCAACGGCAGCGAGCTGTGGACCGAGGTGTTCTCCGGCCCCGACGGCGGCACCGACATCGCCAGCGGCGTCGCCGTCGACGGCGCCGGCAACATCATCGTCGCCGGCCGCGAGTTCACCGACGCCGCCGCTTTTAATATCTGGGTGCAGCAGTACGGCCCGGGCGGCGACGCCGGCTGGACCGCCTCGTTCGACGGCCCCGCGAGCGGCGCCGACTGGGCCAACGACGTCGCCGTCGACCCCGACGACGACAGCGTCATCGTGGTCGGCCGCGTCGACGTCGGCGGCGGCTTCAGCGACGCCTGGATCCGCAAGTACGACGCCGGCGGCGACGAGCTGTGGACGCAGACCTTCGCCGGCCAGGGCGGCATGAGCGACGACGCCGTCGCCGTCGCCGTCGCCCCCGGCGGCGACTTCGCGGTCACCGGTCAGACCTTCGTCGCCGACCACAGCGACATCTTCGTCAGCAAGCGCGACAAGGACGGCGACGAGCTGTGGCTGCGCAGCTTCGACGGCGAGCAGTCCTCCGACGACCAGCCCGGCGACGTCGCCGTCGCCGGCGACGGCAGCGTGGTCGTCATCGGCACCACCGCGATCGTGCCGATGATCAACAGCGACGTCTGGCTGCGCAAGTACAGCCCGTGACCCGACCGAAGCCTCGCACGCTCAGCGCAGCGGCGGCTCGCGGTCCTTGTAGACCCACAGGTACCAGCCGAGCACCGCCACCAGACCGCCGTGCAGCAGGATGGCGCCGATGACGATCACCGCGGTCGAGCCGTGCATGCCGAGGGCCAGGAGCATGCCCCCCTTCTAACGCGAATCCCGCCGGCCGCAAAGCCCCCGTCTCCGCGCCCGCCCGAGCGTGTACCATCCTCGTCCGCGATGGCCTCGCCTATCTTCATCGTCGGCGCCGGCGCCGTCGGCCTCCACCTCGCCGCCCGCCTCTCCGCCGTCGCGCCGGTCACGCTCGTCGCCCGCTCCGGCCGCGCCACCAGCCTCGCCCGCGACGGCTTCGAGATCTCCGGCCTCGACCCCGCGACCTACAAGAACATCCCCACCCGCGACCTCCGCGGCCCGTTCCCGCCCGACGCCGACATCCTCGTCGCCGTCAAGTCCGCCCAGCTCGCCGGCATCCTCCCCGAGCTGCGCCTGCGCCCGGGCCAGCCGCTCGGCCTGTGTCACAACGGCCTCGGCGTCAGCGCCCTCGCCCGCTCCCTCGTGCCCCACATCTTGCCCGTGCTCGTCGCCGGCTGGACCGGCGCTCTGCTGTCCGCGCCGCTCGTCGTCCGCGTCACCCACCTCTCCAGCCTCGAGCTCGCCGCCGACGCCCCCGCCGTCCACTCCACCCGCGACCGCTTCGCCAGGCTGTTCGCCAGCCTCGGCTTCCCCGTGCGCGTCGCCCCCAGCATCGCCGCCGCCGAGTGGCGCGCTGCGCTGTGGCACCTCGCCGTCGCCGCCCCCTGCGCCGCCCTCGGCGAGAAGAACGGCGCCGTGCTCGACTCCCCGCCGCTGCAGGCCGTCGCCCGCGCCGTGCTCGACGAGGCCCGGGCCGTCGCCGCCGCCGAGGGCATCACCCTCGACGACGCCGACATCGAGGGGGTCTTCCAGCAGACCAAGGTCGCCCGCGACGTCCGCGGCGGCCTGCTCCACGACCTCGCCCGCGGCGTCGCCACCGACATGCCATTTTTGAACGCCGAGGTCGCGCGCCGGGCCGCCGCCGGCGGTCAGCCCGCGCTCGTCAACGCCGTGGTCGCCCGCATGGTCGAGCACCTCGAACGCCGCCCGCGCGACGCCGACGGCAAGCTCGCGACCTGACCGAAAGGCCAGCCCCGCTCACAGCGCTCGGCGGGCCGTCTTGCGGTCGTCGCTCAGCAGCAGCGGCTGACCCTCGGGCGCCTCGAGCACCACGCGCACGCCGTCGGCGGTCTGCTCGTGGCGCACCAGCCCGTAGGCGGTGATCTCCTCGCCGAGCTCGAACAGGCACTCGAGGTACTGGATCTTCGGCACCGCCTGACCCGGCGTCGGCGGCCCGATCGTGTGCCGGCGCAGGAACGACTCCTGGGCGCGGTTGGGCGGCACGATGTGGTCCGAGAACGACGCCTCCTCGAGGTCCGCCGAGACCTGCGGCCGCAGCATCCGCACCAGCACCTGCCCGCTGCCGTCGTCGAGGCAGAAGTCGCACCACTGCTCCTCGTACGTCAGCTGCACCCAGCCCTCGAGCTTGCCGCTCTGGCGCCACTCCTGGGCCACCGCCTGGAAGTACCCGCAGCGCTTGCCCGACAGCGGCGCCATCAGCAGCGGTCCGTTGCCCGGCCTCAGCCTGCCGACCACCCGCGCCATCGACCCCGGCTTGATGCCCGCGATCTTCGACGGCGACACCCGCCGCAGCGCCCAGTTGGTCCGCTCGGCCCGCGAGAAGAACGTGACCAGCCCGAACACCCCCGCGAGAACCGCCACGAGCGCCACCGCGAGCAGGCTTATCCCGAGCCACATGGGACCGGCGCAGCCTATCACAGCTCGCGCGCGCCTCGGTCTGCGGTCTTCGGACCCCGACGCCGCGCCGCGCCCCGCCATGTCCCGGCGAAACGCCCGAGCGCGGCCCGGAGCGAGCCCTCGCCCCGCACCCGCGGGGCCCCGTTCACCGCCTTCGCGGCGCGGCCGCCTACGCGAGCGCGCCCATCGCCGCGGCCAGGCGGGGCAGCGCGGCTTTGATCTCCGCCTCGCTGACCGCGCCGACGCTGAGCCGGAACCACCCGTCGTCGCCCGGCACCCCGAACGCCTGGAACGGCACGATCCCGATGCCCGCGTCGGTGAGCACGTACTTCCGGACATCCTCGTTGGTGCGCAGCGTCTGCCCCGACGGGGTGGTGCGCCCGAACGGGTCGATCCGCACGGTCAGGTAGATCGCCCCCATCGGCGGGATGCTGTCGACCGGGTGCCCCTCGGCCTTCAGCGCCTGGAACCCGCGGTGCAGCAGGTCGAGCCGCGACTCGATCCCGCTGAGGAACCCGCGGTGGTAGTCGCGGATCGCCTGCGGGTCGTCGAGCAGGGCCACCGTCGCCATCTGCTCCGGCCGCGGCGCCCACGCGCCGACGTGGCCGAGCACCGCCGACATCTGGCGGATCACGTCGACCGGCCCGACCGCCCAGCCCACGCGCAGGCCGGTGGCCGCGAACGCCTTGCTGATGCCGTCGACGAAGATCGTGTAGCGCGCCATCTCCGGGCACAGCCCCGGCGGCGTCACGTGGTGCGTGCCGCCGAAGCACAGCATCCAGTAGATGTGGTCGTACATCAGATACACCGGCCGCTGGCCGGCCGCGGCCCGCTTGCGGTTCTCGGCCAGGATCGCCTCGCAGATGCCGCGCAGCGCCTCGGCGTCGATCGCGGTGCCGGTCGGGTTCAAGGGCGAGTTGAGGCACACCAGCCGCGCGCTCGGCAGCTCGCTCAGCAGCGTGTCGCCGGTCGGCAGGAACCGCGTCTCCGGCCCGCACACCACCTGCACCCCGCGCGCGCCGAGCATGTGCACGTAGTGGTTGTTGTTCCACGACGGCACCGGATAGATGACAGTGTCGTTCTCGTCGACCACCGTCCGGTACGTCCCGTAGATCACCGGACGCGCCCCGCCGGCCACCAGGAACGAGTCGAGCGGGTACTTCAGGCCGAGCTCGCGCTCGTAGAACCGCTGCAGCGCCTGGCGCAGCTCGAGCTGACCGTTGGCCGCCGGGTAGTTGGTCTCGTGATTCTCGAGCGCCCGCAGCACCGCCTGATGCAGCTTCTCCGGGATCGGGAACTGCTGCGGGTTGAAGTCGCCGACCGTGAGGTTGCAGACCTTCGCGCCCTGCGCCACCAGCTGGCGGATGTCCGCCGCGATCTTGAGAATCTCCGACCCGATCAGCGCCCCGGCCATCCGCGACATGCGAGCCTCCGGCGGGTCGCCGGCGTGGGTCGCGTGAGCAGTGAGGTCATGCAGGGCGGGCAGGGCGGCATCCATCGCGCCGAACTATGCCACACTCCCCGCTGCATGAGCAGCCGTCGGCAACCGCACCTCAGCGCCCGCCTTCAGGGTTTCGGCACCACGATCTTCACCGAGATGACGCGCCTCGCCATCCAGCACGGCGCCGTCAACCTCGGCCAGGGCTTCCCCGACTTCGACGGCCCCGAGTTCATCAAAGACGCCGCGATCGCGGCGATCCGCGCCGGTCACAACCAGTACGCCCGCATGTCGGGGATCCCAGACCTCAACCGCGCGATCGCCGAGCATCAGCGCCGCTTCTACGACCTCGCGTACGACCCCGACGGCGAGGTCACCGTGTATTCGGGCGCCACCGAGGCGATCTGCGCGACCTTCCAGGCCCTGTGCGACGCCGGCGACGAGGTCGTGCTGTTCGAGCCGTTCTACGACTCCTACCGCGCCAGCGTCGCCATGGCCGGCGCGGTCCCGCGGATCGTCACGCTCCGCGCGCCCGACTTCACCTACGACCCCGCCGAGCTCGAGGCCGCGATCTCCCCGAAGACCCGCGCCATCCTCCTCAACTCGCCGCACAACCCGACCGGCAAAGTTTTTAACAGGAGCGAGCTCGAACACATCGCCTCGCTGTGCCGCGAACACGACCTCATCGCCGTCACCGATGAGGTGTATGAGCACCTCGTTTATGAGGGGACGCACATCCCTCTCGCGTCGCTGCCCGGCATGCGCGAGCGGACCGTGCTCATCTCGTCGTCCGGCAAAACGTTCAGCTTCACCGGGTGGAAGGTCGGACACACGTGCGCCCCGCCGGCCCTCACCGCCGCCCTCCGCAGCGCGCACCAGTTCGTGACCTTCTGCACGGCCACGCCGCTGCAGCACGCCCTCGCCCGCGCCTTCGTCGCCGACGACGACTTCTTCGTCGACCTGATCGCCGGCTACCGCGCCCGCCGCGACCGCCTGTGCGAGGGCCTGCGGCAGATCGGCCTCGGCGTGCTCACCCCCGCCGGCACCTACTTCGTGATGACCGACATCCGCACGCTCGGCTACCACGACGACGTCGCGTTCTGCCGCATGCTGCCCGAGACCATCGGCGTGGCGGCGATCCCCCCGTCGTCGTTCTACGCCCACCCGAGCGAGGGCCGCCACCTGGTGCGCTGGGCCTTCTGCAAGACCGACGCGGTGCTCGACGAGGCGCTGCGCCGCCTGCAAAAACTCCAGCCCGCCCACCCCCCGGTCTAATCGTCGCACCTGACCCGAAGGACAGCCCATCATGCGCGTCGCCGCCATCCAGAGTGACATCGTCTGGGAGAACCCCGAGGCCAACTTCGAACGCCTGCGCCCGTGGCTGGCCGCCGCGGCCGCCGCCGGCGCGCGCCTCGTCGTGCTGCCGGAGATGTTCGCGTGCGGCTTCTCGATGGCCGCCGATCGCATCCGCGAGCCGCAGACCGGGCCGAGCGCGCGCTTCCTCGAGGGCGCCGCGAAGACCCACGGCCTGTGGATCTGCGGCTCGATCCCCGAGGTCCCGCCCGGCGCGATCAAGCCCTACAACACGCTGGTGCTCGCCGGTCCTTCAGGACAGGTCCACCGCTACCGCAAGATCCACCCGTTCACCTTCGCCAGAGAGCACGAGCACTACGCCCCCGGCAGCGACTTCTTGACGGTCGACATCGAGGGCCTGCGCTGCTCGCTGTTCATCTGCTACGACCTCCGCTTCGCCGACGAGTTCTGGGGCCGCGCCGAGCAGACCGACGCCTTCATCGTCGTCGCCAACTGGCCCGAGCGCCGCCGCCACCACTGGACCACCCTCTTGCACGCCCGCGCCATCGAGAACCAGACCTACGTCGTCGGCGTCAACCGCGTCGGCAAGGGCAACGACCTCGACTACACCGGCGACTCCCGCATCTTCGACCCCTGGGGCGAGACCCTCGCCGCCGCCGCCGGCAGCGAGACCATGCTGCTCGCCGACCTCCACCCCGAGGTCGTCAAGGACGCCCGCGAGAAGTTCCCGGTCCTGAAAGACCGCCGCCGCCCCCACCCCTGAGCCTCAGCGCACCCCGACCCTCGCGCGCGCAAGCGGCCTCACGGGTTATAGAAAGCCGCAGTGCCCCAGGTCCGCACCCTCCGCCGCGCGCTCGGCGTGCTCACGGTCGTCGCCGCGGGCACCGTGTTCGCCGCCTGGCTGCAAGCCACGCACGCCCAGGACCGCGGCCTCGGCCGCGCGCGCGCCCTGTTCCTCGCCGGCACCCCGCAGGACCTCCGCGCCGCCGCCGACGCCCTCGCCGTCGCCCGCACCCCCGGCGACTGCCTCGCCTCCGCCGAGGCCCTCGTGCGCGCCCAGCTGTGGGCCGAGTTCGGCGAGGACGCGGCCGCCGTCGAGCCCGCCCTCGCCGCCGCCGCCCCCGAGGCCGGCACCTGCGCCGACCTCACCCTCGCGCACGGCGTCGCCGCCCTCGCCCGCGGCGACGTCGCGGCCGCCCGCGCCGCCCTCGCCGAGGCCCAGCGCGTCGGCTCGTCCCTCGCCCCGCTGCACCACCGCTGGCTCGCCGGCATGCTGGCCCTCGGGACAGGTGAGGACACCGCCGGGGCCCTCGCCGGCGTGCAGGCGCTGTGCGAGGCCAGCCCGACCGCGGTCGCCTGCCCGCGCCTGCTCGCCCGCCTGCAGCTGCAAACCGGCGAGGGCTCGGCCGCCCTCGCGACCATCGCCCGCGCCCGCGACCTCGCCCGCGCCCACCTCGGCCTCGCCGCCGACGAGGCTTTCATCAACGCCTCGCTGCGCCGCGAGTTCAGCGGCGTCGCCGACCTCGCCGACCAGCTGCTCGCCCGCGCCGGCGTCGGATCCCCCGACGCACCCGAACAGCCCCGCCCCCCCGCCGACGACGAGGCCCTGCGCTCGAGCCCCGGCGGACCTCCGGCCCACGTCGACCCGTCGACTCCGTCCTCCACCTCGACCCCCGGCGCCGGCAGCCTCGGCGCCACCGACCGCGCCCACGCCCTGCTCGCCCGCGCCGTCGTGCACGTGCACACCGGAGAGCCCGCCGCCGGCCTCGCCCGCGCCGACGTTGCCTGGCCGCTGATCCCCTGGTGGGACCGCGGCGCCCGCGCGCTCGCCCTCGACCTGTCCCTCGAGGCAGGCGACTCGGCCCGCGCCCGCGCCTGGCTGCCCGCCGCGGGCCTGCCCGCCGGCGACGCCGCGGTCTACGAGGCCTGGGCGCAGATCGCCGACGGCGACGTGATGACCGGCCTCGCCGGCCTCGCCGCCCTGCCCCAGGACCTGCCCCGCGTGGCCTACCTGCAGGGCCTCGCGCTGGTCGAGCAGCGCCGCTGGGACGAGGCCGAGCCCTGGCTCGTGCGCGCCGAGGGCTTCTTCCCCGGCCGCGTCGAGCTCGAGGTCGCCCGCGCCCGCGTCGCCGTCCACCTCGGCGACCGCGTCACCGCCCTGCGCAAGCTCACCGGCCTCGCCGAGGAGGAGGTCCACGCCCCGCGCGCCTGGACCGGCCTCGGCGAGGCCCACCTCGCCGCCGCCGAGCGCTCCCCCCCGCCCGCCGCCGCCGCCGCCAGCGACGAGACCGACGACGACTGGTCGGCCCGCGGCGACCTGTCCCACGGGACAGGCACCGCCGACGACCGCGACCTGCGCGCGGCCCAGAAGGCCCTGACCCGCGCCGTCGAGCGCGAGCCCCGGGCCGCCGAGGCCATGCTGCTGCTCGCCCAGGTGTGGCGCCGCCGCCACGCCGTGCCCGAGTCCGAGCGCAACGTGCTCACCTGGCTCGAGCAGGCCGCGACCACCAACCCCAGGCTCCCGCGCTACCGCGAGGCGCTCGCCCGCCACCTCGCCGAGACCGGCGCGACGGTCCGCGCCGAGGCCATGCTGCGCGCGCTCGTCGACGAGCCCGGCATCGAACCCGCGACCCCGCTGGTGCTCGCCGACCTCGTGCTCGCCCGCGCGGTCCGCCTCGGCGAGCCCGCCCCGGCCGACGTGGCCGCCTGGATCTCCCTCGCCGAGTCCGCCGGCGCCGAACCCGGCGCGCTGGCCCGCACCCGCGCCCACGCCGACCTGGTCCTCGGGACAGCCGCGAGCCTGCGCGCCGCCGCGGCCCGCCTCGACGCCCTCGTCACCAGAGAGCCCGCCGACATCGACGCCCGCGTCCTGCTCGCCCACGTCCGCATCGCCCAGCACGACGACGAGGAGGCCGAGAGCCTGCTGCGCAGCGGCATCTACCAGGTCGGCGCCGCCAGCAGCGGGCGCCTGTTCCTCGCCTGGGCCCGCCTCGAGCTGCGCCAGCACAAGCGCAAGCAGGCCGCCCTGCACGCCCGCGCCGCCCTGCGCCGCATGGCCGTCGAGGGCCGCCCCGCCGCCGAATTGCTCGAGGCCGCCGACCTCGCCGTGACCCTGTTCGTGCGCAGCGACCAGGCCAAGCTGGCGACCGCGATGACCCGCGGCCTCACCACCCGCCTCCCCGACAGCGCGCACGCCTGGCGCCTCGAGGCCCGCGCCCAGCTCGGCGCCGGCGAGGCCTCGCGCGCCCGCCAGGCGATCGGCCGCGCCCTCGCGATCGCCGCCGACGACCCCGCCAGCCTCGAGGTCCAGGGGCAGATCGCCCTCCGCACCGGCGACCGCAAGACCGGCCGCGCCGCCCTCGCCCGCGCCCTCGAGCTCACCCACGACGACGCCGCCCGTCGCCGCGTCCAGGACCTGCTCCGCCGCGCCAACTGAGCGCCCCGGCCCGCGCCCCGCGCCCCGCGTCGCCCCGCGTAGCCCCCTCCCCACGTCCCCCCGCCACGCGTTCGCCACGGCCCACCCCGAGCGCCGGCGTCCGCACCACCTCCCGCGCTCACGCGTCCGCAGCGTCCACCCGCCGTCCGCGCCCCGGCGCGCGCGCCGCTTCGCGCCCGCTCGTACTGACACCGTGCGTCCGGCGTGGCATCGTCGCGCCGCGGCATGACCCAGGCCTTCGACCTCCTCGTCCGCGGCGGCACGTGCGTGCTCCACCGCGGGATCGACCGCGTCGACCTCGGGGTCACCGGCGGCCGCATCACGGCGATCGGCGACCTCTCGCTCGCGTCGGCCGCGACCGTGCTCGACGCCCGCGGGCTCCACGTGCTGCCCGGCGTGCTCGACACCCAGGTCCACCTCCGCGAGCCCGGCCTCGAGGCCAAGGAGAACCTCGCCAGCGGCACCCAGTCGGCCATCCTCGGCGGCGTCACCGGCATCCTCGAGCTCCCCGACACCCGCCCCCCCACGATCTCCGCCGCCGCCCTCGAGGACAAGATCTCGCGCGCCCGCGCCAGGAGCTTCTGCGACTTCGCCTGCTTCCTCGGCGCCTCCAGCGAGCCCGAGGACTTCGCCCGCCTCGAGCGCCTGCCCGGCTGCGCCGGCGTCACCCTCTACATGTCCGGCCAGCCGCGACCCCTGCTCGTCGACGACGACGAGTCCCTCCTCCGCGTGCTCGGCCGCGGCCACCGCCGCCTGTCCGTCCACTGCGAGGACGAGTCCCGCGCGTCCGCACGCTGGCCCCTCGTCGAGTCCGGCCACGGCCCCTCCGCCCACCCCGACTGGCGCGACGAGACCACCGCCTCGCGCGCCACCCAGCGCCTCCTCCACCTGGCCCGAAGGGCAGGTCGCCGCGTCCACCTCATGCACCTGTCGTGCGCCGAGGAGCTCGACCCCCTCGCCCAGCACCGCGACCTCGCCACCGCCGCCGTCACCGTCCACCACCTCACCCTCGCCGCCCCCCGCTGCTACGACGAGCTCGGCACCCGCGCCCTCGCCCTCCCGCCCATCCGCGACGAGCGCCACCGCAACGCCCTGTGGCGCGCCGTGCACGACGGCCTCGTCGACCTCGTCGCCTCCGACCACGCCCCCCACACCCGCGAAGAGAAGGCCCGCGACTACCCCGCCGCCCCCTCCGGCATCCCCGGCGTGCAGACCCTGCTCCCGGTCATGCTCGAGCACGTGCACGCCGGCCGCCTCGGCCTCGCCCAGCTGGTCGAGCTGCTGTCGACCGGCCCGGCCCGCGTGTTCAACATGGCCCGCAAGGGCCGCCTCGCCCTCGGCATGGACGCCGACCTCTGCCTCGTCGACCTCGCCGCCGAGCGCGAGCTGACCGACGCCTGGATCGCCAGCCGCTGCGCCTACACGCCCTACGCCGGCATGCGCGTGCACGGCTGGCCGCTCCACACCGTCCTCCGCGGCCAGCTCGTCGTCCGCGACGGCGCCCTCACCGGCGAACAGCTCGGCGCCCCCATCCGCTTCTCCGACACGCTGCGAATGGTCGCCCTCTGACCCGAACCGCCCACGCCCCGCCAGGCGACCCCTACAAACCGCCGCGAGCCCTCCGGGGCAGCCCGGGCCACCACGCGCTCGACGCGCGCCTGTCCGCCCCCGCCGCGCCCTCCACCCGCGATCCCTCGCCGCGGACCCGGCATCCGCCGTCGTCCCGCCCCTCATTCCTCGCGTTCACCGCAGGATCTGTAATGGCCCATACATAGTCTGCCAGCGAGATCGATCGTCGAAAAAACCCCTGGCGCGCACAAAGCCCGCGTGCCACCCCGATGCATCGCATGGACGACCGCTCGCTGCTCGCCAGTCTTCGTCTCCTATTAAACACACGCATCGGCGAAGCGCCGGCCGCCCCCGACTACGGCGTCCCCGACCTCGCCGATCTGCTGCACCAATTCCCGGCCGCCTCGCCCACCTTCCAGCAGGCCGTCCGCGCCGCCGTCGCCCGCCACGAGCCGCGCCTGCGCAACCTCGCCGTCCGCCCCGCCCCCGGCACCGCAGCCGGCTTCCTCCTCACCGCCACCCTCGCCGACGCCCCGATCCAGATCCGCGTCACCCTCGCCCCCGACGGCCGCTGCGACCTCGCCTGATCCCCCAACTCGAGCCCACCGCCCCCAACCCCGACCTCCCCTACACCGATAACCGACACCCGCCCCGACCTCCCCTACACCGATAACCGACCCCTGCCCCGACCTCCCCTGCACCGATAACCGACACCCGCCCCGACCTCCCCCGATCCCACCCCTCATGCCCGCCTCCACCGACGACCGCGACCTGCCCGACGCCACCCGTCTGATCCTCGCCGCGCACGCCCACCTCCTCGCCGGCATCCAGGCCCGCATCGACGCCGGCGCCCCCGCCGTCGTCGACGCCCTCGCCGACCTGCTCCTGCCTCACGTCCTGCGCAGCGTCCCGGCCGCCACCATCGTCGCCTTCACCCCCAACCTCACCGCCCTGCGCGCCCGCCAGCGCATCGCCCGTCACCGCCCGCTGCTCGCCCGCGTCCACGACGGCACCGCCTGTCGCTTCCGCACCTGCGCCGACCTCGATCTCCACCCGCTCGAGCTGCTCGGCGCCCGCCTCGACGACCGCCTCGCCGCCCACCCGCAGATCTCCCTCACCCTGCGCGCCCGCGAAGACTTTACGAGTGTCGACCGCCTGCGCCTCTACCTGCACCACGCCACCCCCACGCTGCCGGCCACGCTCCTGCTGTGGATCTCCCGCCACTGCACCGGCCTCCGCATCGACGCCCCCGGCCACCACGCCGTCCACCTCCCGCCCTCGGCCGTCGAGCTGGTCGGCCTCCAGCCCGCGTCGCACCCCGCGAGCCTCGCCCTGTTCCCCTGGCCCGACACCGCCCCGCCCGCGCACCGCCTCCTGCTCGAGCACTTCAGCCTCCCCGAGCGCGCCCACTTCATCGACATCGTCGGCCTCGACGCCGCCGCCCCGCCCGTCGCCGAGCTCACGCTCACCCTCCTGTTCGACCGCCCGCCGCCGTTACCGACGCCCGCCCTCCCCGCGTTTCGCCTGCACTGCGTGCCCGCCGTCAACCTGTACGAGGCCACCGCCGAGCCGCTGCACCACACCGCCCACACCCGCGAGCACCTCCTGCGCGCCGACGGCGTCGACCCCCGCCACATGGAGGTCCACTCCGTCGTCCGCCTCACCGGCCAGCCCCGCGCCCGCGGTCCGGCCCGCGGCTACAGCCCGCTCCACGACCTGTCCCCCGAGCCAGGCGCCCCGCGCTACGCCCTCCGCCGCGCCCCCGCCGACGACGGCGGCGTCGACACCTGGATCTGCCCGCGCGCCGCGAGCACCGACGACGAGATCCTCGCCGCCGACCTGCTGTGCACCAACCGCAACCTCGCCCGCGCGCTCGGCCCCGGCGACCTCGGCGGCGACGCCCCGCCCGCGCACGCGCTGATCCGCGGCTACACCAACCTCACCGCCGTCACCGCGCCGGTCCGCCCGCTCCACGGCGACGACGCCGTCTGGCACCTGGTCGCCCACCTCGGCCTCGGCGCCCGCGCCCACGACGTGCCCGCCCTGCGCGCCCTCCTCCAATTACTAAACGCGCCGGCACGCCTGCACAGCCCGCTCGGCCGCGCCAACGCCCGGCACATCGATGCGATCCGCGGCCTCGAGCGCGACCTCGTCGCCCGCATCCACCGCGGCGCCGCCGTCCGAACGATCCGCACCCGCCTCACCCTCGACGAAGCCGCCTTCCCCGGCCCCGGCCAGGCCTTCGTATTCGCCGCCCTCCTCGACCCCCTGTTCGCCGCCGCCGCCCCCTTCCTCACCGCCAGCGAGCTCCACGTCACCCTCGCCCCCTCCTCCGCCGAGCTCTCCTGGCCCCCCCGCCTCGCCGCCTGACCCAAGCACATATTTTTAATAAAATAATTAATTTGTCCTCACAAAATTTCCTCCCCTCATATTAATCCGATCGCCCTCCCCCCGCCGCTCCCAGTCCGCTGAATCGTCACACTCGGTCATCCCGCCCAGCCATTCATATATTCACATCACATCGCCGCCCCCGCCGCCGACCCCGTTAAATTATTAATTATTAAATCCCAATCTGCCACCACCGCGACCGGTGATCGCAGCGGCGACCCCGGCCGCCGCTGAACCCCGACCCCGCAATCTCACCTCCCACCGCGACCCGTGACCCACGACCTCCTCACCGCCGCCGACCACAGCGCCCCCGAGCAGCGCTTCGTCGCCGACCCCGACTTCGCCCTCCCTCTCGGCGACGTCCACGCTCACAGCCCCGATCTCGTGGCGACCGGCCTCGGCCTCCTCGGCCACGGCACCCCCCTCCCGCTCGCCCTCGCCGACGCCCTCGCCGCCCGCCCCGACCCCCTCCTCGACGACCTCCACCACCAGCGCATCACCACCCTCGTCAGCGGCCTCCGAACCACCGACATCGCCCGCACCCTCGACGGCCACGACCCCTGGTCCCAGCGCCTCGCCGCCCTCACCGGCCTCGCCCACCTGTCCCCCGAGCCATCCCCCGCCTCACGAGACCTGTCCCCCGAGCCAGCCCCCGCCTCACGAGACCTGTCCCCCGAGACATCCCCCGCCTCACGAGACCTGTCCCCCGGGACATCCACCGCCTCCGCATCCCACGCGTCGGCCGCACTCACCGCCCTCCGCCTCGCCCCGATCTTCGCCGCCCCCGACCGCACCCCCGCCAGCCTCGCGCTGTTGATCCAACGCCTGCTCGGCCGCACCGGCCCCGCGCCCGCCCTCCGCTGCCAGCCCGCGCCCGCTCGCCTCACCCCGCTGGACGCCGCCGGTCACACCCGCCTCGGCGCCCCGACCGCGCGCCTCGCCGCCACCGCCGCCCTCGGCACCGCGATCCGCCTGCCCGGCAGCGCCGCTCGCCTGCACCTCGGCGCCGTCCCGCCCGCGGCCTTGCCCGACATCCGCGCCCTGATCGCCGCCTTCCTGCCCGAGCCCCTCGCCCTCGAGTTCGTCGTCGACCGCCCGCCCACCGCAACGATCCTCGGCCGCTTCCGCCTCGGCCGCGCGTGACCTCCATGTCCACCCATCTGCAGATCGACCTCCGCGATCGTCGCACCGGCACCACCACCCGCCACAGCTTCGATCTCCGCCCCGGCACCACGATCCGCATCGGCCGTCACCCGACCAGCGACCTCTGCCTCACCGACCCGCTGGTCTCGAGCAACCACGCCGAGCTCGAGATCGACGACAGCGGCGTCCACCTGCGCGACCTCGGCAGCAAGAACGGCATCATCCTCGCCGGCCGCCGCTCGCTCCCCCACGCGAAGATCGTCGTCACCCGCCGCCTGTGCCTCGAGATCGGCGCCTACCACCTCGAGATCTTCCACCGCGGCAACGACCGCCCGGCCGCCCACGGCGACCTCCCCAGCTCACCCGCCCCCGAGCTCGACCTCCTCCACGGCCACCTCGCCCGCCTCCGCTCGCTCCGCACGACCCTCGCCAGCGCCCGTCACGCCTACGACACTGCCCTCGCAGAGGCCACCCGCGCCCTCACCCACGACCCCGCCGGCACCCGCCACCTGTTCGCCGAATTCCCCCCGGCCCCCTCATCCACCGCCCGCCACGACATCCACGCCCGCATCTCCGCCCCCCCTCACGACCCCCAGCATCCGCGCGACCTCTCCGCCCCGCCCGACATCGACATCCCCGCCGACTCCGCCGCCCCGCTCCGCCTCACCCCGCCCGACCTGTCACGAGCGCCATCCGCACCATCCGCTCACCTGTCTCAAGAGCCATCCACTCCCTCCGCGCCCGTCCCCCAGCCGTCCTCCCCTCTATCCTCTTATCTGCCTCAAGCACGCGCCGCTCTATCCGCGCACCTGTCCCGAGCGCCATCCGCACCATCCACTCACCTGTCTCAAGAGCCGTCCGCTCCCTCCGCGCCCGTCCCCCAGCCGTCCTCCCCTCCATCCTCTTATCTGCCTCAAGAACGCGCCGCTCTATCCGCGCACCTGTCCCGAGCGCCATCCGACGATATCCCCGCGTTCATCGCGCTCTCCGCCTCGCCCGCGCACCCCGGCGCCGACGCCCTCTCACCTCGCGCTCATTTGCACGCCTCTCCGGCCGCCGCGCTCGCCCTCGTCGCCCCGCTGGCCCGCGCCATCGTCCCCGCCGCCCCGCCGCCCGCCGACCTCGACGACGCCCGCCGCCTCCTCGACCGCGTCGCCCGCGTGCTCCGCGACCTCGCCGCCGGCGTCGCCACCCTGCAGCACCTGCGGATCCAGCAGACCCGCCAGTTCGACCTCGTCGCCGCCGGCCCCGCCAACCCCCTCCTCACGACCACCCGCGGCGACGACCTGCTCACCCACCTGATCTCCCGGCAGGACCCCGACGACGCCAGCCCGCACGAGCTCATGGACTGCTTCGCCGTGCTCGCCGCCCACCTCCGCGGCCACGTCCACGCCGCCCTCGCCACCGCCCGCCACTTCGCCGCCCACCTCGCCCCCGCCGAGGTCGAACGCCTCACCCGCGGCCCCCTCGCCAGCCTGACCCGCTGGCGCACCTACCGCGAATGCTACCGCGCCTGCGTCGGCGACCTCGACACACCTGTCCTCAAAGACATTTTTAAGAGCGCCTACACCGCCGAGCTCGCCAGCCTCGGCGTCCACCTCGTCCCGCACCGGAGCCCCTGACATGGCATTCATCCGCAGCCCGTCCGGCCCGCCCTCCGCGCACTCCCCCGCCTGTCCTTCCGGACAGGCCCCGATCGCCCTCGTCGACACGCCCGTCGCAACCTGTCCCTCGATCGCCCTCGTCGACCAGCTCGTCGCAACCTGTCCCTCGATCGCCCTCGTCGACACGCTCGTCGCAACCTGTCCCTCGATCGCCCTCGCCGACACGCTCGTCTCAACCTGTTCCACGACCGCCATCATCGACGCGCCCATCGCAACCTGTCCCTCGACCGCCATCATCGACGCGCCCATCGCAACCTGTCCCTCCGGACATCCCTCGACCGCCCTCGTCGACACGCCCGTCGCAACCTGTCCCTCCGGACATCCCCCGCCCCCTCGCGCGTCCGGGCCCGCCGCCCGTCGCCGCAGCCCGCTCGCCGCGCTCCTGCGCTCGCTCCCGTGGACCCTCCTCACCCTGGCCCTCGCCGCCTGCCGCCCGCCGCCCGCGCACAACCTGCCCATCTGCCCCGCGCTCGTCGCCGCCGATCGCGCCGCCGAAGCCGACACCCGCCAGCTGCCGACCGACGCCTGGCTGGCGATCCTCCTGCCCGGCTACGACCGCACCACCCACACGCTCCCCGAGTCCCCGCGCGACTGCTCGCGCGCCCCGCTCACCGCGCCCGCGGGCACGCACCCGCCGCGCCCGCTGACCGACGACGACCTGTCCTTCGGAACAGGCGACGCGCCGACCGCCCTGCTGGTCTGGGCCCGCGTCCTCCACGCCCCCGACGGCACCGCCTTCGGCCCGGTCGCGCTGGTCCACTGGACCGACCGCGGCCTCGAGATCCGCGGCATCGGCCCGCTCCACGCCCCCGCCCGCCGCGTGCGCCTGCGCCTCGAGCGCGTCGGCGACGACCAGCAGCTGCTCGTCGCCGAGGGCGAGACCTGTCCCATGGGCCAGGACCCGCCGTGCCCCCGCGAGGCCGTGATCATGCCGCTGCGCGCCCAGCGGTTCGTCGACGCCCCGCTCGTCGAGGGCGCCCGCCCGCCGCGCCCCGCCCGCCTCCGCCTCGACGAACGCCGCGACTTCACCGGCCCCGGCGGCGTCCCCCGCCGCCTCGAGATCCACCGCCGCCTCGACCTCCGCGGCCCGACCCCGGAGATCCGCGCCGCCATCCGCCTCCGAGATTGCCCCACCTCCGACGCCTGCAGCGATCACCTCTCCCTCGACGACACCCGCCCCCTCGAGCTCATCGATCAATCCCTCGTCACCCCCGACGACCCCTGGCTCACCCTCCTCCAAACCCACACCAACCCCTGATCGAAGCCGACGCCATGAACTTAACGCAATTCACCATACAGAAACTTCTCGGGCGATTTCCATTGTTGAATCCCTCCGCCGTCCCTTATAATCACACCACATCGCAGCCTCACACCGAGGTAACGGCGCACAAGGACGTGCGGCGACGCTATCAGCCCGCCCAAACGGGCGCTCGCTTCACTCGCACCACACGAGCCACAAAGGCCCTGTGGTCCGCGAGTGAAGCGGGTTTTCTTTTATTCGCCGCCCTCGCCGCAGCCTGCGCCCACGCGCCTGCACCCGCGACGCCCCCGTCGCCACCCCGCGTGCAGGTGCTCGTCCAGGCCGGCCCCGCCCTCAACCTCGGCGACGACGGCCAGCCCTGGCCGACCGCCTGGACGCTCTACCAGCTGCGCGCCGACCCCGAGGGCGACGACCGCGAACCCCTCGACGTCGCCGCCGTGCTCGCCGACCCCGCCGCCGCCCTCGGCGAGCTCGTCGTCGACGAACAGGCCCACACCACCTTCCCCGCGACGTCGACCCGCTTCACCGTCGCCGTCGCCCCCGAGGTCACGCACCTGCTCGCGCTCGCCCGCTTCCGCGAGCCGCTCGGCGACGCCTCGTACCTCGTGTTCCCCGTCCCGCGCACCGCCTCTCCGTGCTTCTACCTCGGCCTCGACCGCAGCGAGCTCGACGGCGGCGCCTTCCCCCCGCCCGGCTTCGACGCCGCCGCCTTCACCACCACCTGCTCCCCCGCCGCCGCCCGCTGAGCGCACAGGATCCGCCATGCTGCACCGCCCGCTCTGGACCGAAGGCACCCTGCTGTGCCCCCAGCACCTGCAACAACAGGACCTCTACCACGAGCGCCTGCTCGCGGCCCGCCTCGCCGCGACGGTCCCCCACCCGTGGGGCGTGCTCGCCGTGCGCTTCGACCCCGCCGCCCTCGCCGTCGGTCAGCTCGCCCTCACCCACCTGCGCGCGGTCCTCCCCGACGGCACCCCGCTCGACCTCCACGAACATTCGCCCCACCTGCCGCCCCCGCGGACGATCGCCCCGCACCTCTCCGCCGCCCGCGAGCGCCTCGCCGTCCACCTCGGCGTGCCCGAGCTCCGCCCCGGCGCCGTCAACATCACCGCCGACGCCCTCGACCCCGCCCCGCACGACGCTGCGCATCCCCACCGCGACTCCACGCCGGACTCCACGGCCCACCGCACCACGACCCGCGACTCCAACCACAGCGCCACCGTCCGCGACCCGGGCCGCCCCCGCGAGTCCAACCTCGCCGACGCGCCGCCCCTCGCGCCCCGCGACCCCGCCGCGACCCCGCGCTGGCGCTGCGTCACCCGCCCGATCTACGACCTGACCCTCGCGCACAGCGCCCGCGAGCTCGAGCTGCTCGAGCCCCAGCTCGTGCTCCGCTTCACCGACGAGCCGCGCGACGAGCTCACCTCGCTCCCGCTCGCCGAGGTGATCCGCGACCCCGCCGGCGGCTTCACCCTCGATCCCACCTTCATCCCGCCGATCGCCAGCGTCGCCGCCTCGCCGTGGCTGCAGGCCGGCCTGCAGGACCTCCTCGCCCTCGCCACCACCCGCTGGCGCGCCCTCGAGGCCGACCGCCGGCGCCAGCACGACCTCCCGCGCGCCCTGTTCTTCCACACCCTCGGCGGCGTCGTCCCGCGCCTGCGCCACCTCGTCGACCTCCCCGCCTCCTCGCCGACGCTCGCGCATCAGACCCTCGCCGCCCTCGCCGGCGAGCTCCGCGGCCTCGCCTCCGTCGACCCCGCCACCCTCCCCGCGTTCGTCTTCACCGACCTCCGCGCCAGCCTCGGCCCGCTCATCGGCGAGCTCCAGCGCCGCCTCACCGAACTCTTCCCCGATCGCCACCTCACCATCCCGCTCGAGCTCCGCCCCGACGGCTTGTGGCTCGGCGAGCTGCGCGACGATCGCCTGCGCGCCGCCGGCTTCGTGCTCGCCGTCGAGTCCGACGCCGACCCCGCGACCCTCGCCCGCGACCTCCCCGCCCTCACCCGCATCGCCGCCTGGCGACGAATCTCGCTGATCGTCCGCAACAACGTCCTCGGCGCCGCGCTCCGCCCGCTCGCCCACCCCCCGCTCGAGATCCCCGCCCTCCCGCGCCACACCTACTTCTCGATCGTGCCCGACGACCCCTGCTGGCTCGAGGTCCTCCGCGAACGCAACGTCGCCCTCTACCTCCCCCCGCCCCACGACCACGACCACGCCCGCGTGTCCCTGTTCGCCATCCCCCGCGACCCCTGACATCCCCGACGCGCACCCATCCCCGCGACCACCGACCGGCCCGCCCTCTCCGCTTCGCCATCCCCGCGACCACCGACCGGCCCGTCCTCTCCGCTTCGCATCCCCGCGACCACCGACCGGCCCGCCCTCTCCGCTTCGCCATCCCCGCGACCACGCGTCTCCCTCTGCACCCATCCGCGCCCGCGACCGCGCGCCGACCCATGCGCCCCGACTCCGACCCCGCACACCCGATCCCTCGCCCCGACGAGCCCGCGACGCCGGCACGCCCGCAGCCGACCGATCGCTCCGAGACCCCCGCCGCCTGGGTCGACCGCACCACCGCCCCCTGCATCCACCTCGCCCTGCTGCTCCGCCGCACCACCCTCGAGGACCCCGCCGCCGCCGACGCCGCCCTCGCTACCGCCATCGACGCCCTCGCCGCCCTGCACCCGAACGACGAGACCCGCGACCTCGGCCTGCGCCCCGACCACCTCGCCGCCATCCGCCAGGCCCTCGCCGCCTTCCTCGACGAGTCCGCCGCCCACCAGCCCGGCGCCGAGCGCTGGCGCGAGCAGCTCCTCCGCCGCCTCGACCTCCCGCGCAGCGCCAACGTCGGCCACGAATTCTTCGAACGCCTCGAGCCCCGCCTCCTCGACCCCGCTCCGAGCCCCGCCGACCTCGCCGTCCTGCAGACCCACGCCCTCTGCCTGCTCCTCGGCTTCCGCGGCCGCTACGGCGCCCGCATCGACGCCGCCGAGACCGAGATCCCCCGCCTCCTCCGCCGCCTCCAGCTGCGCCTGCGCCCCTGCCTCCCTCCGCGTCCTCCTCCCCCGTTTAATTATGTCCCAAAAGACATCTTTAAAAATTCTCCCCCCCGCCTCCTCGGGGCCGCCGCCCTCCTCCTGATCTTCACGCTCGCCCTCACCGCCGCCCTCCACGCCCGCACCGCCGCCCACCACGAGGCCCTCCGCGCCCACCTCGCGACCCTCGCCGCCCCCTGACATCCCGGCGCCCACCTCGCGACCCTCGCCGCCCCCTGACATCCCGCGCCCACCTCGCGACCCTCGCCGCCCCCTGACATCCCGCGCCGCCCCTCCGTCCGCCGCCTCGTCGCGCCGACGTCGCCCCCGCACGCCCATGCAACGCCTCCGCACCCTCGCCCCCTGGCTGCTCGCCGCCGGCGCCCTCGCCGTGGCCGTCGCACCGTATGTCCCGAAGGACATCTTCACCCTCCAGCGCCTCGCCCTCGGCCTCGCCGGCCTCGCTCTCCTCGTCACCGTCGTCCTGCTCGTCCGCCGCCGCCGCGCCCGCCCCCGCCCCGCGCCAGATCCACACGCCGCGCTCACCCGCCTCGCTCGTCGCGCCCTCGCCCGCTCGCTCGCCGCGGCCCGCCGCGCCCTCGGCCGCGACCCGGCCCGCACCTGGCTCGTGCTCGGCCCGCCGCAGCAGGGCAAGACCTCGCTGATCGCCGGCCTCGGCCCGCTCCGCGACCTCACCGCCCCCGCCCCGCCGGGCGCCGTGCTCCCACGCTTCTTCCTCGCCGGCGACACCCTCCTCATCGAGCACCCCGCCCAGGCCTGCGACCTCCGCCCGCTGCTCCGCCTGCGGCGCCCGCTCGACGCCATCCTCCTCGTGCTCTCGCTCCCCGACCTCGCCGACGCCCCGCCCGACCTCACGACGCTGCGCGCCCGCCTCGACGACATCCAGCGCACGCTCGCCGTCTCCGTCCCGATCCACCTGATCGCCACGCGCCTCGATCGCCTCGCCGGTCACCACGAGCTCGCCGGCGACGACCTCACCCCGTGGGGCGTCCCGCTCGCCTCGCCGACCCACCTGCCCGCCGCCCTGCGCACCTGGTCGCGCTGGGTCGACGCCCAGCGCCTCGCCCGCCTCGCCGACGAACCCGACCCCGAGCGTCGCGCCCGCCTCTTCACCTTCTCCGCCGCCTTCGCCCGCGCCGGCGATCACCTCGCCGACCTCGCCCCGTTATTCGACGCGAGCCCGCTCCGCAGCGTGTTCTTCCTCGCGACCCGCACCGACCCGAACCTCCCCGGCGATCGCGTCCTCCACCACCTCGCCGCCCGCCTCCACCTCCCGCTCCGTGAGCGCCCCTCGACCTCCCGCGACCTCCCGCTCGCCGCGCCCGACCTCGGCCCCCTGCTCACCGCCCTCCGCGCTCACGACTCCGAGGCCGCCCGCACCCCCGCGCATCACCGCCGCATCAACCTGCGCCTCCGCGTCGTCTCCGTCCTCCTCCTCGGCGCCGCCCTCGGCCTCGCCCTCACCGCCACCGACGCGGCCACCGACCGACGCGCCTGCCTGCAGACCCTCGCCGACCTCACCGCCCCGCTCGCCCTGCCCGCCGCCGAACCCCGGACGCGCCTCGACCCACCGACCACCCTCGATCTCCCCGCCGGTCCCGACCCGCGATCCACCACCCTCGACTCGACCGCGACCCTCGACACCGACGCCCCCGCAGCGCGCTCCACCCCCGCCCAGCTCGCCGCCCTCCACGACCTCCACGCTCGCCTCGGCCGCGACGACTGCGCCGCCGACCTCGACCTCCCCGTCGTCTTCCGCCGCGCCGTCCGCAGGCACATCCTCCCCGAGCTCCACGCCGCCCTAGGGCGCCCCCTCCGCCGCCTCGACGTCGCCCCGCCGGTCACCGTCGCCGACCACCTCGCCGCCCGCGACCGCCTGCGCGCCTACCTCCTGCTCACGGCCGACCTGTCCGAAGCGCCAGGTCCCCTCGACCCCGCGCAGAAGAGCTGGCTCGCCGACGACCTCCCGCGCCGCTGGTCCGACCTCCGCCCCACGTCCCACCCGATCGCGGCCCTGCTCGCCACCTTCCTCGACCTCGCCGCCGCGAGCGACCTCGCCTTCCCCCGCGACCACGCGCTCGTCGCCCGCGCCCGCGCCGCGATCCACAGCGACGACGACGCCACCCTCGAGGCCGCCCTCGCCGCCGCCGACTGCGAGCCGCTCGCCCTGCGCAACCTGACCCACGCCGCCCACCTGGTCGCCGACCGCACCCTGCCGTGCGCGTTCACCCGCCCGGGCTGGACCGTGGTCCAGCAGCAGCTCGCCGCCGCGGTCGATCGTCACGACGGGTGGATCCTCGGCAACACCCACGCCGAGCCGCGCGACCAGCGGCTCGCCCGCCTGCGCGACCGCTACGACGCCCGCTACATCGCGGCCTGGACCGACTTCCTCGCCGGCGTCCGCGTGCGCCGCCCCGCCGACCAGGCCAGCGCCGCGCGCCTCCTCACCGAGCTCACCGCCGACGACCGCCCGATCTCCCGCGTGTTCGCCGGCCTCGAGCACCACACCCGCGGCCTCGGCCGCAGCCGCGCCGACATCGCCACCTGGATCCCCGGCGACGCGCCCGCGGAGGTCCACCGCGCCTTCGCCCCGCTGCTCGCCTTCACCGTCGCCGGCGACCGCGAGCCCGGCCTCGCCCGCTGGCACGCCCGCCTCGCCGAGGTCCTCGCCGCCCTCGAGGCCGCCCGCAGCGACCCCGCCGCCGTGCCCGCCCTGCGCACCACCATCGCCGCCGCCCTCGCCGACACCCACGACCTGCTGCGCCGCAGCGACGTGCGCCGCTTCCGTCCCCTCCTCACCGCCCTCCTCCTCCCCCCGCTCGAGGCCCTCCAGTCCTCCGTCACCGACCAGGACAAGCTCGCCCTCGTCCGCGCGTTCTGCCTCGACGTCCACGCCCCGCTCCGCCGCCTGGCCCGCCTCTACCCGTTCGACCGCGACGCCGCCGACGACGTCCCGCTCGCCGACTTCACCGCCCTGTTCCACCCCGAGTCCGGCGCGCTCGCTCGCCTGCGGACCGGCGACCTCGCCCCCTACCTCACCGGCCACGGCGACGCCCTCGCCGCCAGACCCGCCCCGAAGACCGACCCGCACCCGCTCCACCCCCGCGTCGTCCACCTCCTCGTCCGCGCCGCCGCCCTCGCGGACCTCGCCTTCCCCAAGGGACAGGTCGGCCTCGACCTCGACGTCGACCTCCGCTGCAACGCCGACATCTCGAAGGTCACTTTGATCGTCGGCGCCGCCAGACACGCCTACACCTGCGGCCCCGACCCCCGCGCCCGCATGCGCTGGCCCGGCGACCCGCCCGCCGACAAGCCCGGCGAACTCCCTCCCGGCGCCCTGCTCGAGCTCGTCGGCCGCGACGGCCGCCGCCAGCAGCTGCCCGGCCGCGGCCCCTGGGGCCTCTACCGCCTGCTCGAGAAGGACGGCGTCGTCACCCCGCCCGCCGACCCGACCCGCGACCCCCTCGTGTTCCGCTTCGACCTCCGCGCCAGCCGCCTCGGCACCCTCGACCTCGCCCTCACCCCCGCCCGAACCGCCGGCCAGACCCTCCTCTTCGGCCCCGGCGACGGCGCCCCGACCCTGCTCGCCCCCCTGCGCACCCGCGAGCTCCTCGACCCTCCGACACTCCTCTTCCAGGGCCTCCCCGGCTGCAACGACCTCGACCCCTGACCTGTCCCTCCGGACATCTACTCACATCACCCAAACCTGTCCCTCCGGCCACCCGTCATATCTCGCTGTATCGGCCCTCCGCGGCCCTGCTCGCCCTCCACCCCCTGCTGTCACCCACCTGTCCTCCGGCCACCTCGCATGCTCCCCGGACCCGCCATGCAGACCCCGCCCCGCCTCGCCGTCGACCGCACGATCGCCGCCCTCGACGCCCGGCTCTCGGCCGTGCTCGACGCGATCCTCCACCACCCGCGGATCCAGCAGCTCGAGTCGCAGTGGCGCGCGATCCACATGCTCGTCACCCGCACCCGCCCGCACAGCGGCGTGCGCGTCGAGCTGCTCGCCTGCACCCGCACCGACCTCGCCGCCGACCTCGCCCGCCCCGACCTCGAGCACAGCGGCCTCCACCATCACCTCTACGCCCGCGCCTGCGCCAGCTTCGGCGGCCAGCCCTACGGCCTCGTGTGCCTGACCCACGCCTTCGGTCCGGACGACCTGGGGCTCCTGCGCCCGGCCGTCGCCCTCGCCGCCCTCGCCCACGCCCCGCTGCTCGCCGACGCCGACCCGGCCCTGCTCGGCCTGCTCAGCCACACCGAGATCCCCCACCTCCGCGACCTGCCCGTCACCCAGCAGAGCCCCCGCTTCACCGCCTGGCACGCCTTCCGCACCGGCGACGACGCCCGCTGGCTCGCCCTCTGCCTCCCGCGCTTCCTCCTGCGCCCGCCGCACGACCTCGCGGCCGCGCCGACCGCCCGCCTCCGCTACAGCGAACGCGTGCGCAGCCACGCCGACCTCGTGTGGGGCCCCGCCGCGGTGCTCGTGGCCCTCCGCGCCGCCGAGGCGTTCGCCGATCAGCGCTGGTGCGTCGGCCTGCTCGGCACCCGCAGCGGCCCCGAGCTCGTCCGCCTCGGCGACAACCCCTGCACGCTCGAGGTCCTGCTGCCGCCCCGCAGCGAGCGCGCCCTCGCCGACCTCGGCCTCGTCCCCGTCACCGCCGACCGCCTCGCCGGCCGCGCGATCCTCCGCCACGCGCCGACGGTCCAGCGCGCCGCCGACCCGCTCGCGGCCCAGCTCCCGTACGTCTTCCTGATCTCCCGCCTCGCCCACTACCTGCGACGGATCCAGCGCGAGCACATCGGCCAGTGGGACGACCGCGCCGCGCTCCAGCGCCTGCTCGACCACTGGCTCCGCCGCCTCGTCGCCGACATGGACGACCCGCCCCCCGAGGTCCGCGCCGTCAAGCCCCTGCGCAGCGCCAGCGTCACCCTCACCCCCGCCCCCGACGACGCCGGCTGGTACCGCTGCCACCTCCGCGTCGTCCCCCACCTCACCCACCTGGGCCGCCCCCTCACCCTCGACCTCGTCGGCCGCCTCGACCGCTCCTGACACCTGTCTCTGAAGACAGCCTCACAACCTGTCCCCATGGACATCCGCGAGATTCGAGGCCGAGGACAGCCTCGCAACCTGTCCCCACCAGAAGGCCTCCTGACCTCCCTCCCGGAGCATCCTCCGTCGCACCTCGCCCTCCGCCTGCTCCGCGGCCGCCCGCATTCTTCGCACCCTGTCCCCGGGGGCAGCCGCTGTCCCTCCTTCAACAACCTGTCCCCGGGGACAGGCCTTCCGCTCCCGCCCGCCGTCCCTGTCCGGCGCCAGCCCGCCCTCACGCCCATGCCCACAGTCACCCGCTACACCTTCACCGCCCGCGACGTCGCCGCCCCTCTCCACGTCCGCCGCGTCGACCTGCGCGAGCGCCTCTCGCAGCCCTACGCCCTCACCCTCGAGCTCCTCACCGCCGACGCGGACCTCGACCCCGACGCCCTGCTCGGCGCCGCTTGCAAGCTGACGATCGCCCACAGCCCCGGCCCCGCGCGCGACGTGCACGGCCTCGTGCTCCGCGTCGAGACCCTCGACCACGACGAACACCTCCGCCACCTCCGCCTCGAGGTCGGCCCCGCCCTCGCCCTCCTGACCCACCGCGTCGACACCCGCCTGTGGCAGCACACCAGCGTGCCCGACATCGTCAAAGATGTCCTCGAGGACAGCCTGACCGCCCTCGGCCGCCGCCTCCGCCTCGACCTCTCCGCCTCCTACCCCCCGCGCGAGACCTGCACCCAGTACCGCGAGACCGACCTCGAGTTCGTCCAGCGCCTCCTCCACGAGGAGGGCATCGCCTTCACCTTCGACCACGACGACGACGCCGAGGTCCTGGTGCTCGTCGACGCCAACGCGCGCTGCCCCGTCGTCGGCGCCCTCCCCTACGTCCCGCGCGGCGCCGACATCTCCGCCGACGAGAGCATCGAGCGCCTCGACCCCGCCCGCGCCCTCGGCCCGACCACCCTCATACAGCGCGACTGGTCCCCCCTCGCCGCCGCCGAGGCCCCCTTCGACCACACCCGCCGCGGCCACGACCACCGCGGCCGCGAGCGGACGATCTTCGAACACGACGACCGCCGCACCGACCGCGACGACGGCGCCGTCCGGGCCCGCCGCAAGCTCGAGCAGCGCACCAGCCTCGCCGCCGCCGCCGCCGGCACCGGCACCGTGATCGCCCTCGCCCCCGGACGGCGCTTCGACCTCGAGTCTCACCCCGACGCCGCCCGCAACCGCCGCTGGCTCGTCCTCGAGGCCGCCCACCGCGGCGAGTCCCCCGACGCCGCCCGCCTCGCCGGCGAGGCTCCGAGCGCCCCTCCGTACCTCAACAGCTTCGTGTGCGTGCCCGACACCACCCCGCTGCGCCCGCCGCACGACCCGCGGCTCGCCCGCCCGCGCGTGCACGGCCCGCACACCGCCCTCGTCGTCGGCCCCGAGGGCGAGGAGATCCACACCGACGAGCACGGCCGCGTCCGCGTCCGCTTCCACTGGGACCGCAGCGACCGCAGCGGCGACGACTGCTCGTGCTGGGTCCCCGTCGCCCAGACCTGGGCCGGCGCCGGCTGGGGCGGCCTCGTGCTCCCGCGCATCGGCATGGAGGTCGTCGTCCAGTTCCTCGACGGCGACCCCGATCGTCCGCTCGTCGTCGGCTGCGTCTACAACTCGCTCAACACTCCTCCATACGCCCTCCCCGACCACAAGACCCGCAGCACGCTCACCAGCGAGTCCACCCCCGGCGGCGGCCTCGCCAACCAGATCTCCCTCGAGGACGCCCGCGGCCGCGAGTCCCTGACCCTCCGCACCCGCCGCGACCTCCACACCCACGCCGGCCACGACCACACCGCCGACATCAAGAACAACCACACCATCACCGTCGGTCAGAACCTTCTCACCGACGTCGGCGCCAACAAGGTCACCACCGTGCTCGGCAACTGCGACCTCACCGTCGCCGACGGCGCCCTCACCACCACCGTCGCCACGGGCGGCCGCATCACCACCATCCAGAACGGCGACGCCACCAAGGTCGTCACCGGAAACAGCGAGCACCGCACCCTCCTCGGCGCCCACACCATATCCACGAAGGAGGCCTGCTGGCTGCGCTCGGAAAGCGCCGACATCAACCTCCAGGCCAAAAAAGGGGTGTGGGTCCGCGCCCAGCAGAGCGACATCGATCTCATCGCCGAAAAATCGGCCGAGCTCCGCGCCAGCACGGAGGAGCTCAAACTCCGCGGCGACACCAAGATCAGCCTCATGACAGGCAGTAAAGGCACAATCGAAGCCTACGCCGGCCAGGACATCTACATGGACGCCGGCACCGGCGACGTCCAGATCACCGCCGGCAACAACCTCTCGGTGAGAATCGAAGAAATGACCGAAATCCGCAGCAACAAGTTCGCTCTCTCCGCGCAGGAGAAGATCGAGCTGCGCGTCGGTGGGAGCTCGATCGTCCTCACATCGCAGGGCATCGAACTCAACGGGCCGGCCATCACGAGTACCGCAACCGGCCATCATATCCTACTCGGCGCCGTGATCCGTCTCAACTGAAGACAATCTTATGAGCGCCCAACGTCGACTTCGCGAACTCAAGACCCTCCTCACCCTCTTCCGTGATCACTGGAACCCGAGCGCCCTCGTGATCCGCTGTGCAGACGAGGAGACATTGTACGTGGTCCATACACTGGAGCAACTCGACGCCGAAAGTCCCTCCGATCGTATCGTGATCATTACTGATCCTTTCTTGTCCACGGTAGATTACCTGGACAAACTCGATTCCCACGTCGCTAGCCCAGGTGCGAAACCAGATGAAAAAGACTCCGATGCAGCTGCACGGCTCCGTTGTTCAATTGAACGCCTGACCGCTGATCTCTCCACCGGCGATCATCGGCTAGTCCTCGCCTTGATCCCGACGTCCATCCATGACCCGGAGGGTTTCACCGTATTCTTAGAGTCCTTTCTACGAGAACCTCTATCTACCTCCCTACGCCTTGTCGTCCGGGATGATAGTTGTTGTCGGATCTTCGAGCTTGCTGCGGCATCGCGCCTCGAGGAGATTTCTGCTTTTCGCTTCCAGTTACCAGCAGCAGTGGTCACCGATACAGTGATGGCCACCGCTCGAAACCAGGCATGTGAGCCGGAGGACCGGGCTCAAGCCATCCTCCAGTTGGCAACCATGGCATATGGCTACGGCGATCATGAAACCGCACTGAAATTAAGCGAGTACGCCAGCAAACTTTCCGACACTCCGGCGCTTGTGGCTTACAAGCTTGCACTCCAAGCCGACATTTTCCACGCCACTGGACAATTTGATGAGGCCGTCGTTAGTGCCTGTCGCGGATTGCGGCTCGCGGCAGAGGGAGGCACCGCGCCGCTGATCTATAACATCGCCATGCGACTGGGAGCAATCTGCAGCGATCTTGTCCAGATCCCCGAAGCTGTGGCTTGTTTCAGACTCGCAGAGAGATATACCCATAGTTACGAAGCACAAGAGTTTGCTCGTCAGCAAATCGACGCGCTCAAAGAGGTCACATGCTGATCACTACTTCTGACGGCTCTCAGCCGGATGCCCCAACGACCCATGAACCAAACCTCGGCTCCATACAGCATCTCGCTGCAGGACTCCATGGAGAATGGAACCGTAGGATGCAACGAGTCCTTGAGCCGAATTCCGCGCTCGAACACAGACGACGCATGGACGAGACTCCTCTCGGCACGTTCAAACGCAAAATCGGAGCGCCCGTGGCCGCCGGGAAGTGGTCCTTGGACGCAATCGACAGTACCATCGCGTACGTTACAAACACACTTATACCTTCCTTGGGAAGCTCCAAACCGGCTGCCGCACTCTGCACACTTCATGTCGGCACCCTCCACACCCACCCGCACCCGCCAGCCAATCCCTTACCGCTACCGAGCCTCGGACCGGTCATGCTCGGCGGCTGTGCCTCCGTTCTGATACATGGGAGACCAGCAGCTCGGGCTGGAGATTTAGGGCTTTCTGTGTCCTGTGGAACAGCGATGCCACCTTTTCAAATCGTCGAGGGGTCCAGCAATGTGCTCATCCTGAGCAGCAAGGCGGCACGGCAAGGGTGCATGACGGTACATTGCCAACGCCCGGATCCCGGAATGAAGACGCTCATCGCTAGAGGCGTTCAAAGTGGAAAAATCTTCGGTTCGATCGCGGCGCGACAGAGTGCTCGTAAGGACGCCATCGACGCTGAAGAAGCGGCCCTGGAGACCACCACCCCTAGTGAGGCTGCATCCTTGCTCGCAGAAGCTGAAGGCCATGCATTGGCGGCCAAGACCCATACGGAACAGGCCGCTCGCAATGCAGCAGCAATGGCCTTCCAACAATTGGCTGGTCTGGATCCAGGCAAACCTCCTTGCGTGGGTGCACTCATTACATTTCAGAATAACGTCCTCATCGGTGGGATAACACTACCGGGAACCGCCCAAGCGCCTTCCCTCGCCAAGAGACTCATCCCGACGATCCGCGCGCACAACCGAAGCCTACAGGCAGCATGGATCCTCGCTACCCGACATAAGGGCCGTTTCAGCAACCGTCTCCCCAATTTCCTCCGCCGCTTCACCGGTCACCCCGTCGACGTCGTCGCCGGTCGGTTCGTGCTCGACGCCGTCGACGCCGAGCTCCCCGGCGCCCTCCCGCTCCGTATCACTCGCTTCTACAGCTCGACCTGGGGCAGCCGCCCCTCGCCGTTCGGCCACGGCTGGTCGCACAGCCTCGACGAGGCCGTCTGGCGCGAGCCCGGCCAGCTGGTCTACCGCGCCCACGACGGCCGCGAGCTCGAGCTCCCGCTCCCCGAAGATTCAATCCGAGAGATCTTCCACCCGCTCGAGCGCCTCACCATTCGCCCGCTCCCCGGCGACGGCTGGCAGATCGAGGACCACACCGGCATCCTCCGCGACTTCCACCCGCTCGCGCGTGAAGCCCCCGCGCGCCTATTGAAAATTCACGACCACAGCGGCCGGCGCATCGACCTCGAATACGCAGATGACCGCCTCGTACGCGCCCACACCCCCGACGGCCGCGAGATCTTTTTTAATTATCACCCGAGCGGCCACATCGCCCGCATCGACCTTCCCGATCCCGACACCGACGGCCTCGTCGCCCACGCGCATTACACCTACGAGGGCGACGACCTCGTCGCCATCACCGACGCCCTCGGCCACGTCACCCGCTACCGCCACGACAACCACCGCATCGTCGAGGAGACCCTGCCCGACGGCCTGCGCTTCCACTTCGACTACGACGGCCCCGACACCGACGCCGCCTGCACGCGCACCCGCGGCGACGGCGGCATCATCGACCACACCCTCCTCTACGACCGCGCGCGCCGCACCACGATGGTCACCAACGCCTGCAAGGAGATCTCCGTCGTCCGCTACGGCCCCCACGGCGAGCCCACCAGCGTCACCGACGCCCGCGGCGCCACCACCACCCACGAATACGACGAGCACCTGCGCCGCACCGCCGTCCACGCGCCGCTGGGCCGCACCACCCGCCACACCTACGACGACCGCGGCAACCTCACCCGTACGATCCACCCCGACGGCGCCACCGTCACCGTCGAATACGAGCGCGACCTGCCCGTCGCCGCCACCGACCCCGCGGGCGGCCGCTGGCGCTGGTCCTATGATTCACAGCGCCGCCTCACCCGCCGCACCGACCCGCTCGGCCGCACCACCACCTATCACCACGACGCCAACACCACCAGCGTCACCCACCCCGACGGCCGCCGCGACACCCACACCTTCAACAAGTTCGGCCTGCTCCTCCGCCTCGAATACGCCGACGGCCGCACGCTCGAGCACACCTATGATCGCCGCGGTCGGAAGATCCACACCGTCCACACCGACGGCACCCACGAGTCGTTCTCCTACGACCTCCTCGGCCGCCTCACCCGCCACGTCCTCCCCGACGGCGACGCCCGCAATTACAGCTACGACGCCCTCGGCAACCTCGTGCGCCGCTGCGACGCCCGCACCGACCTCCGCTGCACGTACACCGGCCTGCGCTGGCTCGCCAGCTGCGGCGACGCCAACGCCGCCCCTTACACCGTCGAGCGCGACCTCGAAGGCCGCGTCCTGCGCATCGCCGACGCCAGCGGCACCCTCTTCCACGGCGAGCGCGACGCCGCCGGCGCCCTGCGCAGGCTCACCGACGCCCGCGGCGCCCGCCGCCTGACCCGCGACCTCGCCGGCCGCGTCACCGCGATCGCGTCACCGAGCGGCACCACGCGCTACACCCACGACCTCGCCGACCGCGTCACCGACATCCACACCAGCGCTCACCACGACAGCTTCACCTACCGCCCCGACGGTCACCTGCTCACCGCGATCCGCCGCACCGGCGACGCCACGATCACCACCCGCCGCGAGCTCGACGCCTGCGGCCGCCTGCTCCGCGAGTGGCAGGACGACCACTGGATCGCCCTCACCCTCGACGTCCACGATCGCATCACCCACCTCCGCAGCTCCCGCGGCGCCGACGTTCGTTTCCACCACGACCACGCGCACCACGGCCCGACCCGCATCACCGCGGGCACCTGGTCCCTCACGCTCGAGCGCGACCGCCACGGCCGCGAGCACACCCGCCAGCTCCCCGGCGGCGTCACGGCCTGGTGGCACCGCGACGCCGCCGGCCGCCCCGTCGAGCACGGCGTCACCGGCAGCCGCCCCCCGCAGATCCACCGCCACCGCCGCTACGTCTGGAACCACGACCGCCTGGTCCACGACCTCGACCTCACCACCCGCCCCCGCGCCCGCATCCCCAGCACCCCGGCCTCGATCATCGAACCTGCCTCTTCAGACAGCCAAACATTCGACGCCCTCGGCCGCTGCATCGCCCTCGGCGACACCCGCTGGCAGTGGCACGGCCCCCACCTCCTCCACACAATTTTTAGTAATGATCAGGATCACACCTCCGCCATCACCTGGATCGCCGCATACTCGGCCCCGGCCGCCCCCGCGGAGATCCCCGGCGCCGCCGAGCTCCCGACGCTCGTCCACACGCCCGCGCACCGCCACCGCGCCGACGAGCCGATCGCCCGCCTGACCGCGACGCTCCGCCACACCGTCGTCACCGATCCGTCCGGCACCACCCTCGCGTTCGACGAGCAGGGCGCCCCCGTCAACCCCCTCCTCGAGCTCCCGGCCGCTTCACCTCACCTGGACCTGTTCGGCCGACCCTCCGACGATAGCCCCGCCCTCGCCCTCCTCACCGCCGAGCTCGCCCCCGAGCTCGCCGCCATCACGCGCTGACGTCATCCACGCCCGACGCCTGCGATCATTCACCGGGATCGACGACCGACCGCGGGCGTCGTCACCACTCGAATGCTAGATTGCCCCGCAATGCCCACCGAGCGCGAAATGAAGGTCTATCGCGGGTCCGTCCACGCTGGCGGCTTATGGTGGTTCGCCCTCGCCGTCGGCACGGCGATGGCCATCGTATCCTGTCTCGAGGGCCGGCTCGCCGCCGGGCTCTTCGTGTTCTGCGCGTGCGGGCTGGTGACCCTCCTGCCGCTGTCGCGGGCGCTCCAGTCGCTCGTGCTGCACGACAACGGCATCGTGTGGAGCGGGCTCTTTCGGCGGCGGGCCATCCTGCGCGACCGGATCCACGGCGCGAGGATCGAAGTCTACGACAATCGAATCGCCTCGGGTCTGGACCTGTTCGTCGTCCTGTCGCACGGCAAGGAGATCCGCCTGCGGGGTCTGGCCGACGCCGACGAGGCCGCCCAGGAGATCGTCGCCCGCTACGCCATGCCGGTGACGGACGGCGGCTCCCCGTTCCCCCCGGTTTCGTCGGTCTACGGCCCACGCGCATGACCGAGCGCGCGCCGCGGCGACGCGGGGGCCGTGCACGACGACGGACGAACAACAGGACGGGCGCGCCTCCCGGCGCGCCCGTCCGCTCAATCACACGCTCCCTGGATCACGCCGCCTCGGACGTGCTCCAGCTGTCGACGTACTCCGCGCCGCTCGGCTCGTAGATCCACTTGATCGTGTGATACACGAAGCGCACCGTCTCGAGCGGCGGGGTGGTGGCCGCGGCCGGGTCGATCGCGGACGCCGAGTGGCGCTCGATCGAGTCGACACGCCCGTCGCTGATGGTGATCGTGAAGAACTGCTCCGTCGTGCCGTCGCCGGTCGGGCTCGGGCGGTAGAAGCGGAACACGCCCTCGATCTTCTCGTTCTTGCACAGCGCCTTGGCCAGCAGCGGCGAGCTCGAGTCGATGCGCTTGACGATCTCCAGCGGCTCGTGCACGCGCCGGCCGACCGGTGCCCGCGTGCCCAGCTCCCGCGCCGTACGCACGCGGTCCTTGAACTCGAGGCATTCGATGGTCTTGTCGCGGTCGAGGTCGTGCTGGGTGCTCTCGCCTTCGATCGGGTTACCGTTGGACTTCAGTGACAGATGGATGGTCTCAGCCATGCCGTCACCGTAGCAACCACAATGTTCGAAGCACGCGCCTCCTCGCGGCGCGTACAAGCGTCAGCTCACCACACCAATATATGTAATGGCCATTACACATTCTGGCGCCGCCGTTCTCCTGCCGAAGCTACTTTCGACGTCCGCCGCCATATTCGCCTGGACAGCCCATATCCCGCGGACCATACCAACCGCCTATGCCCGTGAACGCTGGATCCGTCGCTCCCAAGGAGCGCGTCAACATCACCTATCGCCCGGCCGCCGACGGCGCCCAGGAGGAGGTCGAGCTCCCCTTCAAGATCCTCGTGCTCGGCGACCTCACCGGTCGCCCCGACGAGCGCCCGCTCGAGGAGCGCGACCCGGTCAGCATCGACAAGGACTCGTTCGACAAGGTGATGGCCGCGCAGTCGCTGTCCGCCGACATCAGCGTCGCCGACGGCCTGTCCGGCGACCCCAGGGCCGAGCTCGCCGTGTCCCTGCGCTTCGAGGGCCTCGCCGACTTCCGCCCCGAGAACATCGCCGCCCAGGTCCCCGAGCTGCGCCGCCTGCTCGAGCTGCGCGCCGCGCTCGTCGCCCTGAAGGGCCCCATCGTCAACGTCCCCGGGTTCGTCCGCAAGATGCGCGAACTCTTGAAGGACCCCGAGCAGCGCGCCCGCCTGCTGCGCGAGCTCGAGATCTCCGACCCCCAGCCCTGAGCGCTGTCCCCTCCCTCCACCCGCTCCCAGGACGATCATGCAAGCCGCCACCACCTCCGCCGTCGATCAGCCGTCCCTCCTGTCCACCATCCTCGCCGAGACCCGCCTCGTGCCCGCCGACGGCGAGGCCTACCAGCTCGTCCGCGCCGGCACCCGCACCCTCCTCGACGACCTCCTGCGCTCGCACGAGGCCGCCCCCCGCGTCGACAAGGACCGCGTCCAGAGCCTCATCGCCGACCTCGACCGCCGCCTCACCGCCCAGGTCGACGCCATCCTCCACCACCCCGCCGTGCAGCAGCTCGAGTCGGCATGGCGCGGCCTCAAGCACCTCGTCGAGCGCGTCGACTTCCGCGAGAACATCCGCCTCGAGTTCGTCCACGCCACCAAGGACGACCTCCGCGCCGACGCCGAGGACTCCGCCGACACCACCCAGTCCGGCCTCTACAAGCACCTTTACAACAGCGCCTTCGGCGTGCTCGGCGGCAAGCCCTACGGGGTCGTGTGCGCCACCTTCGACGTCGACGGCGGCGCCGCCGACCTCCAGCTGCTCAAGCACTGCGCCGCCGTCAGCGCGATGGCCCACGTCCCCTTCCTCGCCAACGCCAGCCCCAGGCTGCTCGGCCTGCGGGACTTCACCGAGCTGCCGAAGATCAAAGACCTCGAGGCCGTGTTCGAGGGCCCGCAGTACGCCCGCTGGAACGCCTTCCGCGACCACGAGGACTCGCGCTACGTCGGCCTGTGCGCGCCTCGCTTCCTGCTGCGCCTGCCGTACGGCAAGCGCGACAGCGAGATCGCCGTCAAGGCCTTCGACTTCCAGGAGGACGTCATCGACCAGCACGAGCGCTACCTCTGGGGCCCCGCCGCGATCGCCCTGACCGCCCGCATCGCCGAGTCGTTCGCCAAGTATCGCTGGTGCCCCAACATTATCGGCCCGCAGGGCGGCGGCTCGGTCCACGGCCTCCCGCTCCACCAGTACGAGCAGGGCGGCGAGCTGAAGACCAAGCCCCCCTGCGAGACCGCGATCACCGACCGCCAGGAGCTGCAGCTCGCCAACCTCGGCCTGTGCGGCCTGGTGTTCCGCCAGGACAGCGACAACGCCGCGTTCTTCTCCGCCAACTCGACCCAGCGCCCGAAGACCTTCGCCAGGACGGTCGAGGGCGCCGCGGCCCAGCAGAGCGCCCAGCTCGGCGCGCGCCTGCCGTATATGTTCGTCATCACCCGCCTCGCGCACTATTTGAAGGTCTTGCAGCGCGAGCAGATCGGCACCTGGAAGGGCCGCGCCGACCTCGAGCGCGAGCTCAACCGCTGGATCCGCCAGTACGTCGCCGACATGCCCGACCCCTCCGCCGACACCCGCTCGCGCAAGCCCCTGCGCCGCGCCAGGATCGTCGTCGAGGACGTCGAGGGCCAGGTCGGCTGGTACCGCTGCAGCCTGCAGATCGAGCCCTTCATCCAATTCGAGGGCGTCAGCTTCACCCTCTCGCTGGTCGGCAAGCTCGACAAGCAGTGACGGAGTGCGACAAACACCGATGTCCCCCAGCCACGACGACGTCGCCACCACGATCTATCTGCGCGAGCCCCCGCGGCCCGTGCATCCGCCCCGGCTCGCCCCCGAGCCCGCGCGCCCGCCCGATTGCCCGACCTGTCCCTTCCGCCAGGACGCACCGATCACCCTCGTCCTGCCCACGGACATGCAACCCGGGCCGCGGCCGACCCGGCCCCTCGCGTCACGCCACGCCCCGACCCTCCCGCGAGCCACGGACCGCCCCGCTCCCACGCGTCCCGAGCCCGGGGCCTCCCCCGCGCCACGCCACGCCCCGACCCTCCCTCGAGCCACGGGCCGCCCCGCTCCCACGCTCGCCGCGCTCCCCGAGCCCGGGGCCTCCCCCGCGCGCCCCGCCCCGCACCCGATGTCGGCCACGCTCACCGAGCTGCGCCCCGTCGACGCGGCGCCCCACGCCTCGACCGGCACGACCACCGACATTCGCCCCGCTGCCGGCAGCGCCGCGCCGACGGTCGTCCAGCCGCTCGCCGCGGCGCGCCGACACCCGCGCCCGCTGCCGCGCTCCGCCCTCAAGTGGGTGCAGATCGGTCTGTGGGTGGTGATCGCCGGCGGCCTGCTCGTGCTCGCCTTCCGTCCGTCCCACCCGCCCGCCGCGGCCGCCCGGTGAATGCATGCCCACTCCGCAGGCACCTCGCTCCGTCGCCGTCACGCCCGCGCTGGATCCCCCCGACGCCGTCGCCCTCCTCCGCGTGATCGATCCACAAGGCCGCGAGGAGGTCCATGTCCTCGATCGCCCCGCCCTGCACATCGGCGGCGCCCGCGAGACGTGCGCCCTCGTCCTCCGCGATCCCGCGATCGCCGCCACTCACTGCACCCTGCGCTGGCGCCACACCGGCTGGGTCGTCCACGACCGCGGCGCCCCGGCCGGCACCTACGTCAACGATCGCCGCTGCCGCGAGCCGACCGCCCTCGCCGACGGCGACCGCCTGACGATCGCCCACCACCGCATCGAATTTTCGATATTTCCCTCGCTCGCGCTGCCCCATGTGCTCGCGCGCCTGCGACACCGCCCGACCGACTGGTCCGCCCCGCGCCGGCTCTCTCCGCCCGCTCCATCGTCTCCGCCCCGCCCGCGCACGCCCGTGCTCGCCGGCCTCGCCGCCCTGCTCACCACGATCGTCGTACTGCTCGCCGCCTCGACCGCCCGCTCGACCGTCCCCCGACCCGCCGGCGAATCCTCCGACCTGTCCCCCGAGACATCCGAACAATCCGCCTCACCCGCCCCCGACCTGTCCCCCGAGCCATCCGAACAATCCGCCTCACCCGCCCCGGACCTGTCCCCCGGGCCATCCGCTCCGCCGGCCGCCCTCGAGTTCGTCACCGAGCCTCCGCGCTACGAGCTCCCGCCCGACGCGATCGGCCTCGGCACCCCGACCGACGGCCAATTATTGAACGCGATCCGCCTGCCGTCCTCGCCCGACTACACCGTCCGCTGTCCCGCCCACGCCTACGCCACCTCCGCGACCGTCGGCGAGCTCATGCACGGCCTCGCCCTGCTGCGTAACCGTGGTTATCGCGGCGAGCTCGTGGTCGGCGACCTGAGCCGCCCCGACGGCGGCCGCTACGGCCCGCACAAGTCGCACCAGTCCGGCCGCGACGTCGACATCTGGCTGCCGATCCGCGGCGGCCGTTACCGCCGCGGCTGCGCCCGCTGCGGCACCGACCTGTGCCGCCCCGAGCCCGGCGTCGTCGACTGGCAGGCCACCTGGCGCATGATCGAGGCCCTGGACGAGCGAGGCGCCGTGCAGGACATCTTCCTCGACTGGACCCTCCACCCCGCGCTGCGCGACGCCGCCGCCGCGCTCGGCGTGCCCGACGAGCAGGTCGATCGAAAGATCCAGCACCCGATCCGCGGCCGGGCCACATTAATTAAACACTCGGACGGGCACGTGCATCACCTCCACGTCCGCTACCGCGAGCCGGCCTGATCGCGCCCCGCTCACGCCCGCACGAGCCGGCGCAGCGCCGCCGCGATAGCCGCGCGGTCGAGCGAGAAGATCAGGTCCGTCTCCTGATAGGGGCTGATCGCGCAGCCCGGCCCCGTCATCGGCCGCCGCAGCCGACGAAACGCCGCCGCGAACCCGACCTCCAGCCCATTAAAAAATTCGGCCCCGCTCTCGGCCTGCAGGTGGCACGGGATCACCACGCCGTCGGGCAGCACCGTGCCCCAGAAGCGCCCCGCCGAGCACTTCGAACAGTCCCCGAACACCGGCCCGCGCGCGAGCCGCTCGACGTACCCCGCCGACGCCCCGACCGGTCGCCCCGCCGCCCGCGCCTCCGCCAGCCTCCCGGCGATGTCCGCGAACAGCCGCGCGTCGATCACCGGATCCAGCCCCTTCGCATGATTGAAACAATCCTCGTAGGCCGGCTGGAAGTACGCATAAAACCCGTGCGCCTCGGCCAGCCCCAGCACGTCGTCGATCACGTGCATGTTCTCGCGGGTGAGCACCGTGATCGTCGCGGTCGCCAGGCCGCGCCGCCGCGCCCCCTCGAGCACCGCGATCACCCGCGCGTACGACCCCCGCCGCCGCCGCACCAGGTCGTGCACCGGCTCCGGCCCGTCGAGCGACACCACCAGGAGATCCAGGCACTCCGCCAGATCGTCGAGGTGGCGCTCGGTCAGCCACGCGTTGCTGTTGAGCGAGGTCATCAACCCCACCCCCCTCGCATGTTTAATTATCTCGAGCGCGTCACGCCGCAGCAGCGCCTCGCCGCCGCTGAAGCTCGCGCGCACCAGACCCGCGGCCCTCAGCTCGTCGATCGCCCGGCAGAACTCGGCGGTCGTCATCTCCCGACCCGCCGCCGCCGGGATGTTGCAGTACGCGCATTCGAAGTTGCAGCGGTGCGTCAGGATGAACGTCGCCGAGAACGGGAACCCGCCGCCGGTCGCCAGCGCCGCCCCCAGCCGCGCCGCGCCCTGGACGACCCGCAGCGGACGCGTCACGCGAGGACCGAGCACGCCGCCATCATAGGCCACCCGCGACCTCTCGCTCAACGATGCAGCGGCAACAACTCGGCCGGCGCCGCGAGCCGGCCCTCGCGCTCGCGCAGCGCCTCCGCCACCAGCGTCGCCGCCTCGCGGGTCGCCGGCGGCGCGACGTGCGTGTCGAGGTCGTGCACCGCCGGGAACACCGCCAGCGTCGGCGTGGTCGCCAGCGGCTCGGGCCCCGCCCCCTGGCGCGCCAGCGTCAGCGCCACCCGCTCCGCCCCCGCGCGCAGCTCGACCCGCAGGTTGCCGCTGCGCAGCGGCCCGACCTCACCGACGGTCCAGCGCCCGAGCCGCCCGCCCGGCGCGACCGGCCCGAGGAATTCGACCAGCCCCGCCGACGGCGCCCGCTCGAGCAGCGCCGGCGCCGGCGCCCGCTCGCCGAGCCAAGCGTGCACCGTCGAGGCCGCGACCACCACGATCGTCAGCCCCGCGTACGCGAGCCCCACACCGATCAAGCTGCGGCGATCGAGCATGCCCCGAATAATTAAACGTAGCGCGTCGGGTCCGCGACCCCCGCGTCCGCGAACCCGCGCCGGCGCAGCTGGCAGCTCTCGCAGCGCCCGCAGGCCAGGCCCTCGCTCGGGTCGTAGCACGACAGCGTGTCGGCGTAGTCGACCCCGACCTGGAGGCCCGCCGCGACGATCTGCGCCTTGGTCCACTCGAGCAGCGGCGTCAGCACGTGGATGCGGTGGCCCTCGACGCCCGCGCGCGTGGCCTTGTCGGCCAGGGCCTGGAACGCGTGCACGAACTCGGGCCGGCAGTCGGGGTAGCCCGAGTAGTCGAGCGCGTTGACCCCCAGCCAGATCTCCCGCGCCTGCAGGGCCTCCGCCCAGGCCAGCGCGTAGGCCAAGAACAACGTGTTGCGCGCCGGCACGTACGTGCTCGGGATCTCCGGGCCGCCGACCGGGCTGTCCTTCGGGACAGCCAGCGGGCTGCCATGGACCAGCGACGTCGCCGACGCCACCAGCGCGCCCACGTGCGACAGGTCGACGACCTCGTGGGCCGCGACCGCGTGGCGCGCCGCCTGTCGCCGCGCGCACGCCAGCTCGACCTCGTGGCGCTGGCCGTAGCGGAAGCTGAGCGCGTAGACCTCGCGTCCGGCCGCGCGGGCCAGGGCCAGCACGGTCGTCGAGTCGAGCCCGCCGCTCAGCAGCACCACCGCGCGGTCGTGCGTCATGCCGCCGGCTCGTAGGACGACTCGCTGTTGAAGCGGATCTCGAAGCTGCCCTGCGGACCCGCCGAGATGGCCTGGGTCGACTGCTGCTTGACGCTGACCGGCAGCTGGTCGTCGAGGTTGAACACCACGACCGCCTCGGAGGTCACGTCGAGCGCGAGCATCATGCTCTGCCCGCCCTGCGCGAGCTCCTTGGCCCCGCTCGCCTCCGACTCGATCTTGACCTCCGCCAGGCGCTTGCCGCTGCTGCTGTCGACCTTGACCAGCGTGTAGGTGGTGTCGATCTCCATGTCGATCTCGATCCCGCCGAAGATCGTCGTCGTCTCTTCCTTGTGCTCCTTCAGCGGCGTGCCCTCGGCCAGCCCGTCCTTCGGCATCTCGGGCGGGAGCCCGAGGAACGCCCCGACCATCCCGCCGGCGCCGCCGCCCTTGTCCTTCTCGCTCTTGGCGTTCTCCGCCAGCCCCTTGGTCGCGGCCTTGTCCTCGTCGCCGCGCAGGTCGACGATGCGCGCGCCCTTGGCCGCCTGCACGTCCGCCTTGACGTCCGGCGCCGGCTGGCCCTCCTTGACCTCCGGCTTCATCGAGCCCGTCAGGTCGATCTGCCGCACCTCGAGCACCGTGTAGGCGATCTTCAGCTTGTCCGCCCCCGACGGCGAGACGTCGAGCAGCCCCGTGAGGTCGACCTTCGCCTCGCCGCCGCCGCCGTCGCCGCTGGCCGCGAACGAGGCCTTCACCGTCTGCTTCAGCTTGGCCGGCCCCGCCTTGTAGCGCAGCACCGTCCCGCTCTGGGTCGCCCCGGCCGCGGCGCCGCCGCCCGGGCCGTCGGTGCCGGCCTCGGGCGCCTTCTTGCAGGCGGAGGCGGCGGTGAGCAGGGCCAGAGCGAACGAGGACGGGAGCAGGCGGCGCAGCAGCATGGCGCGCACGCTAACCGTCCGCGCCGGCCCGCGCAACCGCGAGTGCATGTGCTATGAGGCGGGGGCCATGGTCCTGGAGGCCCTAAAGTCCCTGTTCGGCACGCGCATCCGCCTCCCGCGGGACCAGATGTCCCGCATCCCTCGCGCGGCCCGCAAGGCCGCCGAGCCCCAGGTGGCCGCCCTGCAGGCCGCGATCGACGAGATCGCCGCCCTGCCCGGCCTCGCCGACGTCGCCAACACCAAGAAGCTGCCGAAGGGCTTCTTCGCCGCCGTGCAGGCCATGGTCGCCGCCTACGACGCCTACGTCGCCGTGATCGTCGAGCACACCCCCGCCCTGAAGGGCGCCCCGCGGGCCGGCACGCCCGAGGGCTACCGGGCCTGCCACGAGCAGCCCGTCGGCGTCACCGGCGTCGAGGGCCTCCACATCTACCGCGCCATCCGCCCGTGGAAGGACTTCCCGCAGGTCGCCAAGGAGCTCGCCCGCACCGGCGAGCAGCAGTTCAAGGACGTCCAGGCCCTGCACACCGGCAAGGACCCCGACAAGATCTCGATGACCGGCGCCGCCGTCCAGCAGGGCCGCCTGAACTTCGCCCAGCGCGGCGAGCTGTGCCCCCTCCTCGACCCCGCCACCCACCGCTGCCGCGCCTGGGACGTGCGCCCGTTCGCCTGCCGCATGCACTTCGTCCTGACGGACCCGACCTGGTCCGATCCCCGCGACCCGCACTACCCCAGGCAGGTCAAGGCCTTCAACGTCCGCATGCCGATCCGCCAGCAGCTCGCGCTCATGCAGATCGAGAAGCGCATGCTCCTCAACGCCGTCCCGTTCCTGAACGCCAACGTCCTGCAGTGGCTGCACCTCGCCGAGGGCGGCGCGCTCGCCGAGGTCGGCGAGGCCCCGGTCCGCTTCGCCCCCGACGGTCAGGCCGCCGTCAAGGCCAACCGCAACAACCCCGGCGCCAAGAAGTTCGAGAAGGCCAAGCAGAACAAGCAGAACAAGCAGAGGAAGAAGCGCAAGTAACGCGCGAGCGCACGCGCCTCACGGCGACGCCGGCGTGCTCACCGGCGACGGCGCCTTGATCCAGCGGTACGCCACGTACGCGCTCATCGTGCCCTTGGCCTCGCCGCAGATGGTCGTCACCTCGTAGTCGGCGTTGCTGCCGCGCAGCGTGACGCGCCCGTCCTTGCCCTCCTCGCGGACCAGCGCCGGCACCGCCGCGGACAGCGTCCTGTCGAGCGTCTCGAGGCATGCCTCGCGCGTCGTGCCCGCGGGCAGCGCGAACAGCATCTGCGTCGAGAACAGCCCCTGGTCGTCCGGCGGCGTGCGCCCCGAGCTCGTCATCGTCGCCCCGGCGAACAGGTCGGCGCGGAACCACGGCGGATCGATCGGCCCCGGCACGTTCCCGCGGACCCTGGCCGCCGCGCCGGGGTCGGCCGCCAGCGAAATCTTGGGCGCCTCCTTCGCGGGCGTAGCGACCGACTGCAATGATTTCTCTGTAGTCTGGCTCACGCTCCTGTCCGTCGCTGGCGCCGGCGCGCCGGCCCCGGCCGATTTACCCGCCTCTGCGTTGCACGCGAGCACGATCATCGAGGCGACGAGCGAAGTGACACGAAGCATGGCGCCGCGAGTGTAGAGCAGCTCGAGGGTTGTATGTGCCGAGAAAGTGATACAAGGTTGCGCCATGCGCGGGCCGTCGGCGACGCCGAGTACACCTTCGAAGCAAGCACCCGACCCCGCCGGCAGTCAGGGCTCCCTCCGCGTCGCCTCGCGGCCCGAGCTCGACGCCGTCCAGCCGCTCGCGGCCGAGTCGGCCTCCCGCTCGCGCGCCGCCTCGCGCTCGTACCCCGCGGGCGCCGTCTCGGGCCCGCTGGCGGCCGTCCGCGCCGCGCGCAGCGGCGTGTTCATCGCCTACAGCCACCGCGACCGCGACCTCCTCGGCGAGCTGCAGGTCCACCTGAAGCCGCTGCAGAAGGCGTGGATGCTCGACCTCTGGGACGACCTGCGCGTCGACCACGGCCCGCGCGGCGCCGCCGAGCTGCGCCGTGCGATCGAGGCCACCCGCGTCGCGGTGCTGCTCATCTCCCCCGGCTTCCTCGCCTCGCCGTTCATCGCGGAGCACGCCCTCCCGGCCACCCTCGCCGCCCAGCTCCACCCGCGGGCCGCCGTCATGTGCCTCTATCTCCGGCCCGCCATGGACGTGTTCGCCGAGTACGACTTCGTCGACCCGATCACCGGCGGCCCCCGCAGCGTGCGCATCACCAGCTTCCACGACCTCAACGATCCGACCTGCCCGCTCGCCGCCCTCGATCGCCCCGCGCGCGCCGGCATCCTCGCCGGCGCCGCCGAGGAGATCATCGCCGCCGCACACCGCAGCCCGCCGCCCTCGATCTCCGAGTACTGAGGGCCACTTCACGCCCCGCGCGCCCGTCGGCGTGCTTGCGGCGCCAGCAGCCCCCGCGTTATCCTCGGGCGCCGCGCGCTCGCGCGCGACCTCATGCCGGCTCGTCCCCACGGCCCCACGGGCCCGCGCGCTCCGTCCTGCCCTCACGGCTCCTCGGCCCTGAGCGCGCTCGTCGTCAGCCTCACCCTCGCCCTTGCGGGCGTCCCTCGCCCCGCCCTCGCCGCCCGCCCTCGCCCCGCCCTCGCCGCGTTCGCCGCCCCCGAGGTGCCCAAGGAGGTCGAGGACCACTACGACCGCGGCATCCGCGAGCGCGAGGCCGGCCGCCACGCCGTCGCCGTCGAGGAGTTCACCGCCGCCTACGAGGGCATGCCCCGCGGGCTCAAGGACATGCGGGCCAGCGTGCTGTGGGAGCTCATCGACGCCCACCGCAGCGCCTACTCCGCCGGCGGGAAGATCCGCGGCAAGCAGCACCCCGCCGCCCACCTGTGCGCCGCCGAGGAGCTGCTCGACCAGTTCCTCGCCGAGCAGGAGGCCGAGCGCAAGCCCAGGGCCAAGAAGTCGCCCGACGCCCTGCGGGCCGTCGAGCTGCGCGGCAACATCGACAAGGACCTCCAGTCCGCCCGCGCCGCCAGCCCCGACCTCGACTGCGCCACCGTCGAGTTCCCGCGCGAAGAGGTCGAGCCGGAGCCCGAGCCCACGCCGCCCGCGGCCGTGCCCCCGCCCCGGCGCGAGATCAACAAGCCGCTGGTGATCGCCGGCAGCGTGACCGCGGGCGTCGGCCTCCTCATGATCGGCCTCATGGCGGGCGGCATGGTCCGCGGCAAGCGGGCCGAGGAGGCCGGCCAGGACGTCGTCGACATGAACCAGACCCTCCCGCCCGACGACCCCGACCTGGTGGCGATCGACAAGCGCGGCAAGTCCGGCAACAACATGGCGATCGCCGGCGGCGTGCTGAGCCTGGTGTGCCTGGGCGTCGGCGCCACGCTGCTGGCCTTCGGCCTGCGCGGCAAGCCCTCGAAGCTCGCCGCGGCCCCCTACGCGACCCCGCACACGGCCGGCCTCACCCTGCGCTGGCAGTTCTGAGCCGCCGCGCGGGCTGTTTTCAATCGCCGGATCCGCCGCGATAATCCGCTATGCTACCGGGCTGCGGATGCCCGCCTCGCCGACCAAAGGACCGCCAGGCCCGCCAAACTCCGGCCCGAAGGGCCGGGAGGTCAAGCGGGTCGCCAAGGCCGAGCCCTCCGAGCCGGCGTCCGAGGAGACGCAGGTCGTCGCGCGCCCGTCCGCCCGCATCAAGTTCGAGTCGCCCGAGGACCTCGTCGGCCACACCCTCAACAACCGCTACAAGATCCTCAGCCTGCTCGGCTCCGGCGGCATGGGCACCGTCTACCTCGCCGAGCACGTGCTCATCCACAAGCAGGTCGCAATCAAGGTGCTCTCGCCGAGCCACGCCAGGAAGCCCGACGAGGTCGAGCGCTTCCTGCGAGAGGCCCGCGCCGCCTCGCGGATCCGCCAGGAGAACGTGGTCGACATCACCGACTTCGGCTACACGAGCGGCGGCCTGGCGTTCCTCGTCATGGAGTACCTCGAGGGCGAGGACCTCGCGACCACCAGCCAGCGCGAGGGCGCCTTGCCGTGGCGCCGCGCCGTCCGCGTCACCCGGCAGATCTGCAGCGCGCTCGAGGCCGCCCACGCCCAGGGCGTGATCCACCGCGACATGAAGCCGGAGAACGTGTTCCGCATGCGCCGCGGCCACGACGCCGACTTTATTAAAGTCCTCGACTTCGGCATCGCCAAGATCATCGACGAGAACTTCGAGCCGTCGCTGCCCTCGTCGACCAACAGCGGCCTGCTCGGCACCCCCGAGTACGTCGCCCCCGAGCTCATCAGCGGCCTCCAGCCCGACGCCCGCGTCGACATCTACGCCGTCGGCGTGATCCTCTACCGCCTGCTCACCGGCCGCGTCCCGTTCGCCGGCGAGAGCTTCATGGCGACGCTCACCAAGCACCTGATGGAGCCGCCGAAGCCCCCGCGTCAGGTCGCCCCCGACATGCACATCCCCGAGGACCTCGAGGCCGTGGTCCTGCGCGCGCTCAACAAGGAGCGCGACCAGCGGTTCCTCGAGATCCGCGACCTCACCCGCGCCCTCGAGACGGTCGAGCTCACCCACCCCGAGCAGCCCGCCCCCGCCGCCGCCAGCCCCGTCGCCGGCGAACCACCGCGCCGCCGCGTCGGCCTCGCGCTCGCGCTCGCCGGCCTCGTCGTCCTGCTCGCCGGCTTCGGCGTGGTCTACAGCCTGTCCGGCGAGGCCCCGCCCGCCGGGCCCGCGACCGCGGCCGTGAGCCCGCCCGCGAACACCCCGCCGCAGCCGGCCCCCGTCAAGGCGCAGCCGCCCCCCGTCGCGCCGCCGTCCACGCCCGACCCCGCACCGCCCGACCCCGCCGTGCCCGACGACGAGGGCGGCGCCGTGCCGGACCCGCCCGAGCCCGGCAAGACCCCCCCGAGCAAGACCGACGCCCCGCGCCCGCTGCCCGACAAGCTCACGCAGATCGAGCTGCGCAGCAAGATGGACCGCGTCCAGGACAAGGTGCAGGCCGAGTGCGCCCGCTTCTCATTAAAAAAGATGTCGGTCGGCCTGAAGATCACCGTGCACGCCAGCGGCAAGGTCCAGGACGCCACCCCGACCGGCTCGCAGGCGGGCAGCCTCGCCGCCTGCGTCATCAAAGTCGTCAAGTCGGTGCGCTACCGTCCGGCCCAGCAGGGCTCCGGGTTCGAGTACACATTCCGCATGTGACCTCGTATCCTCGCGTCCGCATGAAGCTGTCCGGACGCCGCGCCCTCATCACCGGAGCGACCAGCGGCATCGGCCGCGCGATCGCCCTGCGCTTCGCCCGCGAGGGCGCCCACGTCGCGCTGACCGGCCGCCGCCGCGAACGCCTGGCCGAGGTCGCCGCCGAGGCCCGCGCCGCCGGCGTGACCGCCGTCGAGGTCGTCGCCGACCACACGGCCCCCGAGGACAACGCCCGCACCGTCGACGCCGCGCTCGCCGGCCTCGGCGGCCTCGACATCCTCGTCAACGCCGCCGGCATCCTCGGCAACGACTCGATCCTCGAGCCCAAGCCCGACCTGTGGCGAAGGATCCTCGACACCAACCTGGGGGCCGTCTACGACCTGACCCATCGGACAGCCCCGCACATCGTCCATAGCGGCCCCGGCGGCTCCATCTTAAACATCTCGAGCATGGCCGGCATCCGCGCCTACGCCCAGGTGTTGGCCTACTGCGTCAGCAAGTCGGCCCTCAACACCTTCACCCAGTGCCTCGCCCTCGAGCTCGCGCCCCACGGCGTGCGCGTCAACGCCATCAACCCCGGCGTCGTCGTCAGCGAGCTGCACACCGCCGGCGGCGCCGTGGCCGACTACGCCGCCTTCCTCGAGCGCGCGCGCACCACCCACCCGCTCGGCCGCCCCGGCCAGCCCGAGGAGATCGCCGCCCTCGCCCTGTTCCTCGTCGGCGAGGAGTCGGGCTGGATCACCGGCGGCCTGCACATCGCCGACGGCGGCCGCTCGCTCACCTCGCTGCGCTGACCTCAGATCCGCTTGCCCTCGGCGGCCCGCTTCAACCCGGTGAGCCCGACCTCGAAGTCGGTCCCGACGGCCCGCTCGATCCACGGCCCCATCAGGCGCACCAGCGGGTTCAAGCCGAGCTCGCCCTCGGTGCTCCACGTGACGATGACTCCGTCGCGCGCCGGCTCGAGGGCGATCTGCCCGTGCGACACGAAGCCGTCCTGCTCGAGCTCGAGGTCGTAGCGGACCCTCCGCCCCGGCACGCTCTCCGCGATCGTCAGGTTGCCCTCGCCGACCTCGTCGCCGACCCACGCCATCTCCGCCCCCGCGCCCGCCGTCTTGCCGCCCTTGAACGTCCGCGTCATCGACGGGTCGGCCGACGTGTTCCACGACGTCCACTCCGGCCAGCGCTCGAGGTCGTCGATCAGCGGGAACACCACCGCCGCCGGCGCTGCGATCACGGCCGTGCGTTCGACCCGCCACGTCGTCGGCATCGTCAGCCCCACCACCGCCGCCACGGCGAGCAGCACCAGCAGCCCGATCAACAGCTTTCGCAGCACGCGCGGACGCTACGCCGACTCCCGCGGAGAGACAAGCGCGGCCTTGCGAACCGCCCGCTCCCCCCGGTAGCCTGCGACGTCCATGCGACGGCTCCTCGCCAGCGCCGCGGGCCTCGGCGCCCTCGCCCTGAGCCTCGTCCCCCTCGACGCGAACGCCGTACCGCTGGGCCACTGGGAGCTCGTCCGCCACCAGGTCCCGTCCGCGATGCCCGTCGGCGGCCAGGTCGCCGTGCCGGTCCGCATCCGCAACCGCAGCGGCCTCGTGTGGTCCGAGACGACCCGCGACCGCCTCGCCTACCACTGGCTGGCCGCCGACGGGACCATGGTCCACCGCGACGGCGACCGCACCCACCTGCCCGCCGCCCTCGACCCCGGCGAGGCCGTCGACCTCGTGCTGCAGGTCCGGGCCCCGCCCGAGCCCGGGCGCTACTTCCTGCAGATCGAGCCGGTCCGCGAGAACCGCCGCTGGTGGGGCATGCCCTACCTCGGCCGCGACCTGCTGATCCCCGTCGAGGTCACCGGCGGCGACCTGGCCTGGTCGCTGGTCCGCGCCGACCCCATACCGCCGCTCGCCGCCGGCGCCCGCACCACCGTCGCCGTGCAGCTGCGCAACACCGGTGACACCACCTGGTCGACCGGCTCCGGCGACCGCCTCAGCCACCACTTCATCGACGCCGACGGCCGCCGCAGCGAGGGCGCCCGCACCCGCCTGCCCGGCCCCGTCGCCCCCGGCGCCACCGTCGACCTCGCCGCCGAGATCCTCGCCCCCGCCGAACCCGGCCGCTACACCCTGGTGTGGGAGCCCGTCCGCGAGCACGTCCGCTGGTACGGCCCGCCCCGCGACCCGTCCGCCGCACGAGCCACCACGCCACCGGTCGCCCCTGCGACCGACCCGCCCTCGCCCGCCCCGAGCACACCACCCGTCGCACCTGCGACCGACCCGCCCTCAACCGCCCCGAGCACACCACCCGTCGCACCTGCGACCGACCCGCTCTCACCCGCCCCGAGCACCGCCCCGGACCCGACCTCCCCGCCCGTCGCGCCCTCCGCCGAGTTCCCCCTGATCGTCACGCCCGGCGCCGGCCAGCGCATCACCGTCGACGTCCCGCCGCTCGAGGTCCACGCCCGCACGTTCACCGACGTCGACCTGATCGTGCGCAACGCCGGCGACGCGCTGCCCGAGGATCACGGCCTCGCGCTCAGCTACCACTGGCGCGCCCCCGACGGCGCCACGCTCGAGCACGACGGCCTGCGCACCCCGCTGCCCGCGCTCGCGGCCGGCGAAGAAACGATCCTCACCGCCGCAGTCCGCGGCCCCGACGGCCCCGGCGAGTCCGTGCTCGAGTGGGCCCTCGTGCGCGAGCACGTCGGCTGGTACCCGCTCGCCGAGCCCGCCGACACCCCCGTCGCCGTGCTCGAGCCCCTGCTCGCCTGGTCGCTCGACGCCGCCGAGTGGCCGTGGACCCTCCCGGTCGCCCGCGCCGACACCCTGCGAATCCGCCTGCGCAACACCGGCCTCGAGACCCTGTCCCCCGAGACAGGTGACCGCATCGGCTACCGCTGGCGCGACGCCGACGACCGCCGCCTCGCCGACGAGGGCATCCGCACCCCGCTCCCGCGCCCGCTCGCCCCCGGCCGCTCGCTCGCCCTCGACGTCCGCGTCGCCGGCCCCGAGCGCCCCGGCCGCTACACCCTCGAGCTCGGCCTCGTGCGCGAGCACGTCGCCTGGGTCCCGCCCCCGAAGGACGGCCGCCCCACGTCCGCGACGATCCAGGTCGTCCGCCGCTCCGCCCGCCACAACCTCGCCCTCCTCTTCGCCGCCCTCGTCGCCCTCGCCGCGGCCCGCCGCCGCAAGCTCTCACCCCTCGCCCTCCGCTGCGGCCCCGCCCTCTTCACCTGGGCGGCCACCTTCACCCAGACCCTCGCCTTCTCCGACCTCTCCGGCACGCCGCTGTGGGCCGGCGGCGTCGCCGTGTCCGCCTCCGTCGCCGCCCTGCCCGCCCTGCTCGTCCTGCTGTGCCCGCCGCTGCTCGGCCGCGTCGTCGCCCTCCTCATCGTCACGCTGACCGCCGCCCTCCTGCTCGCCGACCTGCTGTACATGCAGATGCTCGGCAGCATCGTGCCGCTCCAGGCCCTGCGCGGCGGCCACCAGGTCGGCGACATCGGCGCGAGCATCCGCGCCATGCTGACCCCCGACCACGCCTGGCTGCTGGTCGCCCCGCTCGCCGCCCTGCTGCTCGCCGTCGCCTGGCCCTCGCGACATGTCCCGAAGACCAGCACGCGCCCGGCCCTCGCGACCCTGCTGGTCGCCCTCACCCCCGCGGCCTTCCTGCTCGCCCTGGCCATGGCCGGCCCGCTCGGCACCCGCGTGTTCTCCGAGCAGCACAACGTCGGCCGCTTCGGCGTGGTCGGGGCCCACCTGTTCGACGGCCTGCGCACCGCCCGCGACCGCCTCTCGCGCCCGTCGCTCTCGCCCGAGCAGCGCGCCGAGGTGTTCGCGTGGTTCGCCGCGCGCCCGCCACCGCCGAGCGACGCCGAGGCCGCCCGCGCCCGCGGCATGAACCTCCTGCTGATCCAGGCCGAGGCCATGCAGGGCTGGGTGCTCGGCGCCCGCGTCGGCGAGCAGGAGGTCACGCCCTTCCTCAACCGCCTCGCCCCCGGGTCGCTCACGTACACCCAGCTGTTCGACGAGACCGCCCAGGGCATGACCTCCGACGCCGAGTACGCGGTCCTCAACTCCCAGCTCCCGCTCGGCCAGGGCGCCGTCGCCTTCCTCCGCGCCGACAACAATTTCTCCACCCTCGCCCACGCCCTGCGCGACGCCGGCTACGCCACCCTCTCGGCCCACCCGTTCAAGAAGGGCTTCTGGAACCGCGCCGTCGTCCACCCGCGCTACGGCTTCGACCGCTCGCTGTTCGCCGAGGACCTCGGCCCCGGACCGACCGTCGGCTGGGGCCTGTCCGACACCGCGTTCTTCGACCGCATGCTGCCCGAGCTCGCCGCGCTGCCGCAGCCGTGGTTCACGTTCCTCGTCACCCTCAGCCTGCACCACCCCTACGACCACTTCCCCGACGCGCTAAAAACCCTCGAGCTCGGCCCGCTCGAGCACACCGCCCTCGGCAACTACCTCCACGGCATGCGCTACCTCGACGCCTCGCTGGCCCGCCTGTTCGCCGAGCTCGCGGCCAGGGGCCTGCTCGATCGCACCGTCGTCGCGATCTACGGCGACCACGACAGCCGCCTGCCGCACGACGCCGAGCTGCTGCGGCTCGCCGGCGTCGCGGAAACGCCCGCGGCCTCGCCCGCGCTCGCGCTGCAGCTCGACCGCATCGCCGCGATCGTCACCTTGCCCGGAGGACAGGTGCACGGCGAGGTCGCGGCCGCCGGCGGACACGTCGACCTCGCCCCGACCTTGCTCCACTACCTCGGCGTCGCCCCGCCCCGCGGCTTCGTCGGCCGCCCGCTGCTGCCGGCCGTCGCCGACGACGGCTTCGCGGTGTTCTCCGACGGCTCGGCGATCGGCACCGGGCGCGTGTTTGCGGCCGCGACTCGCGCTCTCGGCCCCGGCGCGCACGGTCCGAGCGAGATCTCGCACGACGGCGCCTGTTTCGAGCATCCGAGCGGACGCCGCCTCGACCGCCGCGCCTGCACGGACCTGTCCCAACGAGCACACGCGTTGCTTCTAATCTCGCGAACCGTCACGGATCACGACCTCGCGCGTCCGCTCGCCCGCCCGTGACGCCCCGCATAACGCGGTTATCGGCCGACCTGCTCGCTCGCGGGCGCGGTGTTGACGCCACTGGAAGCTGCTACCTTGTTGCCTCTGACGATGGCCGAGGCGGCAAAACCCCCGGCGGTGGAGCCCGAACGCCGCCCCAACTTCGACTTCAAGGATGTCGACTTCGAGGTCAACGACGAGATCCCCGAAGGCACGATCCTCGTCGGTCGCTACCGCGTGCTCCACCTGCTCGGCGGCGGCGGCATGGGCACCGTCTACCTCGCCGAGCACCTGACCGTCGGCCGCAAGGTCGCGATCAAGGTCCTCAACGGCGAGTGGTCCGGCCACAGCTTCGTGGCCCGCCGCTTCCGCGCCGAGGCCCGCACCGCCAGCGCGATCGGCCACCCCGGCATCGTCGAGGTGTTCGACGCCGGCGAGCTGCCCGACAAGCGCCTGTTCCTGGTGATGGAGCACCTCGACGGCCACGACGTCGCCCAGGAGCTGGCCGAGTGCGGCACCATCGCCCCGGCCCGCGCCTGCGAGATCCTCCGCCAGGTCGCGCTCGGCCTCGGTGCGGCCCACGCCGCCAACATCATCCACCGCGATCTGAAGCCCGGCAACATCATGATCGCCAACGTGCAGGGCGAGGAGATCGTCAAGATCCTCGACTTCGGCATCGCCTGCAACCTCGCGGTCAGCCAGCGCGACGGCCAGCGCCTGACGCTGCCCGGCTCGGTGATGGGCACGCCCGAGTACATGTCGCCCGAGCAGTCGACAGGCGGCGAGCCGACCCCGCGCTTCGACCTCTACGCCCTCGGAGCGATCGCCTACGAGATGCTGACCGGCGACCCGCCGATGCTCGCCGACCACTCGTTCGAGCTGCTGGCCCGCAAGCGCCGCGAGCCCTCGCCCTCGCTCGCGACGCGAGCACCCGACCTCCCCGCCGAGCTCGTGCGCCTGGTCGACGACTGCCTCGAGATCCAACCCTCGCGCCGCCCGGTCGACGCCGCCGAGTTCATCACCCGCCTCGACTCGTTCATCGACCAGCTCTCCGACGAGCCGGTCCCCTACGTCCCGCTCCCTCCGCACCAGGTCGACGCCCCCGACCCCGACGCCCCCGACCCCGCCTCGCGCTCGTCGTCCAACCCGCGCCCGGTCACACCGGTCACCAGCAGCCAGCGCGGCGCCCTGACCCCGCCGACGGTGGCGCGCCGCGCATGGATCCCGCTGATCCTCAGCCTCGCCGCCATCGGCCTCGGCGCCTACCTGCTGCTGTCGATCTTCGACCTGTCCGATCAGCCACCTGCAGAGGCCGCCGAGAGCGTGCCGTCGCAGTCCGCCGCGCTCACCCCGGACCCCACGCCCGCGCCGCCGCAAAAAAAACTCGGCGTCGTCGATCCTCCGCCGCCGCTCCCCGACCCGGACCCCATCCCGGTCGAGCCCGACACTCCACCGACCAAGGTCGAGACCCCCGGCAAAAAACCACCTGAAACCAAGGTCGGGGTCACAAAGCCCCATTCGAAGGACTACCTCACGCCGGACTGCGAGCGCACCCGCTCCCGCGCCGACGAAGCCCGCAGAACCCAGGCCTGGTCGCGTCTGCGCGACCTATCTCGCAAGGCGAATTGCTGGCAAAACGAAGGCGACGCGCGCAAGCTCCAGACCAAGGCCGCCATGGAGCTGAGAGACTTCAGCGGCTGCATCTCGTCCGGTAAGGGACTCAAAGACGAAGAGGTAGTGCAGTGGCTCAAGCTCTGTCGACAGCGCGCCGGATGAACTCGACGTCGATACAACCAGGACGTCGAGGCCGCGCGACCGCAGGGTGGGTCGCCGCGTGCTACCTGCTCGCCGGCACCGCCAGCGCCGCCCCCTCGCCGACCACGACCACCCCGTCCCCCGCCGACCCGTCGACGCCCCCGGGCCCGACCCCCATCGGCCAGACCGACCCGGTCGACGACCCCAAGCCCGAGGACCCGGTCACCCCGGTCCCGCAGCCCGCCGCCGCCACGCGCCCGCCCGACGACAGCGACCTGTCCGAGGCCGACACCCTGGTGGTCCGCGCCGGCCTCGAGATCGACACCGCCGAGGCCGGCCCCTCGGGCCCGGTGATCGTGTCGCGCATGGAGGAGCTCGGCAACCTCGAGCTGCGCCGCGCGGAGATCCTGCCCAGCCGCCTCGGCAACGACCCGGTGATCCGCATCCGCGTGTCGCTGCAGCCCGGCGCCTCCGACGTGTTCCTCATCAAGTCGGACGTGGCGATCCGCGGCGAGCCGCTCGAGGGCTCGACCCGCGAGGTGTCGTGCTCGCTGTGCACCGAGGGTGAGGTCGTCGAGCGCACCCGCGGGGAGATCGTTCGCCTCGTCCCGTTCGTCCGCTCCCGCTTCCGCCCGGTCGAGAAGAAGGACCCCGAGCCCCCGAAGACCGTCGCCCCGGTCGACACCGGCCCGAAGCCCCTCACCAACCTCGGCAAGGCCGGCATCGGCCTGCTCGCCGGCGGCGCCGTCGCCCTCGGCGCCGGCATCGGCCTCGCCGTCGCCAAACCCCGCACCGACCCCGACGACCCCACCCGCGAGATCGACACCCACCCCGCAGGCTACGGCGTGCTCGCCGTCGGCGCCGCCGCCGTCATCACCGGCGCGATCCTCCTCGGACTCGACCGCCGCAAGGCCAACTCGCGCTCCGTCCAGGTCACCCCCACCGCCGGCCCCACCTCCGCCGGCCTGCTCCTGTTCGGCCGCTTCTGATGCGGGCGCTGCATCGAGCCCTCTGCGGCGCCGTGCTCGCCGCCGCCTGCAGCGTCCCCGACCCCGACCACTGCAGCAACCGCGGCGGCGCCAGCGTGTGCGTCGAGAGCGGCCTCGGCACCCACTGCAGCCTCTGCGTGTCCGCCAACAACGGCTGCGTCGACCAGCCACCGTCCGCCAGCTGCGCCCCCGGCGACTCCGCGGCGCAGACCACCGCCGCGCCTCCGACGTCCTCGTCCGACTCGAGCTCCACCGCCCCCGCGACGAGCTCGTCCGCCTCGACGACCAGCACATCCACATCTTCGTCCACCTCCGGCCCCTCGACGAGCAGCTCGACCGGCGCTTCGTCCGACAGCGGAGACACGACCGCCACGACCGCTCCGCCGGCGATGTGTGGCAACGACCTCCGCGAGCCCGGCGAGCTCTGCGACGGCGCCGACCTCGGCGACGCCGACTGCAACTCGGTCAACCAGAAGTGGGGCGGCGGCACCTTGCTGTGCGCCGACTCGTGCGCCGCCTACGACCAGACCATGTGCTGCCTCAACGTCGGCGAGACCTGCATCCCCGGCTCGATGGAGCCCAACCAGATGTGCTGCGCACCGTCGCAGTGCGTCGTCTCGTGCATGTAGCGGCCGCGCGCGAGCGCCCGCCGCGATGCGAGCCGGATCACCGTCCGCGCGTGGCGATGCGGCTAGGATGAGCCGGCCTTGTCCTCGCTCCGTACCCTCTCCATGCGCACCTCGCTGGCGCTCGCGTTCGCCTTCGCCGCCGTCGCCGGCGCCTGCAGCGTGCCCAAGGCCGGCCACTGCGCCAACCAGAGCGTGCCCGGCGACGCCTACTGCAAGGCCCTCGACATCGACACGCCCCACTGCAGCAGCTGCACCGCCGACAACAACGGCTGCGTGGCCGCGCCGATCGCCGACGTCGACTGCGAGGTCGGCTCGACCTCCGTCGGCTCCACCTCGACCGCGTCGCCCACGACCACCGACGGCTCGTCGACCACCGGCGGCTCGACGACCACCACCGGCGACGAACCCTCGACCACGTCCTCGACGTCGACCGGCGCCGTCGACCCGACCACCGGCGACCCCTCGACCACCACCGGCGGCCCCGCGACCACGATCGGCACCAGCGAGGACACCGACACCGGCACCACCGACACCGGCACCAGCAGCGACGACACCACGACCACCGACGCCACCGACTTCACGACCGACACCACCGACGCGACCACGATGGACGGCCCGATGTGCGGCGACGACGTCCAGGACGACCCGGAGATCTGCGACGGCGCCGACCTCAACGGCTTCAACTGCCCGCTGAAGAACCCGCTGAAGTACGGCGGCGGCCTGCTGAAGTGCAACGGCGAGTGCTCGGCCTACGACGAGACCGGCTGCTGCCTGACCCTCAACCAGAGCTGCCAGCCGGCCGTCGGTCAGAAGTGCTGCCCTGGCCTGAAGTGCACGCTGCTCCTCGGCCTCGGGAAGTGCAAGCCGGCCTGACCGCGAGCGCGGGGGTCTCCACGGCGACTCGGCGCCGACGTCGACCGCGGTCGCACGTCTCCGCCGACCATCGCACCGCCGGCTCACGCACGCGTGCGATACGGATCACCCGATGGGTCGCCGCGCCGGACGCCGACGAGGGTAGGCTGGTCGTTCCCCTTGGCCTCCCGGAGCTCGACATGCGCGACTTGATGGCTCTCTTCCTCGCGCTCGCGGCCGTCCTCGGCGCCTGCAGCCAGCCCAATCCCAACCACTGCGCCAACCAGGAGGGCGACGTCAAGGGCGACAACTACTGCAAGTCGATCTCCGTCGACACCCCCCACTGCAGCCGCTGCATCGCCGACAACAACGGCTGCGTCGCCGAGCCCGTCACCGACGAGACCTGCGAGGTCGGCTCCACCTCCGTCGGCGAGGCGACCACCGCGCCCCCGACCTCGAGCAGCAGCACCACCACCGGCGGCGACACCTCCACCACCGGGACCTCCGAGCCCGTCACAGCCTCGTCGTCCACGACCGGCACCACCGCCGAACCGACCACCACCGCGAGCACGACCACCACCGGCGACTCCTCGACGTCGACCACCGGCGGCGACTCCTCGACCGGCACCTCGACGACCGACACCGGCGACTCCTCCTCCGGCTCGACCGGCACCTCGACCGGCACCACCGGCGACACCGATACCGGCACCAGCGAGACCACGATGGACGGCCCGATGTGCGGCGACAACCTGCAGGAGGACCCCGAGGTCTGCGACGGCGCCGACCTCGACGGCTTCACCTGCGTGACGAAGAACCCGAGCAAATACAGCGGCGGTCAGCTGAAGTGCAGCGGCGACTGCAACTCCTACGACGAGACCGGGTGCTGCCTGGCCCTCGGCGTCACCTGCGACGGCACGCAGCCCTGCTGCAACGGCAAGTCCTGTGTGGCCCTCGGCTGCGGCCTCAACGCCTGCTGCAAGTAGCGCTCACCCGCGGCGCAGCATCGCCGCCAGGAACGGCGGCGGCGCGGCCAGCAGCTCCGCCGTCGGCCCGTCGGCGACCACCCGCCCCGCGTCGATCACCAGCAGCCGATCCGCCAGCGCCCGCGCGTCCTCGACGTCGTGCGTCACCACCAGCTTGACCGTCTCGGGCGCCCCGGCCAGCCACGTCGCCAGCAGCGCCCGCGCGGCCGCCCGCGCCTCGACGTCGAGCGCCGCGATCGGCTCGTCGAGCAGCAGCAGCGGCGGCCTGGCGATCATCGCCCGCGCCAGCGCCACCCGCTGGGCCTGCCCGCCCGACAGCGCGTGCGGCCGCCGCTCCGCCAGCTCGCCCACGCCGAGCCGCTCCAGCCACGCCCGCGCCTCCGCCCGCGCCTCCGCCCGCGCCAGCCCGCGCGCCCGCAGCCCGTACGCCACGTTCTCGAGCGCCGTCAGCCCCGGGAACAGCGCCAGCCCCTGGAACACCACCCCGAGCCCGCGCGCCTGCGGCGGCAGCCGCACGTCGGGCGCCCGCTCGAGCACTCGCCCCGCCAGCACCACCGAGCCCCGCGTCAGCGGCACCAGCCCCGCGAGCACGTCGATCAGCGTCGACTTGCCCGCCCCGTTGCGCCCGACCACCGCCACCGTGCTGCCCGCCTGCGCGACGAACCGCAGCTCGAGCGAGCACGCCCCGCGCCGCGCCGCGATGTCGACCTCGAGGCTCATCGCCCTCCGATGTGCCCGCGCAGGCCCACGAGCAGCGCCAGCGCGACCGCCAGCAGCACCAGCCCCAGGGTGATGGCCGCCTCCGGGTCGACGTTCAGCGCCTCGTAGATCGCCAGCGGCATGGTCTGCGTGCGCCCGACGCGGTTGCCCGCGAACGTGATCGTCGCCCCGAACTCGCCGAGCCCGCGCGCCCAGCACAGCGCCATCCCGGCCAGCAGCGCCGGGCGGATCGCCGGCAGCGTCACCGTCCAGAAGATGCGCCAGCGGCTCGCCCCCAGCGTCGCCGCCGCGTCCTCGAGCCGCCGGTCCACCCCGGCGAAGCCCGCCTCGAGCGTGGTCGTCAGGAACGGCAGCGACACGAACGTCACCGCCACGATCGTGCCCGCCGTGGTGAACGGCAGCTCGACGCCCAGCCCCGCCAACCACCCGCCGAGCAGCCCGCGCCGCCCGAACGCAGCCATCAACGCCATCCCGCCGACCACCGGTGGCAGCACCATCGGCAGCGTCACCAGCCCGCGCGCCAGCCGGCGCCCCGGGAACTGCACGCGCGCCAGCACGTACGCCAGCGGCAGCCCGAGCACCAGCGAGATCGTCAGCGCCACCAGCGACACCTCGAGCGACAGCCCGAGCGCCGTGCGCACCACCGGCGAGCCCAGCTGCGCGAGCACCTGCCCCGGCGCCGCCCGCCCGATCAGCCCGACCAGCGGCAGCGCGAAGAACAGCAGCGCCACCGCGGCCAGCGCCGCCGCCACCACGTGCGCGTGCCCCGGCCTGCCCGCCCGCAACCACTTCAGGCCCGCGGGGCCGTGAAGCGGCGCACTCATGGCGGCAGGAACCCGTGGCGCGCCAGCGTCGCCTGCCCCTCCGCGCCGAGCACCATCTCGACGAACCGCTGGGCCTCGCGCGGGCGGATGCTGTCCTTCAGCGCGGCCACCTGGTAGCGCGGCCAGATCGCCACGCCGAGCTCGATGCGCTTCAGCTTCGGCGCCAGCGCCGGCGTCACGTCGGTCACGTAGACGATGCCCGCGTCGGCCTCGCCGGCCGCGACCTTGCCGACCACCCCGCGCACGTTCTCCTCGTTCGAGACCACGTTGGCGAGCGCCTGCTCGCCCACGCCGAGCTGCGCCAGCGCCTCGCGGGCGTACGCCCCCGCGGGCACGGTCGGCCCGGCGAGCACCAGGCGGACGCCCGGGCGGGTCAGGTCGCTGACGCTCGAGATCTTCCCGCGATCGCCGGCCGGTGTGATCAGCACCAACCTGCTGGTCGCGAACGCCGACACCGCGCCCACGCGCCCGCTGCTGGCGGCCCGCTCCATCTGGATGTCGTCCGCCGAGGCGAACACGTCGACCTGCGCCCCCTCGACGATCTGCGCCGCCAGGATCTGCGACCCCGCGAAATTGAACACCACGTCCAGGCCCGGGTGCTTGGCCTCGAAGGCCGCCTCCAGCTCGGTGAAGGCCTCCTTCAGCGACATCGCCGCCGACACGTTGAGCTCGCGCGGCACGCTCGCCCCGCAGCCGAGCAGCATCACCGGGAGGATGAACTTCAGCCCTCGCATCACCCGCCGCAGCATAAAGGCCCCCGCCCGGGCGCGCAAACCGCCCGCCTGGTCCGCTCGCCGGCCCCGCGGTATATCCCGTGCCCGCCATGCCTCGCCGCCTGCGCCACGTCGTCGTCGCCGTCACTCTGGCCGGGGCCTGCTCGCCGTACAGCCTCGGCGCCCCGCCCGAGAACCCCGCCCTCGTCACCCAGCCCTTCACCCCCTACGTCGACGGCGTGGCCACCGTCTGCGTCATCCGCACCAGCCGCCTCGCCCTCGCCGTCACCTTCGTCGTCCACGACAACGACGTGCTGGTCGGCGCCACCCGCGGCCCGGGCTGGTTCTGCTACCGCGCCGAGCCCGGCGCGCACCACATCGTCATGGCCAGCGAGGACGGCTCGCAGAGCTTCGACGTCGAGCTCGAGGAGCGCGGCCGCTACCACTTCGATCAGGGCATGAAGTACACGCTCGGCCGGGTCATCCCGCAGGGCGAGTGGGTCGACGAGCCGCGGGCCCGCGCGCTCATCGAGCGCAGCCCGCAGCGCCTGCTGTACGGCGCCCCCGCCACCGAGACCCTGCTGGTCGGCACCGACGTGGTGCGCGCCCTGCCGGCTATCTCCGTCGTCGACCCGCCGCCCGAGTCTCCCGCGCCTCCCGACTCTCCCGCGTCGGTAGCCGAGCCAGCCGGGGAATCGCAGCCGCCGCGGTCTTGAAGTACACCGGGTCGAGCTCGACGCCGACGCTCTCATAGTTATTAAACTCGGCCGCCGCGATGGTCGAGCCGCCGCCCATGAACGGGTCGAGCACCACGCCCTTGCCGAGCGGCAGCGCCGCGCGGACGATCTGCCGCATGAACTGCTGCGGCTTCAACGACGGATGATCCGCGATCTCCCGCTCCGCCGGCCGCGTCGGCGCGCACGCCACCACATCGGTGAACGGCCGCTCCTTCGACTCGCGGCGCAGCCCGCCGGTCCCGTACTTGCGCAGGTTGTCCTGAACGATCCCCTCGCACGGCTTGCGGAACAGCCCCCACGGCTCCCACGCCGAGCGCGGCATCACCGTCACGTCCGCGAACTCGGCGTGCGCGTTCTTCGGGCGGTCGCCGCCTCGCAGCGTCTGCACCAGGCGGATCACCTCGCCGCGCTTCTCGAAGCCCGCGGCCAGCATCGGCATGTAGATGAGGTGCGACACCAGCGGGTTGGCCGCCACGAACACGTGCCCGCCGGGCACCAGCACGCGCAGCAGCAGCGCCGCCCAGCGCGTGAAGAACGCCGACATCGCCGCCTGCTCGCTCGCCGACAGGGTGGTGAACCGCGGCACCGGCATGCGCTTGCAGCCGTCGAGCGCCGGGGGGATCCGCCACACCCCGCCCTTGCCCGCGCGCAGCTTGGCCTGCTCGTGCGCGTTGTACTCGCGCAGCCCGTACGGCGGGTCGGTCACCACCGCGTGCACCGACCCGGGCCGTCGCTGCTCGAGCCAGGCCAGGCAGTCGCCGAGGACCAGCGTCGCCCGCCCGACCGTCCGCGTTGTGCTCGCGCCCCCGTCCATCATTCCTTCGGTCCATGAGGCTATCCGACAACCGCGACAGCCGGTCAAGCGGCCGCCGACGCCGCCGTAGATCGCCGGGCGCCTCGCGTGGTATGCGGGCCCCTGTGTCCCTCGCCTCCGAGCCCTCCGCCCCGCCTGCCGCCTCGAAGCTGCGCCAGGGCCTCCTGCGGACGATCTCCCGGGCCAACAAGCGCTTCGACATGATCGCCGCCGGCGACCGCGTCATGGTCGCGATCTCCGGCGGCAAGGACTCCTGGGCGCTCCTCCACCTGCTGCGCGACTACCGGAAGCTCGTCCCCTTCGACTTCTCGATCTTCGCCGTCAACCTCGACCAGGGCCACCCCGGCTTCCCCGTCGACGTCCTGCGCGACCACCTCGAGCGCGAGGGCTTCGAGTATCGCATCGTCCAGCGCGACACCTACTCGGTCGTCAAGCGGGAGATCCCCGCCGGCAAGGCCTACTGCAGCCTGTGCTCGCGCCTGCGTCGCGGCATCCTCTACGACACCGCGGTGGAGCTCGGCGCCACCAAGATCGCCCTCGGCCACCACCGCGACGACCTCATCGAGACCCTCCTCCTCAACCAGCTCTACGCCGGCCAGATTAAAGCCATGGCCCCGGTGCTGCGCTCGGACGACGGCCGCAACACCATCATCCGCCCGCTCGTGTTCTGCGCCGAGCGCGACCTCGCCGAATTCGCCGCCGAGCAGCGCTTCCCGATCGTGCCGTGCGACCTGTGCGGCTCGCAGGAGAACCTGAAGCGCGTCGAGGTCCGCCGCCTGCTCGCCCAGCTCGAACTATTGAACCCGCAGGTGCGGCACAACCTGCTCGCCGCCGCCGGCAACATCAAGCCCTCGCACCTGCTCGACGACCGCCTCACGACCACCGCCGAGCCCGGCGAGGACGACGCCCTCGTCCCGCTCGGCGGCGGGCCGGGCCAGCCCGGCCTGGTCCGCCTCGTCCGCCCGCACGACCCCGCCTGAGGACCCACGCGATGCGAACGTCCCTCCTCCTGCTCCTGGCGATCTCCCCGGCGATCCTCCCGCTCGACCTCGCGTGCAGCCTGCCGTGCGGCTTCGACACCGAGGGGTCGCCCGGCCTCGTCCTGACGATCTCCGACGGCGCCGACCGCGACGGCGAGCTCGGCCCCGGCGCCTACGTCTTCACCGTCACCACCGAGCTCGGCGAGGCCACCTGGTCGTGCAGCGTCGACGCCGAGCACCCGGGCGGACAGGCCTGCGGCACCAGCCAGGTCGTCAGCGCCGAGGACGACCCCGAGACCGACGAAGACGAGGGCGAGGCCTCGCTGCTGCTGGCCGCCCGCGTGGTCGACGACGCATACCTGCTGGAGATGTCCCTGCTCGCGCCCGGCACCACGACCGGCCCGGAACTGCTCACGGTCCGGGTCGAGCGCGACGGAGCGGTCGTGGGTGAGGGCATGTGGACCCCCGAGTACAAGCTGGCGCGCGCCGGCGGCGACGGCTGCGGGCAGGACTACGTGGCCGAGTCGCAGCCCGAGCTCGAGCTGGTGGCCCCCGACCCCTGAGCCCCGCGAGATCGCGCGCCGCCCCGCGCCGCGCGGACATGCGGACATGCGGACGGTGACGCGATGCGCGCGCCTGTGGCATCCTGCGGGCCTCGGTATGTCGAAGCTCAGCGACCCGCACAACCTGGTCGGAGCGACGATCGCCGGGAAGTACACGATCGAGGCGCTCATCGATCGCGGCGGCTACGGCCTGGTCTACCGCGCCGTCCACCAGGTGCTCGGCCAGCCGGTCGCGCTGAAGTTCTTCACCGGCCTGGCCCAGGCCCAGCCCGAGCAGCGGGCCATGCTCGTCGAGAAGTTCACGCAGGAGGCGCGCCTGCTGATGCGCCTGTCGACGCGCTCGACCAACGTCGTGCAGGCGCGCGACATCCTCGAGCACACCACCGACGAGGGCGTGTGGATGCCCTACCTCGTGCTCGAGTGGATCGAAGGCCGCTCGCTCGAGTGGCTGATCTACAACCCCGAGAGCCCCTCGCGTCGCCAGCCGCGCCCGCTCATCGACGCCTTCTACCTGCTCGACGGCGTCGCCCGGGCCCTCGCCGTCGCCCACTCCTGCAAGGTCGCCCACCGCGACATCAAGCCCGGCAACTTCATGGTCCTCGGCGAGGACCTGCGCCCCGGCGTGATCGTCAAGGTCCTCGACTTCGGCATCGCCAAGGAGATGCCGCAGAACGCCGCCATGACCGCCGGCGGCAGCACCCAGTTCACCCCCAAGTACGGCGCCCCCGAGCAGTTCGACCGCGTCCACGGCGCCACCGGGCCGTGGACCGACGTCTTCGGCTTCGCCCTCGTCGTCCTCGAGACCGCCCGCGGCGGCCCGCGCTGCTTCCCCCAGAAGGACTTCGTCTCGGTCGCCCGCGCCAGCCAGGACCCCAAGGTGCGGCCCACCCCGCGCACCCTCGGCATCGCCGTGTCCGACGCCGTCGAGGCCGTGTTCGCCAGGGCCCTCACCGTCTCGGTCCACGACCGCTACCAGCACATGGCCGAGTTCTGGAACGACCTCGGCGCCGCCCTCGAGGTCCGCGACTTCGTGCCCGTCAGCGAGGACGCCCCGCCCGGCATGACCACCGCCGACGAGCGCCCGTCGATGAGCCTGCTCGGCATGAAGCAGGACGCCAACGTCAAGCCCACCGCCCCCGAGCTGCCCCGCGCGGCCCTCGAGATGTCACGCGCGCTCGAAGAAGCGGCCGTGTCCGGCGCCGGCAAGAGCAGCGGCTCGCGCCGCCGCGACTCCGGCCTCAGCACCGGCTCGCGCCGCCTCGCCAACCTCGCCGCCGACGCCGCCGAGTCCCAGCGCGACGCCGAGAAGTTCGAGGACGAAGCCGTCGAGACCGTCGGCGGCGTCAGCAAGTCCCGCCTCGCCATGTCCAAGAAGGCCGTGCGCCCGAAGACCGGCCTCATCGCCGGCGGCGTCGCGGCGGCCGTGGCCTGCGCCGTCGTCGTCGGCGTCGTGCTCACCAGCGGCTCCGACCCGCCCCCGACCGACGCCGCCCCGCCCGCCGCCGCCACGCCCGAGCCCGTCACCACCCCGCCCGTGGCCGCCGCCCGCTGCCCCGCGGGCATGGCCTTCATCCCCGGCGGCAAGTTCTTCATGGGCTCCGACAACGTCGACGACAAGGCCCTCGCCGCCGCCCGCCCCGCCCACCAGGTCGAGGTCGCCGACTTCTGCATGGACATCGACGAGGTCACCGTCGCCGCCTACGCCGCCTGCTCGGCCAGGGGCGACTGCAAGCGCGCCCACCGCGAGGCCCTGTGGCCGCAGGGCAGCATGAAGGAGGACGCCTGGGTCGAGGCCCGCGCCGCCTACTCGCCGCTGTGCAACGAGGGCCAGCCCGGCCGCGAGCAGCACCCCGTCAACTGCGTCACCTGGGAGGAGGCCGGCCGCTACTGCGAGCTGCAGGGCAAGCGGCTGCCGCGCGAGGCCGAGTGGGAGTTCGCCGCCCGCGGCTCCGACGGCCGCGTCTACCCGTGGGGCGACGACCCGCCCGACGAGAAGCACCTCAACGGCTGCGGCAGCGAGTGCACGGCCTGGCGCGCCAGCGCCAGGCTGCCCGAGACCCCGCGCCTCTACGACGCCGACGACGGCCACCACGGCACCGCGCCGGTCGGCAGCTTCCCGGCCGGCGCGACCCAGGCCGGCCTGCGGGACATGGTCGGCAACGTGTTCGAGTGGACCGCCGACGACGCCCTGCCCTACCCCGGCGCCCCCGAGGGCACCAAGCTCACCCCCGGCAAGATCATGCGCGGCGGCGCCTTCAATAGCTTTCAGCGCGAGCACGCCGAACCGGCCCTGCGCTTCGGCCAGGACCCGACCGCCCACGTCCACGCGGTGGGCTTCCGCTGCGCCCGTTCAGACCCGAACGGCCGTGAAGACAAGCCATCGACCTGACCCGAAGGCCAGGTCCCTCGCTCACAGCACCTTGTCGGCCAGCATCTTCTGGTACACGCGGTAGGTCGACACGTGGAACCCGCCCATCGCCTTGATCGCGCTGTTGACCCGGTGGTTGTCCTCGAGCGTCCAGCCGATCTCGCCCGCCTTCCAGCCCTGCCGCACCGCCGCGCGGTGGGTCGCCAGGAACAGCAGCGAGTCGATGCCCTGCCCGCGGTACGGCGCCTTGATGCCCAGCAGGATGAGCCGCCCGCTGTCGACCTTCTTGCGCACCTTCATGTCCCAGACGAGCCGCAAGATCCCGAACGGGAACAGCTTGCCGTCGAGCTTCTTGAGGATGGGGTTCACGTTCTGGATGGTCAGCACGAACGCCGCCGGCTTGCCGTCGACCTCCGCCAGGATCGCGAAGTCCGGGTGCAGGACCATCTTTAGGTCTTTGGCGATGTGGAGGTACTCCTTGTCGCCCAGGGGCACGAAGCCCCAGTTCTTCTCCCACGCGTCATTATAGATCTCGAGCGTGCGCAGCACCTCCGCGTCCCAGTCGGCGAAGCTCATCTGGCGGATCTTCACGCCGCGGCGGGCGGCCATCTTGTCGGCCACCCGCGACACCCGCTCCGGCACCGGCTTGGTCGGGTCGAGCCCCCAGTGCAGCAGGTCCTTGGCCTTGGACAGCCCGCAGCCCTGCAGCAGCCGGTCGTAGTACGGCGGGTTGTACGGCATGTTGATCCCCGGGTCGCGGTCGAACGCGTCGACCAGCACGCCCGCGATGTAGTTCGTCGACAGCTCGAACGGCCCGATCATCGACTCCATGCCGCGGGCCTTCAGCCAGCCCGCCGCCCTGTCGATCAGCGCCCGGGCGATCTCCGGGTCGTCGGGGCACTCGAACATCCCGAGGTAGCCGGTCTTCTCGTTGTGGAACTTGATGTAGTCGCGGTCCTCGACCGCGGCCACGCGCCCCACGTCCTTGCCGTTCACCCGGGCGATCCAGAACGCCGCCGTCACGTGCTCGAAGAACGGGTTCTTGGTCGGGTCCAGATAATCCCGCCGGTCCATCAGCAGCGGCGGCACCCAGCGCGGGCTCGGGTGGTGCTCACGGTTCACGTACCACGGCACCCGGATGAACCGCTCGACCAGCTTCCGGTCACTCAGGGGAACCTCGATGAGCTCGACTGCTGTCATGGCCATGGACGGCCGCGCACACGGCCCCTCGCGCGGATAGCCGTGCCCGCTCCCCGGCGTCAAGTGCGCGGGCAGCGCTCGCTCCCGCACGACCCCACGCCGTACCGCGTTCCGCCGCCGCCGGGCCGCGGGCGGCGTCGGCGTCGGCCGGCGCCCCCGCGGCTGCCCGATTGACGCCCTCCGTGCCGCGGGCTACCCGTCGATCATGCGTTCCCGCGCGCCGCTCCTCGCCCTCGCCTCCACCCTCGCCTGCAACGGCGGCGACGGCCGCGAGGAGTCGGGCGCCGCCACCAACGTGACGACCGCGACCACCCCCGGCACGGCCACCATGCCGACCACCGGCGCCTCGTCCCCGACGTCGTCCGCGAGCGAGTCGACCGCCGCCGTCACCGCCGACACCGGCGACGCCGACACCACCACCTCGCCAGCTACCTCGGTCGAGCCCGACACCGGCCCCGTCACGGGCGACGACACGACCTCGACGAGCAGCACCACGCTCTCGACCGTCACCGCCGACCCGACCGTCGACATCACCGGCTTCGAGACCGGCGGCTTCGACTGCGACATGGCCCTGAAGGCGACGGTCCGCGACTTCCGCGTCGACCACCCGGACTTCGAGGACTACACCGGCGACACCGCCTACAAGGGCCTCGTGGAGGCGACGCTCGGCCCCGACGACAAGCCGGTGCACGCCGCCCCCGGCGGCACGCCGCAGACCACCGGGCCCGCGCAGTTCGCCCAGTGGTACAACGACACGCCGAACGTCAACATCGCGTTCGCCGTCGACCTCACCCTCACCGAGGTCATGCCCGGGGTGTTCTCCTACCAGAACGGCGCGTTCTACCCCATCGACGACCAGGGCTGGGGCAACGAGGGCAACCCGCACAACTACCACTTCACGACCGAGATCCACACCTCGTTCGTGTACAAGGGCGGCGAAAAATTCACCTTCACCGGCGACGACGACCTGTGGCTGTTCATCAACGGCAAGCTGGCGATCGACCTCGGCGGCACCCACCCCGAGCTCACCGACACCGTCGACCTCGACGCACAGGCGGCCACCCTCGGCCTCGCCGCCGGCAACACCTACGCGATGGACATCTTCCACGCCGAGCGCCACACCGACCAGTCGAACTTCCGCATCGACACCAGCATCGACTGCTTCATCATCCCCGGCTGACGCCGCAGTCGGCGCCGCTCACTCCACGCGCCGCGCGCCCGCGCCCGTTGACGCCGCCCACCGCCGCGGTCAGCATCGTCGCCATGAAAATTGGATTCACCTTTGGTACGGCCACCACCTTCGTGCTGCTCGCCGCCTGCAGCTCCGCGTCGCCAGACGCCGGCGGCGACGCGAGCGCCAGCGAGTCCACCGGCGCGAGCCCTGTCTCGAGCTTCACCTCCGGCGGCGACGCCAGCAACTCCGGGTCCGAGCCGACCGAGGACCCCTCGGGCGTCAGCAACTCGGGCGACACCGGCGCCACCGACCCCGGCGTCACCACCGACCCGCTGACCACCGGCATGGAGAGCGGCACCACCGGCAACATCACCAACACCTCGCTCGAGACCGGCACCGACTCGCTCTCCGACAGCGAGTCGGCCTCGCAGTCCGAGCCCTCGTCCGTCAGCGACAGCGACAGCACCACCGTCGAGGACACCTCGACCAGCGGCTCCTCGACGACCAGCCCCGACGACACCAGCACCGGCCCCGACGACACCAGCACCGGCATGCCGCCCGACCCGTGCGAGCCCGTGCTCCACGCGACGATCCGCGACTTCGCCTTCTCCCACCCCGACTTCGAGGACTACGGCGGCAACGCGGCCTACAAGGGCATCGTCCAGAACGACCTCGGCCCCGACAAGAAGCCGGTCTACGCCCACCCCGGCCCGACCCCGCAGACCACCGGGCCCAACGAATTCAAGCAGTGGTACAACGACACCCCGAACGTCAACCAGACCTTCATGGTCGACCTCCCGCTGATGGAGGTGATGCCGGGCATCTTCCAGTTCGCCGACAACACGTTCTTCCCCATCGACAACCAGGGCTTCGGCAACGAGGGCCAGGCCAACAACTTCGCCTTCACCACCGAGATCCACACCACGTTCGTGTACAACGGCGGCGAGACGTTCACCTTCACGGGCGACGACGACGTCTGGATCTTCATCAACAACAAGCTGGCGATCGACCTCGGCGGCCTCCACCCGCAGCTCAGCGACTCGGTCAACCTCGACGCCGCCGCGGCCATGCTCGGCATCACCCCCGGCAACTTCTACGACATGGACATCTTCCACGCCGAGCGCCACACCAGCGAGTCGAACTTCCGCATCGACACCACGATCGGCTGCTTCACCCCGCAGTGACCCGCGCCGGCCGACCCCGGCCTACCCTCACGCGAAGCGTCGGCCTCCGCGAGGTGCTCGCGGGCCCGCTTCGCGCAGGCGCTCCAGCTGCGGGTGATCCACGCCCGGGCCGACCCCGGCCTAGGCCCCACGCGAAGCGTCGGCCTCCGCGAGGTACTCGCGGGCCCGCTTCGCGTAGGCGTTCCAGCTGTGGGTGATCCACGCCCGGTCCTTCTCGGCCAGCGCGCGCACCAGCTTGCCCGGGTTGCCCATCATCATCTGCCCGCTCGGCACCCGCTTGCCCGGCGGCACCAGCGTGCCCGCCGCGACGAACGCCCACGCCTCGACGACGACCTCGTCGAGCACGATCGAGCCCATGCCGATCAAACAGTCGTCGCCGATCGTGCAGCCGTGCAGCACCACCTGGTGCCCGACCGTGACCCGCGCCCCGACGGTGGTCCGCGACAGCCCCTCGGTCGCGTGGATGATCGTGCCGTCCTGGATCGACGAGTGCTCGCCGATCACGATCGGCCCGTCGTCGCCCCGCAGCACCGCGCCCGGCCACACGCTCGCGCCCGGGCCGATCGTCACGTCGCCGATCAGCGTCGCCCGCGGGTGCACGTACGCCGTGGGATCGACCCGCGGCCGCACACCTTTGAAGGCCTGCAACATCAGGCGAACACCAGGAACGCCACCACGCCGCCGCCGATCAGCAGCAGACCGAGCACGATCAGCCACGCCCCGCCGCCGTCGTTCTTGGCCGTCGGCTCGGGCGGCCGCGCCGTCCGCGGGTCCGGAGGGATCGTGCGCATCACCGCCGGCTTCGGCGGCTTGGCGCCCTTCGCCGGCGGCTCGTCCGGCTTCAGCCCCAGCTCGTCGACCAGCGACTCCTTCGGCAGCGGCTCGACCGGCGTCGGCGACAGCCCCAGCTTGTTCGGCGTCAGCGGCACCTTGCCCGGCACCGGCGTGAACACGTCGAAGTCCAGCGGCCGCGACGCGTCGTGCTCCTTGCCCGCCTCGCTCGTCGCCACCGGCTCCGCCGGCTCCGCCCCGGCCTGCGGCGCCGCGCCCTTCTCCTCGCCGCCGAGCGAGCGGAAGTGCAGCATCTCCTCGTTGATGAGGTTGATGATCAGGTTGTTGCCGCCGGGCGAACGCTCCTGCTCGGCCTTCTTCTCCTGCGCCTTCTTCTCCGCCTCGAGCTCCTCGCGGATCGGCCGGACGTAGTCGATGACGTCGCGCGCGCCGACCTTCAGCCGGTTCGAGAACAGGAAGTCCAGCAGCGCGTCCGCGAAGTCCTCCGACTTCTGGTAGCGGTCCTTGATGTCCTTCGAGAGCGCCTTCAGCAGGATGTTCTCGAGGTCGACCGGCACCGCCGGGTTGTACGAGCGCAGGCTCGGCACGTCGCACGCGCGCACCAGCGCGATGGTCTGGTAGTCGTTCTTGCCGCGGAACAGCCGGCGCCCGGTCAGCATCTCGAAGGCCAGGATCGCCGTCGAGAACACGTCCGCCCGGTGGTCGATCTCCTCGCCCCGCGCCGCCTCCGGCGAGAGGTACGAGTACTTGCCCTTGACCACGCCCGGGTCGGTCGACTCGAGCTGCGTGGTCGCCTTGGCCAGACCGAAGTCCGTCAGCTTCACCTCGCCGTGCCACGAGATCAGGATGTTCGGCGGCGAGATGTCGCGGTGCACGATGCCCAGCGGGCGCCCGGTCTCCGAGTCCGGCAGCGCGTGCGCGTAGCTGAGGCCCTTCAGGATCTCGACCAGGATCCACACCACCAGCGGGGCCGGCATGCTGCCGCCCTTCTTGGCCTGGTACTCGAGCAGCGTCTTCAGGTTCGTCCCGTGGACGAAGTCCATGACGATGAAGTAGGTGTTCTCGGACTCGCCGATGTCGAACACCGACACGATGTTGGCGTGGTTGAGCCGCAGGCTCAGGCGAGCCTCGTCGAGGAACATGCGGACGAACCGCTGGTCCTTGATCAGCCCGGGCAGGATCCGCTTGATCGCGACCTTCTTCTTGAAGCCGGCCATCGACTCGGCCTCGGCCACGTAGACCTCGGCCATGCCGCCCGCGTCGAGCTTGTAGAGAGGCTTGTAGCGTTGGGAGCTCATGGGAGGCGCTGCAAACGGAGCAAACCGCGGCAGGAGTGTAACAGAACGTCAGCCGCTGGTTTGCGGCCTATCACACAGGCCCGCGGACCGCGAGAAAGCCACGCAGACCTGGTAGTCCCGCGGCCACGAGTGTGTGGTGGAGTGACCGCGGCCCGCTCGCGCGGCGGTCTCAACGCGCGCTGGAGGCCGACTCCACCGGCGGGTCGTACTGGGTCAAGATCAAGCGCACGACGCCCAGCCACAGGTCGCTCTCGATCATGAGGGGGATCCTCCGACCGTCGCTGCTGACCCACACGCGCATTTTGTACACTTTTTTCCCCGGAATTGCCGCGCCGTTACGGTCGACGCGGGTGATCGCGCCGTCGTAGGCGACCACCTGGCTCGGCGCGATCCCCAGCGCCGTGCCCATCGACGGCATCTGCGGCGGCGGCTCGGGCCCCCGCGAGGTGATGTCGACGCGCAGGAGCGTGCCGCCGTCGAGCCCGTAGGCCTTGGCCTTGGCCCCGGGCTCCAAGTTCAGCGAGCGGACCCACGCCATCACCGACAGCGGGTCGAAGGTCTCGGTCGGCAGGCGCTTGCGGGAGTTCGTGAGCTTGCCGTCCTTGTCGTCGACGATCTCCACGAACCCGCGCCCGTGGAACGTCGAGGTTATCTCGCGCCGCTTGTAGGTCGTGGCCATGCCCTCGCGCTTGGTGATCGACCCGGTCAACAGCGGCGCGCCGGTCTCGGCGTCGACGTACGCGGCCATGTCGTAGACGATGGTCGTCAGCAGCGCCGCGACCCCGGAGGTCCGCGCCGAGCCCTCGAGGCGGATGCGGTCCGGCGAGCCCAGCGGCCCCGGCTCGCGCAGGACCACCGCCGCCTCGGCGATGCCCGTCGGGTTGCCGCCGAAGTACACGTCGTACTTGAAGCGCTCGCCCGGCTTCAGGGTGCTCCCGAACGACGCCGGCCGCGGCACCCACGACGAGCGCGCCTGGTGATCTTCGAACGGCGGGTCGGCCAGCGCCCCGCTGACCCCCGTCAGCGGCTCCAACCCCTTGCCCGGCAGCCCCTCGTGCACGACGCTCGGCGGCTCGACCCGCGGCAGCCGCGAGCTGTCGTCGCCCCACAGCCCGAGGTCGACCTCCGGCGCCGCCGGCCGCGGCTCGACCAGCAGGTTCGGCGGCGGCGAGCTGCGCGTGACCAGCGGCGTGCGCACCTCCGGCTCCGGCGTCCGCGGACCTTTCTTCGGCGCGATCGTCGAGGGCGCGACCGTCGAGCCCGTCGCGGACGGGGCCTCCGCCGGCGCGTCCGGCTGCTGCCACGCCAGCGCCGTCGCCAGCAACCATCCTGCGACCGTGCTCACGACCACCTCCCATGAGTCAGAAGACACGGAAGGAACGAAAGCGACGGAGACGGAAGAGACGGACCGGGCGCCGCATGTCCGGACACATGACGCCTCCGCGAACCGTGAAGGTCCTCGTCGGCGAGTCGGGGGAAGCGGGCGTGCATGGCGGTGGTTCCGGCGGCGAGCCGGGCAACTCATGTTAGAATGCCCGGCTCTTTGCGCCAACCCCGATGTCGTCGCCGCGTTCAACTCCCAGCCTCGTGGTCACCCAGGGCGACCCTGACGGCATCGGCCCCGAGCTGATCTTGCGCGTGGGCGCTGCCGATTTGCTGCGCCGCGGCGACCTCGTGGTCGCCGATCGCGTGCGCTTGCAACGACTCGCCGGCGCGCTCGGCGGCTGGGCCGAGCGCGGCCTCGCGGCCGTCGAGCCGCTGCTGGTGTCCGCCCCGGGATCCGCCACGGACAGCCCGCTGGGACAGGTGTCCGCCCTCGCCACGGGGGTGGACCTCGTGCTCGCCGACCCGCATCATCGCGCGCTCGTGACCGCCCCGATCGACAAGGCGAGGAGCCACGCCGAGGGCCTCGCCTTCCCCGGCCACACCGAGTACCTCGCCGCCCGCGCCGGCGTCGACGAGTTCGCCATGCTCATGGCCGGCCCCCGGCTCCGCGTCGTGCTCGCCACCATCCACCTCGCCCTCCGCGAGGTGCCCCGTCGCCTCGACGTCGCCGCCATCGTCCGCGCCGGCCGCCTCCTCGCCGGCGCCCTGCGAAATCATTTCGCCCGACCTCACCCCGTGATCGGCGTGCTCGGCCTCAACCCCCACGCCGGTGAACAGGGCCTCCTCGGCGACGAAGAGACCACCGTCGTGCGCCCCGCCGTCGCCGCCCTCGAGCAGTGGGCCCGCGCGCACGACGTCCCCGTCACCTTCCTCGGCCCGCTGCCCGCCGACACCGCCTTCCCCCGCCACGCCGACGGCCTCCTCGACGGCCTCGTCGCCATGTACCACGACCAGGGCCTCGCCCCCTTCAAACTCCTGCACATGCGCGACGGCGTCAACATGACCCTCGGCCTCCCGTTCGTCCGCACCTCCCCCGACCACGGCACCGCCCGCGACATCGCCGGCCGCGGCGTCGCCGACCCGTCGAGCATGTTCGCCGCCGTCGCCTATGCCAGGGGACATGTCGCATGAGACAGGTCGGAAAAACCAAGGCCGCCGCGCGCACCCTCGCCGCCGCCGCCCGCGAACCCGCCGCGCCCAGCAAACGCGCCCGCACGCCCTCCGCCCCCCTCCCCGCCGCGCCCCGCGAGCCCTCCGCCCCCAAACGCGCCGCCGCGTCGCGCGACCCCTCCGCCCCCACCAAAGCCGCGTCCTCCGCCCCGAGCAAACCCGCGTCCTCCGCCCCCACCAAAGCCGCGACGACACGCGAACCCTCCGCTCCGACCAAGGCCGCGTCGCGCGAACCCTCCGCCCCCACCAAAGCCGCGACGACACGCGAACCCTCCGCGCCGACCAAGGCCGCGTCGCGCGAACCCTCCGCACCGTCCAAGGCCGCGTAGCCCACCGCCCCCGCGGGGAGCAGAGCGTCGGGGGGGGGCGGCGGGTGCGCGCGCCGCGGCCTTGGTCGGAGCGGCGGGTTCGCGTGTCGTCGCGGCTTTGGTGGGGGCGGAGGACGCGGGTGTGCTCGGGGCGGAGGACGCGGCTTTG